>NZ_JBALDZ010000178.1:0-57519 GCF_036917155.1 Nostoc sp. | reverse complement strand
GCTGTTTAATATTCAAGATTATTCATAGTTTCACTACGTCTCTGATTAACTCAGCCCTGCTGAGTCGTTTTGCATGGCTTAGTCTAAACTCCAGTGATAACGAGTTTCTTATTAAAGTTATTGAGGCGACACGGGGCAAAAGTGAGCATGAAGCGGGTTATATTGGCGGGAATGCAGCGACGTTAGCAGTGAAAGTTGATCAGGCTGCGTTGGAAGGGAGAGATTTTAGTGACACAGTAATAAAGGGTGCTGATTTTAGTAATGCTCGCTTACAGTATGTTAATTTTAACGGAACGAATTTAGTTGATTCAACTTTTACTCAACTTTTTAGCAGAGTTCATTGTGTTGCATTTAGTCCTGACGGTAAATTTTTAGTGGCAAGTGACTCAATAGGTCAAATTTACCTATGGAAAATAGGAGAAGAGAAACAAATTTTTGCATTTCAAGCGGATACTCTTTGGATATGGTCAATCGCTTTTAGTCCAGATGGTAATATTTTTGCCACTGCTGGGGGAAGTAAAACTATAAAATTATGGGATTTAAAAACAGGTCAACTTCTAAAAACTTTAACAGGACATACCAATTCTATACGAACATTATCTTTCAGTTTAGACGGGCAAATTATTGCTAGTGCAGGCGAAGATGAAACTATACGTCTGTGGGATATTAATTCAGATGAGCATTTAAAAATCAATCTTGAAGATACTAATAGAGTCAATTCAATTGCTTTTAGCCCTGATGGAAAAATAATTGCGACCAGTAATTATAATGCCCAAAAGATATGTTTTTGGGATGTTAAAACCCAGATTCCGCAGGTGCGATCGTAAATGCTGTATTTTAAAAATGACCTAAATGCTGCATTTTAGAAGCATGATAGCATCACCATCAGATATCAGGGTACAAGATATTGACCACTGCGGCATAGTCGCAGGCATCTGTGATGAGATGAATCTAGTAGAACAAATTAACCGACTGCTGGGAAGGTAAACGCATAGGCGCAACTCTTGGAGACGCTACGCGTAGCAAGATCCCCGTAGGGGTACGCCTTCCCGCAGGGTAGGTACGCAGAGTTTTGCCAAAGTTAATTCGCTATGAATTAATGAAATGTTGTACTTAGTGACCGACTGGTGCTTTCACTCCTGCACCGCCTTTACCCAGGAATAATAATAGGGGTAATGAGCAAAGGAATCCTATGCCTACGACTCGAAAGCAATCTGCGTAAGATAAAACAGCAGCTTGAGTATTTACTGTTTGACTTAATAAAGCTAGTGCTTGTTGTTGCGCTGTTGCCGCATCCATGCCTTGTCCTTGAAGTGCCCCATTGAGCAAGTCGAGACGTTGACTGGTTTCTGGGTCATAAGGGCTAAGTTTTCCTAACAGGATATCTCGATGAAAAGTCTGTCTGCGGTCAAGCAGAGTAGTAAGTAGGGCAATGCCGATACTGCCACCTAGTTGTCGAGTCAGGTTGTAGAAACCAGAACCGGCAGAAATATCTTTTTTGGGTAGCGGGCCTAAAACTGCCAAACTCAAAGGGAGAAACATAAATACAGTAAAAGCTCCGCGCCATACCAATGGCCAAAATAAATCGTCTGTCCCGCTTTGTGGGGTAATAGCTGCCAACTGAAACATGACTCCAGATGAGCCGACAGCGCCGACCGCAATTAAAAATCTGGCATCAACTATACTAGTCAGTTTGCCTAATAAAATCATCCCGATCGCAGAGGCTAAAGCCCCAGGTGCTAACAATAGTCCTGTTTGTGTTGCCGTAAATTGCAGCACGCTCTGAGCGAATATCGGCACAGCAAAGAGTGCGCCATAAAGCCCCATACCCACCACTGATGAGAGAACGCTTCCCGCAGCTAAAGAACGGTGACGCAAAACTCTCAAATCCACAGCTGGGTGATCTGTTTTCAGTTCTCGCCAAATAAACAACCCCAAGCCCATAATACCGAGAATAGTCAGAGAGACGATGAAACTAGAGGAAAACCAGTCGTCTGTTTCGCCTTCTTCTAATACAGTTTGTATGCTACCGACAGCCACAATTAAAAACCCAATTCCCCACCAATCAACAGCTTGATTTTGGGTATCGTTCTTGTCTTTATTCTTTGGCAAAAACGCCAAAGACATCAGGACTGCAATGATCCCAAAGGGAATGTTAACAAAGAAAATCCAGCGCCAGCCTAAACCATCTACTAAGAATCCTCCTAAGGTTGGGCCAATTGCCGGGCCAGCAATTACACCCACGCCAAAAACTGCTTGGGCTAAACCTTGTTCAGCTGGGGGAAAAGTCTCGAACAAAATCGCCTGGGCTTTCGCTAGCAACCCACCACCGCATAAACCTTGGAGAATTCGAGCCACGATCAACATCGGTAGATTGAAGGACAGCCCACATAAAATAGAGGAAATCGTAAAACCAATCAGCGAGAAGATAAAGTAGGTTTTGCGCCCAAAATAATCTCCTAACCATGCAGATAAGGGAATTAAGACGACGTTAGCGATCGCATATCCGCTAACTACCCAACCCACTTCACTAATTGTTGCACCCAAAGTTGCTTGGATATCAGTCAGAGCTACGTTGACAATACTAGTATCAATTACTTCTAGTATTGCACCAAGGGAAGCCGTAAATGCGATCGCCCACTTCAACGGCCCGTGGACATAACCAAATTGGTCAATACTAGAACCTTTAATGTTGGTAGCCATTATTTAGCACAAATAATATCTGAGAAATGTCAAACCATGCCTTGGTTAGCCTACGCCGACGCCAAAGCTAAAATTAAATTTTGTATACATACGCTACGGTAGCGTATCATATAAAAATGGTCAAGAGAGTTCTTCCTGAAAAGCGGCAGAAATACCTATGCTAAAGATGGATGGTCATTGCTGCTGTTTTCGTGCATAAGAATTGGGTTATCAGGCTTATTTGTTTCCCAGAAGCTATGTTCTATGCCCAACAGTGGAGTAAATGGCCAAAAAGATATTGCTTAGGGATGATATTTTTATGAGTAAGCAAATTAATAGCACCTCTGGACGCCCACGCAGCATCCACGCAGACCAAGCGATTCTGCAAGCAACTTTGGATTTGCTTGCAGAGGTAGGGTATGAAAATATGAGCATAGAAGCGATCGCTTCTCGTGCTGGAGTTGGTAAAACAACCATCTATCGGCGTTATACTTCCAAAGAAGAACTAGTTGCAGACGCGATCGAAAGTCTGAGAGATGATTTAGCGATCCCCGATACTGGCAGCTTTTGGGGAGATATGGATATCCTCATCAATCATACCGCCCAAAAAATAGATAGTCCCCTTGGTCGTCAGACGATTGCCCTGATAATTAGTACCGCGTCTAGCAATCCTCAATTTGCAGAGGTTTACTGGACAAAATATACTAAAATCCGACGTGAAGCCTTGTCTAAAGTACTTAAGCGTGCAAAGTCTAGAAATGAAATTCACAAGGATGCGGACATTGATCTAGTTATCGACCTTTTAAGTGGGTCACTCTACTATGCACTTATTTTTAAACCCATAACCGAGCCAGTAGAAGCGTATATGCGCCGCACAATGAATCTTCTCCTCAAAGGTATTGGGTATGGGGCATAGGGGATTGGGGATTGGGGATTGGGGATTGGGGATTGGGGATTGGGGATTGGGGATTGGGGATTGGGGATTGGGGATTGGGCATTTCCGAAAAAGATGTAGAGACATGACAATTCGCGTCTCTACAAGGGTTTCAGGTAACGCATAATTAATTTTTGGAGATGTCTGTTGGGCACAAGAAAGTAAGGAAGCAGAAGGGAAGTTGCAGTAAGTGTTTCCCCCATGCCCCATGCCCCATTCCCATTTCCAACTTGTTGCCAAAATAACTTTTCACGAACGGTTGTAAATGAGATGATGGATTAATTAGAGAAAAAGGTGAACAATTGTTATTTTTCTCCTTCCGCTTCTGGTTGCAGAATAGCATTACAGTACTGAATGAGGGTTGTCAAGCGATCGCTAATCGTTTGAAGTCTCGTTTGTGCAGTCGATGCTTGCCGCGCTCCTTGGAAAAACATCACATCTATTGCCAAAAGGCGCAATTGCTTGCTCATTTCCGTTTGATAAGACTGCACTCGCCAGTTTTCATCAGCCAAAGGCACAATCTGCTGGCCGAAAAATTGCTGCAACGAGGCTACACGCTGCCGCAGTTCGGGCGCAACGATTTGGGTTGTTGTGGCATCGGAGCGTAATTGCTCTAACAAAGTTACGAATGCCAGATATTTCTCACGGTTTAAAGACATCCAGTGCTAGTTAAGATAGTATTAATGTCAAGTAATTTTTCTTCTACAATAAACTTTCTTAAAGACTTATCACCATTAAAAGCCTCAAATCATGGTTTGAGGCTTTGTTTGCTATCAATGGCTGTTCTTTTTTTATGATCCATGAAACCCAAACTGGATGACTACCATCAGCAATTGGAGAATCATCCTTACACTGCTTTTTCTACCCTTCTCTGGGTGACAGCATCTTCTTAAGGCGATGCTGCCAGTTTTATTTATTTTTCACTTATCTACCGATCCACTCTAAACCCTATTTTATGAGCAGTCTAGCTATTAATTCATCAGTTGATCTAGCCATTCCGGAATGGTTGAAAAAATGTTTGAAGGAGTCATCGACAAGTAGCGACGCAGCTGAAGATGACCGAAGGCATAGTGATGCAGTATTAATTGGTCGCGCCTTTGAATTTGCTTACCAACTGCATCAAGGTCAATACCGCAAATCTGGAGAACCATATATTGCTCATCCCATTGCTGTGGCTGACTTGCTGCGTGACTTGGGGGGTAGTGCTGCTATGATAGCAGCTGGATTTCTCCATGATGTTGTCGAAGATACAGAAGTCACAAGTCAAGAAATAGAAGAACGCTTTGGCCCAGAAGTGCGGCAATTGGTGGAAGGTGTGACCAAGCTTTCTAAGATTAATTTCACCAGCAAAACCGAAAGCCAAGCCGAAAACTTCCGGCGGATGTTTTTGGCAATGGCGCAAGATATTCGGGTAATTGTGGTGAAATTGGCAGATCGTTTGCATAATATGCGAACTTTACAATACATGTCAGAAGCCAGCCGCCGCCGCAGTGCCCAAGAAACGCGAGATATTTTCGCGCCTTTAGCTAATCGCTTGGGGATTTGGCGGATAAAATGGGAACTGGAAGATTTGGCTTTTAAGTATTTGGAACCAGAAGCTTTTCGCCAAATGCAGGAGTATGTTTCCGAAAAACGGACGGCGCGAGAAGAGAAACTGGCCAAAGCTACAGACATTTTGCGAGAACGTTTGCAGCAAACCGGAATTCACTTTCAAGATATCAGTGGTCGTCCCAAGCACCTTTATAGCATTTATCAAAAAATGCATCGGCAGCAAAAGGAATTTCATGAAATTTACGATTTGGCGGCGCTGCGAATTATTGTTCAAACTAATCAAGATTGCTATCGGGCGTTGGCGGTGGTTCATGATGCTTTTCGCCCAATTCCTGGGAGATTTAAGGACTATATTGGACTACCAAAGCCTAACCGTTACCAGTCATTGCACACTGGGGTAATTGGATTAACTGGCCGTCCTTTAGAGGTGCAAATTCGGACAATCGAAATGCATCACATTGCCGAGTACGGGATTGCCGCCCATTGGAAGTACAAAGAAACAGGTGGTTCTAGTATTAGCCATTTGACAGGGACAGATGACAAGTTTACTTGGCTGCGGCAACTGCTAGAATGGCAAACCGATCTCAAGGATGCACAAGAATATCTTGATAGTGTCAAGGACAATCTATTTGAAGATGATGTCTATGTCTTCACCCCTAAGGGGGATGTTGTTCCTTTAAGTCCTGGTGCTACAACTGTAGATTTTGCTTATCGCATTCATACAGAAGTGGGAAACCACTGTTCAGGGGCGCGGGTGAATGGGCGAATGGTGCCACTGTCAACGCGGCTGCAAAATGGCGATATTGTAGAAGTTCTAACCCAAAAGAACTGCCATCCAAGTTTAGATTGGTTGAACTTTGTCAGAACTTCGGCGGCGAAATATCGGATTAAACAATGGTACAAACGATCGCGCCGGGAAGAAAATGTCGCCCGTGGACGGGAGTTGTTAGAAAAAGAACTTGGTAAAACTGGTTTTGATAGTTTGCTGAAGTCGGATGCGATGCAAATTGTTGCTGAAAAGTGCAACTATCACAGTGTTGACGATTTACTTGCTGGTTTGGGTTACGGAGAAATTACGCTGAACCTAGTGCTAAATCGCTGGCGAGAAGTGGCGAAAGGACAACAACCAGTTGCCACTGTGTCGCCATTTATCCCCAAAGAACCGAGTACATCAAAAGCTTTGCGAGATGCACCTCCAACTACCTCACGTTCCACAGATTCGCCAATTTTTGGGGTGGAAGGGTTGGTGTATTATTTAGCTGGGTGTTGTACCCCGATTCCTGGCGAACCGATTATTGGTGTGGTAACGCGAGGTAGGGGGATTTCAATTCATCGCCAAGGCTGCCATAATCTGGAGTGTGTGGAGTATGAACGCTTAGTACCAGTTAGATGGAACCCAGGCGCCGAAAATAGTGGTCGTCCGCACACGTACCCAGTGGATGTACAAATTGAAGCTCTAGATCGTGTAGGGGTACTAAAGGATATTTTGTCACGGTTGAGTGACCAAGGGATCAACGTCCGCCATGCCCAGGTGAAAACCTCTATTGGTCAACCTGCATTGATGGACTTAGGAATAGATATACGCGATCGCTCGCAACTAGAGCAAGTGTTCGTCCAAATTAAGAAAATGAGCGATATTTTGAATATCCGCCGCGTTGGTCAAATTGACGAATAGATGTGCCAATTAGTAGTGGCGTGGCAAGGCTAAAATGTTGCAAAAAAATTGTCGGTTGGGTGGCGCTCCGCGCAATCCAAACGACGTCTAATGGGCTATTTTAAGCTGGTTTTTCACCTCACTACTCAATCTACACGACATTTCTTACTCTCAGATGAGCGTAGTGTATGATCGATAAGGTTATTCGGTTCTGGTGGGAGTCAGCTACCAGAGGTAACGGGGAAAGTTCGGTGCAAATCCGGCGCTGTCCCGCAACTGTGAACCAATTTGAGATTAAGGAACTCAGTAATCGAAAATCCCAAATTGAGTGAGTCAGGATGCCCGCCGAAATAGATTTATCAGTTTCACATATCTGCGAGGTACAGATGACTACTACTGTAAATATTTCCCCAACCACTCCCTTGGGTGTTACGGAACATACTTTATTTGTTTGCAAAACCTGTGCCAGTGTTTGGCAAAATGGCAAACCTTTCGGTGAAAGTGGTGGTCAAAAACTTCTAAACCAACTTCAGCAGCTTGCACAAGATTGGGACTTACGAGATGAATTCCCGATTCAGGAAGTTGAATGTATGAGTGCTTGTAATCGTTCTTGTGTAGTCGCCTTTGCTGCCAAAGGCAAATTAACATATTTATTTGGCGACTTAGCCGTTGATGGTAGTGCTTTTGCGGTACTGCAATGTGCTAGTCAATACTATGGTAAAGCAGATGGTTTACTGCCTTGGTCAGAGCGTCCAGAAGGAATGAAGAAGGGCATTTTAGCAAAAATTCCACCTTTATCTTAATGATGCGCGTTTTGATTCTGGGTGGGACGGGAGATGCAGCAGAACTAGCTGCCAAAGTTGCGACTATCCAAGGGTTAGAAGTAATCACCTCCTTAGCTGGTCGCACCCGTGAACCGTCAGTACCCTTGGGCGATTTACGGGTTGGAGGCTTCGGTGGTGTGGCTGGATTGGCTAGCTATCTGCGGGGGGAGCAAATCGATTTATTAATTGATGCAACCCATCCTTTTGCTAATCAGATTTCCTTCAATGCGGCAAATGCGGCAACGGAAGTCGGAGTACCCCGTCTAATGTTAATTCGTCCGCCTTGGGAAAAAGTCAGTGGCGATTGCTGGATTGAAGTTGAGAGCGTTGAAGCCGCAGCAACAACCCTGCAAAACCAGGCACAGCGCGTTTTTTTGACAGTTGGCAGGCAAGAACTCGCAGCTTTTGCTCACCTAGAGAAAATTTGGTTTCTGATGCGGATGATTGACCCTCCTGGCGATGATGCTTTAGTACCGCCGGGGATGGTATTGTGCGATCGCGGGCCGTTTACTCTCAATAATGAAAGACAAATCCTGATTCACAACGACATTGATACCATCGTCAGTAAAAATAGCGGTGGCGATGCCACAAAACCCAAGATTATTGCCGCGCGAGAACTGGGCATAAAGGTTGTGATGGTAAATCGCCCAGCAATACCGCCAGGAGAGCAGGTTAGTAATGTTGATGATGCTTTGGCGTGGCTATGTAAGTAGGGAATGGGAAGTGATGCCCAATTTCCGTATAATACATGGGAAACTTTTAGAATATCCGCGATCGCACTAACGACTTCCATGAAAAATCTAGTTCTATCTGCTATAGCCCTCACCACCGTATCTGGATTCGCTTTCGGGAAAATGCAAACCGCCTCTGCTTTAAATTGGAACTGGAATTATTCTGGTGATGGCATATTGGCAAACGGTACTTTTACCACTAATGACACCCCTAACGATTTGGGTTTTTACCTGATTTCGGGAATTACTGGTACACGAAATGGTGAAACAATTACTGGTCTGCAACCCGCCGGGACTCCTATACCAGGAAACGAACCTTTTAATGTTGATAATTTAATTAGTCTTAATACTCAGCAGTTAACAGGTGATGGTTTTGGGTATTCTACTTCGGCAGGAAACTATTCTAATCCATTTTTCGCGAGTTTTTTGCCGACACCAACTTATTTAGAGGTTTTTTCCGCACCGCCAATCATACCAGGTTTTGAAAATTTGGGATTGGAAGATAGTCAGTTACCCATTAGTTTTTCTGCGAGCATAATCACCATCCCTGAATCCACTTCTATTTTTAGCTTACTAGTCCTCGGCACTCTGGGCGCATCTTCAGTACTCAAACGTCACAAGCTATCCAAATTCACTCAGGGGAAGCTCGAAAAAGTTTCCTAAAACAATCATAACAATTGAAAATTGTACTCTTACAGAACATCTCGTAGAGAAGAAAGTTTCAGATGGAGATTTCAAGCCTGACTGTAGCAAGATCCCTCAGGGTAACTTTCGCTATGTTTTAACGTTCGCTCTTATACCCTTAAAAATACAATAAAAATTGCGATTTCTCTATAGGCTCTACAGATTAGAGTAATATAGCAACGGTGGTATCATTGCATTCAAATGATACCGTAATTTTGTCTAGATATAGAATTCTATCGCCCTACTAAGGGTAGATTATTTCTAAAAGGAGTTTGCTGCAATGTCTACAACACCAACTACTCGATTAATCTTAGAGACTTTACTCCCCCATCTCAAAGTAGCAGCAGCCTATGCCAATTTTCTGCAACCAAAAATTGCTGCACTTCCTGCCAAAGAACAAGCAAAAAACTTTTTTGCTGCTGCCCTTACTGATGCAGATGTGGCTATTCAAAATCTAATAGAAGTAGTATTACTGGCCACTTTCCCAGATATTCGCTTTTATGGTGAAGAATATGAAAGTTCTAATAATACCAAGTATTTTCGGTCTAACGAACTCGGTTCAGAAGGCGATTACTTAGTCACACTCGACCCGATTGATGGCACGAAGTTTTACATGGATGGACATTCTAATTACCAAATTATTCTCAGTATTCTAAATTCGGATGACTTTGAAGCAGTAATTGCTATTTCTCCTGCCCAAAACATTTATTTTTACGCCCTTCGAGGTGAAGGTGCTTTTAAAGGGACGTTGGAGATGAGCTTAGAAGCCTGTGCCCCATTACATATAACATCCGCTCAACCTGCTATTTTGTTGGGATGGGGAATGAATTCTATTGCTCATTTACTAAAAGATCGATATAAAGTAATCGATATAGCGGCCGATTACTCTAGTGATATTCAGATTCCCAATCTTAATGGTATTCTCAGTGGCGACTTGAGTGGAGCAGTCATCAAATCGGGCAAATTTCTTGATAGTGCTGCACTCGCTTTTATTGCGAAAGAGGCTGGCTGGATTGTGACTACTCTCGACGGTTCGACTTTACCGCCACTGCATACTTGTAAAAACTATAGCCTGCCTGGATTGATAGTAGCGGCCTCAAAATCTGTTCATCAACACCTGCTGTCAGCGATGCAAAGCCTAGCTGTTTGAGGGTTAATCAATATCGGGTACTGTTGCATCTACAGGTTGATATTGAAGATGAGTTAGTCCAAGTATTCTGTTTAGCTTGTGAGGGCAGATCTAGATCACAAATAGACATCTCCAGAAATTAAATATGCGTTATCCAGAGTCCTTGTAGAGACGTAGCACTGCTACGTCTCTACATTCATTTTCGGAGATGTCTAATGAAAATGTACTCTCAACGACTCTGTTTAGAACCACTAGAACCGTATCATGCCGAACTGCTTTTTGATGGATTAGAGAGTGCGAGTATATACGATTTTATTGAAGATGTGCCGCCACAAAGCGTTCAATCGCTTCGCGATCGCTACATGGTTTTGGCACGTCGTCAATCACCAGATGGAACGGAGATTTGGTTGAACTGGGCTGTCTGCTCTCTTGTAGAGAAATGCTACGTTGGATATGTTCAAGCAACAATTACTAGAGATAATAGTGCAATGCTTGGATATGTGTTTTTCCCTAATTTCTGGGGAAAAGGTTATGCGCTCGAAGCGGTGGAGTGCATGATTAATTATTTAGTTGAGACATACCAAAATCTTAATTTTCGCGCTAACGTTGATGTAGAAAATCATCGTTCTATTGCCTTATTACATAATCTGGGATTTGTCAGATCGACATTTTTTCAAAATATTGAGTCTCACCAAGATAAATTCAACCACGAAGTACAGTACCGCAAATCCTGATAGATAATTAATTCAGATAATGCCATTTTCTACAAATCTCACCCCGCTTTTTGCTGAGGGTAAAAGCGACTGGATACCGTCTTCCACGACTCATATTCTTTTGACAAAATGAAAATCTGTATTGTTGGCGCGGGTGCAATTGGTGGATATTTAGGGGCAAAACTGGCCCTGGCTGGTGAAGCAGTGACGCTGATTGCGCGTGGTACTCATTTGGAAGCAATTCAAAAAAATGGGCTGAAGTTGCTCATGTCAGACGGTTCTAGCCAAATTGCTACTCAAACTTTGGCAACTAGCGATATTCAGTCAGCAGGGCCACAGGATGTAGTAATTTTAACTGTGAAGGCTCACAGTGTACCTGCGATCGCACCTCTTCTACCTGCACTCTACAATTCTCACACAATGGTGGTGACAGCCCAAAATGGCGTTCCTTGGTGGTACTTCCGTCAGCATGGCGGTGAGTATGAAGGTACGCGGATTCAATCTGTTGATCCAGATGGGATTATTGAAGCTAGTATCGGTGCTGAACGCGCCATCGGTTGTGTAGTTTACCCGGCAACTGAGATAATTGAACCAGGTGTAATTAAGCATATTGAAGGCGATCGCTTTACTCTCGGTGAAATCGAGGGTACTAAAACAGAACGCATCCAATTATTAGCACAGACTTTAAAACAGGCAGGATTCAAAGCACCAATCCGCAATCAAATTCGCACGGAAATTTGGATCAAGTTGTGGGGGAATGTGGCATTTAACCCTATTAGCGCCCTAACTGGTGCGACTCTAGAGGATATTTGTCGCTACCCCCTCACTCGTGAACTAGCGCGGCAAATGATGACAGAAACTCAAGCGATCGCAGAAAATTTGGGTATAAAGTTTGGCATTACTTTAGAACAGCGAATTAATGGGGCAGAAAACGTTGGTGCCCACAAAACCTCAATGCTACAAGATATTGAAGCCAGACGCGCTACAGAGATAGACGCGATTGTTGGCGCGGTGGCAGAATTGGGAAAACTCACTCAAATTCCCACACCTTATATTGATGCTATTTATGCCAGCATCAAGCTGCTGGAGGCAACCAAAGTCAAATCTTGACTTTTATATCAAGACACAAAATATAGGTTATGGAGTGATAATTAAGTAAAAAAGTTTATGACCACAGCAGTCAATAAACTCACTCTGGTTGAATATCTTGCCTACGATGATGGCACAGATGTTAAGTACGAACTTGTGGATGGAGAGTTGGTTGAAATGCCACCGGAAAGTGATAGAAATAACCTAATCTCTCTCTATCTACTTTCACAGTTTCTCAAGTTTGTCCCGATTCAACTTATCCGCCATAAAGATACAGAACTTGTGGTCATAGGCAACCGGACTCGTGTGCGACTACCTGACTTGATGATCTTGACACAGGAGTTATTAGAAGCGATCGCAGGAGGACGGGCTACAATCACTCCAGATATGCCTTCTCCAGTAATGGTGGTTGAGGTAGTCTCTCCGGGAAAGGTAAATGAGGATAGAGACTATCGCTATAAGCGTTCTGAGTACGCAGCACGGGGTATTCCTGAATATTGGATTGTTGACGCTGCTCAAGCCCGAATTACCTTGCTGACTCTGGTAGATGGACTGTATGAAGAAGCTGTGTTTCAAGGAACAGACGTTATTAGATCAGTGACTTTTCCAATGCTGAATTTGATCGCAGCCCAAGTCTTGACGACTGGACAGAATATTCCCAATTCCTAGTCCCCAATCCCCAATTCAATCAAATTGTCTGCAATTAGTAAAAGTTGCGTTCAGCGCAGTAGCAATTTGGACAAAAACTTCACTTGCAGGCGAAGTGCGATGCCTCCGGCTGGCTTCGCCTACGCTGATTGCAATCGGATTTCCAGTATCACCACCGCTACAAATATTGGGATCAATGGGAATTTGCCCCAGCAGTGGCGCTTGTAATTCTGCTGCGAGTTGTTCGCCGCCACCACTGCCAAAAATTGGCGTGCGTGCGCCACAATCACCACAAATTAAATAGCTCATATTTTCCACGATGCCAAGAACAGGAACACCCACTTGGCGAAACATATATATGTTGCGTCGGACATCTGCGATCGCTACTTGCTGAGGAGTTGTCACGAGAATTACTCCACAAACAGGGCTTTCTTGGATAATTGTGATTTGAGCATCACCTGTACCGGGAGGTAAATCTATTAATAAATAATCCAATTCGCCCCATTCCACATCTTGCAAAAATTGAGTGATAATTTTATGCAACACAGGGCCACGCCATGCCAAAGGACGATTTTCTTCTACAAGTAAACCAACTGACATCAGTTTAATTCCCTGAACTTCTAGAGGTAAAAATTTATCACCTGTAGGAGTATGAATTACTTGAATCTCAGCCTGTCCTAAACCCAACATTTGCGGCACATTAGGTCCATAAATATCAGCATCTAGTAGTCCAACCTTTGCACCTTGTAATTTTAAAGCGGCCGCTATATTGACGGCTGTTGTTGATTTGCCTACGCCACCTTTACCACTAGAAACCGCTAGGGTGATTTTAACGCCAGGAATTGTACAAATTTGAATATAAGTTTTTTTACACCAAGTTATAAATGATAATTTAGATTGAATCTCTGTCTGTAATTGCTGCTGATGGGAACCGATATATAAACGCAAGTAAATATAGTCATCAACTATACGGAGATTTCGTACCATTCCTAAGCTAACGATGTCATTTTTTAAAGTTGGTTCGATAACCTGTTTGAGAAGTTGGACTACTTTTTGCTGACGAGGATCATTAATTTCTGATTGCTGAAATGGGGGTTGGTGATCAGACATGGTTAGGAGAAGCTTAGTACACAATTTCGTAAATTCGTGGTCAATTGAGGATTCAAATTTAAACGCAGAGGGGCGCGGAGTTGAGCGCAGAGGAGCGCAAAGTTTGTTTGACTATATTCACTACGAACTTAGTTAAAGCTATACTTAGTTAAGAATAATTATAGATTGGTTGAGGCTTTGCAAAACCCAACATTCTCTCGGTTTTGATATTTTATCAGTATGTCTTACGCACTTGTACATTACCCGAATATTAACATAAAGCATATCCAGCAAATAAGGCAGAAATATGACCCACAAGTTGGTTTAATTGAACCACATATTACACTTGTATTTCCCATAATCGAATCTATCAATGAAAATAATCTCATTATGCATACTCATAGTATCTTGAGTAAGTGGAAAACATTTCCTATTTCTTTAAAAGGATTGCAAAAATCATGGGATAAACACCTGTTTTTAATGGTTGAAGAAGGAAATGTAGATATTGTCAAATTACATAATGAATTATATGCAGGTATATTAGCCGAATATTATAAAAGCAATATACCATTTATTCCGCATTTAACGCTAGGAGTATTTACAAAAGATACAGATGATTTTTTGCAAGTGTTCAAAGAGGTGCAGCATTTAGATTTAAATTATCGTTGTGTTGTCGATAAGCTCCACTTGATAAATATTGCTGATGAGCAGTGAACTTGATGCCAAAGTTCTAGCTGTTCCAAATACGGGTTCATTCCAGGAAATGGATTTCCCATTGCGTTTTCCCTTAGTTATTTACTGCTCCCTTGAGACTATTGTATCTGTTTGAATCTTTTGAATCGCTCGTTGCGCTTGGATAGATACTTCTTTATCAGGATCATCTAAGGCTTGTTGTAGGGGGTTGATAGCGTTGGGATGAGCTAAATTTCCTAGAGCAATTACTGCTTCTTTACGTACATCTGCATATTCATCTGTTAATGCTTGAATTAATCTCGGCATAACTTGAATATCTGGAATTTTTTGCAAAGCTTGTGCTGCTGATTTTCTCACTTGCCAATGTTCATCATTTAAAGCTATTTCTAATGCGGAAATTGCTTGATTATTTGCATGAATAGTCAGAGATTTAGCTGCATTCCGGCGAACTTGCCAATCACTATCATTTGTGAGTGCTTGACAAAGGATTGTAATCACTTCTGTATCTTGTAAATGTTCTAAAGTTGAAGCCGCAGCACGACGTACACTTGCTTCATCGTCAAAGATTAGATTTAAAGCTTGTGGACATTTTTCTAGTTGATTGATATATCGCAGTGTTGTAACGGCTGCTTCTCTTAACTCAGGATTTTTTGATTCTAAAAATGGCAAAATATATGGCAAAGATTGAATATCATGTATCTTCCGCAAAAGCACCAAAATATTTAATTGAAGATTTACATCATTACTTTGAAGTTTATCTAGTAAAAGTAACAATTCGTCTTGTGTAATTAACTCATTTAATGCTGATGCAGCTTCAGTGCGAATATCTGTATCTGCTGAACCGAGGCATTCAATTAAAGCCGGGATTGCAACAGGATTAGCAATTTCCCAAAGGGCAGATATTGCTATTTTCTGAACAGTAACATTTTCATCTTTCAAAGCGATAATTAAAGCATCTATTGTTTCGTCATCGCCTAGATGCTGCAAAGTTTTGACAGCTACTATCCGATCATTTATATCAGGCGATCGCAACATTTCTAGCCATTGGTTTAATTCCAAATTATTACTTGTAGACATTTTGAATCCTAATAGAAATGGTTAATTATTTTACCACTACTTTCCAGTAGTAGTGATTGCAATCTAACGAAAACTTTTGCAGGATGATAAGAAAGATTCAGGTAAACTTAATTAATGGTAAAAAAGAAACGACCCAGAGAGCATAAGCAGTTAAAGGGAGTGATTCGTCGTAATGGTTAGAAATATTCAGTTTATTGACCTAGAAGAATTGCTTTTAAAGGCAGGTTTTGCAAAAGTAGCAACAACTGGCTCTCAACAAGTCTATCAGTATCCATCATCGGGAACCTTAGTCATCTTACCGCCTTACGAACAGCAAGCGTATGTTCAGCCTGTACATTTGGTAGCTGTTCGTAGAGTATTGCTAGAAAATGATTTAATCAGCATGAATACTTTTGATAGGTTTTTAGAAAAAGTTGCAAGCTAAGATAGTTTGGTTACAAACAAGTTAATAACCTTACACAACTAGCGCAGCAAAAATGGAATTTGTACAGTAATTGCATTAGTTGGACATTCTTTTTCACAAGGTAGACAAAACCAACACTCATCATATTTCATATAAGCTTTCCCCGTCTCTGGATTTTTAGCCAACACATCCAAAGGACAAACTTCAATACAGGCTGTACATTTTTCTAAACATTTTGATTCATCAACGATGACAGGAACATCTATTCTTTGATTGATTAAAGCCATAAAATAACTCTATGATTTTGTACTGACAACTGCTAAACGATCAAATAAATGGGGTAAGCTTGCATCAATTATCTCATGATTTTAGGTTGTTTATAGGCATTATGGAATATCGCAGAGCCAAAATAGAAGGAGGTACATTTTTCTTTACCGTTGTTACTCATAACCGCCGGGAGTTTCTTTGTAATGTAGAGAATATTCTGCTGTTAAGACAAGCATTCAGAGAAGTAATGAGCAAATCTCCATTTATTGTAGATGCCACTGTCATATTACCAAACCACATACACTGTATTTGGACGTTACCACCAGGGGACACTGATTTTTCAGATCGCTGGCGATTAATCAAAAATTATTTTACCCATAATTGTGATATTCAATAAGCTGTCGTGCATTTAAATTGTATAATTTTGGGTCTAAAACCCTTCCATAGCCTAGAGTCAGCTAAAAAACTAGATGCATGGCAGCTTATCAAGGAAACATCTCTGTATCACGTCAAAATAAAGGTGAAAAACATTTCTCCTAAAACTTTGAAAACATTCTCTCACTTAACGGCAACATTATAGACTTCTTTGACTGCATCTACTTCCACAATGTAAGGATCTACAGGACGCTTAAACAATATCATTTGTCCTGATTCATTTTTCTTTAAGTTGACATGACAAAACCATTCATCATCATTTTTCTCTGGATAATCTAAGCGGTAATGATAAAGACCCCAACGAGTCTCTTGGCGATATAATGATGCTCTGGCTGCCATTTCTGCACAGTCGCGAATAAAATGCACTTCTAGACTACGCATCAATTCATGGGGATCACGAGCGCCCATTAAATCTAATGTTTCTTGATATTGAACAAAATGTTTTAAACCAATCTCGATTTTATTACCTGATTTGGGTGGTTGCAGATAATCATTAACTAAGCGTCTTAATTTATATTCTACTTGGGTGTGAGGTACACCATTCGGGCGAGTTAAAGGTGCATAAATTCTGGCTTTTTCAGCTTCTAAAAAATCTGTATCTGCTTCGATAAAATCTAAATCTTGAATATATTCAATGGCATGAGTTCCAGCTATGCGACCGAAAACAAATGCCCCAATCATGTAATTATGAGGAACGCTAGCCATGTCTCCGGCTGCATATAAACCTGGGACGGTTGTTTGAGCATTTTCATTCACCCACACACCAGAGGCACTATGACCACTACATAAGCCAATTTCGGAAATGTGCATCTCTACGCCGTGAGTGCGATAATCTTCATTTCTACCTTGATGAAAGCGTTCTCTACTTGGTCGTTCATTCGCCCACAATATGGATTCAATTTCAGCGATTGTATCTTCATCAAGATGGGTCATTTTGAGTTGGACTGGCCCTTTTCCAGAGTTTAATTCTTTCCAGATTTCCAACATCATTTGACCACTCCAATAGTCACAGCTAATGAAGCGATTTCCTTCGGCGTTAGCTGTATGTGCGCCAAAAGGCCCAGCAACATAGGCACAGGCGGGGCCGTTGTAATCTTTGATTAAAGGATTAACTTGAAAGCATTCAATATTACTAAGTTCTGCACCTGCATGATAAGCCATTGAATAGCCATCTCCAGCATTGGTAGGATTTTCATAAGTGCCGTAGAGATAGCCGGAAGCAGGTAATCCCAATCTGCCACAAGCACCTGTACACAAGATGACTGCTTTAGCTTGAATGACAATATAATCGCCGTTTCTGACATCAAATCCCACCGCACCAATAGCACGTCCGGCTTTGACTAACACACGGGTAGCCATGACGCGGTTTGTGACTTTGACTTTGTGGCGTTTAACTTGACGGGTAAGAATTGTTTTGAGGTCTTTACCTTCTGGCATGGGTAAGACATATTTACCCACACGATGCACTTGTTTTAAATCATAGTTGCCTTGGGCATCTTTTTGAAATTTCACACCCCAGCTTTCTAATTCTTGGATGACTTCGTAACCTAATTTGCCTGTTTGATAAACGGCTTTTTGGTTGACAATACCATCGTTAGCTAGGGTGATTTCGCGCACGTATTGTTCTGGTGTGGAATGACCGGGAATGACTGCGGTATTCACTCCATCCATACCCATTGCGATCGCACCACTGCGACGGATGTTAGCCTTTTCTAAAATCAGCACATCTGCATCAGGATTGGCTTGTCTTGCTTTGATGCCTGCCATTGTTCCTGCTGTACCACCGCCGATGACAAGTACATCTGTTTTGATCCACTGGGTATTGATATTCATATATCAAGTATTTTTTATAGGTTTTTGCACAAAATACGGTAAACTTAGCAAGTTACTGTATTTTAACATTTTTCGGTATTTACAAAAAATAAATTATCCAATCTTGTCGGTATTTTTTTGATTTGGAAGTCGTTTATGGGATGTGAAAAAATGTGTAGGGTTTCACAGATATGTGAACCTATATTGTATTGCTTAAAATCTCAATCACTAGATTTTTAGAACAACAGAAATTTGCCGCTATTCTACCAAAAAGCCGTCGCTCGTTGGACGGGGCTTTACCCGCATTTCTCACAAGCTTGAAATGCAGAGGGGCAGAGGGGCAGAGGGGAAAGAACTTGTTGTACAAATCTCTCCCCTGCTCCTCTGCTCCCCTGCTCCCCTGCACAAGGTTTTGAGAGATGTGGTGAGAAATCCGGGTTTAGACCTCGGTAACTTGCCGAGGTAAGAGTCTGACCAATTCGCCATAACGAGAAAGTTTCTAAAGAAACTCTAAAGGTAGCAAATAGCGATCGCCTGAAAACAGGATAATGCAGCTGAACTGGCCAATCCTTCCCATTCAACCTAGAACTATGGCATCTACACCTAAAATCCTTGCCTTTGCTGGCAGCACCCGTATAGATTCTTACAACAAAAAACTGGTAAAAATCGCGGCTACTGGCGCGAAGGCAGCAGGCGCAGAAGTTACTTATATAGACCTCCGCGATTTGCCTTTACCTCTGTTTGATGAAGATTTGGAAGCTCAACAAGGACTACCTGCCAACGCCCGTACTTTCAAGGATTTGCTGATTTCTCATCAAGGATTGCTGATTGCTTCGCCGGAATATAACAGTTCACTCACAGCAGTTCTCAAGAATGCCATTGACTGGGCATCCCGTCCAGCACCAAATGAAGCACCATTAGCAGCTTTCGCTGGTAAGGTTGCTGCCATTCTGAGTACTTCCCCTGGTGCCCTTGGTGGTTTGCGAGGGTTGGTTCACCTGCGGTCTATTTTAGGAAACATCAAAGTTTTGGTACTTCCCGACCAGATAGCCGTACCCAAAGCTTACGAAGCCTTCAATCCTGATGGCACGTTAAAAGATCCTAAACAGCAAGAATCTGTTGAGCAGTTAGGTAATGGCTTAACAAAAATATTGGTAAAGCTCAACTAAGTAGGTAGCTGTGAATTTCGTGTCAGTTTTAACCCACTCTCACCCTCCCCCGATGGATTCTACGGTGTACACACAAGTCAAATTACCCCCCTTAATCCCCCCGATGTATTGGGGGGAAAAAGAAATCTAGTTCCCTCCCCAATACATACGGGGAGGGTTAGGGTGGGGTAAAACCTTGGGTTTTTCAGCTATTTCAGACTTGTGTGTACACGGTAGCCGATGGATTGGGGAGTAAAGGGGAGTAAGGGATGGGGTATTAGGGACTTTTGCAAGAGGTATATGGTGCATGATGCGGGTCAATATATCCAGAAAACTCAGCCTCAAAAGGGAAGCTGAAAATTTACAGGAATGCTAAGAATAATTTGGTATCTTCATTAATGATCTAAGCTTAGTTGTAATACCTTATGAATCGTTCCGCCTGTCTAATCTTCAATCCTGTTGCGGGTCAGGGCGACCCAGATATAGAACTGGCAGAAATTCGGGCAATATTAGAGCCAGATATTGACCTAGATATTTATCTCACAACTGAAGAAATTGACGCCGATCAACTGGCATATCAAGCGATAGAACGAGGGGTAGATGCAATCATTGCTTCGGGGGGAGATGGTACTCTCTCAGCGGCGGCGGCGGCTGTAGTGGGTACTGATATTCCATTTGGGATCATTTCTCGCGGCACAGCAAACGCTTTTGCCACAGCTTTAGGAATTCCTGACACGATCGCAGGTGCGTGTGAGACAATTTTGCAGGGAGGAACCCGCCATGTAGACGTAGCCTATTGCAACGACCGGCCAATGGTGCTCTTAGCAGGTATTGGCTTTGAGGCTGAAACTGTAGAATTGGCAGACCGCGATGCTAAGAATCGCTTTGGAATGATGGCATATATCTTAGCAGGCATCCAGCAATTAAGAAACTTACATAATTTTGATGTTGAAATTGAAACTGAAGACAAGATTATTAAAACTAGTGCCTGTGCGGTGACAGTCGCAAATGCCGCGCCTGCCACTTCAGTCTTAGCTCAGGGGCCAGCAGGTCTGATTTATGATGATGGGTTACTAGATTTAACAATTGTAGCTCCAGCTAACAAAGCAGGAGCGATCGCTGCTACATTTCATCTCTTTCAAACGGCTTCTACAGGTAACGCCGCCGAACGTAATGATATTGGTTTCCTGCGAGCCAAACAATTTAAAATTACGACTAACCCACCACAAAAGGTTGTTTTAGATGGTGAAATAGTGGGCACAACACCGGTAGAAATTAAGTGTGTACCAGCAGGCTTACGAATTTTTGTGCCATTAGTAGAAGAAATTGAACCTACAGAAAAACTAGAAGGACTCCCTAATCTGACTATTGAGATGAAAGAGATAGCAGAAGAATGAGGGCATTGGGCATTGAAAAGAGGCAGAGGGGCGGGGTGCAGGGTGCGGAGGGGAAAACTCTTCTCCCTTGCTCCCCCTCCTCCGTCATCTCTTGTAAAAAATTCAGGAGTAAATGGCATTGAAACTTGTATCCGATCCGGCGATCGCTAACAAAATCCGTAAAATGAATCAGCGAGTACGGTGGCAAGATCCGTTAATTGTGGAACGGAATATCGACCAAACTCGGCTGGTGTTGGAGGATGGTCAAACAGACAATTCTGAGTTCTCATTTTTAGTTGTAGGTGATAGTGGTTCTGGTAAGCACCGGGGTCACAATCCGCAGCGACAGGTGGCTGAACTTATGCTGCCTCATCACAAAGAATCCCGTTTTATGCTGCATACCGGGGATGTGATCTATTTAGTGGGGTCGAGTGAATACTATCAACAGAACTTTATCCAGCCTTACCAAGAGTTTATCTTAGACACAGAGCATTCCAAACAGATTGCTTACGATCAGATGGTTTTTAAGCTGCCCATTTTACCAGTACCAGGAAATCACGATTACTATAACTTGCCAATTTTATTGAGCTTGGCATCCCTAACAACATTACCCATTCGTCGCCTGTTGCGATCGCGCTTAGACTTAGATGTGGGCTTGCATGGCTCAGGAACAGGTGACGCTTATGCACGAGCATTTCTGGACTATCTTAAGGCGTTTCAGCTTCCGGGAGAGTTAGCCAGCCACTTAGATGAATACTACACAGCCAAGACAGATACGGGTCGTTGTCTTTGCTATGAACCTGGGCACTTTACCCGTCTTCCCAATCGCTACTACACTTTTCGCTATGGCGGTATTGATTTCTTTGCTTTAGATTCTAACACATTTAACGATCCACCACCGCTGCCTAAAACAAAAGAGGGTGATGCCGATCGCAAACTCTTAGAAAAACGCCGTGAAGATTTAGAGCAAGAAAAGCTGCAAATCATTGAAAATTCATCAAAGCTTCGTCCCGAAAACCCCAGCGAAGCCGACCAATTAGACGACTTCCACGCCAAGATGTCACAAATTGAAGAAATTATTGTTGATATCAATAAACAACTAGCCACGAATAAAACAACGCTGACTGATATCGAACAACTGGAGTGGCTCAAGCAAAGATTAATTGCATCTTGGAATAATCCTGAAGTTCGGGGAAGGGTAATTTATTTCCATCATCCACCTTATGTAACTGAGGCGACGAAGTGGCAACAAGCACAAACTTTGATCGTTCGCGATCGCCTACGTGATGTGCTGGATGCGGTAGCGAAAGAAATAGGTTCTCTAACTCAGGGGCGTCCTTTGGTAGATTTGGTATTAAACGGTCACGCGCACTGCTTGGAACACCTTGAGACAATGGATACAGGACACGCTGATTCTTACATCCATTGGATTATTTGTGGTGGTAGCGGGTTTAGTTTGCGCCGCCAGCGGATTGAGGGAGCAGATTTGATGGAAGAGAATAGATTAGTGGCGCGATCGCATCTCTTCATTGGTCGCAACGGTCAAGGTTCTCAGAAGCGACGACCTTATTCAAGTTTACGCATTGACGTTAAAGGTGATGGACAGCCTAAGTTTATTGTCCGTCCTTTGGTTGCCGAATGGTATCAGCGGCAATGGCGTAATCGTGAACTTGAACCGTTGATTATCTAGTAATATATAGGATTACTATTTGATTTTTGAACAAAATTAGGTACTGTAGTGGCGTGTCAAGACTAAAATGTTGTAAAAAAATTGTCGGTTGGGGAGCCACTGCGTTGCGCGGGTTAAGAGCGTTGTAGCAAGTGGCGTTGGAGGCTTTGCCAAAGCCAACAGATGTCAGGATGTTGGGTTGCGCTCCGCTCCACCCAACCTACGTCTCATGCACAATTTTTTTGCTTGCCACGCCACTACATATACTTAGATTTTTTCAGGAATCAAATCGGATTCCTATAGCAGTTTTCTGTGTTGCATAAATGCGGGATGATTCAGTTTAAGTGGGTTTACCCAACTGATTATCAATAAATAGTTTTTTTCGCTCGTTCTAAGAGGCTGTTTGAAAAGGCGATTAGAAATCGCGGCTACACGAGACTTTACCCACCTCCGTGGGTTGAAAACCTTAATTTTGTGTTAGTCCGCAGAGGCGGACAATGCTAGTGTAGTAGCGAATTATATTCGCCCAAAACTTTTCAAACATCCTCTAAGGCTTGACGTAAAGCTCTTTGACCCAGACTATAAACCAGCGGGCACTATACCAAAGTTAAATTTCATAAGTAGGGCTTGCTGAAAAAGTTTTTAGGTAGCATGAATGCGTTCGTTTGCCTTGTGCTTTCTTTCACTATGAAAGAAAGCAAATGTGAAGGCATAACAGCTTATGAATCTTGTCCCTGGACAATTTCTTTTTGGATAAAACTAATTTGTGCAGCTAATTCTTGCCGAGTAGAAGCTTTGAGTAGATATCGGAAAATAAACCAAGTTGCGTAACCAATTCCAGTCAACTCAAAAACTAGATTTAACTGCGGAATTTCATTGAGTACATCTAATACAGCTATAACTAGCTTAACTGCAATAGTTGCTGTAATAATTGTAGCAAAACAAATAATTGGCAACTGGTATTCCGTAGAAAATCTACCTAAATATTTAGGTAGATGCCCTAAAAATTCAGAAAACTTACTGCCAACTTGCTGCCCTTGAAGTAATGGTTGCTCATCAATTTTTGAACTTTCAAGTACTGCGATAGGTTCGATTGATTTCATATCAAAAGATTTCGGTTGTTGTACTTCGCTCTCCTGATTTAATGGTTTATCAGCAGGTGATAGCAATGCTTCGGCTTCAATTTTTGAATTTTCAAATCCTGCGTAGTTTACCGCCGTAGGCATCACTTTGGTTGATTTCATATCAACAGATTTCGGCTGTTGTACTTCGCTCTCTTTTTGTTTCTTATTTTCTTCAGGGATAACAGTTTTCATTTGCTCACCACGGATGTCATCTTTAGCGAGTTTCATCAGAGGAGAATAAATGGCATTGTACATATCCCGTGCCATATTCACCGCACCTTCAAAACCCATATAAGGGCCATTGTGGTAGCCATGACCATTCACATAAGGCAAATGCAACTTCTTCACCAATGCACCCACCCGTGGCCCAGTCAACACCAAATCCGGCTTGACCATCTCCAGCACTTCAAAGAACTCAAGTTCATTACCATCATCAATATAGATAGTCCCTTCTTCACCTCTGGCAATGACCTTTTCAAAATCCTCTTGGTGTCCAAACTTGGACGACATCGCCACCACTTTCATCCCCAAATCGTCTTCTAGCGCCTTTGTCCAGTGCCACAAACGTGGGCCTCCTGTCCAGATACAGACCTTTTTACCAGTCAAGCGCTCCTTATACCAAGCCAACTTCGACTCATATTTAGCGACTTCTTCAGCAATCACCGCTTCGGCTCTATCTTCAATCCCAAAGAAAGCCCCGATTTTGCGTAACCCTTCCTTAGCATAGTCAAAACCCCAAGTATCCACATCAATCCGGGGAATGCCGTATTTTTTCTTTAACTCATTGGCAATATATCCCGCAGACCGCGCACAGTTGGTAACGTTCAACTGCGCTCTGTGCATCCCACGCAATGAGTCATAAGTACCATTGCCGGTAAAATGGGCGATAATTTGCACACCCATTTTTTCCATATATCTTTCAAGGACAAAGGTATCTCCTTGAATGTTGTAGTCACCAATCACATTAATTGTGTATGGGCTGGTAATTTCTGGCTCATAGGTTCCTACTTTGTCAGTCATCCAACCCATGTTAAATACGTGGTGTCCTTTGGATTGACTTACACCAGCAAAACCGGGACACTCAACGGTGAAGATATCGACATCACCAAGTTCTTTTTCGACTTCTTTGACTACAGGCTTAATATCATCGCCAATCAAAGCAGTAGAGCAGGTGGTGTATACCATCATCCGCTTAATGTCAGGAAATTCGGCAAAGGCTTCAAGCATCGCTTTTTTAAGCAGCTTTTCACCACCGAAGACAACGTGCTGTTCCTTCATGTCTGATGACCAGACATATTTAAGTTGGAAGTTGCCGTTGTCGCTGGGATAGCGTTTGGTGTGCCATGTATCATAAGCACAGCCTACAGGCCCATGTATCAACTGGATAGTGTCTTTGAGGACACCACCAATTACTAGCTTTGCACCACAATAGCTGCATCCGCGTTCTGATAATGAGCCAGGAATGGTTTCGACGTGGGCGCTAGGGAGAAATTGGGTTGTATCTTCTCCTTTTTCTTTTATATATATGTGCTTCTCCCGTTCAGGGATGGTTTCGTCGCACTTAAACAACTTCATTGGCATGGCTGATTGCTCCTTGTGCAATAGCTGATAAGAAGACAGATTCTTCTATATCTTGATTTTTGTCAGAAACTTCTTTGAGTTCCTTGATTTCAAAATCCTATCAACCTTTTTAATTAATAATAGTAAATCTGATAACAATTGACTTAATTAATATTGCAAAATGGAAATAAAGCCAGTTTAAAATAGACAGAACTGTCTATATCTGAACTAAAAATAGCCTTCTATATATAAGACTTTTATTAAAGAAAATAGACAGACTATTCTAACTGCAAGTGAAGAGATAAATGATTTAATCTCTGTCCTCACTATAGATATCTCTCAAAGGATAAATTGACTATATTCTCTCAACTTTAAACAACAGAATAACGCAATTATCGGCTTTGAGGTTCTCTAGCTGATGAGTAATTGTAACCACTAATACTGTTTGTAAATTAATCGGCCAGCGCAAGTAAATTGGCCAGATGTATGATATTCTTTAATTTATAGGGAATCTAATACCAGAACAAAAACTCCTTAGATTCCTTTGAAGTGAGTATCAGACCAGCCTCATCAGTTAATGGTGACGGCATAACGTTAATCGAAGTGGAGCAAAACCGCCCAAAAATCGGTTTTTCGTTTGGCGAAGCTGTTGCCATAGCGTAGGCTGGACTGATTTTTTTATATATCTTCATTTGCGGCCAAAATAATGCTTGTTTTGCTGTGATCAAGTAAAAATTTTTCATACACCTGCCGTATCTGTGGAAGTTTTTTGAATTGTTAGTGACAGGATTCCGACTAATTTTTAGTACCTTTGTTGTATATCGCATCCCACTAATATTTACTGCCATATCTGTAAGAAGCTGTTTAACTTCTAGCAAATAACTGCAATATTTATAGTGCTGGATAGACGCCTGATGTCCACTATCTAACAGCATCAATGCAGTCACAAACTGGGTAGTAAACACTTTCAAGAATTACAACTTCAATTTGATTCAATACTCTGCTTGATTACACCATAATCTTGGAGCCGAATCAATAAGTCTGCGCCATTATTGAGGTTTTTATGCGGAAGATTGCTATTTATGGAAGAGGGGGAGTTGGCAAATCCACAACGACTCAAAACGTAGTGGCTGGACTCACTGATCTGGATCGTAAGGTGATGGTTGTAGGGTGTGACTCAAAAGCAGACTCGACCCGGCTCCTCTTGGGGGGATTCCACCAGAAGATTGTACTTGATACGTTACGTAAAGAAGAAGATGATGATGTGAATCTAGAAGACTTCCGCCAGGTGGGATGGGGGAAGACGCTGTGTGTCGAATCGGGTGGGCCGGAACCTGGTGTGGGATGTGCAGGTAGAGGCATTCTGACATCAATTGGGTTGCTGGAACAACTTGGTGCTTATGATGATGCAGTTAGACTTGATTATACATTTTATGACGGTCTGGGTGACGTGGTATGCGGTGGATTTGTCATGCCCATTCGTGAACGCAAAGCTCAAGAAGTTTACATTATCACTTCTGGGGAAATTATGGCAATGTATACCGTCAACAACATCTGTCGAAGCATTCAAAAGTATGCGCCCATAGGCGGTATACGTCTGGGAGGATTGATTTGCAACTCTCGCAAAGTCGATGAGGAAGATGATTTGATCAAAGCTCTGGCAGAGAAACTGGGGACTCAAATGATCTACTCCATACCCAGAGACAATATGGTGCAGCAAGCAGAGTTCCACCGCAAGACGGTGATTGAGTATGCTCCTGAGTGTGAACAGGCACAGCACTATCGCAACCTGGCAATGGCAATTGACCAGAATACAGATTTTGTCACTCCGAAATCTATGTCTAACGATCAGCTAGAGGAACTGCTGGTACAGTTTGGGTTGTTTAGACACCTCCAGACATTAGGTATCAGCCCAAGCTCCACAAGCGTTGCAGATTCATTCTCGGAGATGCCTCTTGAATAGGATGATGCAGTAGGGGTTATCCCTCATACAAAGTATCTGGAGCAATTGGCAATCTCTGACTCGAAAAAGCAGGAAAAACTGCGTAAACTTCTTACCACCATTTGAGAAATCGGCGTTCTGAACCACGCCAAAATTCGTCTACCTCATTGAAGGAGGAGAACTCATTATGTTGACCGAAGAGGTTTTAGTCCAAAAATTTATCACCGTAGTCAAGGGACGCTGTGCCAAAGTAGGTGAGTTGCTCCAGTACTGCCACGTCGAACTCGTAAACTCTTACTGGGGCTGTCCTCCAAAACTTATACAACATTTTGTTGTTTATTATCCTAATATGCTGTTTGCCTCAATTAATGACAACAAAGATGTTTTCAGAGGCGTTGCCCAAGATTTGGGGATATGTGAGGCTGTTTGCATAAATGCCACACGCATTATCCGCGACCCCGCCTCAAGGTTGAAGGAAAAGAACCCGATCTTATGGTTGGAACTCCAGTGGGTGGCGGTACCAACTAAAAAAGGCAATTGGCATTTAGATCAGGATTTACCGCACTCGGACTAAGTACAGCTTTGCGTAAAACCGTGGCAAATTGAGGGTTGAAATTTAAACGCAAAGGGGAGGCAGCGCGTTGCGGGGGTTCTCCCTGTTGTAGCGACTGCCGTCGCGCAGAGTATAGCACAAGTCCATTCGCTACGAATTAATGCAAAGCTATACTAAGTTTTCTGTTGGTGACGTAGCTTGCCGACTGCGATCGCTAAATCACTAAAATAGTATCCAATGAGGCAAGTATTTTAGCAAAGTGTATGCTATGCTTGCAGCAAATAAGTGAAATTGTCAAAACATCAACATGTTTGACAAGAAAAACGGCAAACACTAGAAAACCTTGCGATTGACCCAACAAATTTAAGTTTGTCTGCTGCGGCTTTTTCTAACGGAGAGATACAGCCTCATGAAACTGGATGTGAATCTTTGCAATAACCTGAAGTCAATTAGAACTCGCTTGGGCATGAGTCAACAAGAATTAGCTAATATAGCTGGCGTAACTCGTCAGAGTATTGGTGGTGTGGAATTAGGGCAATATGCTCCTTCTGTTGCTATGTCACTGCGTTTAGCTAAGGCGCTTGGTTGCCAAGTCGAGGACTTATTCTGGTTTGAGGAAGATTTACCAGAAGTTGAGGCAATTCTTGCGGGATCAGTCCCTAAGCAACAGCAATCACGAGTTAGTCTAGCGCGGGTTGGGAATCAATGGATAGCTTATCCCCTCGTTGGGAACGATGCTTTTCGGATCGAAATGATTCCAGCTGATGGTGAGACGCTTGCAGTGATCTACCCTGATGCTGGGGTTAGCGCAAGCGGTAGCGACGTAGGAGCGTCATCCGTAAGGGTAAAAGAGTTACCCAGGATCAGCAAATTGCCGTTAGCGTCAGAAGTAGCTAGTAATGAGCGTCAATCGGAGGGTGAAGCACAAAGCCAGAACGGTAGAAATAAAGTTCTGGTTCGGCTTCTGGATGATATAGACAAACTGCACAATACAGTTGTGATTGCTGGTTGTACACCTGTGCTTTCACTTTTGGCAAGAGCAACTGAACGTTGGCATCCGCAACTGCGAATTCATTATCGTTTCGCCCATAGCAAGGCGGCATTGCGTAGTCTATGCCAAGGTGAAGTTCATATTGCAGGAATGCACTTATACGATCCCAAAACTAGAGAACATAACATTCCCTTTGTGCGGGAAGCCTTAACAGGCAAGAGTGCCGTTTTGATTACCCTTGGAGTTTGGGAAGAAGGTTTGTTAGTCCCACCAGGAAACCCAAGGGGAATTAAAACAGTTTCCGACTTAGTAGAATTTGGAGCAACTATTGTCACCCATGAAGCGGGTTCTGGCGGTCAGATGCTTTTAGAACGGAAACTCCAAGAAGAAGGAGTGCCATTTCCGACTGTGAAAGGATTTACCCATATCGTCCACAGCCATCAAGATGTTGCCTTATCTGTAGTGTCAGGAATGGCTGATGCCGGGATCAGTACAGCATCTATAGCTGCTGCCTTTGGGTTGGGATTTATCCCCCTTCATAGTGCGCGATACGACTTGGTGATTATTAGAGAATACTTGGAAGAAGAACCAGTAAAACAATTCCTCAGTATCTTGGGACATCAGCTAGTGCGATCGCAATTAGAGATCCTCGGCGGCTATGACACTAGCAAGATTGGGGAAGTTGTAGCAAATATTTCTTAATTCGTAATTCGTAATGACGCTCGATAGCGTAGCGTTAGCGAATCTTTGAGCGTCTGACTCGCTAAGGTAATTCGTAATTGTTACCCTCCGGTTAAGGAATATGTCTTTTAGTTTCCACAATTCAAGTTAGCTGCTCTGTATTTCAATCATGAATTACTCAAGCAAATCAAAATCACCCAACAAGTTAGCCGATGATGAATCATGACTTCACGATGAATAAACATCCTGTTCACATTAACGATACAACCTTGCGAGATGGCGAACAAGCCGCAGGTGTAGCCTTTAATGTTGAAGAAAAAATTGCGATCGCCACTTTTCTGGATGCCATTGGTGTTCCAGAATTGGAAATTGGTGTTCCGGCAATGGGGCAAGAAGAAGCAGAATCGATCCGAGCGATCGCTAATCTGGGATTAAATACCCAATTACTTGGCTGGAACCGTGCTAAATTGTCCGATATTCAGGCATCTATAGATTGTGGTTTGGAACGGGTGCATATTTCCGTTCCTGTCTCAGAAATTCAGATTGCTGCGAAGTTTGGGGGCAAGCAGCAGGTAATGCTGGATCTGCTGCGGGATGCGATTAATTTCGCTTGCGATCGCGGTTTAGCTGTATCTGTTGGCGGAGAAGATTCTTCCAGAGCCGATGAATCTTTCCTACTGGATGTGGCTTATTACGCTCAAGAGTTGGGAGCTTTCCGGTTTCGCTTCTGTGACACTGTAGGAATTCTCGACCCTCTGACTACTTTCAGCAAAGTTCGCTCCCTTGTGCATCATCTATTCATTCCCATAGAAATGCACACGCATAATGATTTTGGACTGGCAATGGCCAACTCCCTAGCTGGTATTGAAGCAGGGGCGCGATCAGTCAACACTACGGTAAATGGGATTGGCGAACGCGCAGGTAATGCGGCGTTGGAAGAAATGGTGATGGCACTGAAACACCTCTACAGCATCCCAACCGGTATTAATACAAAACGCCTGCTGGAACTCTCACGGTTAGTTGCAAAAGCTGCCAATTGGCCAGTTCCTCCCTGGAAAGCGATCGTGGGTGAAAATACTTTTGCACACGAGTCGGGTATTCATGCTCATGGTGTGTTGCAAAATCCTGGTACTTACGAACCGTTTGCGCCGGAAGATGTTGGTTGGGAACGTCGCCTTGTTGTAGGCAAACATTCCGGTCGGCATCTGATCATCAGTGTGCTGCAAGAACATGGAATCATACTCAGTCAGCCAGAAATTCAATCAGTGCTGGATGCTGTAAAGCATGAGTCAGTAAAAGTTAAGCGCAGTCTCACGGTTGAAGAACTCCTGAGTTTTGTTCCCCAAAGGTGAACTTAATGGGGAATGGGGAATGGGGAGTCGGGAAGGTTAAGAAATCATCACAATTTCGTCTCTGGTTAACGAGCGCAGCTATTGTAGCAACTGCTAGAATACTACCAATAATGTTGGTAGCAACTATGCCGAGAAAAGAGCAAGGATGGATTACTTTTCAATTGTCTCCAGAAGAACGGCAACTTTTAGAGCAGTATTGCAAGCAGTTCCAACGCACTAAGACTGATGTTTTACGCTCCTTATTGCGTAGTCTCCAAGCAAAATCACTCAAACAGCAGGGAAAGCAGTTTGATTCTGGGGAAGTTGATCTTGATTTACTTTGAGCAGTGCCGAAGAATCGCTATCGGTAAAGCCAGTTGTTTTGTAACCAAACAAATTTGTAATAGGGTGGGTAATCCCTCTGAAATCGTAAAAAAGCGTTCAAGTTCAACAGTTGACTATGACAAATCCTACAAAATTATTGCGATCGGGTCCTCCGGGACTGGGTACTGGGTAATGGGTAATGGGTAATGGGTACTGGGTAATGGGTAATGGGTAATGGGTAATGGGTACTGGGCAAGAAAATATGAGTAAGATTCGCTTGGGATCTAAATTCCCATCTAAATCTTCCCAGTCCCCAGTCCCCAGTCCCCAGTCCCTAGTCCCCAGTCCCCAGTCCCCAGTCCCTAGTTCAATACCACTTGATATCCAGGGTAGTCAGGATTGGTTAATTTTAGTAAAGCATTTTTTTCTACCATGCTTAATTTTGATTCCATTCGTGCCACAGCAATGCAAAAAGTCCCATACAATTGGGCTTTGATCAAAAACCTGCTTTCACCAGAAGCCAGCTTAGAACTAACTGCGAGTTTTCCCCACGAAGAGTTTCGCCTGTCGGAGGGAGAGGGATACGGATACTCTTGGGGAAAGATGCTTGCAAAGAGCGAGGATATTTCCTTGATGCTCAAATCTAGCGATAATCGCTGGCGAGAGCGGATGGCACAAGGCAGACTTACTTATGACTTGAGACACCTGAGTAAAGTTTGGCGACAGTTGATAGAAGGACTGTGGACAGATTCTTACCGCGCAGCAATAGCTGAAATGTCTGGGTTGCAACTAAAGGACTGTGTAATGGATATTGGATTTCGCCGATATCAATTAGGACAGTTGCATCACCCTCATACAGACGAGCCGAACAAAGTTTTAACTCATCTGCTATTTTTCAATCAGCAATGGTCTGTAGAGTGGGGAGGCTGTTTGCGAATTCTCAAAGACTCCCAGCCAGAATCTGCCTTCCAAGATATTCTACCCCTTAGTGATTCCTCAGTTGCGATCGCACGTTCTGACAATTCTTGGCATACGGTAACTCCGCTTAATTGCCCTGCATCTGAGTCTCGGCTAGCCTTACGAGTTGCTTTTTTTCGGAACGATCGCCTTTCAGATTTTGGAGAAACCCAGCTAGCTGCATAGCAATCAAACAATTTTGGATTTTAGATTTGCAATTTTAGATTGAAAAAGACCATTCGGTACTTGTCCAAAAAACTTTTTAATCCCAAATCCCAAATCCCAAATCGGTACGTTTTTCGTCGTTAGTAATCCCTCTGAAATCGTCAAAAAGTGTTCAAATTCAAAAGCTGACTATGACTAATCCTACAGAACTACTGCGATCGCGCTACGGTGAAGTTCCCTTCAATCACGAAATTGACTGGAACGATTCTCTAGAAACGCTAATAGCCCACCGTTCAGTCCGGTCTTATCTATCCGATCCTTTACCACCAGGAACCCTAGAATGGCTAGTTGCAGCTGCTCAATCTGCTCCTAGTTCAGCTAATATGCAAACCTGGAGTGTAGTAGCAGTTGAAGATCAAGAGCGCAAAGCAGAATTATGCAGGCTGGCTAATAACCAAGTATGGATTAACCAGGCTCCCGTATTCTTCGTTTGGTTAGCAGATTTAGGTCGTCTGGCTCATGTTGCCCTAAGTCGCGGACTAACTCCCGTAGCTCTGGATTACGTAGAACTGTTGGTTAAAGCAATAGTCGATGCTTCAGTCGCAGCGCAAAATGCGATTGTCGCTGCTGAATCTGTTGGTTTAGGAACGGTATATATCGGCGCAATCCGCAAAAGTACTCAAGAGGTAGCCACGTTATTGAATTTGCCACCTTTTGTGTTCCCTGTGTTTGGGTTGTGTGTGGGTTATCCCAATCCTGAAGTACAACCTGTTGTTAAACCGCGCCTACCCCAGCCAGCTGTATTCCATCGGGAAACCTATAAATTGGCAGAGCAAGATGATGCGATCGCTCACTATAATGATATCATGAAAGAGTTCTACACTGAACAAAAGATGAATGTCGCTGGTGATTGGTCGCAACATTCAGCTGAGCGAATAGCCACTTTAGACTATTTAAAAGGGTGTAAGGATTTGCGTGAGACTCTGAATAACTTCGGCTTCAAGTTGTTATAAAAGGAGTCAACAGCTAGAAGACATAGAGAACTCTAAGCATTCACTGTACCTCTAGTCTTAAGTAGACTATGCGCTACGGCGACTAGAGGATAACTTCTGATATCTGTACCAAAGCTTTTGACACTTCAAGACTCCAAACCCTACACTTCAGTCTCAAAAGATGATTTCGGTGCGTAAGTCTAAAAAATAGATATAGAACTTACACACCGTGACAAAATTATGTCATAGCGAGTGCTGCGATCGCAAAGCAATCTCAAACCTTAGTTTTCAGTGCGTAAGTCCTAAAATAGACTCGCTAACTTGTCAGATATAGCAATATCTCCTGCTTGAAACCTTTGTACGAATTTGGGGAATCTGAAGGCATTTAAGTAGTCAATAGGCGAACGATTTAACTGGTATTCCAGCAAGATTTCTCTTTCAAAAAAGGGCTGAACTGTAAGAATCACTTTTTGACTGAGAATTGCTGACCGAAAATCTAGAATTATCCCGCGAAACCAAAGGAGCTTCAAACAATGAATAATTTATCTACCAAAGACCTCAACAGACTACGCTCTCAAAGCAAAATAATTGTTAGTCGAGTGGAGATTTTCATAGAAACTTACTTATCAGAAACCTCCCTTGATGAGAATCTGGTTAACGAAACCTTAGAAGAGATCATCAAGGCTGCGAATAACTTAACAACCGCAGCATCAAAGATGAAAACCGCCGAAACCGTCCATAAACTCAACGTCAACGGTTCAAAATAGGGCTAAGTTGAACCTCATAGCTAAATGGGGATTGAATACAGTTCCAAGTGCTGAGTAATCGATGCTAGATACTCAGCACTATTTAAGTTATGAAGTTGAAGAAGAGTTCAGAAGTCAGAATTCAGGAGCGGAGCCGGAGACGCTCCTGAATTCTGTTCGATAAATGAATCTAGCCTGTTAGGAAATACCATGCTAAAAGGGATAACTTCCAAGTTAAACAACTGGTTACAAAGAAATACAATTGTACGTAATCTGGAATTTTTCCAAGACTTTATTATAATTTCTCTCTGCCTTGGTTTATTCTGTGTGATGCTCATCCGACTGGGAGATATGTTCTTCTCCTTTTTGAATCCATTAGATTTGCGGCAAGTAACATCTGATATCCTGTTTATTTTGATTTTAGTAGAGTTGTTCCGCCTGTTAATTGATCATCTACAACAACAGCGAACATCCGTGACCGCAGCAGTAGAAATTACTATTGTCTCCGCTTTAAGAGAGGTGATTTTACGCGGTGTTCTCGAAATTCCCCGTGACCAAATTTTTGGAATAGCTCTATTTTTAATGGTTTTAACAGGAATTATGGTGGCTTTACCTTGGATATCTCGTTTTCTTGAACAGGTCAAAATTGCTAACCCAGAAACAGCAGAAAAAAAGCAATTGTTGGATAAAAGCTCTCTAGCTTCTGATTAATTGTAATCATAAATACTGTTTGAAAATTAGTTAGCGATCGCAAGTAATTTTAACAAATGTATGATATTCTTTATATATGGAGAATCAAAAGTACAAAATTCTTCAAAAAAAATAAAGTACACTCGAAAACCAGCAATTATCATTATGAGCTTAGGGCATAATAATGTCCAAAGCCTATTTAGTCAGGTGTATCAGATTCCAAGCGATATTGCGGAGATTTAATATCCTTGTGTTTCTATTTAATACATTGTTTGACTTCAAAGTAGTAACTCGTTTGTGAGCATTTACCAACGAGTAAAACCTTTTTCGATAACTTGCTATTCTATATTCATTTGAGCGAGCTTTTGCCTATCAGAATCAAGCTACTCTGTGAAAGAATTCTCCTCATCAGAATTGCTGTTGTTATTTAGAAGGATTTTAAGTGCAATCTAAGTTGTTGTAGAAATCAAAAGATTGTGAAGTATTGCTTGTTAAGCAATAAACACTAACTAACATATCAGTAGAATACCATGCTTGAGAATCTTCTGAATAACCATAATTTACCGTATCCTGATACGATACATCCCATCATTGTCCATTTTGTGATTGCGATGGTGTTGTTTGCCTTCTTGTGTGATGTCATTGGATACTTTACTAGCAACTACCGTCTTTTCGAGGTGAGTTGGTGGAATATGTTTTTCGCTACAATCTCCATCTTCGTCGCCGTTATTTTTGGTCAATTTGAAGCAGGTTTAGCAGAACCTTATAACGCAGCTGAACGAGTACTTAATTTACATATGATTCTTGGCTGGGCACTTGCAGGAATTCTGGCAGCCATTACAGCTTGGCGTTACGTGATTCATTGCCGCACTCCAGAAAAGATATCAGTTTATTACCTAGTAGTAAGTCTACTTTTGACTGTTTTGGTAGGCGTACAAGTGTATTTCGGAGATGAATTGGTTTGGGTATATGGGCTGCACACTGTACCAGTTGTTGAAGCCATAAAGGAGGGCTTACTGTAATGAACCCTGAAATTATTGAGCAATTAAAAACTCAGATGGGAGCAAACGGGTTGCCCTACACTATACCCATTCATCCAAATTTAGTTCATCTTACTCTAGGTTTGTTCTTCCTTGGCATTACCTTTGATTTTATTGGTGTGTTCTTCCCCCTACAAGAACCAATCTTCAAGTTTTTAGCAGTTCCTGCCAATCGTTCTAGCTTCTTTGATGCTGGCTGGTACAATATGCTAGCTTCGGCACTCATCACAATTTTTACAGTAGCAGCAGGCTTTTACGAAATTATGTTGGCAGAACCACTCACTGGGATAAAGAGTGCCTGGGGATTAAAAGCAATGGAAACAATGCTTTGGCATGGAGTAGGTGGTGTTTTTCTACTAGCGCTGATTCTTGGGATGGCGATTTGGAGAGGATTTCAACGCTATATTTGGCGTCAGGATAACAGTCAACAGGTGCAGTGGACTTATTTAGTTTCTGGACTGTTCATCATGTTCATCATGTTCATCCACGGTACGTTAGGGGCGCACTTAGCTGCGGAGTTTGGAGTTCACAATACTGCTGATATATTGTTGCGCTTGGGTAAAGACCCCAACTTACTGCTGAAGTAATCGATGTTAGTCATTTGTCCTACCCTGCGGGAAGCCGCTAAGGCGTCTATGTCATTTGTCCCTTGTAAATGACTAATGACTAATGACTAATGACCAATGACCAATGACTTTTATGGCTATGAAAATCCGAAATATTTTGATATTGAGTGCGATCGCGATCGCCTTAACTGCTGTTAGTCTTTGGATAGGTCAGTGGACATATTCCTGGATGCCTCCTCAAGCCGCAGCAGAATCGCAGTTGGTCGATAAGTTGTTTAGTTTTTTAATCACGCTGGGAGCATTTATCTTCCTTGGAGTCACAGGAACGCTAATCTACTCAGCGATTTTCCATCGAGCAGAGCAATATGATACCAGCGATGGTCCCCCAATTGAAGGAAATATCACACTAGAAATTGTCTGGACTGCAATTCCTGTATTGCTAGTGTTTTGGATTGCCACCTACAGCTACCAAATCTACGAGCAAATGGGGATTCAAGGCCCAATGGAAGCTATGCATATACATATTCCCACAGGGATGAAATCGGCATCTGCTGCACCGATAAATGAGGGTACGGAGACACGGGGACACGGGGACGAGGGGAATGTTAATATCCTGCCATTTGAAGACATTGAAGTTAATGCCAAACAGTGGGCTTGGGTTTTCCGCTATCCAAAAACAGGAATTACCAGCACCGAACTACATTTACCCGTCAATCATCGCATCCGTCTAGCTATGCAGTCAGAGGATGTTCTCCACGGCTTTTATATTCCGGCTTTCCGAGTCAAGCAAGACATTATTCCCAACCGCAACATTGACTTTGAATTCACCCCCATCCGTATTGGCAAATATGAATTGACCGATTCCGAATTTAGCGGTACTTACTTTGCAACCATGCGGGCAAATGTTGTTGTCGAGTCCCCTGAAGATTATAAGAAGTGGCTGCACCAAGCAGCAAATCGTAAACCATGTACTGCAAATAATCAAGCAGCTTCCGAATATGCCCAAGAATCAAAAGAATTAATCAAAGGCTGGGCTACAGTCGCACCAGCACAAGCCCCCGTAGTCAACTACAGCAATTAATGTCACTTGTCTTACTCCCTTCCTCTCTGCGCCTCTGCGCCTCCGCGTGAAAAAAAATCTTTCACTATCCTTCAACCGTGAAAAGAGTAAACAAATGACAAAAAACAAAGGAAAAAAGACAAATGACAAATATTTCCGTTGAAGACATTACAGGTGACGCACCTCAACAGGAACCGAGAACAGACTGGAAGCAATACTTTAGCTTTAGCACAGACCACAAAGTTATCGGTATTCAGTATATTGTTACCGCTTTCATTCTCTTTTTAGTTGGTGGCATATTTGCAATGATCATTCGTGGGGAATTGATTACCCCAGAATCAGACCTAGTTGACCGTAGTGTTTATAATGCCATGTTCACCATGCACGGCACTGTGATGCTATTTGGATGGACATTCCCCATACTTACAGGTTTTGCTAACTATCTTGTACCTCTGATGATTGGGGCGCGAGATATGGCGTTTCCCAGACTCAATGCTGTTGCCTTCTGGATGATACCGATCGCTGCTATTCTACTGATGGCCAGTTTCTTTGTACCCGGTGGGCCAGCGCAAGCCGGTTGGTGGTCATACCCTCCCGTCAGCTTGCAAAACCCGACAGGCAACTTAATCAATGGTGAAGTAATCTGGCTTCTAGCAGTGGCAATATCAGGTGTTTCCTCAATTATGGGGGGGATTAACTTTGTCACCACGATTGTGAAGATGCGCGCACCAGGGATGACATTCTTCCGTATGCCCATCTTTGTTTGGAACGTATTTAGTGCCCAGATTATCCAACTGTTTGGACTACCTGTCTTAACAGCAGGTGCAGTCATGCTTTTACTCGACTTAACAGTTGGAACTAGCTTTTTTGACCCCGCCAAGGGAGGCGATCCAGTTCTATTTCAGCACTTTTTCTGGTTTTACTCCCACCCTGCTGTTTACGTAATCATTCTGCCAGTCTTTGGAGTCTTTTCAGAGATATTCCCTGTTTTTGCTCGTAAACCTCTGTTTGGCTATAAGATTGTTGCTATTTCATCACTCCTGATTGCTGGAGTTAGCGGTATAGTCTGGGTACACCATTTATACGTCAGTGGTACTCCAGGGTGGATGCGGCTGTTTTTCATGCTCACAACCATGTTCGTTTCTGTCCCCACTGGCATTAAAGTATTTGCCTGGACTGCAACGATTTGGGGTGGCAAGCTCCGATTTGATACACCAATGCTGTTTGCGTTTGGTGCATTAATATTGTTTGTATTTGCAGGTATTACTGGCATCACCCTCTCTTCTGTTCCCATTGATGTCCATGTCAACAACACTTACTATGTGGTGGGTCACTTCCACTATGTTCTATATGGCACGGTAACAATGGGGATGTTTGCTGCTATTTACTTCTGGTTCCCCAAGATGACTGGACGTATGTATTACGAAGGCTTGGGCAAGTTACACTTCTGGCTGGCCTTCATTGGCACTAACCTCAACTTCTTCCCAATGCACCCACTAGGATTACAGGGAATGTTGCGTCGAGTTTCTTCTTATGCCCCAGAGTATGAATTTTGGAATATTATCGCCAGTATCGGCGGATTTTTGCTAGGTGTGTCTACCTTACCCTTCATTCTGAATATGATTGGTTCTTGGATACATGGCCAGCAAGCACCGAAGAATCCTTGGCGAGCAATTGGACTGGAGTGGTTAGTTTCTTCACCACCTCCTGTTGAGAACTTTGAGGAAATTCCAGTTGTTGTAAGTGAACCATACGGCTACGGTAAGTCTGAACCATTGGTAGCCGAGCATTAAAATGGTTGATTTTTAAACGCAAAGGTACGCAGAGGTTCACGCAGAGGGACGCAGAGAGTTTGAGATGAGGTATTACGCGATCGCAAACTACTACTTCTCTTTCTCTGCGCCTCTGCGTGAGATAAATATATAGGAGTTTCAAGCAATGGACAGTTCCATCAATCCCTCACACGAGCATACCCATGATGAAGAAGGCAGCAAGATGTTCGGCTTCATTGTCTTCTTGCTGTCAGAGACTTTCATTTTTCTCGGTTTTTTTACAGCATATATTGTCTATAAAACAGCAAATCCTGACTGGCTACCAGCTGGCGTTTCTGGACTGGAAGTCAGAGATCCGGCAATTAATACGGTAATTCTTGTTTCTAGTAGCTTTGTCATCTACTTGGCAGAACGTGCCCTTGCACGCCATGAATTGATAGCATTTCGCCAGTTTCTAATGCTTTCGATCGCAATGGGAAGTTACTTTTTAGTCGGACAAGCGATCGAGTGGAGCCATCTTTCTTTTGGCTTTACCACAGGTGTCTTTGGTGGGATGTTCTACTTACTGACAGGTTTCCACGGTTTGCACGTTCTTACTGGCATTTTGTTACAGATACTTGTTTTTGGTCGCTCTTTCATTCCTGGTAACTACGACACAGGTCATTTTGGTGTAAATGCCACTTCTATTTTCTGGCACTTTGTTGATGTCATCTGGATTGTTTTGTTTGTCCTGATTTATATCTGGCAATGACAAACTAGCACATAATTTGACATCGTTAAATGATGGGCGAGCGCAAAGTATGCTATAAACCCTTGTTTGAATGCTAATTTTGATGTGCTATACCCCAGTGGCTGCTGGTTGTGCAACACCTTTCATTTTGCTCTTGGACAAACTTCAAACGCTAGCTCATGTCGATAAAAACACACGTTAAACTCTGCAAAAAAGTTCATATGTCCAAGGATTATAGGTGTATCTCTCGATTGAGTCCAGGCAAATGCAAGCAAGATAGGCGAAAACTGTCAAAGGCTCTCAGTTCCGTTAGGTGGTAATTTGGCTAGGTTCGAGGCGCGAGCATTAGTTTTAACGGCAACTATTAGACATCTGGTGAAAATGAATGTAGAGACGTAGCACTGCTACGTCTCTACAAGGATTCTGGATAACGCATATTTAATTTCTGGAGATATCTATTGAGCAATTTCCGACTGTAGAGCTAGCTTTTGCTTGGACACAAGATAGGAATGCTCCTGTGATTTTAGGACACATGAATTTCTTATTAGCGTTTGATGTGTGCTTTTACCGTTCTGAATCAGCATTTGAAATCAGCCCTAAAAGAGCGTGACTAGGAAACACAGACAAAGCATCCGCTTTTTAATGAAAACTAACAACCGATAATGCAAAATCGACATTTTGAAGCGTGCTTTGGTTGCCTTGATTATTTCCAACTTGCCTAATTGAGAACCCTCCCAGGACATTCCAGGAGGGTTGTATTTTGCAACTAAACCAACAGACTCGAAGCAACTATAGGATTTACGATCGACAATGTACTCTTATACTTTAAAAGCAATGCCGATCGTATTTAATGTAGTAGATGTTGAGGACAAAGAGCATTACTTGAACTATGAAGAGATAGAGGAAACAAAGGTAGCTGATGAAGGATTACGCAACGATGATTACCTCGATGCTCAATGCTTTTTTGTCCTCCTCAAAAATGGAGATATTCTCCTTCTAGAAATGGCTAGACAAAATCAAGTAAGTAAAAACTTCCTTTACCGCTTACTGATGCCAGGAGAATAGTCTCCTTTAATATCTAGGGCTGCCTGGATGCCGACCGTTGCTATTCTGAAATCCATCGTGGACACACGAATCTGTTGCGATCGCACTCTTTGATCAACTGCGATCGCTCCAGCATCAAATGGTAAAATAGGAGCCGTTGCGAAAACCAAGGAAGAATTCTGCATTAGGCACTTTCTATCGTCAAGCCCCAATCCTCAGTTCCACCATTACTCACTTTCAAGCTTGGCTGACCTAACAGTGCGTCTCTTGGAGAAGTTGGGGAAGTAAAGGGCGCGACCTGTTGAATTTACTACAAAAAAGTGAGGAATCCAATGGCCACATTAGAGTTCAATTAACTTGAAGCCCCAAGGTTTGAGAGCCGCTAGAGCCAGTTCTGGATCTACACCTTCATAAGCTTCCCATTCCAAGGGATGCTCTTTCGGATGTCCGTCGCCGACATTGCCTGCAACTTTGATTATCGGACAGTTGGCGATGCGATCGCGCTCCAAACCTTTTGGAATTGCTAGTTCGATTTTGTGCCCGATAAACTTCGCTGTACTATCATTAGCTACAGATTCACGGATTAAACAAATATCACCAGCGGTCCCCCAAGTAGTTTGGTAAATGTGGAGGAACGATATATAGGTTGCTGGTTTGATGGATCTTTTTAGAACGTGCATTATCTGTAATCCTTACACTATGAGCGAAAAATCATATAAGTATTTTCTATCACGTTCGTTGGAAAGAAGAATGTTTTTAACTCACATTTTGCATCTAGCCCAGGCGATTTTTCATCGCCTGGTGGAATATGTGAAGCTCAAAATACGATAATTGCCCACATACTAACTCCCAACCCAATTGCTGCTAGGTGTTGCCAAAGGAGCGCTCTTACTGGTTGCTTTGCAATTTTTTGCGTTAATAATATAGTCATTAACACTGAGAAAACTATTGTTGTACCTTGCAAAAAGGCAATCACTGCCGGATGAGCAACCAATATTGGCAGTTGTTCACCACCCATACCAAAGGTAGCAAAGGTAACAGGTAAAATTCGCCCGCCTTCGCCTAAGCCCAAGCGCAGATAGTGAGCCAAGTTTCCCCCCAATACCAATGGTAGGTAGCCATAAGCAAGTTCTACAAATTTTCGAGGCTTACGGTTAAAATTGAACACTTGGAGCAAGCCATAAGCCGCGAAGGTAAAAATTGCTGGGATAATTAACACTAGCAACGATAATCCCAAGTGCTGCCAAAACTGAGTTAAATCCACTTGTAACTCCAACCAAGATAGCAATTCTGGCAAGCGATGCAGATATATCCCACCCAACAGCAAAAATAGTAATGCTACTTCATAGCTGCGGGGTACATGAGTTGTCCACAGTTCAATACCAGGAGGGCGCAAGTTGAATTCAACAGAACGATGGGGACAGGCTTTGAGGCAAGTCATGCACAGTACGCAATCTCTGTTATCTTCTAACTGCGCTGGGTGAGAATATAAGGGACATCCATTTGTTTCCAGCCCTTCGCCCTTTTGCGGCCCTCCTTTATAGCACTGATAGGTGGTGCAACTGGCAGAACAAATACCTTGCTGTGCCCGGAGTTCCGTCATGGAAAGTTTGGCAAATAAACCATTCATTCCCCCAATTGGGCAGAGATATCGACACCAAAACCGTCGCTCAAAAAGAGCCGAGAAAATCATCGCCCCGGCGGTAATTAATAGCAGCAAACAAGCACTAAGGTAGGCAGTATTTTCTAAATGCCAGAGTTCTTCCCATAAGAAAATTAGGGAAAATAAACCAAACATGAACCATCCGCCCCATTTTTCAGCTTGTTCTCTGGGCCAGCGCTTGAGTTTTCGAGGCCACAACCATAAAGATAGCTTTTGGGTAATTTCCCCGTAGATCATGAAGGGACAAACAGAACACCAGACACGACCTAAAAAGGGAAAGAGAAATAAGAAGAAAGGCCACCACCAAGCCCAAAATAGATTTAATACGAAATTGCGATCGCGGGTTTGTGGCCCAATAAATAACACTGCAACAATAATCGCAAAAGCCGTTGCAGTCAAACTATAGTTAATGCGATCGGGCCACCAAGGACTACGTAAAAACCGCCGTAAAGGCGGATAGGCATTTAACAGATTCAATCGAAATCGTTTTTTCTTCGTTTCAGCTGGCCAGAAAATTTCTTCTGTTAATTCATTAGCACCCTCCGCTTGCACGATCGCTCTTTCTACGAGATTTTTTAATTCCTTGAGGTTGCCAGGAAAATCATAAGATTGTAGGCGACGCAAGGCTTCGGGGGTAATATGCGGTTTAGAAACGCCTCTAGATCGAGTGTAGAGACTAGTATAATATTCTACCTGTACTTGAATATCAGCTTTCCGCACCCGTAGCGGTGGGACTTTAATAATGTGACCAACAGAACGTTCAATCGTTGGCTGAGTTTTTTCTGAAACAATCAGAATTCTGGCTTTACAGGGGCGAGATGGGGCTGTTGGCTCTCCAGAACGAGTGACGGGTGTATATGTCCCAGTTTTGAGCAACTGCGTCACCGGAGCTAATAATTCTTCGGGCAATTCTTGGATGTTGTTGAGAACGAGAGTACCTTCCCCCAACCATTCCAACAGTCCTACTTTCCCGCCAGTGCGACCGAATAAATCTGCACCGCTAGTTTGGAGAATACCACAATTTACTTTAATAATTGGTTCTCGCCGTTTTGGAGAACCAAAGTGGATGAGAGCTGCAATGTTATCTTTTTCTAACCCTGGTTCTCCAAAAATATCTACTGATTTGCGGTCAGCAGCCGCTTCTCGAATTTGCTCCCGTAGCCGCACAGCATAGCGACTTGTACCGACAATTCCCCGTTGCGCTTTGGTAACTAAGTAGGGTCGCAAGGCTACGGAACGTTCTTGCTCATAGCCAAGTGCAGATGTAACCTGAGCTAATTCTTGAACCAATTGGCGGGAAAAAGCCTGAGCAATTTCGGGATATTGGGTGACTAAAGCACGAAATTTAGCAGCAGGCATAACCCATAAGTGACATTCTGTCACCGTAGTAATTGTGAATAGAGTTAATTCTTCCAACAGCAATTCTTTGAGGTGAATCACTGCTCCGGGGAGGAAGCCGCAAGCTAAGGCGGGGTTGGTTTCATTGGTGCTATTGCTTTCGAGTTGACCTTCCACAAGAATATAAAGGGCTTCTGGAGAAGTGCCTTCGCTAACTAAGTCAGTTTCGGCCGGCACAACTTGTTCTTCAATTACTTGAGTGATCGCATTTAACACTTCAGGGGAGAGAATTCCTAAAGTGGTGCGTTCTTGTAGCCATATAACCGTTTCTGGAGATGTCATCTTAAATTCTCCGTGTAGGCTGTTATGTATAATCAGAATTATCCCTGAGAGGATGTTTTAAAAGTCCCCTTGTCGGTATCAAAAGTTGGAGATCCCTCTAAATCCTCCGATAAATTGGGGGACTTTGATTCCGGTTCCCGCTTTTTAAGGCATTGGTATCCACAGTTCCTGATTCCTAATTCTGTCTTGATTATGGCTTACACCAGTCCAACTAGTACAAGAAGGCAAAAGTAAAAAGAAAAAATGCTTATTTTGTAAGCTTTCTGGCTATTTTAAATGGGTGGTTTATTTACGCCGTGTTGTACTAGAACACCGATTCAGTATTCAGAGCCATGACGAAAAATTCGGGTTTATTTTAGGCGGATGAAGGAAATTGTGGTTTAAATGACCTAAAAATCTGGTTTCCCAGCCTCGCGTTTTATTACTGAATCGGTGTTCTAGCATAGCGAAGCGATAGCACCCAGTAGTGACTCAACAACAACTCGACGACTGGCTAAATCACGATTAAATCGCTTATCGAAGAATGATGTTGCTTTGCATTAGCTTAATTCTGGAAAATATGCTGAGGCTTAATATTTCGAAATTGAAGTAATATTTAAGCCTAGTACTTATACTGTGTATTATGTTTAAGCCTCTGTCATTTGTTTTAGTTGCAGCTACCATTCTAGTAGCAGCAATCAATAATCCCAGTGCTACCCTAGCTCGAACTTGTGCCTCTAAGTGTGGGTCGCACCCAATTCAGTTTATACCTGGGCAATACATCCGATTTGAAGTGATAAATAGCACACCTAACCTGATTAAAATCCAAAAACCCTCCAGGACTGATGCAATATCCTTGAGTCCAGGGCAGAAATTAAATCTAGAACAAATAGAGGGTACTGAGCCAGATACATCTCTGATATTTTGGAGCGAAAAGGGTTTATCACTACAAGCAATTGTCTCCAAACCTAACTTTGGGACATTGCGGCTCGAACTCCGGCCGACCTGGCACTCTCCAGGCGATCGCTCGTTATATATTATGGATGATGGTAGGATAAACGTGTTTTAACAGACAAGTTAGGAGTTAGGAGTTATGAGTTATCAGTTAAGAAATAACTTTTAATTCAAAACTCTTAACTTTTAACTCCTAACTTTTAACTCCTAACTTGTATTGTGCTAGACCGACCTGTATCTGAACTTTCAAAGCCTCGCCGACGCTTACCCGATCAGCGCTGGCAGATTTATCCGCAAAAACCAGAATTTGCCCAAAATCTGGCAGCTTTGACAAATATTTCACCCATTGTCAGCCAGTTGTTGATTAATCGGGGTATGGAAACACCAGAACAGGTACAAGCATTTTTAGAGCCGGAGTCTTTAGTTTTGCCTTCGCCGTTAGAAGATTTCCCAGATTTGGCAATTAGTTTGGAGTTGTTGGAAAATGCGATCGCTTCTCAAACAAAAATTGCTATTTGTGGTGATTATGATGCTGATGGAATGACCAGCACTGCTCTACTTTTGCGTAGTCTTCGCACTTTAGGCGCACAAGTAGATTATGCTATCCCCAGCCGGATGCACGAAGGCTACGGTATTAATAAACGTATAGTTGAAGAATTTCACAGCGAATGTGTAGGGCTAATTCTCACTGTTGATAATGGCATCTCTGCGTTTGAACCAGTTGCTAGAGCTAGAGAACTTGGTCTTGCAGTGATTATCACCGATCATCATGATATCCCCCAAAAATTACCGCCAGCTAATGCTATCCTCAACCCCAAACTAATAGCTGAATCCTCACCTTATCGGGGTGTTGCTGGTGTTGGCGTTGCCTACATCTTGGCAGTTTCTCTAGCACAACAGCTAGGGCAGACTAAGGGCTTAATTCAGCCGATGCTAGCACTATTTACACTGGGAACGATCGCAGATTTAGCCCCCTTAACTGGTGTAAATCGCCGTTGGGTGAAACGTGGTTTACAGCATTTACCCAAATCCAACTTACCTGGAGTGCAGGCGTTGATTCAGGTAGGCGGTGTACAGGCTAGGGGAGATGAGGGAGCAGGGGGAGCAGGGGAAGCAAGGGAGCAGGGGAGCAGGGGAGCAGAGGAGAAAATCTCCAATCCAAAATCCAAAATCCAAAATCCAAAATCGCTAAAGCCTGAAGATATCGGGTTTCGTCTGGGGCCACGAATTAATGCTATTGGTCGGATTGGTAATCCTCAAACTGTGATTGAATTGCTGACTACAGATGATATGGGGGTGGCGCTGGAAAGAGCAATGCAGTGCGAACAAGTCAACGCCTCTCGTCAGGAGATGTGTCAGCAAATTGAACAAGAAGCAATCGCTTATGTAGAAACAGAATTTGTTGCATCTCTACAAGATGAACGTGTATTAATTGTTGTTCAACCAAATTGGCATCACGGCGTTATTGGCATCGTCGCCTCCCGCCTAGTGGAACGCTACGGTGTTCCCGTGTTTATCGGCACTTATGAAGATCAGGGACATATACGCGGTTCAGCACGCTCAATTCCAGAGTTCCATGTATTTGAAGCTTTGGAATATTGTCACGATTTACTAGGAAAATTTGGTGGACACAAAGCAGCCGGGGGATTCTCTCTACCCGCAGAAAATTTACAGGTGTTGCGATCGCGTTTGATTGAGTTTGCTAACCAGTGTCTTGAGCCCCAGCATCTCAAGCCTCTGCTCAAAATTGATGCCGAAGTCAACCTCAATCACATTAATCAGCAGCTTTATCAACAGCTTAATGCCCTACACCCCTGCGGTATGGACAACCCCGATCCAGTTTTCTGGACACCTAATGTCCAAGTGGTTGAGCAAAAAATCGTCGGCAAGGGACACATCAAATTGACAATTGCCCAAACTATCGATAATCAGGAGTATAAAATCAAAGCGATCGCCTGGCGTTGGGGCGACTATTTCCGCTTACCATCGCGAGTGGATATCGCCTACAAACTGAGAGAAAATTACTTTAACGACAACACCACCATTGAACTAGAGTTAATCGGTGTCAGGTTGCCAATTCAGCTTCAACAATTTTTTGCTTCGCCACCTATTCAGTCAAGCACCAACTTTGAGTACAACCAGCGACAGTATACTTGTGGTTTCTATAAAAACGGTATTGAAGCAGAATTAAGAATTAAAAATTCTGAAGGGAGAGTCTTAGCCATGCAGCCAGGACATATAATTGGTTTGCTGGGCACTAATCGTCAAAATGCCAAAGAAGTTGATATCTCTCAACCACAGTATGACAATATTATCCAAGCTGCCCTTCAGGCGTTATCAGTTAGGAGTTAGCAGTTAGCAATTAGCAATTAGCAATTAGCAATTAGCAGTTAGCAATTAGCAATTAGCAATTAGCAATTAGCAGTTGTTAATTAACTTATCACTTGTAACTGTGACACTGCGAGTGCTGATTTATGAGTTACGAGTATGAGTTGAGAAAGAAAATTTAATTCCTCACTCCTAACTCTGAATCAGCACTCAGCACTCTTATAGGTTGCCGTTGCGAAATGCCAGCACAAAGATTACTGCTGGGCCAGCAATCACAATTAGCGCCACGGACAGCAATTGGAAGATAACTTCCCAATTGATACTGGTAAAAGCGTTAAACAAGTCAGACACAGCATCAAACATTTTTCCTTTTCTCCCTTCAATTGTCTTAAAAAATTCAATAACTTAATTACAAAACCCGCAATCGATCATATCTGGCTATGGGTTGTTAGATTTAATTTACTTAACAAAATTATAAGAAAAGACATAAAAACGTAAAATAGGGGGATTGGGGACTGGGGGACTAGTTCGGTTAAGGCAAGAGACGCGATGAATCGCGTCTCTACAATAATCAGTCTTTCATTTTGATGGCGATTTATCGCGTCTTTGTGATCTCGAATTTTCATCAAAAAATCTTAGCCGAACCGTATTGCTTCCCAATCCCTAATCCCCAATCCCCAATCCCCAGTCCCCAATCCCCAATCCAAAATGTCAACTTGGCAATGTGTAAAGCAATGTGGAGCCTGCTGTAATCTTGATCCAGCAGATCGTCCAGACTTAGAAGAGTATCTCTCACCACCAGAACTAGAACTCTACCTCAGCATGGTAGGCGAAGGGGGATGGTGCGTTAATTTCGACCATACCACGCGAGAATGTCGCATCTATTCAAGTCGTCCTCGGTTCTGTCGTGTGGAATCAGAAGTGTTTCAAGATATGTACGGGGTTGAACCAGAAGAAGTCAACGATTTTGCTATTGACTGCTGTCACCAGCAAATAGAAGGAGTATACGGCGATCGCAGTCTGGAAATACTACGCTTTAATCAAGCTGTTGGGCTGTGAGCAGTATGCAAAGAAGCAAAGACACCCCATAATTTTTTATCTCTATCTGTGAAGTTGCAATTTATTACAACAATCTGAGAATATGATAGAAATATGAAAGCACCCTAGCAACCAAAACTACTACCTGTGAAACTTGACTCTGTACCTTTGGGCATTCCTGGCATATCTCAGACTGAGGTTGAGCTAGAACTAAAAGACAGTAATGATTTTAACTTAACTCCTGCGATCGCTCCATCAGTTGATCCTGTAGTTGCCGATAGTCCTCAAAAGCAGCAATCAGCGCTGGTAGTTTTTGGTACAACTTTTGTCACTATTTTTCTAGCAGAAATTGGAGATAAAACTCAGTTATCCACTCTGTTAATGAGTGCAGAATCTCATTCGCCGTGGGTGGTATTTATCGGTTCGGCGGCGGCGCTGATCAGCACCAGCTTATTAGGCGTACTTTTAGGTAGTTGGATAGCCAGCCGACTCAGCCCAAAAACTGTAGAAAAATCAGCAGGTATGATGTTGTTGGTAATTTCCTTAATGCTGTTTTGGGATGTATTCCAAGGTTAGTTAGGAGTTAGGAGTTAGGAGTTAGGAGTTAGGAGTTAGGAGTTAGGAGTTAGGAGTTAGGAGTTGAGACGCGGTTAATCGCATCTGTACATAAGTTAAAAGTTAGAAGTTATTCTCCCTCATCTTCCTCATCTCCCCCACCTCCCTCATCTCCCCCACCTCCCTCATCTCCCTCATCTCCCTCATCTCCCCCACCTCCCTCATCTCCCTCATCTCACCCATTCCCCATTCCCCATTCCCCATTCCCCCTTAATTATATGGATTGGCATCTTTTAGGACTGAGCTTTATTACAGTTTTTTTATCAGAATTGGGTGACAAAAGTCAGCTAGCAGCGATCGCACTTTCAGGGCGTTGTAATTCTCCGCGTGCAGTGTTTTTTGGTGCAGCAGGCGCATTGCTGTTGACAAGCCTGTTGGGATCGTTAGCAGGGGGTGCAGTAGCCGAATTATTACCTACACGCGTCCTAAAAGCGATCGCGGCTGTCGGATTTGCCATCCTTGCTGCACGCCTGCTGTTATTTAACAATGAACCAGCAGTAGATTCTGAACAAACACCCTAAAGAAGAATTCAGAATTCAGAATCCAGGAATCAGAATTACTCTTTGTGGAGGATTGGAATTCTCCAAAGGCTTGAATTCATACTGAATTCTGAATTCTGAGTTCTGAATTCTTCCTCACAAAGTTTCCCAGCCAGTTCCTTTGTAGCCGTATTGAAAAATTTCTGGATGCAAAATTTCTGCCAAAATTTCTAGAGAATCTACCAGTCGTGGCCCTGGGCGATTGAAGTAGGAATTGCCATCAGTGATGTAGACCCTACCAGCTTCAGTCGCGTGTAGTTTTCCCCACTCTGGGCGTTGAGTTAACAACTGGGCTTCTTGGCGAGTGCGATTTAAATCAAAGCCACAAGGCATAAAAACAATTACATCTGGATTCGTTGTTAATAGAGTTTCCCACGGCAAGACAGGAGAAGGCTGACCTGTAGCGCAAAATAGAGACTGTCCTCCTGCTAAGTTAACTAATTCAGGAATCCAATTCGCAGCGACCATCAAAGGATCAGTCCACTCGATACAGGCGACAGTAGGGAGTTCATGTAAAGAAAGTCCTTGGATTCTGTGGTGACAAATTTTGACGCGAGCTTCTAAATTTTCTAAGACTTTTACCGAGTCTACGCCAAAGATGTTGCCGACTCGTTCAATATCAGCCCAAACATCCTGGAGAATATTGGGTTGTAAAGAAATAATCTGAGGTTTACTGTCAACGAGTGTGGCAACTGCCTTTTCAACTTCGTGTAAGCTGACAGCACAAACATCGCACTGGTCTTGAGTGAGAATGTGGGTAGGCTGCAACTGCTCTAAAACATCTGTTTTGATTTCATAAATACTAAGAGCAGATTGCAATAAATTGTTCACTTCATCGTTAATCTGGCTGCTAGAGGCATTGGAGTTTAAACGTGCTTGGGTACAAATGGGGCGATTGTGGATTTCTGGAGGGTAATCGCATTCGTGCGATCGCCCCACAATCGCATTAACCAACCCTAGTGTCGCTAAAATCTCCGTTCCACCGGGAATCAGGGAAACAATTCTTACATTATTATCCGTCATCGCTCCGCCTCCGTAAAAGCTGCCGTTAGCTTGATTTTGACAAAATTTAAGTCATTAGATATCTTTCTCTAGGAGAATCAAGGGTGTTTTAGTAGTCAGCACTAAGCAATAACTTTAACTGGGTATTGGAGACTGGAGACTGAAGATTAGGGATTAAATATTAAGAATTAAGTATCAAATATTAAGGATTAAGAAAGATTTTTCCACTTCCCAGTCCTCAAAACTAAGTTCAAAACATTATACTAATTAACAGTATCTTCATTGGATAGTGGGATTACTTGATAGTAGAATTACTTGATACTTAAGATCATTACAATGCTAATTATCCCCTGGCAAAAATTACTGCTATGAAGTAACAGAAGTAATCAGAAATATCTAGCTCGGAACTCATTAGCCATAGTCATCAAATTTGATTAGAAAAATTATACTTTCCGGTTATGAAAAACCATATCAAGTAATTGTAGTTATACAAAGACGGTTCTACTTTTTGCGTAGAGCTGCAAGGCAAAATTATTTCTTCTTGAGGGCAACTAATGCAAGTGGTGTCAGCTAGAGATATTACAGAGTACAATCAGACCCAAGAGGCTTTACAAATCAGAGAAAATAGTCGGCGAAGACAAAGCCAGACACTAGTGCAGCTAGCAAGAAGCAAGACATTTCAGCAGGGTAATCTCAATGCAGTGTTGAGAGAAATCACAGAAACATCTGCTGGGACGCTCCTAGTAGAGCGAGTTGGGGTATGGTTATATAATGAAGAACGTTCAAAAATTGAATGCATTGATTTGTATGACGTGAGTACTAAGGAGCATACCTTTGGTAACTCGCTTTTAAAAACAAATTATCCGGCTTATTTCCAGGCTTTAGAAGAGGAACGTACCATTGCCGCACATAATGCCATAAACGATACTAGAACCCAAGAATTATCTAAGTCTTATCTTTCAGTTATGGGCATTACATCCCTACTAGATGCACCAATTTGGCTAGAGGGTCGTTTGATAGGCGTAGTGTGTCACGAACATATAGGCAAAGGTCGCCAATGGACTTTGGAAGAAGAGACTTTTGCAGGCTCGATTGCAGATTTTGTGACGCTGGCTATAGAAGCGAGCGAGCGAAATATCGTACAGGAAGCGCTGCGACAGAGTGAGGCGCAATTCCGGGCGATTTTTGAGCGTTCTTCTATCGGCATTGGACTCATAGATATGAAAGCGCAGATAGTTGATGCTAATGTAGCACTGTGCGAGATTTTAGGATATAGCCGAGAAGAGTTATACGGCAAGAGCTTTACTGATTACATTTCTACAGAAAGGGGTGATTTAAAACTTTACAAACAACTGATGTCAGGAATTCGCACAGACTTCAAGAGAAATTCGAGCCTTGGTCTTCAAGCCTCGATACATCAGGAACAGCTTGTCGAAAGACATCGCATTGAGATGGAAAGACGCTGCTTGCATCAAAATGGTAACTTAGTTTGGACTCATATCTCTGTTTCTGTTATACCAGGCAGCAATGGTGAACCTGAGTTTTTTTTAGCGATGATTGAGGATATTACTGAACGTAAGCAAACAGAGTTGAAACTACGTGCCTCTCAAGAAGCAGCAGAAGCTGCCAATCGGGCAAAAAGTGAATTTTTAGCAACTATGAGCCATGAGTTACGGACGCCTCTGAATGCGATTATGGGTTTGTCACAATTGCTGCAACAAGAAATAGTTGGCTCTCTCAATGAAAAGCAGAACGAATATGTAAGTTCTATATATAGTAGTGGTGAACATCTGCTAGCGCTGATTAACGATATTCTTGACTTATCTAAGGTAGAAGCAGGTAAAGAGGAACTGTTACTGTCATCTTTACCAGTGTCAGATTTATGTAATTATGCCATCTGGACAGTGCGCGATCGCGCCTTAGAAAAGGGATTGCAACTCACCTATGAAATTGATCGAGAGGCTGATATTTGCATTGCTGATGAACGGCGCATCAAGCAAATGCTACTCAACCTGCTCACCAATGCCATTAAATTCACCCCAGCTGGTCAGGTATCGCTGCTAGTCAAAAAAGTACCTCAAGGAATAACCTTTACAGTTTCAGATACTGGAATTGGCATAGACTCGAATCAGTTTCAATTTCTATTTGAACCGTTTAAACAACTTGATAGTAGGTTAAATCGGCAGTATGAAGGCACTGGTTTGGGTTTAGCATTAACACGCAAATTAGCGCGTTTGCATGATGGAGATGTTACCGTGACATCGACTTTAGGAAAGGGTAGTCAGTTCACTCTGTTTCTACCAAATTCTGTGCATCTGGGAGATGAGGGAGATGGGGGAGAGGGGGAAAGCACTTTTCAAACCTCTCCCCCTCTCCCCTGCTCCCCTCAGCTAGACATGATATGAGAAGCTTAACTCTTAGCTCGATTTCAGATATAAACTAACGGGGGAGGGATCGATAAGAACTAGGGGTATTTTTGTGCGCCTGCTGACAACAGTGGCAGCTTTACGCTGCTATTTAACTAAACGCTGCTTAGAAAACAAACAGATAGCGGTTACTGAGGATCTGAAACTAGATGACATTACTGGCTGGTATCAGACGGCAGTCGGACTGGTGCCAACGATGGGGAATTTGCATCAAGGTCATTTAAGCTTGATCCAACGGGCGCGGCAAGAAAATTCTACGGTGATTGTGAGCATTTTCGTCAATCCCCTGCAATTTGCTCCCAATGAGGATTACCAATGCTATCCCCGCACTTTAGAGCAAGACCAACAACTTTGCGAACAAGCTGGGGTAGATGCCATTTTTGCACCGACTCCGGAAGAAATGGCAGTTCCCCAGAAGAGTATACAAGAATCAAAAGTTACACAAGTTATCCCCCCATCTGCTATGATAACAGGCTTGTGTGGTCGTTCTCGCCAAGGTCACTTTCAGGGTGTAGCTACGATTGTTACCAAACTTTTCAATTTGGTGCAGCCCAATCGTGCCTACTTTGGTCAAAAGGATGGTCAGCAACTCGCAATTATAAAACGCTTAGTAGCTGACTTAAATTTGCCAGTAGAAATTGTTGCTTGTCCAACAGTGCGAGAAGCGTCGGGTCTTGCCTTCAGTTCTCGTAATCAATATTTGACTGCAACGGCAAAAGAGCAAGCAGCGGTGTTATATCGTGGCTTGCAACGAGCTGAAGCTGCTTTCATTGCAGGCGATCGCAATAGCAACAAGTTGATAGCAATGGTACAGCAAGAAGTAGCAATGGTCAGCACGGTCTCAGTGGAATATATTGAATTGGTTGAACCGACTACGTTGATGTCTTTAGAAAAAGTTGAGGAGGAAGGAATGTTGGCGATCGCAGCTCGTCTTGGTGCTACACGTTTGATTGACAATACAATATTGCGCGATCGTCAACCCATTATCGCCATTGATGGCCCAGCCGGTGCTGGAAAATCCACAGTGGCGCGACAAGTGGCAGCAAACCTGAGTTTAGTGTATTTAGATACAGGAGCGATGTACCGTGCTGTCACTTGGTTAGTACTACAACAAGGGATTGCTATTGATGATGAGTGTGCGATCGCGGAATTAACTAACCAGTGTAAAATTGAACTTACTCCTACCCAAGACTTACAATCGTCCGTGCGGGTTTGGATTGACGGTATCGATGTTACCCAGGCAATTCGCACCATTGAGGTAACATCTCAAGTATCGGCGATCGCCGCACAAAGCGCTGTACGTCAAGCACTGGTTAAACAACAGCAAAACTGGGGTAAAAGAGGTGGTTTAGTCGCTGAAGGTCGGGATATCGGTACTCACGTGTTCCCCGATGCCGAAGTGAAAATCTTCTTAACTGCTTCAGTCAGCGAACGCGCCCGTCGTCGCCAGCAAGACTTTAACAAACAAGGTCAACCCGAAGTGAGTTTAGAGCAGCTGGAACACGACATTGCCCAACGTGACTGGAAAGATAGCACTCGCAAAGTTTCTCCTTTACAAAAAGCAGCAGATGCGATCGAAATTCAAACCGATGGTTTGGACGTATCTGAAGTCACAGCACAAATCGTTAACTATTACCAGCAGCGTTTATCTCAGTGGTAATCACCGCTGTTTGTTGTTATACCGATTCTGCATGAAGATGCACATAATAATACCCCCCTGAGTCCCCCCTTGGTAAGGCTACGGTGTACACACATCTTGGTAATGAAGCCCAAACCCTGGATTTACCCCCCTTAATCCCCCCGATGTATTGGGGGGAATATCCGGTTCTCCCCCTTACCAAGCTACCGTGTATACACAAGTCTATTTTCCCCTTGTATCCCAAAACTACCCCCCTTAATCCCCCCGATATATTGGGGGGAAATCAGAAATCTCTTTCCCTCCCCAATATATCGGGGAGGGTTAGGGTGGGGTAAAACCAGAGTTCAAACCCAAATTCCAAGCTATTTCAGACTTGTACACCGTAGCCTTACCAAGGGGGAGTTAGACGGAGTGAGAAGGACTTGTGTGTACGGCGTAGCCGGGGGGAAATATATGCAGCTTCACAAAGAAACGGTATTAGTTGTTTAATTTCAAAGGGTGGTGGGTGAATGATTATTCACTTACCATCCTCAAAACCACATTTAAAAACAAAATAGCTAATTTGACTATTGGCTATCTCGATTGAAAATCAACCTTTGAGCCTTGGTATTAAAAATATTAGATTAATTAAGTATTAAATCATCTGGCTTTAGACTGATTTCTCACATCACAATAATCCTACCAAAGATGGAAGTATGAAAGCCTTAATTGCTAAATGCTAATTACTTATTAGTCTCTGGAATTTGTGAAATATTAGCCATTTTTATTTATAGTCAGTAATTACTAGTGATTTAACTTATCACAAAAGTACTTTGTTTTCATCTTCACTTTGGTAGTAGAATAACGATGTTAAGTTTTATGTTTCATTATGAAAAGCATAAAACTGTCAAAAACAAAAGCTGCTAATTTCCTGAGCTTCTGCAATAGCTTTCAACTGGAAACCGATAAAGAGAGGATTTCATAAAATGACATTTACACTACCCGCCCTACCCTACGAATTGAATGCTTTAGAGCCTTATGGTATATCAGGCGAAACCTTAGAGTATCATCATGGCAAGCATCACAAAGCTTATGTAGACAACCTAAACAAGCTGATTGAAGGTACAGAACTTGCGAATAAATCCTTGGAAGAGGTAATCCAAATTTCCTTCAAAGACTCCTCTAAAGCGGGAATCTTCAACAACAGCGCCCAAGTTTGGAACCACACCTTCTTCTGGAATTCCTTGAAGCCAGCAGGTGGTGGCGCACCCACTGGTGAACTTGCAGCCAAGATTGATAAAGACTTCGGTAGCTTTGACAAATTCAAAGAAGAGTTCTCTAACGCCGCTGCAACTCAGTTCGGTAGCGGATGGTCTTGGTTGATTGATGATGGTGGTACGCTGAAGGTAATTAAAACACCAAATGCAGAAAATCCACTAGCTCATGGACAGAAGGCACTCTTAACCTTGGATGTTTGGGAACACGCCTACTACATTGACTATAGAAATGCCCGTCCAGCGTTCATCAAGAATTTCCTAGACAAAGTGGCCAACTGGGACTTTGCTGCTGAAAACTTTGCTAAAGCTTAATCAACTCTCAGCCTTAAATTGGTTGTGACCGAACAAGGCAAAAGTAAAAAGTAAAAAGGCAAAAGAAAGAAAAAGCAAAATGGTCACAAGCCCCTAAATTTATTTATGGAATGAAATAATACGTCCTTATTAAATCCCCTAAATTTATTTATGGGGATTATCTTTTTACTAAATATTTGACATACTCCCCGGCGTGAACGCACGGGGATTCTAATTCATGGTTCACAGAAATCCGCTTGCTATATCACTTAAAATATTGAAAGTACCTTGCAATCCGTGCCGCTTAGTGATTGAAAAACGCTAATTTACGATTAAACAACCACAAAATTGTTTTCGGTTAGTGACAATCCAGCCGATAGTTGTGCAAATTTTACCTGAGTAAATCCAGACGCACTGCCATCTTGGTCAAAGAACAGTTCACCTGTAGTGTTGTTATAGATAAATCGTTGATTGCTTGTTGTTGCAGATGTTCCGATGATAAATTGACTAGCTGAGACTGAACCTGGTGATAAACCACCACCAAAACCAGCAGCCGATACCTGAATCAGTTCATTAGCGGCGTTGAAGTCATAAAGACTATCTACACCTCCATTATAATTATTGAAAGCAAAAGTATCAGTACCAGCTCCTCCATAGAGGCTATCATTACCGTTGCCACCTATGAGTATATCATTGCCATCACCTCCATCTAGGAGATTAGCACCTGTTGAACCGCTAGCATTCAATGTATCGTCACCTGCACCTCCTTCTAGGGTGTTATTGCCAGATGACCGAGAGTCGTAGAAGGAGCCGTTGGAGTTGTAGTAGCTGCCAGAAATGTCAAGATAATCATTGCCATCGCCTCCAGAGAGCAGGTTATTACCTGTTGAACCCCCAGCATTCAATGTATCGTCACCAGTTCCTCCATTGAGGGTGTTATTCCCTAAAGAGCGATAGTCTAAGGGGGAGGAGGAGTAGCCAGAGATGTCAAGAAAATCGTTGCCATCGCCTCCAGAGAGTAGGTTATTACCTGTTGAACCCCCAGCATTCAATGTATCGTCACCAGTTCCTCCATTGAGGGTGTTATTCCCTAAAGAGCGAGAGTCGCTTTTGTAACCAGGGGATAATTCGTCGTAGTCGTAATAGCCAGAGATGTCAAGATAATCATTGCCATCGCCCCCAGAGAGCAGGTTATCGCCTTTTGAACCGCTAGCATTCAATGTATCGTCACCT
>NZ_JBALDZ010000177.1:0-12133 GCF_036917155.1 Nostoc sp. | reverse complement strand
GGATGTTTGAATGGTTTATTCGACACACTACCTTTGATTTTGCCACTCTTAAAATGTACGGAGTTTTTTCAAAAATCAAATAGGATTCCTATAGTTAGGATATATGTTGATATTTATTATTCAGATGTTTATCTAAATATTTGATTAATTGTAACTTTGATTACAGAATATAGGTTTGATAAACGTCCTCTTACACAACTTTAGATTGTACTTTGAGCTTGAGTACTGTCCTAAATATAAACCAGGACTTAAAGGAACATTTGACTGATTAAATTTATCTTACCGTGAATAACTAAAAAAGAATGTGAATACGTGGATGATAACTTATCAAAAGGTAGTAGAAAGGACTATAAATTGGATACAGATTCAGCAAGTTTTTAAATGAAATAAAAAACAGGAATGAATCTTTAACCCTGTAACCTTTGCACATCAAGATATAGGATTAAGTTAGATGCCTGTTGAGATTTTCCGAGTAGCACGTATAACTACTGACTGAAAAAGGTGTCATTTTGCGTTTGTACTGGTTTGTATGTAGGGTAACTTGATGTGAAAGTTGATATCTTACACTTTATCCTTCAGTGAAAACTCTGTTACGCAGTGCTGATTGTAAAGGAAAGATGAATGAACTATTAACATCTTAACCAATACGAATAAATACAGTTTTCAAAAGTCCATATTTTTGTTTTAATGTACAAGAAAAAAGTTCTCTAAAATTTCAGGAAATTTACTGTGTACAAGCCAACATCATTCGTGTTTAGCGTGGTGTTACTAGGATGTTTTACCTTCACCATACCTTCAGTAGCTCAGGCTCAGGTATTAGTGGCACAAGCCAAAAACCTAGAGTTAAAGCAACTGCTAGAACAAGGACGGAGGCTAGTGGATGCCGGTGATTATGGTGGTGCGATCGCTGTTTATCAACAAGCAGCTAGTTTAGATCCCAAAAATGCTAAAATCCATTCAGGTATTGGGTATTTGTACGCTCAACAGGGAAATTACCAGGCAGCATTAACAGCTTATCGTCGGGCGATCGCAATCAACCCTAACAACAGTGATTTTTACTACGCTGTCGGCTACATCAAAGCGAATTTGGGCGACACACCAGGAGCAAAGGAAGGCTACCGTCGTGCCATACAGCTGAACCGTAACAACGTTAACGCCTATTTAGGATTGGCTGTGACGCAATCGCGTATGGGAGACTATAATGCAGCTACTTGGGCATACCAACAAGCCATCGATTTGGATAAAAACAACGCCCAGACTTATGAGTTGATGGGTTCGATGTATAAACAGCGACGACAAACCAAACAAGCGAACAGCTTGCTTCAGAAAGCCCGTGACTTGTATAAGCGCCGCAATGACTCAGGTGGCGTAGAAAGGGTAGAAGCCATGCTGCGGCAGTTAGGAGGATGAGGTTAATCTAACTGGCGTCCCGTTAATTCTACAAAAATATCTTCCAGGTTAGAGGGATGCACCATCATTCCGGTTTTATCGGGCTGTTCATTCAAGTAGATATTTGCTGCTTCCAAGGATGGGAAAACAGATATTCCCAACTACGAGCGCCATCACTTCCCACATCAGACACACCTAATTGTTTCATCACCAAACCTTCACCGTGAGCAGAACGCAGCTGTTGTAAAGTTCCCAAAGAAATCAGTTTACCGCTATCCATAATACCGATGCGTCCTGGCTTGGTAGAGCCAAAGGCATCGCACAAAAATTCGACCTCATCCAATGGGTCGTCAGTAGCATCGTCATCCCCTGTTTATTTAAATCCCGAATAATTTCCCAGAGGCGTCGCCTGGTTTGGGGGTCTAGTCCTACCGTTGGTTCATCCAAAAACAAAATTTGCGGTTGATGCGATAAAGCTCTCGCAATCCGCAACCGTCGTTTCATACCCCCGGGTTTTTACCAAATCATCACGTTTTTCTGCTAGTTCAACATACTCTAGCCATTGATTAATCAATTTTTGTCGCTGCGGGTGAGCAATACCACCCTCGAATTTACAGAGCTATAGGATTACTATTTGATTTTTGAACAAAATTAGGTACTGTAGTGGCGTGTCAAAGCTAAAATGTTGCAAAAAAATTGTCGGTTGGGTTGCGCGGAGCGCAACCCAACCTACGTCTAATGCACAATTTTTTTGCTTGCCACCCCACTACATATACTTAGATTTTTTCAGGAATCAAATCGGATTCCTATATTTACCCAAGACAGATACTTGTGTCCGTTTAGACACAACAAATAATTAAAGTCTCTCTTAGCTATGCCCAATTCCCATTGCCCCGTACCAAATTTTTAGGACAGATAAGCAGCGAATTTTTTCAGTCAAAATTTATGACTTCCACCGTTCCCTCTCAAACTCGAAAGCCACCCACTCAAGCAATAGGAGCCAAAATTTTTCACTGGTGTAACATCATTAGTCTATTTATCATGCTCACCAGTGGACTACAAATTTACAACGCCAACCCTGTTTTTGGTGGACGTGCAGGTTTGCACATTCCTCCGATATTTACATTAGGAGGTTGGTTGGCAGGAGGTAGACACTGGCATTTTGCCGCAATGTGGCTATTTTCGTTAAATCTGTTGTGGTATGGAATTTACGTTTTAATTACCCGACGCTGGCGACATCGGTTTTTAGGTGCTAATGACTTCAAAGCATTACAAAAAACTCAAAATTCCCAGCGTCTAATTTATGCTTGGCATCGTATTGCTTATACAGCAATTATTCCTATCTTGCTGCTGGCATTATTTACAGGAATAGGAATGTATAAACCTGCTCAATTTCCCTGGATTGTAGATATGTTTGGCAGTTGGCAAGCATTACGAATCGTTCACTTTGCCTCAGTGCCGATGGTTATCTTATTTGCAGTGATTCACTATCAATTAGGGCAGAAAGCTGGAGGAAGTCAACTAACAGAATCAATGTTTTATAAGAATCCGGTTTGATTCCTGAATTTACTTGCGTAGGAAGGGAACAGGGAATAGGGAACAGAACAGAAGCTAATAAATGTGTACCGAGTCTTGTTCAAAAATAAAATAGGAGTCCTATAGTAAACCAACTATGGTAATGGAGATAGAGAGATACAGGAAGCGGAGACTAATGACTAATGACCAATGACCATTAGACATCTGGTGAAAATGAATGTAGAGACGTAGCACTGCTACGTCTCTACAAGGACTCTGGATAACGCATATTTAATTTCTGGAGATGTCTAATGACCAATGACCAATGACCAATGACTCTTTTTTAAACAAAAATATGAACTTTTTTGATAAATTGAATCGTAATATCTTACAAAATCAAAGCTTACTCTTTGTAGGACTCGATCCAAATCCAGAGATGATCCCTGTGCGTTATGAATCTGAAGAACTCATCGCTGGTTTGGAGAAGTGGTTACAATTCATTATTGCGGAAACTGCTGATTTCGTTTGTGCCTATAAACCAACACTTGGCTTTTACGAAGCGTTAGGTATTCCTGGTTTAGAACTGCTGTACAAAACTTTAGCAGCTATTCCAGCCCACATCCCTGTTATTTTAGATGCAAAACACAGTGACTTAAATACTAGTACCATTTTTGCCCGAACTGTGTTTACAGAATGGCAAGTGGATGCAATCACTCTCAGTCCCTATACAGGACAAGATCATGTCGCACCTTTTTTGGTCTATCCTGACAAAGCGGTGTTTATTTTATGCTGTACTTCAAATCCAGGTGCAGAAGCTTTACAGCAATATCCTACAAACGAATCACCCCTTTATTTACAGGTGGTAAAAGAATCAAGAACCTGGGGAACTCAAGAACAATTGGGTTTGGAAGTGGGGACTACAAATCCTGAAGTTTTAGCACTTATTCGAGCAGTTGCGCTGGAACGAATTATTATGGCGCGTAGCATCTGGGCGGAGGGTCAAAATCTGAAGCAAATTTTAGAAGCAGGTTTGAATGCTAACGGTGATGGTTTGCTGATTCCTGTTCCTCAAGATATGTTGGGAAATACACAATTATCTGAAGAAGTACAGTCTTTACGCGCAGAAATTAATCAAATCAAAGCTGAAATTATTTATGAAAATTCCACATGTTCTGTGTGGTTTCCTGATGTTTGTTTGCTAAATAAGCACCCCCAACAGGATTTGATTTTACAACTTTATGATATTGACTGTATTATGTTTGGCAGCTTTGTCCAAGCCTCAGGAGCGATATTTCCTTATTACATCGACTTACGCAAAATTATTTCCAATCCCCAAGTTTTTAATCAAGTTCTCACAGCTTATGAGGATATTTTGAAAAATCTTAGTTTTGATAGGTTAGCAGGTATTCCTTACGGTTCTTTACCGACTGCGACTGGTTTAGCTTTGCGTCTTCATTGTCCAATGATTTTCCCTCGTAAAGAGGTGAAGGCACATGGAACTCGGAGAGTAATTGAGGGTAACTTTCATCCTGGTGAAACGGTTGTAGTGGTTGACGATATTCTCATCAGCGGCAAAAGCGTGATGGAAGGGGCAGGAAAGTTAAAATCAGCAGGATTAAAGGTTGATGATATTGTAGTATTTATCGACCATGAACAGGGGGTGAAAGATAGATTACAACAAAATGGTTATCGCAGTCATGCGGTTTTAACTATTTCAGAAATTACTAATACTTTGTATCAAGCAGGGCGAATAAATGAGGAGCAATTTTTAGCTTTTGCTGAAAGTTAGTAATTGGAATAATGGGGAGTAGGGAGTAGGGAGTAGAGAATGGGGGAAGATTTTCTTGTCTACTTACTCTTGAGCATATTTAATTACTCGGTTCAATCTGGTAACTAGAATAATTTTGATTTTTAAATTAATTATGAACATTTCACTGAATCAACTACTGAGATGGTTAATTTTTACGCTGCTATTTCCTTTAGTGTTTCTCAATGGTTGGCTAGCATTTTTACTGGTTAAAAATCTTCAACCTGTTGTCACAATTCTTGTCTTGGCTACTTTGCTTGCATTCATTTTAAACTATCCTGTTTCAATTCTCCAACATGGCGGAGTTAAACGCGGCTATGCAGTAGCGTTAGTTTTTATATTGGCATTAGTAATTGTTGTTGCTTTGGGTATAACTTTAGGTCCCATTGTTTTAGAGCAATTTAATGAAATGGTTAAAGTTTTTCCCCAATGGATTGATTCTAGCGAAGAAAAACTTCAGATTGTAAATGATTGGTTTTTTAGACACAAAATAAATGTGAATCTCAGTCAGCTATTAACACAGATAACTAACAAATTGCCCAATGAATTAGAGTTTATTTCCGATAAACTCTTAAGCATTATTATAGATACTATTGATAGTATTTCTGAATCATTAATCACAGTAGTGCTGACTTTTTACCTGTTGTTAGATGGTCCAAGAATTTGGCAGGGAATATTTAAGAAGTTACCGGGAAATTTTGCCCAGAAGGTAAGCCAGTCTATTCAGCAAAACTTCCAAAATTACTTGATTGGTCAGGTAACTTTAGCTTTGCTGATGGGTGTTTCAGTAACATTATTGTTTTTAGGTTTTCAAGTCCAGTTTGGTTTACTCTTTGGTTTGGCGGTTGGGGTTTTGAGCTTAATTCCCTTTGGTGATGTTGTCAGTTTGATTGTAATTACTTTCATAATAGCGACACACGACTTTTGGCTAGCAATAAAAGTTTTGGCGGTAGCTGTTGTCATTGATCAGTTAATCGATCAGGCGATCGCACCACGCTTGTTAGGTAAATTTACTGGACTTAGACCAATATGGGTATTAGTTGCTTTGCTTGTCGGCACGAATATTGGCGGAGTCTTGGGTTTACTAGTCGCGGTACCTATATCTGGTTTTATCAAAGATGTCGCAGATGGTTTTTCTACATCTGGTAATTCTGGTAAAGTGGGTGAGGGTGAAGCAGCATCAGAATTGTTGCCAGAGGAATCAATATTGTAATGAGTTGTGGATAAAAATTAAGATGCTATCTCTACTGCTAACGGTAAGTTGTAACGGTGTCATTAAGGATGGGGTGTAATTGTCAGAATAGTTATAACTCCTTGTTCAGATCCGTAATACCAGAAAACTCGAAAAGCAGCAGGTGTTTTGTTTTCTACATAGGCTTCAAAAATTTCTTCCCCATTGGGCCCTGATAAAGATTCATATTTGTGAGTATTCAAACTAGGGTGTCGTAGGTTTATTTCCATTAAACCCAGCGTTTTTAAAACTTTTTGGTACTTTTTAAAGTCAGTTTGTTGTAGTTCAGCTAGTGCTGTACTAGCCTCGGTTGAAAATATTATCTTAAAATTCACAAGAATTATATTTTGAGATCAGTATCGAGGGCTAGTGTCTTTGTGACATCTTTGTGTCGTAGAGAGATCCTATTCATCAATTTCTAGATCTGCATACTGGGTAAATGAGCCTAAGTCGTGAAGCTCACCAGAATTTGCCTGTTTTATACCAACCTCTAAGGAGGTACGAGCTATAGAATTCTGCCATATCCAAAGTTCTCTTTCTGGAATGTTCACAACTGGGTCTAGCAGAATTTGTCCTACCTCATTGATGAGGACTCGGTAGCTCTTTGCTTTGGCAACAGTACCCAAGGTTAATCGTCCTTTGTCATCAGTTTTAACAGCATCTTTAACTATGTGGAAGTTTTGATTTTCAATCATATTACTGCTATATCCTAAACTTATTATAAACATCTGTGGGTAGGTGGGCATTGCCCACTCAAAAGGAATTGCATAAAAAAACCCTAGCATTTATACTAGGGGTGAGAAATAATACTATTTCACTTAATGTTTGTCTGAGATGACCCTGTTTGTACCTCTGCTCTACGCAAGAGGCTAGAGTGTTTCTCAAAAGTTACAGCAAAAAGCGATCGCGTATAAAATTAGCCAGCACTTGCTAACAGTAACTCCCGTTTTTCTGATTTTTTAACTCTCACCTGAGAGTCGTCATCAACATCGATAAGGGCTGTGTCTCCATCTGTAATTTCACCAGACAGCATTGCTTCAGCCAGAGAATCTTCTAGGAGGCGCATAATTGCCCGGCGTAATGGTCTAGCACCGTAGCTGGGGTTGTAGCCTTCTTGTACCACAAGCTCTTTGAAGCGATCGCTAACTTCTAGGATAATTCCTCTTTCTGTCAAGCGGCTAGCAACATCGCGGAGCATAATTTCGGCGATTTGCTTAACTTCATTCTTGGAAAGCTGGGTGAAGACGATAATCTCATCAAGACGGTTGAGGAACTCAGGACGGAAGTAAGCTTTCAATTCCTCATTTACCAAGGTGCGGATGCGGTTATAACTAGCGTCGGCTTGAGTGTCGAAGTCAAAGCCTAAGCCGCTACCACCTTTTTCAATCACCTTGGAACCGATGTTAGAAGTCAAAATGATCAGCGTGTTCTTGAAATCCACTTTCCGACCTTTAGCATCGGTAAGATGACCGTCATCCAAGAGTTGCAGCAGCATATTGAATACATCAGGGTGCGCTTTTTCGATTTCGTCGAATAGCAACACTGAGTATGGTTTCCGCCGCACGGCTTCTGTAAGTTGTCCGCCTTCGTCGTATCCGACATAACCAGGAGGCGAACCAATTAGCTTGGCGACGGTGTGGCTTTCCATGTATTCGGACATATCTAGCCGAATCATCGAGTCTTCCGCGCCGAAGAAGTAGGCAGCTAATGCCTTCGCCAATTCTGTTTTACCGACTCCGGTGGGTCCAGAGAAGATAAAGCTAGCAATGGGACGATTGGGATTTTTTAAACCAACGCGGGCGCGACGGATACCGCGAGATACAGCCGTGACTGCTTGCTCTTGTCCAATGAGTCGCTGATGCAGAGTATCTTCTAGGTGTAGGAGCAACTCTGACTCAGATTCAGTCAGTTTGTTAACTGGTACGCCAGTCCAAGAGGCAACGATTTGGGCGATATCTTCTTCGTCAACTACAGTTGAGTTGACAGGTTGCTCGTTTTGTGCAAACGTTGCTTGCAGTTGTTCTGCGAGTTTCAACTCTTGGTCGCGTAGTTGTGTAGCTTTGTCAAAATCTTGGACTCTGACTGCTGCTTCTTTTTCTTTGGTAACGCCAGCGAGTTCACGCTTAAGTTCTTTATTGGGAGAACTTTGGGAGTTCCGCAGACGAACGCGAGAACCAGCTTCATCAATCAAGTCTATTGCCTTATCGGGCAAGAAGCGATCGCTAATATAGCGGTCTGATAATTCTGCTGCTGCAACCAGTGCTGCATCCAAAATTGTGACTTTGTGGTGTTGTTCATAAGCACCGCGCAAGCCGTAGAGAATTTGTACGGTTTCCTCTACTGAGGGTTCCCCGACCTTAATCGGTTGGAAACGACGCTCTAGGGCGGCATCACGCTCGATATGCTTCCGATACTCATCAAGGGTAGTTGCGCCGATGCACTGGAGTTCACCCCTTGCTAAGGCAGGTTTGAGGATGTTGGCTGCATCCAAGCCGCCTTCTGTACCACCAGCGCCAACCAAGGTGTGGATTTCATCAATTACCAGGATGATATTGCCGACAGTGCGGACTTCTTCTACGACTTTTTTGATGCGTTCTTCAAAATCGCCACGGAAGCGAGTTCCAGCTACCAATGACCCCATATCGAGGCTGATAACTTGCTTGTTCTGTAAGGTTTCGGGAACATCCTGGTTGATGATCCGTTGAGCTAGACCTTCTGCGATCGCAGTTTTGCCAACTCCTGGTTCTCCAATCAATACTGGGTTATTCTTAGTCCGGCGACCGAGAATTTGAATCGCCCGCTCAATTTCCTTTTGGCGACCAACTACGGGGTCGAGTCTGCCTTCTTGGGCTAATTTGGTCAAATTTCTGCCGTACTCTTCCATCGTTAGCGGTTGGGTGCGCTTTTGACTACCACTACCAGCGAAAGCTGGCGAATTTTCACCCAAACGGCGAACGATGGCACTGCGGACACTCTTGAAGTCAACCCCTAGATTTTGCAGTACTTTGGCGGCGACACCTTCACCAGCCTCAGTTAATCCTAAGAGTAAGTGTTCAGTGTTAATGTAATTCTGTCCTAGACTATGAGCTTCTTTAAACGATTGCTCGAAGAGGCTTTTCACCTTAGGAGTAAAAGGAATTTCTGGTGGTACAAAGCCAGAACCCCTACCAATAATTTTTTCCACCTCGCGACGTGCATCTTTGAGGGTAACGCCTAATTCGGCCAGCACTTTAGCAGCAACCCCAGTTCCTTCTCCCATCAAACCCAGGAGAATTTGTTCAGTTCCTACGAAATTGTGTCCCAGGCGACGTGCTTCCTCCTGAGCTAACATAATTACTCTAATGGCTTCGGAAGTGAAGTGTTCAAACATAATGGGTTATTGCTCCCTCGCTGCTTGGACTTTGGGTGAGATAAAATTCACCCTCATCTAAAGTTTTTTGTATTTTCTTAAGGACTAATGTAACTTTATTTAAAGTTAAGTGGCAGTGGTGAGAGCCGTAAGACATCAGGTGTACTTGCCGTCTAATGTGAGTTAGGAGTGATGAGTTAGGAGTTAGGAGTTAGGAGTGATGAGTTAGGAGTGATGATTAAGTAAGGAGTTATCAATTTTACACTTAGCTTTTAAGTGCAGAAGATTATTTTCTTTTGTCTTTTCTGCTCCTCTGCTCTGGGCTAAACTTAAAAACCAAGACTCAGTACTCTTAACTTTTAACTCCTAACTCCTAACTCCTAACTTATCATTCAGGACTGACAATGACTGAAGCAACGGCCGGTAAAGATCAACAACATCCACTTTATAACCGCGATCGCCCCCTTATTGATATATTACTCGCTCAAGAGGCAACAGACTATAACTTAGCAGAATTGGCTAGACTGCGAATGCGTTATCAAGGGTTTCCAGGGGCGAGAGACATCCAAAAAGACTTAGATAAAGTCTTGCAACAGTGGGGTTTGACCGAAGCCGAGCTTTTTGAGAAAACTCGTCAAATCCACGATTTGGGAGGAATTTACAAAAGTCGCGGTAAGAAAGATGAGCAGGATTGGAATTAGTTATGGGGCATGGGGCATTGGGCATGGGGCATGGGGCATTAGTTATTCCTTGCTATTTCTAACTCCAAACTCCAAACTCCAAACTCCAAACTCCAAACTCCAAACTCCAAACTCCAAACTCCAAACTCCAAACTCCTAACTCCAAACTCCAAACTCCAAACTCCAAACTCCTAACTCCTAACTCCTAACTCCTAACTCCTAACTCCTAACTCCTAACTCCTAACTCCTAACTCCTAACTCAGCACTCGCCACTGGAATGACGATCGCTAATTCTGTGCCTTTGCCTAACTCAGATGTCACCGTGAGTTGTCCATCATGTTTTTCTTCTATAATTTGCCGGGAAATTGTTAATCCTAAACCAGTGCCTTTACCTACTGGTTTGGTGGTAAATAAATAACCAAACAGTTTTTGCTTAACATTTTCAGACATTCCCTCACCATTGTCTTGCATTCGGATCGAGATGTGATACCGATCTTCAGACAAAGCGGTGGTAATTGTGAGGCGATTGGGATTGTCTTGAATTTGTTGGAAACTACGCCCTTTATTAGATTCTTCTAAGGCATCAATGGCGTTGGCGATGAGATTCATAAAAACTTGGTTGAGTTGCCCAGGAAAGCATTCTATTTGAGGTATTTGCCCGTAATCTTTGATTACTTCAATAGCAGGGCGATGCTCATTGGCTTTGATTCGGTGCTTGAGGATAAGTAATGTGCTTTCAATACCTTCATGAATATTAAAATGAACCTTGCGATCGCTATCTCCTCTAGAGAAGGTGCGAAGACTGGCGCTAATTCCCCGGATGCGATCGCTACCTTCTTTCATGGACGAGATAAGTTTGGGTAAATCTTCTTGGAGATAGTCTAAATCGATTGTGGCGATCGCTGACTCAATTTCGGCTCCCGGTTCGGGAAACCTTTGCTGATAAAGATTGATTAGTGCTAATAAGTCGTGAACGTAGTCCTGTGCAGGCTTTAAGTTGCCTGCAATAAAATTAATTGGGTTATTAATCTCGTGGGCAATGGCTGTAACGAGGTTGCCCAGTGCCGACATTTTTTCTTTTTGGATGAGATTGTATTGTGTCTCTTGCAGGTCTTGCAATGCTTGAGTTAATTGTGCTGTTTGTTTTTCTATGGTGATTAAATCACGATATGACCTTAAAGCTGCGATCGCAGTTGTAATTAACTTTTGGCGAGTTAATTCCACCTTCAACTTATAATCATTGATGTCATAGTTCAAAATCACTGATTCTTCGGGCGCATCTCCTGGTTGTCCTGTGCGTAAAATCACTCGGACAATCTGATTTTTCAACTCTTCCCGAATATACTTAACTACCCTTAACCCAGCATCATGAGTTTCCATTACCACATCTAATAAAATAAACGCGGTATCTGGGTGAACCGCAATCAGCTTTTTGGCTTCTATTCCCGAAAAAGCCGAGAGGAAAGTTAAAGGTTTCCCTTCATAGGTAAAACTTCTCAAAGCTAACTTAGTCGCTTGGTGAACTTCAGCATCATCATCCACAATGATCATTTTCCAGGTTTGTAATATCTCTTGTGCCTGAGATTCTGTCGCCACAAGAGTTAATTGAGTTTGATTGCTTATTTGCTCTTGTTCATCTTCAAACACGAAGACTTCATCACCTGGTGGTGAAAGGGAAATGTGGTTATTGTCAAGCATTTTCAACCAACTTTGTAAAAAATAACAATAAAAATGGTATTGCGTAACAAGGGATGAGCGAGATAAGTGAGATGGGGGAAATAACTGCTAATTGCTAATTGCTAATTGCTAATTGCTAATTGCTAATTGCTAATTGCTAACTCCAAACTCCAAACTCCAAACTCCAAACTCCAAACTCCAAACTCCAAACTCCAAACTCCAAACTCCTAACTCCTAACTCCAAACTCCTAACTCCTAACTCCAAACTCCAAACTCCAAACTCCAAACTCCAAACTCCTAACTCCAAACTCCTAACTCCAAACTCCTAACTCCAAACTCCTAACTCCTAACTCCTAACTCCTAACTCCTAACTCCAAACTCCTAACTCCAAACTCCTAACTCCTAACTCCTAACTCCTAACTCCTAACTCCTAACTCCTAACTCCTAACTCCTAACTCCTAACTCCTAACTCCTAACTCCTAACT
>NZ_JBALDZ010000176.1:0-48700 GCF_036917155.1 Nostoc sp. | reverse complement strand
CGATGGCGAGGCAACTTTACTATCACTAATTTTTTACCGATGGTAGGTGTAATATCAGCTTACCTGCTTTGTATACCAATTAGATAGCTAGGGGTTAGAGCGTATTTCCGTGGAAATGGTGAAACGCCGTTTATATTTTTTCCATCGCGCACGATGCCTACGGCGGGCTACGCCTACGCACAATTCACAACTACAACTGATTCCTTGGCTAGTTGAGCATCAACGTTCTATGGGTCTTGTGAAAGCTGTTCGTCAGCGACACCGACGCAACGCCGCCAGGTCGCTTGACATTTGGGCTTCTGCCTTAACTTGACACCAATGATTACAGTTTCAGCCTTGTTTCGTCCACGAGGGACGAGGTTTTAAACCAATATTCATCCGCCAGTCGCACAGAATTCAATTCTGAATTCTGGCTCCTGACTTCTGAATTCTTCTTCATTGGCAACTGCGATCGCTGAGTTACAAGATTTCATAGCAGCTTGTCGTGATGCCCGTGAAGCAAGAAAAGCTTTGGCAGTTAAATTGATTGTGCCTTGATTATTTGTACGAAGAAATCCAAGCTATTCTAGATGTGTCTTTAGGCTCTATAACAGGCTGGAAACAAGCCTATGAGCAGGATGGAATTAATGGACTGTGCTTGAACTACACTCGTGAGAAAAAGCTACCTGAGTGCTGAACAGCGAGCTTCGAGTGATGGAGCGAAAACTGATACGATAGAGCCAGCACTGATCACATATACAACCAGGCGTTCGCCCCTGGCGTTGGCGTAGCCATCGCCCTAGACTAAGGAGTGCGTTCGCTTTTATTTTTTGACTATTACCTGTGGCTTCTTAGTAGTGAAAGCCCATGCAATTCTTAGTGCAGCAGTCGGATTGGAGTGAGGCATCACTATCAAACTATCAAACTATCAAACTCCCATAAATCCCTATCCGGTACAAACCTAGCTTTCATACCGATGTAATGGTGTTTAATCAGGTCTTCAGTTGTTGTATTGGGATTGTTATTTGGCGAGCCTAGAGAATCATGCCATAGCATAGGTACGTGTATAGACTAATATTGATGCCCGGATTATACGCAATACTTGTCGGGTTTTGGGTCAAAGGTTTTGGGAAAAGGGAAAGAAAAAACCTTTAACCCAACCCCAAAAACCTTTGACCCAAACCAAATTCTGAGTTCAAAATGCACAAAGCTAGTAGTATTGGGATTATACGGAATTGTTAATCCATTTTTTACGTGTTTCACCTGTTGAATTTTCGTCACAGGGAAATTTTTTATCTTGACGATGATGGTATTTGCTTCATTTGAGTTTCTAGCAGAAGTATTAAACTCCCAATTTCTACTTTTATATCCTTGATATGAAACACCATATCTTCCCATTTAAAATATGGTATATTCATTAACTCTTGGGCTTTCTGCATTAAAGCTGTAATTACTTCTATGGAAATTCCCCCTCCTTCAGTACAGTTAAAACTCTCCAGCATCGCGGGTTGTGAATGAGTCCGTGGACGTGCGATCGCAGTGTAACCGAAAGGGCGAGTATTTCCCATTTCCTTTAACAGCACTTTTCCCCTATATTCTATTTTGCCATCACCAGGTAAAAATACCTGAATTTGCTGCGGCTCAAAACTCACAATTTTGCCATTTACATTTAACTCCAAGTTTTGCATCTGGGTGCGAATAAAATCTGAGGACAAGGCGTGGTTAATATCTACTTCTGTGAGTATAATTCGAGCTATAGCATTTACCGGCTCATTGAGTTCTATTTGACCAAAAAGAGCGCTGAAGGGATTGATGGCAATACTATCGGTTTGCAGTTTTATTTCCTGTACGCGAATGCCTTCTTGGATAACTAATCCTTGGCCGGCAATTGAAACTCTATCCGCCTGTCCTTGAACTATTTTCAAGAAATCTGTTTGTACATCTATTTCTATTTTTTCGACTTCATCTAGCTTTTCGGATATTCTTTTTTCAGCTTCCTGGGATATAAATTTCTCTTCCAAACGATGCTCATCAGCCATGAATTATTAATCTCCTAAATTTCCTATCATTCTTTACTGTTAGGACTTACGCACACTCTATGAATTCTCGGCGCTCTTGGCGTCTTCTCTACGAGACGCTGCGCGTTGGCGTCAGCCTCTCGAAGAGAAGGCGGTTCGATAAATTAGGCTTTTTGGCGATTTTTGCGTAAGTCCTAACTGTAAAGGCTAATTTTGAAGAGTAAATCTATATTGGGATATATCTAAGTTGTGGAATTAAAGTAATTCGTAATTTGCAATATAGATATGTATGGCTCTTATATTTTTGTGACTAGTTTTTAGCCTTCGAGCGCCGAATTCAGCGGCGAATGCTGTTGTATAAAATAGAACGCTTGCAGGATTATGCCCAGTATACACAACAGAATCTTAAGGGGGGACAAAAAGGGCTAGGATGCAGATAAAATAAGCCTCATAGCTCTCTGCCCTTGTTGATAATACTTCCGCTTATTAGGAGCTAGTGTCATTAATTCAGCCACCAATTCATAAGAATTTTCCATAAAATTGACCCAGTTAGACCCATATAATCCAATATAAAAACTGCTATGACGGCGAACTGTCCTTAAGAATTCTTTGATTCGACCGACATATTTTTGAACACCCATACGTTTAATTTTTTGACCAGATATAGTTGCAGCGGTATAGGCAAGTGAGATTAATAATATTAGGGAAATTAGCCTTTGACCTTTCTTTCTTCTACTTTCAAAAAATATGGGGATAGGTAAAGCAGTAGCCAGTGCTTCAATGCTAACAGTTTTAATAGATTGTAATAAATTTATCAGGATTTTTAGTAATAAATATTCTGCACGTCCCAATTCTCGCTTGAGGTTTGTCTCGTAGAATTCTGGTAATATTATCATTAAATAGAGCTTGTTGCGAATGAAGACTCTTTTTGTTTTACCACAAATTGCTACACTCGTTGCCCTATATCTATTTCAGGATATTTTGTCCCCCCTCAAGGTACACAAGAAGTTTAGACTTTTCATCTCCATTCTAGCTTTTATTGATTTGTTGACACCATTCTCAACTACTGAGACGTTCGTTCTATCGCTATTGACTAAAAGAAAATTCATCTTTTGCGATCGCAAGAGAGCGGGTGCTTGCACCATCGCTCAATTGAGAGTATCCCCAAACAGGATCACCAAAAGTGGACAAGACCCTTAATCCTGGCTGACGCGCAATTATAGTTGCATTTAATCCTGGCTGAGAAATGTCTTGATTGCAGGTCTGAGCGATTAGCATTGCAGGTCGTTACAGCTAGAGAGTTTAGGCTTCATACCCTGGATGACATTAATTTGGCACAGCGACAAATAAAAAGTCACTGTACAACTTCATTGTAAATGCGTCTGACGGTGTATGTTTCAAAACACACCTTAGTTAGAGTCTCCATGCCAGATTACTGTGATAGGATACGGCTCATTCCTGTTGTTACTTGTAGGAGACAATTATGGAAATCAGTAGACGCAGCTTATTAAAAACTGCTTCTGCTTCGGGATTAGTGGCGGCAGGACTTGCAGTTTCGGAAGGATTAATGATAGTACAGCCATGAATCCAGCTTGGCTAGGGTAGATATTAATACTATCTTTAATCGTTTTATTTACGCAGCGATGTCACGGTGCGTGGTGCAAAAGCTGGGAAGCACATTTTGTGTGAGAAGCCAATGGCAACCACAGTAGAAGATTGTGAACAGATGATCGATATACCCCTGGTGAAGAAGGTTTGCAAGACCAAAAACTGACAGCGGTGATTTACGAAGCCGCACAAACAGGCAAAACCATCACTCTCCCTCGTGTATCAGGGTTAGATACCACTCGTGGCCCCGTTCCTCGAATGCTGAAGTAAATATGTGCATACCGCAGTCATGACAACCTCTGCTTGGAGTCCGCTCCGTAAATCTTTGTTTCGCGATCGCTGGATTGCCTCAATTGTCTCCAACATTGGTGGTTGGATGGAGGACACGGCGGCAACTTGGCTAATGACTTCTCTCACCACCTCTCCCCTATTGGTGGCACTTATGCAAACAGCCGCAACTTTGCCGGTGCTGCTGTTAGGATTACCAGCCGGAGCAACGGCAGATATTTTTGATCGCCGTCGGTTACTCCTGTTTTGGCAAGCCTGGATGCTGATTGCTGCACTCATCTTGAGTGGATTAATTTTTGCAGGTAGAATTACACCGTGGTCACTATTGGGGCTGACGTTTTTCCTCAACTTGGGAGCGGCAATGAATGGCCCAGCTTGGCAAGCTATTGTCCCAGAATTAGTACCGCGATCGGAACTCATGGCTGCCATTGCTTTAAATAGTGCTGGGTTTAATATTGCCCGAGCAATTGGCCCTGCGATCGCAGGTTTTATACTGGTGGCAGCCAATGCGGGAGTCGTCTTTTTGATTAATGCCCTCTCTTTTGTTGGGGTAATTATCATCCTTTATCGTTGGCAACGCAAACCATTTTACGAAAGTGCCCTCCCCGCAGAGCGAGTATTAGGTTCGATGCGGGCTGGTATACGCTATGTCCGTTTCTCTTCAGCCCTGCAAGCTGTGTTAATTCGAGGGGGTGTTTTAACTAGTTGTACCAGTGCTTTGTTTGCATTGTTGCCTTTAGTGGCACAGCAGGATTTGCAACAAGGAGCAGGTGGCTATGGTTTATTACTCGGTAGTTTTGGATTTGGGGCGATTATCGGTGCGATTTTGATGCCACAAGTGCGTCAACATCTTACAGCCGATGGAGTTGTGATTGTAGCAACTCTGGTGTTTGCGATCGCTATATTAATTCTGGCATTCATTCACAACGTACCTTTGGTGTTGCTAGCTTTGGTGGCGGCTGGAATTGCTTGGACAAGTATGACATCCAGCTTGAATATTACAGTGCAGCTTGCTGTTCCGGCTTGGGTGCAGGCACGGGCGTTAGGAACTTATCAAATGGTATTTCAAGGAGGTTCAGCAATTGGTAGCATTGTTTGGGGTGTAGCGGCAGAACATTGGGGAACGTCAAGTGCCTTATTCGTTGCTGCCCTTGGTTTAATTGGGGGAACTTTCACCGCGTGGCGTTACCCGTTGCTGTCAGGAAAACTTGATTTAGCTCCAGCATTACGACGAGCTGAACCACTAGTAGTAATTGAATTGCAACCAGAAGAAGGGCCAGTTTTAGTCACACTTGAATATTTTATTAACCCAGAGCAAGCAGAGGAATTTATAGCAGCAATTCATGTTTTGCGAGTGGTGCGGTTACGAGATGGTGCGATTCGCTGGGGCATCTTTCATGATACATCTGAGCCGAATCGCTACTTAGAGACATTTATCGTCGAGTCTTGGGTAGATCATTTACGTCAGTATGAACGCTTTACGGTAGCAGATCGAGAGATTCGCGAAAGGGTTTTTGCCTTTCATCAAGGCGAAGAACCTCCGATTATTTCTCACATGATTTATGCTCACCAATCCTAAGCAGCCGTCAACCACCCACTTTTTATTCTTATTTGGACGGGCAATTAGATAAATTTTGCCAATCGCATCGTGGGTACTTCTGCCGGGGCGGAATCCATAGCTGCTGCCCTCAAATTTGGATTCCCAGTACGGTTCCAGTGCGTTTTTAACAATCGCCTGTAGGCAACGGTCAATTATGCTAGGTATTCCTAAAGGGCGTTTTTAGAGATTATGGCATGGTGTGAATCTGAAACTGGAATTGATTATGTGTTTGGACTTCCTGAAAATAATCGCCTAACCCAACTATCTCAATCAATTAAGTATCGTGCATCCCAAGAATACTCAAGAAAGATTGAGCCTGTAGTTGAGTTTTTTGAAAGCTTATTTCCGGGAACACCGGATTTAAAAAAAGATGCGGCAGAATTTGTTGATAACTCAGTTTGGTATTGCTCTCTTGACTATCAGACTTTAGACAGTTGGAGCCGTAGTCGTCGTGTTGTTGCCAAGGTCGATTATAGTGATGAAGAAGTTAAGACTCGCTTTGTTGTGACTTCGCTCCCGATTAAGAAAATTCCTCCTGGGAAACTTTATACTCAAAAATACTGCCCACGAGGCAACATGGAAAATTGCCTCAAAGAACAAAAATTAGATTTACAAAGTGATAGAACTTTTTCCCCATACATTTGCAGGGAATCAATTGCGTTTATGGCTGGCAGCGATTGCATACATTTTAATGAATGCCATGCGAGAGAAATGTTTAGTCAATACAGAATTCAAAAATGCAACGATTGGAACTATACGCACAAAATTATTAAAGCTAGGGGCTGTGATTACAATTCTTCAACGACAAGTCTTAATTGAAATTAGTAGTGCTTGCCCTTACAAGGAAATTTTTGCAAAGATTTATGAGTTTTTATCTCGACTCCCTTGCCCCGGATAATGAGAAAATTTGTTTCATAAGTAATAGCTAATTCTGATTTTAAATAACTATTATTGGTGTTGTTTTGCTTAACTTAACCCAACAAATTGTCATGTCAATTTTTCTCAGTATTTTTTACATATTTAAGTAGGGGCTGCTCAAAATGTATTTTATGTATCTTTTCTATTTCGGTTTTTACTGCTGAATCCTTTTAACCTACGGGGAATTTAACAATGTATCAATTAATTTATCCTAAGTCTGGCTAATCCAGGTGTTTTTTTCTCCCTCGTGAGAAATCCGGGTTGTGACAATGCCAATAACTTGACCGCGACGTAGAGAGATTAGTTCTGGGATAACTACCCCCATCCCTTGGCAAAATTCTCTCGCTAGCTGGTACTCTTTCTTGGTACAGGTTTTTGCAGCGTGAATCAGAATGTCGCCGCGATAATTGATAGGCCAACCACGGTTTTCGATATCTTTGAGAGCATGCTTTATCACAATATAGTTAACTCTCATGAAATCGAATGTTAGCAACTTTTATTCGCTACCCCGACTTATTGAGCCGATACTTTATTTTGTCAATCTATAGCTTCAAAATCTTTATTTAAACGCTTGTTCTAATTCTTCAGGTGTCAGAGATTTTATTAAACTTAACGGTAGTGGCTGGTGACTAATTGTATTGACGTAATCTGTACTCAAATAAGGAAGGTAACTCGACTGTTCAGCAACATACGTTTCAAAAAAGGGAACACTCAAAGCTTTAACATAACGACGTGCCAAAGCAGGACTTGAGCCGATTACTTGTGTAGGAACAGGTACGGTTGCATTTGGTGATTCTGCAATAGTAGAAAAATGTGTACCGCCATTGATAAGTACTAAATATTTACTTGGAGTTGTTAACCAAGTAAAAGGCTGAATTTGTTCTGGTAAAGCCGGAGCAACTGTATCAGAACTGCCAGATACAATCATCGTCGGAATTTTGATTTGGCTGAGACTAGCTTGACCAAAAATACTACTATCAACAGGATCGATCGCAATTACTGCTCTTACCCTTGCGTCAGATAAGTTATATTTAGCATTTGGTAAATTGAGCGCTAAACACTGAAGTAAAAGCGAAACATTTAACGTATCTTCCAAAGCTGGACAGTCAGCTTTCAGTTGCTCAAAATTAATCTTTGCACCCGCCAACGCTAATGCTGTATATCCACCAAATGATTGCCCTACTACGCCAACTTTTTGTAAATCTAAACGTCCCCTAAATGTTGAATCAGACTGTGATAATCTAGTGAGTTCATCTAGTAAAAATTTAATATCTAAAGGTCTATCAATTAGTTCTCTAGGATTAGTAACTCTATCTGCTGTACCCGCTAATAATGCTTGTATTTGTTTTGAATTACTACCAGGATGTTCTGGAACAGCAACCACAAAACCATAAGATGCGAGATGTTCAGCTAGATATGCAAAACTGGTTCTATCAGAACCAAGTCCGTGTGAAATGACAATTATCGGACGAGGAGTTTGAGCAGTTGGGAGGTAAATATCAGCAGGAAATCTCCTCTGACGTGAGAGGTCATTAAGTGTAATAGTTTGCTTTGAGAAGCGAAAACTTCCGGTTTTTCCCAAGTCCATTAATGGAACAGTCTTAAGTGTAGAAGCTGTAGTTACCTTTTTTTGAGATTCTTGGTTAATAAGTGCTACTGCATTTTGAGTTTGATTTACTAAATTCTGTAATGACTCTGCTATTGCCAAACTCTGGCTTAAGTTAATGGAAATTGCGCTTGCTGGAAACTTACGTAATACATTTAAAAGTGTAAAGTTTTTTTGATCTGCGGCTGACAAAATCAGTGCTGCACGAATTGCATAGAACCCTGATAAGTGAGATTCTGTCTGAATAACTTTCCCCAAGTTTTCTAATAATCGCTCACCAATAGGTGTATAAAGAAATTGCGAAATTTCTACTTGATTTAAAGGAATAGGAGTTAGTAAAACCTGACGCAGTTGAGCTAGTTGTTTTTTGTCTACATAATGACTATATCCAGCTAAATCATTGTCTACTTTGCCTGTTTTAGCATAGGTTTCGAGCGAACTAATTGGGATAGAGCTTTCTAAAAGACCATAATTAAATTTTAGGCGCTCTGCACCGAAAGCGGGATAAGCAGTTAGTGTAGGTAGCAATCCTATACTAAAAATTCTCAAAGCCAATTTTAGCCAAACAGTTTTTTTATCTATCAAATGAGTCATGGTATGTCAGTTAAAATAGTACATTATGCAACAGTAAAATTAGCGGATAATAAAAGTTGATAGAGATTAATATCCCTTTCAACTAAGCAAGCATGACCGCTATAAGGTAAATTTATTATCTGAGAATTAAGGAAAATATGACTTAAATATTGTGCTTCTGCTTCTGAAGGTAAAAGTCGGTCATTTCTACTACCAATTAGTAAGACAGGTTGAGTAATTTGAGATAATTTATTCTCGTCAACATCAAATTCTCTCATCAGGGATAATCGCTGATTAGCAGTTTCTTGTGGTGCGGAACTAGTCGATTTTGAAAGAGCAAGGCTTGCAGTAGGTGAAATTCGACTTAAATTAGCTAGAAAGGGTAAAGATAAAAACGACGATATTTTATAAAAAAGTTGAGGTGTGTAAGGAAATAAAAGTGAACCTAAGTTTAACCAAGGTACTCGATGAAATGAAGAAGCAGAATTAATTAAAATAATCTTTGTAAATAACTGAGGAAACTTTTCTAATACTTTCAGTGCCAAACAACCACCGAATGATTCTCCACAAAGATAAACGTGCGATTGCGGTACTTTTTCTAGTTCTATCTTGGTTAAAGTTGCTACTTTTTCTGTCATTTCATCCCAACTTGTTAGAACATCAGGGGGAATGACAAAACAACGTACATCAAAAGCTGCTTCTAAACCTGCTGTTTGAATGTACATCAATTCCTTGCCAGTCTCATCCATTCCAGGTAGAAATACAAAGAGTGGATAATTAGAGTTAGATAATTCGGGAGTTAAAAAATAAGGATGACTATGAATTTTAGATGGCATAAAGAAACTAATTTACGAGAACAAGAGTGATAATTTCGATAAGTTAGTAAAAAATTTTTAGCTACGACTCAATTAACTCAGAACTCAAGCTGTTTTTATCTACATCTTTTTGGCTATTGACATCATCAGTAGTTGCTTGCAAAGAATCTTGATCTATTTGATCTACTAAACGTAAATTAAGCAGACTGGCGACCCAACCAGCCGTCAATCCTTGGAAAAAAACTGTCATCATTATTGTCAAAAATACTAAGGCTTTAATTGAATCACCGCCATTGATACCCTCTTTTGTAAGTGAAACTGCAAACAAAGAGGCTAAAGAAGCAGCTACAATTCCACGAGGAGCAACCCAAGATAAAAATAACTGCTGTTGCCAGTTAAAACCTTGATTCCACGTAGATATTAAAATATTAATAGGACGCACTATTAGCATCAGCGCTAGAACTGTCAGAATACTACCCCAACCTAAAGCAAAAACACTGGCAATTGATAAGTCTGCTGCTAACAAAATAAACAAAACCGAATTAGCTAAAATGCTCAACTGTTCATTAAATCGACGCAACAAAGATTCTGAAGGTAGGTTACTAGCTCTTAAAACTATCCCCATAACTACAACAACCACCAAACCAGACTCACTACGTAACACCTGTGCCAAACTAAATAAACCCCAGACACTAGCTAAAACGACTAGATTTTTTAACTCTTGGGATAAGAATTGATCCTGTTTGATAATTTGGGATAGTAACCAGCCTCCAGCAATACCAATAACTACGCCTATACCCAAACGCAAAACTAGACCCTTAATTAAAATGAGCGGCTCCACATTTCCACTCAAAACAAAGTGAAGCACAATCACAGCCAAAATTGCACCAATTGGATCGATAAAAACACCCTCTCCTTCTAAAAGTGTTGAGACTTTTTTTTCTACACCAATTTGTTTGAGGAGTGGATTAATTACTGTTGGGCCTGTCACAACTACTAAGGAGGCATAAAGAAAAGCAATTGACCAGGGAAATTCACTCAGCCAGTGTGCAGCCATTCCAGCACCAGTTAAGGTAATCAGCACTCCCAAAGTGACAAGATTACGAAGACTACTAGAAACCTCTTTTAACTCTCCTAACTGTAGATTTAAACCACCCTCGAATAAAATAAGTGCTACTGACAGCGAAACCACAACTTCTAAACCAACGCCCAATAAAGATGGATTTAAAAAATCAAAACCATCTCGTCCCAGAAGAATCCCAAACAGAAGTAGCAAGACTATACTAGGAATGTGAAAATAACCAGCTAGAACTTGAGCAGCAATACCAGCCACAACTGTTGCACTGATCAGAATAGTAATGGGCAAGGATTCTTCCATAGAAAAATTAAGTCGTGCTATACAACCTCCTATAACTGAATCTTCCTAAATTATGAGGTTTATATTTCAGGAAAAAATATAGCTATTTACGCTGTGCTGTACTAGCTTTTTAACAGGCTGATACTGGCGCGACAGGCGGGAGCATAGTTTACTTCACCAAAGGAGTATACTAACGCACTGCTAGCGATCGCCACTAACTCAATACGCTTGGGTTAAGGGCTACTGGCAACAATTTTGGGTTTTCGAGACGCGATAAATCGCCGTCTCTACAAATATTTTGTTGCTCATTCTGAACTGTATTGGCTACTAACTCACTTACCTAAATCTACAGGATTGCTCTATAGTCGGAGTCTCTTCAAATTGCACCATTATTAGAACAGCTGGTACATCGCCTACTGTTCCAGATAAGTGACCCTTATGACCTTGCGCGTCTGTTTTCGTACCCTGATCTTCTCCAAAGGAAATTTCGCCTTCCCCCATCTCGACTCGCTGTCCGTCCATAGTCTCCACAAACCAGCGTCCCGACAGTGGGATGATCCACTGGGGTTTCGGGTTCTCATGCCAGTTACCAACCCATCCCACGGGTAGCACAGTAAAGGTGATTGTAGCACCGGACTGTTTCAAATTAGAAAGCCACTGCGGTGAGGTATCCGGGGCTATGCCTTTTTCCATGAAGTCTTCAATTTGACAACGGGATTGGTGACTTATACCGTCGTTGTCAGTCCAGACGTGCCAGTATTCAATTGTTGGTTTGGGTGATGAGTTATTCGGCATAATAATGGCTCTTTTTGATCCGAAATGTATTGAAAGGCGATCGCTATTATTGGATAATTCCTGGTCTAACTCTTACTTCACCTGTACAAGGGTTAATTTTTTCAGGAAGAGTAAAGTGCTGGTAGGCGTTCGGCGGTGTGATTTCAATCTTCACAGAAGTGGGACAAAACTGACCTCTTTAATTTTTGACTCAGTAGCTACCAATTTACTGGATAAATGCTCACAAAGGCATCTAACTAAAGTGTCAAAACCTGACAATTAATCTACCTCCAATTTAATTGAAAACTACGATTTTTCAGGTAGATGTGCTTGATAGATCGGTCTATTTATTTCTCCAATTCGATTTAGAGGCCAAAAGCGCAAAATTGCTCTACCTACAATTTTATTACGAGGAACAAAGCCCCAATAGTGACTGTCATAGCTATTATTCCGATTATCTCCTAGAACTAAGTAAGAATCTGTTGTAACTATCACTGGGCCCCATTGATAATCTGGTTTAGCTTCAAGATAATTTTCTTTTAATGGCACATCGTTAATATATACCTTGCCATTTTTTACTGCCACTTTTTCACCTGGCAAACCAATTACACGTTTAATAAAAGCGTCGTGAAAATTTTCTAACGTGAATTTTTTAGTGGGATTAAAAACAATAATATCACCTCTCTTAGGAGAACTAAAATCATAGCTAATCTTATCTATAATTAATTTATCATTGATTTGGAGTGTAGGCTCCATTGAACCAGAAGGAATATAACGTGCTTCTGCAACAAAGGTGCGAATTCCTAAGGCAAGTATTAAACTCAAACTTATGGTTTTTAGTCCTTCAGTTAAAAAAGTATTTCTCGGTAAATCTTTTTTGGCTTTGTCTTTGGAGAAATTAAACATGATTTTCAATTGATAAAACAAAAATTAAATAATATTTAATTGTAGTCAAGAAGTAGCTGATTTATTACTATTTTTAAACCGCGTCTACTTGAAAAATGTAGTTCTTTGTCATGAGGGTAAAGCTCAGAACTCAAGCTATGACCTAATAATACACTCTCCTGAAAAACTCCAGGTTTCAAAATGTACATCGGTGAGAGGTTAAGATAATCTTCCTTTTGTCAATTAGAAATTATGCTGAAAATTTGGAAAAAGCAGAGGTATTAAGTTAACTCTTGTACTGAACTTATAGGTCAAGAATAAAGATGCGTATTCAGATTACGCGATCGCCCGCTCAAAAATTGTGTTTCCAACCCCAGTTTTCAGCCATATTTTGAGTACTCTTGCTTATTGACAAATGGTATCTGACCTTAACCTCTCACGAATGCAAAATGTATGAGGTTTATTAATAAATAAATTCCCAGCAGCATCATTCTGATAAACACAGTAAATATCAGGTGAATTCTCAAGTTTTCCTGTGAAGGCAAAAGTATTTAAACTTTGCTTACATTCATTTACTTTCGCAGATGTTACTAGATTTTTTTGTTGTAGAACTGCCCAATCATTGTTACCAAGCCCCTTCGGGGCGGGAACAGGGAAGAGGGAACAGGGAACAGTGCAAGAATTAGCCCCGAAGATTTAGGGTACAAGCCCCTAAATTTATTTATGAAAGAAATAAAAACATTTTTTAAGGGGACGCGTAGCGCAAGAAAAAATACGTCCTTGTACAAATCCCCTAATTTTAATTATGGGGATTTCCCTGTTCCCTGTTGCCCGTTCCCTGTTCCCTTTTAAGCAATACGCATCCAGGCTGCATCCTTGGCTGTGTCACATAGACTTTAAAGGGATTAAAAGTGACAAAAATATGAGCATCTGTAACTATTGCACTGGCTCCATACTGTACACAAATATCTGCATTAGGTGCAGCTATAGGGTAGGCAATGCTACCCACCCTACGAAAATCGCTAACTCAGGTGTGATAATCTGATAGATGAGCAACTGCAATCGTATAATTATGTAACCATTATTACCTCTACCTCCAACTTCCAGATGTGGCGCACACAAAGCGTATAGCTGAAGTTGGGAAATAAAATCGCTATTTCCTGTTAACTTTGTATGTTGTAAAATACAGGATAAATGCGGGTCAGCAATTACTTCTTTGATGACAGCATAACGCCCTTGTGGATCGGAATTAGTGATGCGATATCCTAAACCATGAGTCCACATCGGTTCAACTTTTGATTCGAGATGGCGTTTCTCTTCGTGAAAAAAGCTTTTTCCATCAGAAATTAGATACTGTAAATCCCGAACTTGGGGTTTATCTACTGTGGGATGGTAGATTTCAGTGACAACACCATTCCAAATAGTAAACCAAATGTTACTAGAGGTAGAGTAAGCTGTTCCGACTCCATCTTTGTTGGCATGAGTCCATCGAGGCTCGATACCCGGTGAGCCAAAAGCCTGTCCTTGACCAAGAATTTTTACCATAATTTGTTGTGCAGTTCAGAACTGTAGTTGATATTTAGGAAAAGCTTCACCAATTCCAGAACTAGCACCCGTCACAAGTGCTTTTTGACCTTTAAGTAGGTAAGGGGAATAACTCATAATACTTTTTCAGAATTTTTGCTATGTATTTTCATTTGCAAAGTTTGAGGATAGCTGATATTGAAAACTTATGATTGAATCCAAATTGAAGCAAGCTGTCCTACGTTGAAATTTTTATACTAATTACACATTTTGCTTATGTGTTTAATTTTTGACAGCTATTTTGATGATTCTGGCATTACTTTAGAGGTTTGCAAGAATGAACGCTTCTAGCTATTGGAATAATAAATATAGCAATCCTAAATGAGTTGTGAAAAATTACACATAACGATAAGCTGGATCTAATTAATATAGAAAATACACAACTCCCTATATGAAAGAATTGATAGATTTTATCCAAGGGAACCCAGATAAAAGAGAATTGAAACGAGCGCTGGCTGTACAAATGGTGATGGAAAGTTACACTCATTCTCAGATTACAGAAATTTTGCACGTATCTTTAGGCTTTGTCAATAAGTGGAAATATATTTTTGTGGAACAGGGGGTTGCAGGGTTAAAACTTAAATATCAAGGTTCGAGGGGTTATCTTGATAGCAAACAAAAACAAACAGTAATTGAATGGCTTAAACAAAAAGATTACTGGCATTTAAATGAACTAAAAGAGTACATAGAAGAGAGTTTCAATATAGCATTTGAGTCAAATCAAAGCTATTATGACCTATTTAAAGAAGCATCTATAAGTTGGAAAAAAACACAAAAAAAGAACCCACGCAAAGACGAGGAGTTAGTAGCAAAAAAAAACTAGAAATTACAGCATGGCTCAATGCACATCAAAGTGAGATTGTGTCTGGAGAAATGGTTGTATTTTTTGAGGATGAGTGTCATTTGTTGTGGGGAGACATCTGTGGTTATATTTGGGGTAATACTCAAGAAAGAATTGAAGTTCCAGTTCTTAACGAAAGACAAAGACAGACATACTTTGGCGCACTGAATTATTACACACAAGAATTTTTAATTAAGCCGTTCAAAAAAGGTGATTCTAAATCGGCAATTGCATTCGTAGAATACCTGCTTAGTCAATATCCTAAAAGCCGCATTAGTTTGATTTGGGATGGAGCTAGTTATCACCGTTCAGTTGAATTTCAAGATTATTTAAAATCTGTAAATCAGGGGCTAAACGAGAACGAATGGAAAGTTACTTGTATTCGCTTCGCTCCTAATGACCCGACACAAAACCCAGTGGAAGATATTTGGTTGTCTGCTAAAAAGTTTGTTAGAGAATTTTATCATCTATGTAAATCTTTTACTATTGTCAAGCGTTTATTTGAACTCGCTGTTCACCATGAAATATTTAATTTCCCAAAAATATTTATGTATGATTGATTTTCACAAATGATTTAGGATTGCTATATCTCTACCGAAAGAACTATAAAAATTTCATCACGATTTCATTATTGGATGAAATATTTAAAGGATGAAGTCAATGAAGAGGAAAAGGTCAGGGGGCAGGGGGAAAACCCCATAAATAAATTTATTAAAATTGGAAATTGGAGGAATTTAGCTAACAGGAAATCATAATTTATTTTTAGATAAGTCATCCCTAAGATAGTAGCTTTTTGCTCTATCTTTTAGGTATTGATTGTTAGGAATTCTAAATCTTGTCAGCATATGCAAAATTAAAAATCTCCAAACGGTCAATACTGAATCCTATTTTTACAAAATATCTAAGTAATCACGGCGCCTGATACCCCAAGGAAAAAGCGATGTCTGCCTTACCTCTCAATAGCCAGAATCTACCATACCCCGATCCTTTGCACCCAATTATCGTTCACTTTGTGATTGCGATGGTGTTTTTTCTTTTTTCTGTGATGTGGTGGGATATTTCACCCGAAATGCGCGTTTATTTGAGGTGAGTTTCTGGAATATGTTTGTTGCTGCGATCGCAATTTTCTTAGCGGTGATCTTTGGCTAGTTTGAAGCAGGACTAGCACAAGCCCTCAACCTGGCATTGCCAATGAAAGGAAGCAAAATAATGACACATGATTTTAGTCAAGAGATTACCGAGGATCGAGAATCGAAAAATTACCAGAACCAAGAGGGTAATACTTGGCGGCAATATTTCAGCTTCAACACCGATCATAAGGTGAATTTTAAGGAGTAATGTGATGAATCTATTCTTACAAGAAATATCACCGTCAGAACGCGCCCCAAAAACAATTCAAGAAACTCCAGCACCAAATCAAGATCCATTAATTGCACACGGGTTACAAAAAGAGCAATATGTTGGCATTATTGGACTAGCGATACCTTCTCTGCGAGACGCTGCGCGAACGGTAAGCTCCGCTAACGCTCTGATTGCTGCTGTCGGATTTTTTAGTCGCAGAGTTGAATACGCTATTGGATTTGCTGTGTTCCTCAGCGCTATTTTGATAGCTTTGTTTTTATTCATCTAGTAGAAGCTCTCATTAATCAAACATCCTGATTTAACAACATTTGTGAGGGATTTTATGAACAGCCCAGTTTATCAAACTGTGATTGTCGGCGGTGGTTTTGCAGGGCTATTTACAGCCTTACATTTATCTCACAAAAACTATCCTCGCTCTGTTATCTTGATTGATAAAGACGAGCGTTTTTGCTTTAAACCATTACTTTACGAATATTTCGATGGCGAAATGGATAGCTTTCAAGTCGTACCGCGCTTTTCGGAACTACTTAAAGGTAGTGGTGTCATCTTTGTTCAAGACACAGTACAATCAATAGACTTGCATCAATGGAAAGTTAAATTAGCTTCGGGAAACTCCTACAATTACAGCAATTTAGTATTAGCTTTGGGCAGTGTTGCTGGCTATCATCAAGTTGAGGGTGCTAGAGAAAATGCCTTTCCTTTCTGGACGCAAACAGATGCGATCGCTCTTGACCATCATTTACGTGACTGTTTGCAAAAAGCCATCCAAACTGAAGATGTAGAACAACGCAAAAAACTATTAACAGTAGTTATAGTTGGTGGTGGTGCAAGTGGTGTAGAAATGTCCGCTACTTTAGCTGATTTTCTCCCACATTGGTATAGCGCTTTGGGAGGAAATTCAAGTGAAATTCGTGTGGTACTACTCAATCATGGTCAAAAAATCCTTGATGGCGATATTAACGATCCACTGCGCTCAATTGCTGAGAAAGAATTACAAAAACGCACTATACCAATTGAAATCCTCACGGGAGCAGAAGCCACTGCTATTCACCCTAATACAATTGAATATAAGACCAATAATCAAGTTAACACACTGCCAACATACACCACAATTTGGACTGCTGGCACTTCCACTCATCCACTCATTCAAGACTTACCAATTCCCAAAGAGCATCGGGATCATCATAACCGTCCCCTAGTCACTCCCACGATGCAACTACTCGACTTTCCAGAAGTTTTTGCCGGCGGTGATTGTGCAGCAGTTCAGGATAGTTCACTACCACCTACGGCTCAAGTGGCTTATCAACAAGGAGCCAATATTGCCCAGAATTTGAAAGCGATCGCTCTAGGAGAAGACCTAAAGTCAGCAAAGGTAAATATACGCGGAACTCTCTTAAAATTGGGGTTAAATGATGCTGCTGCTAACCTTTTCAATGTTTTTGAAGTTGCAGGAGAATCTGGGCATTTAATCCGTCAAGGCACTTATTTAACGCTATTACCAACACCAATTCATGACTTTAAAGCAACAACGGAATGGGTGGATGAAGAGATTTTCCATCATCACCTTAACCCTCAAGATGTAGGTAAAAAAATCGTGCAAGCAGTGGAAGTCGTTGGTGCAGGAGTTGTAGGTGTTTTAATTGCCAGAAAATTATTAAAAATGTTGGGAGACGAGGAAAAAATAAATAAGTAGTGGGGAGTGGAAACAAGCTTTTAACCTTGACATAATCTCCTTTAATAAGCAGATTTAAATTAATACAAATATTTTGTAGACGTATACTTAATATCGTGCAACCAACTGAGTACGCCACGGCGAAAATAGAGCAACCATTTAAAACCCCTAAAAAGCTGATTCCATAATACTTTTGACTTTTGACCCTTCTCTGCGAGACGCTACGCGTAGCTTGCTTCCACGAAGTGGTACGACTGCGCTCAGGATCAAGACTGAGCGAAGCCGTTGGCGCAGCCTCTCGCAGAGAAGCCTTGACTTTTGACTTCCGGCTTGCGGTACTGAGTGTAAAATTTCTAGCTATTTTCATCAGTTACTAAATATAATATTGAAGCTAGTTATTATAAAACTAACAGCCTTAATTCGATTGCGGGAGCGAGATTTTGAAAGGGTAATTCATAAAGGAGGAATTTCTCCAGAATGGCCTTTAAAGTACTCAGATTTTGAGCCATACTACACGCAAGCAGAAAAGCTATATGACGTGCATGGTCAGCAAGGAGAAGACCCCACCGAACCACCTCGCAGCGAACCATATCCCTATCCGCCAGAGGTAATGTACTTGCCGATATGATTCCCGGAGAAGCACCTCCACTTATGGCTCCATTTGTCAAGCTGATTCCTCATTTTGAGCGCCATTTGCTGGCCGAGCGATCAGTTGGCTGGTGGTTGCAGACAGAGGATTTACCAGATCCGAATAATCGAGTTCGGGTGGTGGGCGATAAGATTCATGTTGACTATACACTGAATAATATCGAAGCAAGCGATCGCTTAATTCACCGATGGACATCTGTACTCAAGTCAATCCCTCACTCTGCTAAACACGTCTTGCCATTTAGCCTTTATCCCCGCACTCATCTACCAGAACAAGCAGTAGCCCATCAATGTGGTAGTTGTCGATTTGGCACAGATCCCAAAACCTCAGTTCTTGACATCAATTGCCGTACTCATGATGTCGATAATCTCTATGTGGTAGATAGTAGCTTCTTTCCGTCAAATTCTGGTGCTAACCCTACACTCACGATTATGGCAAATGCGTTGCGTGTTGGCGCTCATCTAGCTGAACGTTTGAAGTAGAAAGTTTATTATTTCTAGGATGGACAAATTTATGAACGATCAACAGACTGATTTAGAAACGCAAAATCAAAACTCAAGAGAAACATCATCTTCTAATACTCATCCGATTGCGACGGGATTGGGAGTTGTAGGAGGTGGGATTGCTGGAGCCGCACTAGGTCGCTCAATTGGTGGTAAAGTTGGTGCCGCGATTGGTGGAATTGCGGGTGCGATCGCACTTGGAGTTGCAGCCAATGAACTGGTTGTTTATGCAGAAGAATTTATTGAGGAACTTCAGCCGACTATTAGTTTGGGATTAGGTGCCGATCACAAACCAATTGAATTACCCCTTCATTACAGTTGGGAAGAATTACAAGCACTATCAAAACCCCAAGGCGGTTTTTATTAGTCACCACCTCATTGAGCTATATCAGCCAATCAATACGCTTAAACCTGTCGATGAAAATATTTGGATCGTAGATGGGTCAGCTGTCCGAATGGCAATGTATGGAATGATGATTCCGTTTTCGACTCGTATGACGATTGTGCGGTTGAATACAGCACTTCCGGCAGCTATGAGGTACATCCTCATAGCTGAAAGCTATGATAGGAGAGGGGCAAGAGGAAAACTGTATTGCATAATAGCCGGAAGCGCTGTAACGGTGAATTGTGGTGTCATTCCCCAATCGCACTGACAGAAGGATTGAAAACAGAGATTGATTCACTAGGCTTAGTCCGCCATCTCATCTCACCTAACAAAATTCATTATGTTCACTCAGCACTTGGGCTAAAGCCTATCTAGAGGCAACAACTTGGGCATCACCGGGAGTCCGAGAACGCGCTACCCAGCAGAAGATTCAAGTCGCTTTCAATGCCGACCTGACCGACAAAGCACCGTCAAATTGGGCAAATGAAATTGACCAGTTGATTTTTCGCGGTAGTCGATTCATGGATGAAGTGGTTTTCTTTCACCGCAACAGTGCTAGCCTAATTCTAGCTGACTTGATCGAGAACTTCGATCTCAACAAAGTAAGCCAGAATATGCGTTGGCTGATAAAGCTGGCTGGTAGTGCCGATCCCGATGGTAAAGCTCCACTAGACTTGCGATTAACGTTGTGGGGACGCAAGGATCAAGCACATCAATGTGTTGAGCAGATGTTGCAATGGCAACCAGAAAGAATCATTCTGTCGCATGGTCGCTGGTATACATCTAATGGTGTTGCTGAACTACGTCGTGCTTTTCGTTGGCTGGGGAATTTTAGATAATATAAAAAGTACTTTAAAATTTCATAGTTATTTCACTTTTGTGTGAAAGCATAATTAAAGAAGGCTTTTAGCATTGGGTTGACCTTTTTTTAATTAAAAATTAAAAGTTAAAAATTAAGAAGGATAATAATTTTTAATTAATTAATTTGGGGTACAGAGCTAACACTGATTGCAATTTTTAATTAATAATTTTTAATTGGAGCGAAGCGACTTGACTATGCGGCTGATATTAGTTGAGGATGAAGCAGATTTAGGTTCAGCAATCAAACAAGTTCTGAGCCATGAGGCGTATATAGTTGACTGGTTTCTAGATGGTACTCAGGCATGGCAATATTTAGAAACTGGCTGGACTGAGTACACACTTGCGATTTTTGATTGGATGCTGCCTGGAGTATCGGGGATAGAGTTGTGTAAATGGTTGCGATCTCGCCAATTAACTCTGCCTGTATTAATGCTAACGGCTAAAGACCGAATGGAGGAAAAGATTATTGGTCTAGATAGCGGTGCAGATGATTATTTGGTTAAACCCTTTGATATGGCAGAACTGCTGGCAAGATTGCGGGCATTACAACGGCGATCCTCTTACGTAGGAACAATGCTGACACCTCAAGTCCAACCCCGCCGCTTACAAGTAGGTTGTCTGACACTCAATTACAGCACTCATCAACTTACTCGTCAGTCTGGTCACGTAGAAAATCAAGTATTCTTTTTAACTGTCAAGGAATTTCAATTGTTGGAATATTTCATGAGACATCCTAACCAAATTATCAGCCGCGACCAAATTATTAATCAGCTTTGGGAAATTGGTGCAGAACCAGTTAGTAATGTCGTAGCAGCACAAATTCGCTTATTGAGACGCAAATTAGGAGAAGAAGAGAACGAATCTTTGATTGAAACTGTTTATGGTGTGGGCTATCGTCTCAATATTCAGGCTGCGGAAATAAGCAGATGATTTCTGCTAACTGGACAGCGACACTTTCAGCAAGGTTATAGAAATATGGAACGCAATCCCATTTTCCACCAGACTCGGTTGCGCCTAGCAGCTTGGTATACCCTCGTCATGGGCGGTATTTTAGGGCTATCTAGTTTGGGAGTTTATAGTGTGGTTGCCCATGCCTACTATGAAACCATAGACCAGGGATTGCAATCAGTCGCAAATGCACTCCATAAAAGCATTGAACCGGCTTGGCAACAACCCGGACAATTACAACGCCTGAATCAAGAATTTTCTTTAGAATTATGTGTGGCTCAGACAAATTGTTTGTCTAAAACAACAGCTATTAAAAAATCAATCACAGAGGCGGCGAATCCAGTTAATTACTATATACGCTTATTGGATAGCTCAGGAGAACTTTTTGCTAGTGGAGGTATGGAATTTGACAATTTACCGATTACCTCAAAATTACAATATTGGCAGATATTAACAGATGACTCTGGCGCTCGATACCGCGAAATCACTTTACCTTTGTATACTCAAAAACAGGTTTCGGGTTATCTACAAGTGGCGCGTAGTATCACAGATTTAGACCAACACCTGGCTTATTTAAGATTAGCTTTGGTGTTGGGATTACCAATTTCCATGATTTTCGTTGGGTTGTCTAGTTGGTGGTTGGCAGGAAGGGCAATGCAACCTGTATATCTTTCCTACCAACAAATGCAACAATTTACTGCTGATGCTGCCCATGAGTTTCGCACACCTTTAGCAGCAATGTATTCTACTATTGAAGCTGCTATTAAGTTACAGCAAGAACCAAAATCCAATGGTGGAATTTTAGATGTACTTAAACGCCAAAATCGGCGACTATCACAATTAGTCGGAGATTTGCTGTTATTAACGAGGATAGATCAAAAACAACTAACAGGAGAATATCAGTCTTGCTGTTTAAATGATTTAATTAGCGATTTAACTGAGGAATTAGCATTTTTGGCAGTAGAAACTAAAGTAAATCTCTCTAAACAGGTGCAAGTCTCAGAAAAACTGTATGTGATGGGAAATGAAGAACAGCTTTATCGCTTAATTTCCAACTTAATTGCTAATGCAATTCAAGCTACATCTAGCGGTGGAAAAGTCACGGTTTTTTTAGAAAAGAGTGAGCTTTACGCCATGATTAAAGTTGAAGATACAGGAATTGGTATTGCTGTTGAACATCAACAGCGAATTTTTGATCGCTTCTACCGAGTAGATCGCAACCGCTCTCGCACCTCTGGTGGTTCGGGTTTGGGATTAGCCATCGCAATCGCGATCGCCAGAGCGCATAAAGGTAATATTCACGTTCAAAGTCAACCTGGGCTAGGTAGTACATTTACAGTTCGACTTCCTCTTTCATCGTGAATTCTTACAATAAATGTTGCTATCTAGTGGATTATTTATCTTGATAACGATATTCTATGCTAAGTAAGTTGGTGGGAATAAATCAAATTATATTACGGAACAGAAATATGCTTAAAACCCTTACCAATGACCAATGACCAATGACAAAGGACTAATGACAATCACCGCCATTTAGCTTTAATTACACCGACTTACTTAAAGCTTTTGTTTAAAATCCAGAATCTAAAATCATTTGATTTGGAGGAGTTTTGATAAATAATATTCGCGATCGCTTTAGGGGTTTTAAGCGCAAAAGGGTTGAACCATCACAACTCAAACAGTTAGTACATGAATTGTTGTCAGAGTCTAGTCTCGACGCAACATATTTGATTTTGATTATTGGCTCATGTGCGTTAGCGAAGCTCCTCCGAAGGAGATCGCTACATTTGGTCTACTTGCCAATAGCACTGCTGTAATTATCGGCGCAATGATTATCGCACCTCTAATGTTGCCAATTCGAGGTTTAGCCTTTGGTGCATTAATTGGAAATATCAACCTATTTCGTAAAGGCGTAATAGCAGTATTCTTAGGCACATTACTAGCACTTTTAATTTCTTGCAGTATCGGTTGGATCGTTAATCTACCTAGTTTCGGCAGTGAAGTGCTATCTCGCTCCAAACCTAACCTGCTTGATTTGGGTATTGCGATCGCAGCAGGTGGTATCAGTGGCTACGCTAAGGTTAATTCAAAAATCTCTGCTAGTGTGGCAGGGACAGCAATAGCTGTTGCCCTTATGCCCCCAATTTGCGTCATCGGTTTAGGTCTAGCAAAATTTAACTTGTCACTCAGCTTAGGAGCAACTTTGCTCTACCTAACAAACCTTTTGGGTATTAGCCTTGCTTGTATGCTGACATTTTTATTCACCGGCTATTCTCCTGTTGATCGCGCCCAAAAAGCGCTGCTATGGGCATTGGCGTTAACAGGTGCTTTATTAATACCTTTAACTGTGAGTTTTACCCGATTAGTTAGACAAGCAGAACTCGAAACCCATTTGAGAAAGGCACTCCTGAACCGAACTGTAACATTTGGGCGTTTGGAACTACTGAAAACTGATACTAATTGGCTGAGTAATCCGCCCCAAGTTCGCTTGAGTGTTAGCGCACAATCACCTGTAACATCAAAGCAAGTAAGTCTGTTAGAAGCGTTTCTTGAAAAAGAAACTGGGCAACGTTTTTCCCTGATTTTTGAAGTTAGTCAGGTGAAAGAAGTCAGAGGAGAAAAATCAGATTCTCCTCACAAATAAAATATAGGACTCATATTTGATTTCTGAAAATATTCAGTACAACTCAAAGAGGCTTCTTGACTGTAGCAAGATTGCCTATTGACCTTTTTTTAATTAAAAATTAAAAGTTAAAAATTAAGGAGGATAATAATTTTTAATTAATAAATTTTAATTTTTAATTTGGAGCATTCGCACAGCGTCTCGTAGAGAAGCGACTTGACTCTTGCCTCCTACGCAAATAATTTCAGAAATCAAAGCGGATTGCTATAGATATCGACCGAATTTAAATAGGCGTTATTCTGAACTCTTCTATAGACGTAGCAGTGCTACGTCTATACATTCATTTTCACTCCTATGTCTAATATCTAAAATCCTATTATCTTGCCCTAAAATAAATTTTTCATCCTATTTATAGATAGGAAAAACTAACTAAAGGTGGAGTTAGATATCAGGATATTTTTATATGCTTATTAAGGTTGACTAATTAAGCAAGTAAGATCATGAATGCAGATATATCCGCACTCTGGGACAGAATCCAGGGAATGATTAACGGATTCATTGTCCTACTGCCGAATATCGTGCTGGCATTGATTGTCTTTGCAATCTTCTTGGCGGTGGCTAGAGCGATTAAGAGAGTAGTTAAACGATTGACTCGCGATCGCCATCAAGCTCGGAATCTAGGACTAGTACTGGGACGCTTGGCGCAAGGTACAATACTGTTAATTGGGCTATTTGTTGCTTTGTCGATTGTAATACCGACATTTCGAGCCGGAGATTTGATACAACTACTGGGGATTAGCGGCGTAGCGATCGGCTTTGCCTTTCGTGACATCCTACAAAACTTCTTGGCTGGGATTCTGATCCTCTTGACAGAGCCGTTCCAAATCAATGACCAAATAGTTTTTAAAGACTTTGAGGGAACTGTAGAAAATATTGAGACACGAGCGACAACAATTAGAACTTACGATGGTCGTCGCATTGTCATTCCTAACTCAGAATTGTTCACTAATTCGGTAACTGTGAACACTGCCTTTGACAGTCGCCGACTACAGTATGATGTCGGTATTGGTTACGGCGATGATATAGACCGAGCCAAGGAGTTAATGCTTGAAGCATTGCATAGTGTGCCGGAAATACTGAAAGACCCTGCACCTGATGTGCTGCTCATGGAACTTGCCGAAAGTACCGTTAATATCCGCGTTCGTTGGTGGATTAACCCGCCACGACGTGCAGATGACCTCGCCTCACGGGACAAGGTGCTTTCTACAATTAAGAAAACGTTAGTTGAAAACGGCATCGATTTACCCTTTCCCACACAGCAAATTTTATTCCATGACCAGACAGAAGAGATAGATGGCGATCGCTCCCGTCAGCGTGAAGGTTGGCCATCTGGTATTTGTGTGTTTTGGGGCAATTTTCTAGAAATTGATCCTAAATATTCTATTTAACTGGAATCCCCTAATGGTCTTAGATTCTACCACGAGTGAAGTCGTAATTGCAGAACAACTCAAGCAATTTCTACTAGTACTATCTGTCTCATTGGGTGTAGCAACACTACCACAAATTTTTAGTTGGTTGCGCCGTATTCCTTATACACTCTTACTAGTCATAGTGGGATTAGGATTAGCATTCGTTAATGTACGATTGATTAATCTCTCTCCTGAATTGATTCTGATGATTTTCTTACCGCCACTGCTGTTTGAAGCTGCTTGGAATTTGAAATGGTCTGACTTAAAGCGGGATTTGTTCCCTATTTGTCTGTATGCAGTAGTTGGGGTGATAATTTCTATTGCCGGAGTAGCAATTGGTCTTCATCAATTCGCTGGACTTGAACTTAGCATTGCTCTATTAGTTGGAGCTAGTCTATCAGCAACCGATCCGGTTTCGGTAACGGCTCTATTTCGGGAACTAGGAGCAAGCAAACGTCTAAGAACGCTGATGGAAGGAGAAAGTTTATTTAATGATGGTATGGCCGTTGTGGCTTTTGGCTTATTAGTTGCTCTGCCGTTAGGTACTGCCAAACTTGATTTACAGTCTGCAATATTCGAATTTTTTCAAGTAGTAGGCATTGGTATCAGCGTAGGAGGACTAATTGGGTTTGGTATTTCCTATCTAACACAACGTTTCGACTTACCATTAGTAGAACAATCTCTTACCCTGGTTTCTGCCTACAGCACTTACCTAATTACAGAATATTTGGGTGGTTCTGGAGTGATTGGAGTAGTCACCACAGCTTTAATTTTAGGCAACTTTGGCTCGCGTATTGGCATGAACCCGCGCACGCGGATCATTGTTACTGAATTTTGGGAATTTCTAGCTTTTTTTGTAAATTCGATTGTTTTTCTCTTAATTGGCGATCAAATTCGCTTTGCTGTTTTAGGAGATAACCTAAAAACTATTGCAGTGACGATCGCAGCTATGTTTAAATTCTGTCTTCATTTGCTCCAGCCGTCAAAAATGCTATCCGTTTAAAAGCTCCCAACAACAACCACAGGTAATTGAACACTCACTTTAGTACCTATCACAGTGTCAGACTCAATAGATAATTCTCCACCATGAGCATTGACGATACGTTTGGTAATGGCAAGCCCCAACCCAGTACCGCTTGGTTTTGTGGAAAAGAACGGCTGCGTTAGCTTTGACAAAACCTCTGAAGGAATTAGCTCACCACCATTGCAGACATTAATGCAGATTTTATCAGGAGACGAACTATCCACTTCCCATTTAATCACATCTCCTGCTGAGACTGCCTCACAAGCATTGCGAACAATATTAATAAACACTTGTTTTAGCTTATCTTTATCTCCTAAGATTTTGACTGTAGGTAACGCTGGAATAAATTCGATTTGCCGTGAGAGCGCTTCTGGCATCTCGCACATTGGCATCAGTAATTCACAAATAAATTCATTCACATCCAATTCACACAGTTGCAATACCTGGGGTTTGGCATAAAGCAAAATTTCACTCAGCAGATTTTCTAGCCGACTAGCCTCACTAAGTCCCAGCGATAATCGCTCAAGAGCGGCTTCAGTCAGAACAGTTTTCTTAAAATACTTCAATCCCATAATCATTGTTGTTAGTGGATTGCGAATTTCATGGACAATCATCGCCGCAAATTCACCAATAGCTGCCAGCCGTTCCTGTTCTAAAAGCTTGGCTTGGGCTGCTTGTAGTTCTGCGGTACGTTTTTCTACCTCAGTCTCCAGAAGTTGATTAAATTGGCACTGCTGCTGGTAAAGATGGTAATGGTCGATGGCAGTAGCAGCACGTTCGGCGAACAATTCCACAATTTGGATTTCTTCTTTTCTAAATTCCCTCGCTTGCCGATGAAAAGAGCAAACAGTACCGAAGACTTGACCTTCGGTAGTTTGTAAGGGTATACCTAAATATGCTCGATAACCTGGCGCAGGTTTACCATATTCTGGATTAGCCACAGCATCCTCAACAGCTAATGTGCGCCCAATTTGCAAAACTGTGGCAATCAATCTACCATGCAGTGCATAAACACGAGGTGTATCTTCGGACATTTCCAGACTACTCCCTAGAATAGTTTCAAACCCTTCTTGGCAAAAGGTAACAACCGTCCAATCAACTGCAATCAGTTCGCTAACTCCGCAGGCAATATTGTGTAAATAGCTACCTATCTCACCAGTGCGATAGTTCAAAGAGGACAAACGTGCTATTATCTGCCGCTCACGCTGCCAAGGCTGTTGCAACAACATTTCTTCATCATTGGCTTTGCTCATGGATGCTTGTTGCATGGTTTCGCAAAATAAGTTAAAAAATCAAATATGAAATATTGGATTTTCCAGGTGTTAACTCTGGATATCCTAATAATTTTGATGGGGATATTTTACTAGATAAATGTGCTATTTAGGCATAAACAGTATGCATTTTTACTTAAATAAATGTAAATTTATACAACAAATAGCAAGCAAAAATCAGGTTAGATATTGACGCTCATATATTTTTATTTACATCTAATCATCCGTAAACTAAAAATTTAAATTTGGCTGAGAAATCTGTAAGAAGTTTCTAAGGAAAATATCAGTTTTTTAGATATCAATCCTTATCTATTCATAATTCTTAGATAAATTATTTAAACAATAATCAGTTTAAAGTTCAAGCCAAGAGCTATATTGCTGATTGAGGCATTGAGGAATCGTATCCTTTAAAAAACGGAGATTATTTTATCCTAGCTCCGTTACAAAAATATAGTGGCGCTCAAACATATTCCATTCCTCAAAACATTAATTTAGCAGACTACAAATCCATCGCTATCTGGTGTCGCAAGTTTAAGCTGACTACATTACAGGTAGCACTTTCTTTGTGGATGGTGGACTACTTTGGAACTATCAAGAACAGTAGGGAGAAAAACTATGTCAGATTCATCCTTATTTATTCCAGTTATCCTTGGTACTTCTCGTCAAGGTCGCCAGAGTGAACACGTTGCTAAATTTATCGTTGAGCAGGTTGCAGAACGCGATCGCCTAGAAACCGAACTGATCGATATTAGAAATATGGCGATCGCTAATGATGATGCAGGTGAACCACTCAAAGACCCTCAATTTTCTGCAACAATTAAGCCCTGAATTACTTCAGGCGGAGATCGTTGAAACAGGAATCACGCGACAATTCCTGTATTCTGACGACTGACGCATGTATTCTGATTGATAATTTTTAAAAGTCATTATCCGTAAAGGGAACTATGGATGGTGAAAACCTTTTCAGCGATGAGTCAAATTCTAACGTTGCTGCATAATCATCTGTTTGTGAGACGGACAGTTCAATTGTTTGCTGATTTTTTTCATCAAAGAGCAATTGGATTTGATAATTTGTCCAGAATTGCTCACCTAGTTCATCTTCTAAATCGAAAAGCCGTTCTTCATCACCCCATATATTTGACCAAAGTCCGATCCTATTAGCACGAAAATGATTTTGACCTGTTGTATCTGCAATGACAAAATATGCTTCGACATTTAAATCAAATCCCAAATCATCGGCTTCTGTGTCTGCTATTTGACAGTTAACCACTATTAAGGTATCGGGGTTAACGTTTACTACCTGTTCTTGACGCTTTAATAATTCTTGTAGCACGAAATCAGGCAATAACTGGGAACTCTCCTGAAGTAATTGTTTTTGAGTTTCTGGGGAGTAACGAGTTTTTAGTTCTTGGGTGATTAAAGTTAAAATATCTTCACTAGCTAAATTGACAACTATCTTTTTATCTGCGGTATTAAGAAAACTTCCAACATTCAGATTAATGTGTTTTTTAATTGCCAATAGAAGTAGTTACAGCTACTAATTTGACTATTGGCTCTCAAACCGCTAGAGCATGGTTTGGTAGAGATCCAACGAGCGATAAACGTGTAGATGTCACCCAACAGCAGCTGCAAATTCTGAGTTCAAAATATACATCAGATGATCGTGAGTTACCTGTTTCAATTGTTGAAGAACGTCGCTTCAAATTAAATGTCAATCTTTCTCAAGATTAGAGGAAATAGATTGCGCTTTCATAAAATGAAACAGGAAAGCTATTAGTTGAGCAAATTTGTCATCTCCACATTCTCAAACTCCAGCATCACGCCTCGACGCTCACCACTCTTGCCCAAAGGAATAATTCTATTGCCCATCTCTTCTTTTGAGTGATGGTGCTGTTTCGCCCGCCTTCTTGCGATCGCAAGCAGAGGTTAAAAATGCTTTTCAAAAGCTCAAAGTAAGAAACTTTAGAGTTTAAGTTTTTACTTGGGTTGCCACAATGGAGTGATATCAAGGTTTTCAGCAGCAGATACGGCATTTATAACCTCCGTCGGTACGGTTTACACCCCTTCGATTTTTGTAAAGGCATCGTAATATTTATTTATATAAAGCAATGTTTGCTTAATATAAGCAAACCTAAATAAAAGAGTAGGTAATAAAAGCTGTCAGAAACCCCAGTCCTAAAGGACGGGGCTTGAAAAAGTCCCACATCTGACCAGATTAAGGCTTAGTTGGCTACATGAACCAACCCATTGAATTATCTTTAGAACAAGAATTTAGCCTTAGAACTTTCGCGGATCAAGTGAAGCAGATGTCCCGTGAACAAGCTCAAGAATTTTTGCAGGTGCTTTATAAGCAGATGATGATAAGGGAAAAGACTTACCAAGAATTGCTCAAACATCAGTGGGAAGTTGGTTCAGGTTCAATCTTGGGTTAAGACAAACTTGTTCCCGTTACTTTAAGCGACTCAGAAGATACAGCGCTTCCGGCTATTATGCAATACAGTTTTCCTCTTGCCCCTCTCCTATCATAGCTTTCAGCTATGAGGATGTACCTCATAGCTGCCGGAAGTGCTGTAACGAACACACAATTGTTTTTTTCAATGGCTTGGCAATAAAGATTATTTGCTCCAAACTGCGAAAGTGCTTGCATAACCGACTCACATTTTCGGTTTCGATGGAATAGTGAACTACTTTGGCCTACACCGCAACCAACCAATCGCACCCCACAGACTTACACCCCGAAGCAAAGTTAACCCAAAGGAGCCACTGTCCCAGATAGGCATTCCAGTAAGGCTCCCCATCAGCAACACCGACAGCCTCATTTGATGCTTGGAGTTGGATATCACTATTTGTCAGGGATCACCTGACTCGGGTTGCCCGATTATTGCCGCCAGATGCTTGAGGATTTGTAATACGCGCTCCAGATCATTATCTTGCCCGAGAATAAATTGCCGCGATCTGGCATAGCAGGGAACCTCCTGAACCATTAGCTTTAAGAATACAAAATCTGTTCCATTGGTGACTAAGCCATACCGAGGGAAATTGCCATTAGGGGCAGCCAACATATAAGACAATACTTGAGGAATGCCCACTTTGGGTGAAAACTCGGCTCGTTTGGACTCAATTACCAGCACCCAAAACTGACCTTGTAATACCAGGATATCGATTCGACCTCGCACAACCATAGTTTCATTAGCTGCTTCAATTTCTATGGAGTCTTCGGTGCTGACATAGAACGGAGGTAAGAACAGTCCTGATAAGTCGAGTAAAGGAGCGACCACTGCTAATTTGACAGTATTTTCTAATACCGACCGCCGCTCCAGGTTCGCCACAATAGCCTGAACTCTTAACAGCCGTTGCTGTTCTGCTTGTGTCAGTGCAGGGAAGTCTGCCTGCCACTCTAAGAAAAAGGACGGGTCTTCAGTTTGCTGCAACCGGAACTGATGTTCCAGATCGTAGAGAGTTAGTTTGTCTGCTGCGATCGTTTGCACCATTTGCCTAGTCCCCTATCTCTGCATCTAGTTCCATGTTAGACGAGACGAAAGCATTTACTAAATATAAAGAAGCGGATCGCTTCACCCCATCCACGCCACCCACTGGGGCGCAGATGTCACCAATTGAGCAAACCCATCGGGGCAAACCTCCTCAACCATCACCCCCCACCTTTTATCGCTCGTCAGCATACTGAGTATTTTTTGTACCATGCCAACTCCCTGTCCCCAAATCCATGCAGGGGACTAATCAAGGGTATCGATGGTGTCCGTCATCGACGAGAACGAAAATTATTAATGCCACCCTTTCATGGAGAGAAGTTACAGGCTTATCCCTGTTTTGTCACTCCAGGAAAAGAAAAATCAAAGCCAAATTTTGAACTGTAGATAGAACGGTCATTTGAGCGTTTATTTTCTAACACAATGGCTGAAATCATGGTTTTTTGGTAAAAGTCTTATGCTGTAAGCATTCGAGATTATTCTCTCCCGAAAAGGATTAGCGGATTTAGTCCAGCCCAATTTGTCTTGAATCCATGCCCGAATGCCGATGGTGTTGAATGAACGGCATACCAATCTGGCTTGTTTAGTGCAGTATCGTCCTGCCTCGTAAGCGTAGTACTCTAAGATAATTGCGATCGCAACATCTGGGATACCATTAGTTCTCCATTCGTTCAGGTCGGTAGCTTTAAACCCTTGCAACATAAGCTCTTTGGCTAATTTTGAGGGTACTGGGTCGGCGCTTGATTTTAAAGCTTTTCTGATAGATTCGTCATCAACTCCAGCTAGTCGTGCAGTAGCTTTGATGCTGGCTTTACCATGACCATTGGAGTCTACTTCAATCTCTTGAGATATTTGCTTTATGATTTCGGTGATTTCAATTGCTGACATAATTTTTGGTTGTGTGATAATTTGCAGTTGTGTGATTAGAAAGAATTAGACATTTACGCGCACCAAACTTTTTTCACCTACTAGTGAGAAACGATTCGATATAGTCGGTGTCTTAATTAACGTTGGCGACATTAATTCAACCATGTAAAACCAAGATTTATGCACCAGCGCAATTCCTAGAATCAGACGTTGTTTTGTTCCTTTATCGTGAGAACAGAGGATCACTCTTTCACCCATAACATTTTGAGGCGGGTAAGGCACTGGCACAATTGCGCGATCGCAGATTGTACCGCTCGACCCACAAGACGTTTGAGGAATATTGCCGGGAGAGATTTGGCCATAGTCGTCGCCAGTCCTATCTTTTAATGGATGCGGCTGTTGTTTTTGATAACTTGGTTGAAATTTGTGTCCCAATGGTTATATCCACCTAAATAAATACTTGAAGAAGAATTCAGCTATTCTGAATTCAGGAGTCAGAATCAATCAGTGGGGGATTCAGACCCGCCACTGATTGAAGACCACTAAATCGAAGATTTAGTGGGGGTCTTAAACCCCTTGATTCATCCGCCAGTCGCACAAAAAACATTGCTGAATTCTGGCTCCTGACTCCTGAATTCTGTTTTGATAATAATAATCAAATAAAGAGGGAGGAGGCGAGTTTCCCACACACGATTATCATTCTTATTAAGACTATTTTGAGTATTTTAACTGATTGACAAAATGCACTTTATCTTAACCTCTCACGGATGGGCGATCGCTAAAAAAGTTTCTAATTTTGCTTTATCAAAGCTGTCACTGGCAATAAAATTCCAAATATCCAATAAATCAGCTTGTGCTAACGGTTTTATAAGAATTGTCGCCATTATGGGGATTCTCTGGTCTGCCGTTGTTGTTTCGCCAATTCGATAATTTGATCCATGTTTAGCGGCGTAGATTCTCCGCTATCAATCCCCTGCTGTATCTCCCTACGTAACTCGGCAAGGCGTATTGCTTTGAGGGCATCCTGGTCTTTGAGCAGCCGCAGACCTTCACGGATTACTTCACTAGCCGAAGATGATGTTGTAGCAGTAGCTAGCGCACAAAATCTCACTTTGAAACAGATTTACCTGATGCCAGCAAATAATCTTTCAGTAGTGTTTCAACGTTCTGTATAGTGAATAAATTTTAAAAATCATTATCCGTAAAGGGAACTATAGATGGTGAAAACCTTTTCAGCGATGGGTCAAATTCTAACGTTGCTGCATAATCATCTGTTTGTGAGACGGACAGTTCAATTGTTTGCTGATTTTTTTCATCAAAAAGCAACTGAATTTGATAATTAGTCCAGAATTGGTCGCCTAGTTCATCTTCTAAATCAAAAAGTTTTTCTTCATCACCCCATATATTTGACCAAAGTCCGATCCTATTAGCGCGAAAATGATTTTGACCATTTGCATCTCCAATTACAAAATATGCTTCGACATTTAAATCAAATCCCAAGTCATCGACCTCTACCTCTGCTATTTGACAGTTAACCACTATTAAGGTATCGGGGTTAACGTTTACTACCTGTTCTTGGCGCTTTAATAATTCTTGTAGCACGAAATCAGGCAACAACTGGGAACTTTCCTCAAGTAATTGTTTTTGATTTTCTCGGGAGTAACGAGTTTTTAACTCTTGCGTGATTAAAGTTAAAATATCTTCACTAGCTAAATTGACAACTATCTTTTTATCTGCGGGATTAAGAAAACTTCCAACATTCAGATTAATGTGTTTTTTAATTGGCATAATTCTCTAAAATCCTTTTGAACAGTTCATACTCATCTACAAATAAAGCGAAGGCAAGGAAAAATATTACCTCAGCTTCAGTTCTCCGTTTTGATCAAGACGTACTTCCGAATAGCAGGTATCTGTGCAACAGATGCAGCAAAAATTATTGGTCGCATTGTTTCAGGAAGTGCCGCAGCAAGTTCATTTAAAGCATTGGCATCAGAGCGATTGCGAACACAGGCATAAACCCCGCCTTCAGGAACTTGGCGGATTGCTTCCCAAGTAAGTAAACCAGTGGCGGCATTTAGATCCAATACTAAGTGATGACGTTGTAATTGAGCGAAAGTGAAAATGCGATCGCGCGCCGCTAGGGGTGCTGATTCTTCAGTTATTTTTGCAAGATGCTGGTCAAATAAATCCATTAGTTATCGGATTATAATAATGATTATATATAAAATTATATATAAATAGGTATTATTTTAGGCTATTAATTGAATCTAATCATAATAATTGATGCCGAATGCCAGATGTTAATTATGAAATTTTATTAACTGTAGTAAAAACTATGAAAATTTCCGAAATATCGACAGAAGCTCTGGAAAAAATCAAGTCAGTTAGGTGGGATAGAATTATTGAGAAACATGAAGGACCAGAAAGTTGGTCATCGGTTTTCAGATATGAAGAACCAGAATTTTTGTCAGTGGAAGAATGCTCAATATTATTACCTGTAGATAAATCACATCATCCGAATATTACTACATCGGTGAGAGGTTAAGATAATCTTACTTTTGTCAATTAGAAATTATGCTTAAAATTTGGAAAGAGCCGAGGTATGAAGTTAACTGTTGTACTGAAATTATGGGTTAAGAATAAATGATGCGTATCAAGATGACGCGTAGGCAAAGCCCAACCTAGGCATCGCCCAATCAAAAATTCTGTTTCTAACCCCGATTTCAGCAATATTTTAAGTACTATTGCTTATTGACAAATTGTATCTGACCTTAACCTCTCACAAATGATATTACTATAATACGTTGTATCTGGAGTGCGGATAAGAATTCTGTAACAGTTTTTCTATCAGATACTACCTATGAAGATGATCCATTCTTTTGGGGATTTATGGCAGTATGCGATCGCCTGAAAAATGAAGAGTTTTTCTTAGCAATTTTATACCATGAATGGTTTATTATTGAAAGAGCCGCAGTTTGTGAATAAAGAGTTTTCAGGAGTTGTTCAAAAATCGGACAGATTCTCAGAAAATTTATGATGACTGCTTCTAGTAGATGATTTTATTTCCGAAAAAATAAATTCATTCAATTGCCAGAGAGAATTTATTGAGCCGATACAAATATTTTGGCTCTCAAACCGCTAGAGCATGGTTGGGTAGAGATCCAACGAGCGATAAACGTGCAGATGTCACCCAACAGCATCTGCAATTTCTGAGTTCAAAATATACATCAGATGATCGTGAGTTACCTGTTTCAATTGTTGAAGAACGTCGCTTCAAATTAAATGTCAATCTTTCTCAAGTTCAGAGGAAATAAATTACGCTTTCATAAAATGAAACAGGAAGATTAATACCCGTTAGCTATCTTGCTCCAGGTGTGGGAATATAAGAAGAAATACTTGAATTATTGTAGGGGTTTTCATCTACTCGCCTCCAACTTCCTTTTACTATTGCCTTCTGAGGCAATAGTAAACTGGCTTTCATGACTGAAAGCAAAAAAGTATACTATGAAAATACGGAGCAATTGAATGAGCATTATTAAAAAACTTGTAGCTATGACAGCTAGCATCACTTTCAGCTACATTGTTACCGGAGTAAGACCTACTCAAGCAGCTATAATTACTTATGATTTTGATGCATCATTAAATTCAGGAGCGTTGCAAGGTACTAAATTCACAGGCACGTTCAGCTATGACAATTCAGAGCAAACAGGAATAGGAGAGGAATTTATCTCTTTAAAAACCTTAGAATTTAGTCTTTTAGGGACTAATTTCACAAAAGCAGATATAAGTCAAGGTGGACAAGTGATAATCAATAATGGAAGTGTGGAGGATTTTACTGCTGCAATATTTTTGCCCTTCAATATTGCATTTGGATTTGGTGGTGAAGGAATTATTGGATATAATGTTCCAGGTGATGTGAATGCAAGTGGTGAAGGAGTTTATACAATTCAAGTAGAAACTGTTCCAGAACCAACAGATATTTATGGTGGAACATTAGCATTAGGGTTTGGGTGGTTAATGAAGCGCAAGCTAAAAGCCTTGAGTGCCAGCAATTCTCATTTTGAAAAGAAAATAAGTTGAAGAAGGCAGCTATGCTGGAGGCAGAAGGCTTTTATGTTTCGTTTAGATGGGGATTCAAACCCAAAGAGTTCGAGAGCCACCAAAAATTCTAGTTTTGTGGGGGTCTTAAACCCTTGCTCACTGAGTGCTGAGTGCTGAGTAAAGAAGATTGAATACTCAGTACTTTTGCACTATGGTAAGAGCAACTCCCGAAGTCAAGCGGAATCAACAATTCGTTTCAGTCCATTGCGGCGCATCGACAAGCAGTTGAGCAAACTTGTCAGGGCTTGCATCTTCAAACTCCAGCATCACACCCAACTGCTCATCAATCGTTAGAGTACTGAGTAATTCAATAAGTGCATCAACCCCGTATTCTACCCGCTCAAAGCAAGCGCTCTTCAAAGAAACCCCAAGGGTTGCGTTGATACGTCAAGAGTTGAGGTTGTCCGGTGTAGAGATCGTTCTTGAGGTGAACTCAAAAAGACTTCATCAGCGTAGTAATGTTTTAGAATTTGGATAGAAGCAAAATATTTTCCCTACAGCTCCTCCTCTTAATATTCCAGCTATGACTTCAAGTACGTACTTTAGCTATGTCGAAGACATCGCGCCAAAAAACACAATTCCTGCTCTGGAAAACGGTGACAGACTGACTCAAAGCGAGTTTGAACGGCGTTATCATGCGATGCCAGACCGAAAAAAAGCAGAATTAATCGAAGGAATTGTTTACATGGCATCCCCACTACGAATTACCCAACATGGTGAACCCCATGCCGCAATTATTGGTTGGTTGATGCTTTATAAAGCCTTAACGCCTGGAGTTCAATTAGGAGATAATTGTACTGTACGGCTTGATGCAGATAATGAACCTCAACCAGATGCACTGCTGAGAATAGAAGCAGGGGGACAATCCAATCTTAGTGAAGATGGCTACGTGGAAGGTGCGCCAGAATTAATTGCGGAAGTGGCTGCCAGTACTGTTTCAATTGATATACATGATAAACTCAAGGTTTATCGTCGTAATCAAGTACAAGAATATATAGTTTGGCGGTTTCAAGACAGAGAACTGGATTGGTTTCGACTAACAGAAGGTAAGTATATTCTGCTGGACTCCAATTCGGAAGGAATCATCAAAAGTGAAGTTTTCCCAGGATTATGGTTAGATAAAGAAGCCTTGAAAGCCCTCAATTTAGCGAAAGTAATTGAGATAGTGCAGCAAGGATTAACAACCGTTGAGCATCAGAATTTTGTGAAGCAATTGTCTCGCCAACAATAGTCAGCGTGAACTGTGTGAAACCAAGCAGCATTTTCAACCTAACAACTAAAGTGGTTAATAGTAAGCCCCACTTTCTCACCCCATCCACTCGACCCAATCGGGCGCAGATGCTATCAGTTGAGCAAACTTGTCCGGGTCAATGTCCTCAAAGTTTAGCATCACCCCACAACGCTCATCACTCGTCAACGTACTAATTCTTGCGATCGCCTGTTGGACAATGTCTTCTTATTCCCACTCTGTACTTTCAGGAAGCTTCTTGTTGAGAAAGCGATCCATGCAGCGCTCCGCAAGAGCCGCGATAGTTAGGGATGGGTTGCTGCAAGCAGTGGAACCAGGAATGAGAGAACCATCAACAACAAATAAGTTAGAATAGCCGTGGACTTTTCCGTAAGTATTGCATACAGCACCGATAGTTGCACCACCAAGGGGATGTGCTGTAGCGCTAAAGTCAAGCGGTGCAGCAAAAGTGGTTGCATTAGCAAGATTTAGTCGTTGGTAAGTATACTGATTAGCCTGGGTAATTTTCTGATTGTTGGCTGAGTTTTTCGGCCAGAAAAGATTAGCTGATTGGGTAGAAGTATTGTAATTCAGGTAGCCTTCTGGCTTGACGATGGCGAGGCTCAGAGGAGCTAATACACCTTGTGGAACTATCGGAAAAGGAAGTTGCTCGATAACTAATGGAGCGATGGGATTGTCTAAGTCTTCAATTACTACCGATGCTGGGCCGCCGAGTGTGGCATTAGTTTGACCAGAAGTAAGGATAGCACTGACTCCATCACCGTTAGTTCCCCAGAATTTTCCGACTTGATTGTTGAGGCGAGGCAATGTCCCTTCGTGCTTGGCACGTAAAAGCAATTCGGTGGTGCCAATGGAACCGGCTGCTAAAAACAGATAGCGACAGATAAAGGATTTTTTAGCCAGTACAACTCCCTGCTGATTAATTTGATTGCAGGTAACTCGGAAACGCCCAGCATGATATTCCTCGATTGTATGTACCACATGTAGGGGTCGGATTTCCACCTTTTTAGTAGCTTCTGCCATGCTGAGATAATTTCGATCTAAGCTATTTTTGGCACCACTGTTAAGACCGTAGTAAACTTGACCTGCGATCGCGGAAGGAACCTTCTGACCCGCGATTTCTTGTCGAACGATATCCCAATCAACATAGTTTTAATTCCAGCTTCACCAAGGCGCAATGCTGCGACGGCTCCACCAAAACCGCTACCAATAATCAGCGCTTCGAGACATTCTTCACCATGATAGGTGGCAGAAGCAATGCTAGGCACAGCGATACTTGCCGTTGCTGCCAGCGTTGCCTGAATAAATTGACGACGTTTAATTACGCCCGACATAATTAATCTCCTGTATGAGTTGATTATGCACCGACACTTTTACATCTCAGTTGAAATCACTAGCTGCAATTGATGTCTTCAAGGAATTACAGAAGTAACTTCAAAATTTCGACACCTCGTTAGGGCAACTTCTGCTACACTTGTTGCACAATCCCAAAAATACCAGTATCAAAAATAGTTGATCTGCCAAATTGCCAAAAACATCAGCTAATGGCTCTCTCTTTTATTGAACAGCGAAAGTCATTTGGGCAAGCCAATACTTCTCATTGGTGAAGTAAGACCAAAAATGCAAGGCACAAGCTCTTTTAGAAGCACTTTTGAAATCTGGGAAGATGCCACCAGATGCCTAAATTTATCCGATTCATAGTAAATTTTGTTAGTTGCTTTTTTTCTTGATCAATTTTGGCTCAAAAATAGGAGATGCGGTTGAGGGTGTGAGATATTTATCGTACCAAGCTAAATAACGTTCTAGGACATCACGTTGATAACTCGGTTTGCTGATGCCGTGAGACTGTCCAGGATAAACCACTAATTGAGTATCAATTCCCAGACTTTTGAGTGCTTGATACATCTGTTCCGAGTTATGTAGTGGTACAGAAAAATCCCTATCACCTCCCATAAATAGTGTTGGTGTAACAATGCGGTCAGCGTGAATAAATGGGAAAGAAATTCGTAGCCAGACATCGAGGTTCTTCCACGGTACACCAAGCTCTTGTTCATAGTCATCAATATACTCATCAGTACCATAGGTCGCCAGAATATTTGATTCACCAGCCCCACTGACTGCGGCTTGAAAGCGGTGATCTTGAGCAATAGTGTAGTTGGTTAACATTCCGCCGTAACTCCAGCCACCAATTCCCAAGCGTGATGGCGAAGCAATTCCGGTAGCGATCGCATAATCAGCACCAGCAATAATATCTTGAGCGTCTTTGTTTCCCCAGTCTGCATAAATCGCTTTGGAGAAAGCTTCACCTCTTCCTGAACTACCGCGTGGGTTAACACCGACAACGACATAACCTTTGGCCGCAAACAGTTGCCAATTAAACTTAAACTGGTTTGTGAACTGGCCGACAGGCCCGCCGTGTAACATTAGCAGTGTTGGGTATTTCTTCCCTGGCTGATAGTGAGGTGGTTTGACAAGAAAGCCATGAATTTCTGTACCATCTTTACTCAAAAAGCTGATTTCATCTGTAGTTGCTAAATTTAACTGCGCTAGTAACTGATCGTTTTGGTGTGATATTAAACGCAAATTTTTACCATTAAAGGCAAAGACTGCATTTGGTTGTTGTGGCGTTGAGGAAAGTAAAGCGATTTTGCCATCGCGTCCTAAATCAAATTTACTAATCTCTTGTCTTCCTGCTAAGAATCGCTCGATTTTGCCACCAGTTACAGGTATTTTTGCTAGGTGAACATTGCCATCATCTTCGATTAAAAACAGTATTGATTTACCATCTGTGGTAAAGCGCGGTTTGGCAACATTGCGATCAAGGTTGGCAGTTAGTAGACGGGGAGTACCACCCTCGGCGGGGATAATGGCGAGATGATGAACTGCATACTCAATAAGTTTGGGTGAACCTCCCTGCAAATAAGCAATTGACTTCCCATCTGGACTCCAAACCGGACGGCTATCCCAATCAGGAGCGGAGTCAGGCCCAATAAAGGTAGTTAGCTGACGGGCTTTGGCTCCCGATTGGGCGGCGATTCCATACAGATCCCAATTATTATTGCGATCGCTCTCTTGACCACGTTTGCTCACAAAAGCAATATTTTTGCTATCAGGGGACCAAGCAGGTAAAGACTGATTAAATGAACCTGGAGTGAGAATATCTGCTTTGCGAGTTGCTAAGTCCAATACATAAAGATGTTCACGACTTTTACCGATAAAACCGACACCATCTTCTAAGAAGTGAAATTGATCAATAACAATCGGTGGTGGGGTTTTCCCATTAAAGGGTGTTTCTGGAACTGGTTCCTCGGCAATTACGGCTAGTCGTCTACTGTCACCAGACCAGACAAAATCGCTAACATCACCAGCAAAGTCAGATATTTTCTCGGCTTCACCGCCTGCTAGGTTGAGCAACCAAATTTGCTGTTTTCCCGATTCCCGGCTGGAGATGAAAGCTAGATACTTCCCGTCTGGGCTGAACCGAGGGTCATATTCACTATCCTTACCGTTAGTTAAATGTAATGTTCGGGAAGCATCCCAAGAAGTCATGTAAATATGGTTATCTTGTGTATCATTTTTCAAGTCGGTATTAGTTACTGTGTAAGCAATCCAGTCTCCAGTGGGAGATAGTTGGGGATCGTTAATTTGGCGAAAGGCGAATTGATCGTCGAGTGTTAGCAGGCGTTTTTCTTGGGCTTGAGCCGAAATATTTATACTGAGTGTCATCGCTAAAACACTACTTGCTAAAGCGATTTTTGTTAGCTTTTTCATAACTAGATATCATAACTGGGGGTTCGCACATTTTTTTGAAGTTAGAGAAATTGGTAAATAACTTGGTCATAAAGCTTTGCTCCAGCATTGCGGCTAGCCCTGGTGGGATGTCCACAATCCGAGTTTTATGCTTACCTTTGGTGGTAGACTTGCTCAAAGCGATAGCACAACATTTGATATCAGTCGTCTGGAGTACTAGTCCCGCATTTCTCACAAGTTTGAAATGCAGAGGGGCAGAGGGGCAGAGGGGCAGAGGGGCAGAGGGGCGGAGGGGATTGAACTTGGCACATTGAACTCTCCTCTGCTCCCCTGCTCCCCTGCTCCCCTGCACAAGCACAGGCTTTGAGCATTGGTGAGAAATCCGGGTAGTGCTTCTGATACTTGACAACCAGTAAAGAGGCAATTTCTTTTCCAGAGCGCGATGGCGTAACCGTCCGCTTTAAGAGCGATCGCTCAACGTGATAAATCCTGACGTGAATAATCGCTTTAGTTCCTCTTGGGTTAAAATCTTGCCTTGTCCGTTGCCGTCTACTTTCGTTTTTCCGAATCAATAGCGATTACACGTTTTGTGTTAATCGTGCGGAATTGGGTTTAGGAGAAAAGTTTCTCCTAAATTAATTTCCATGTCTATCCTGCCGCTCTTTCTCCATCATTATCATCGCGCCCGTGATACATTTACAGGTCTCAAGAAGACCTGTCGTAAGCTTGCCTATTCGTTTTGGCAATACTTAATCTCCCGCTTGAAGGGAGATGAGAATATTCCCTACCTACCTGATGTCATTTGAGCTCATGCTGCTTTAAAGAATGAAGTATTTTCAATCCCTATAGAAGCAACTATTCTCACCTAACTCAGAATTATTTGCTCATTTTTACAGCGGTTATTGAGAAGTTACCAAAAACTTATGCAAAAAAATCTTTTCGGCGACCTCCTACTGCATAGATATTTTAACGACTTTTCCCCCAATAGCCGTTAAAATTGATGTATTGCGCTTCTTGAAAACTTGATAAGTTTTTAGATTACACCTATGCCACAGACTGCTAACCTCAAGGTTAATATCCTGCTAGAAAATAAAAATAATATGGTAATTGCTTCTGCTTTAGAGTTTCCCTCTTATAGAGTGGAAGCGGCTACTCGTGATCTGGCGCTTCAAAGCCTGACTCAGCTCTTAGCAACCCACCTAAAAGATGCAGAAATTATTCCTGTAGAAATTAAGGTGTCTCAAGCAGCAATCTCTGAAAACCCTTGGATTAAGTATGCAGGCTTTTTCAAAGACGATCCATATTTTGCTGAAATTGCTTTATCAATTCGATCCGAAAGGGAGTCAAACGATGATTCAGAGGTTGATCCCTCCTTGTACATGGTTGAGTAGCCTTTTGTTATGAGTCTATTTATTTTGGACACAGACCATGTTTCATTGTGGCTTCGAGGGCATTCCTCAATTTGTGCTAGAGCCGCGCAATTGTCATCCAATATTGCAGTAACAATTGTTACGGTTCAAGAGCTGTTTAATGGGTGGGTTGTTAATATCAACAATCCCTCCCAAACTAATAATTTAGTCGAGCTTTACACAAGGTTCTGGGCAACAGTGGACTTTTTGCAAAACGTTCGGATATTAAATTTTGATGCTGCTGCTGACACGCAATATCGGCAGATAAAAATATTTGAAACGAGATGGCGTAAGCCACTATGTTGCAATGACACGGGCAATTGAGCAGTTGATTCTGACAAGCGATCGCTCCTCAGAATTTACCAGCCGTTTGGAGGCAGTATTAGGTAAAGTAGTTTGATTGCGATCGCTCCCTGATCAAGCGAGGAAAAAAGCGATCGCACTGGTTTCTTAGAGGAAAAAAAGTTAATACTGCGTAGCTTGCAGCCGTTGGCATCGCCCCAATCAAGCGAACGCGAGTAGCGTCTCGTAGAGAGGAAATTCCAAGCGGGAGCAGCCGTAGTGAATGTTTTATTGATCAACCTTGGCTATCAAATTCACCAATTTCAGATCCAGCGACTCGGCTATCTTGGTTACTTCCGCATTGCCAAACTGCCCGAACAGCGACGAGGGTAAATCATATTCAACATAAACCGACTGATCCGCTGCTTCATACACCAGCAGGCGTAAGGGCGCGTACAGCGCCGCTCGGATGTCGTGCTGTGTCATTTGAATGGCAATCAACGGATTGCCTACCACATACTGCTTGGCCTTTTTAGGCGTACCCACTATAGTCAACAGCTGTCCGTGGTTTTGAATATCAAACAGAATTAAGTCCTCTTCGCCCCCCCTAAGCTTCAGGTGCGCTTCGACGAATGCCGGTTCTGCTCCTACTTTTTGAATAATCGTTGGGTCTAGGCGACCCAGCGCAACTTCAAGGTTTCGGGTAAAATCGTCAAAGGTCGAAGTCACTTTTACCATTTGATGGTTCATGTCAATGATGGTTCTCATGGCTGTTAAGCTGTTGTATAACCGAATCTAGTTTTTAAACAGACGTATTTTGATTTGTGATGAATCTGATGAGAATATCATCACCTTCTGAGTAGAATAAGCGATCGCTTCCCGCTTTCAATAAATAACCAGCAGACCAGCACTGATAATAAAAATCACAACATCGTTATTCATTGGTAAAGCAGCAAAGCTGTTGGGTAATCTTGCTAACTCTACCAATTTTTGAGAGCAGCGATAAAAGCGGGCTGTGATCGCGCCAATCAAGCGAGGAAAAGAGAGCGATGCCTGCGGCGGTAAACTACGCACTTGTGCTAAGTGGTGATTGTATTGTAAATTGCTTATTCTCTCTGCTAATTTCACCATCCATATTTCTGAATGCCTATAGCGGACGGGTACGCCATCGCACCCATTTATGAGAACGGTATTAGAAGATATAGGGTGCGATCGTGGGACTGAACTACCCCATAGATAAATCTGTGGGGTAGTTCACACTTATTCTCTGTTAAACAGATTTTCAGAGTCTTGGATCATTCCACCGAAGCCTTTGTTAACTTCAGTGTTGATCTCGTTATTGATAACTTGGTCAACTTCTGTGTTTAGCATTTGCTCAAATCCCTCAGCGCCAGGAACGTGAGAAGCTACACCGTCAAGAATTGGGTTGATCAGGTTATCTGCGGTTGTGTCGATGGCTGCATCAACGCCGAACTCTCCTGCTTGCTGTGCAAAATTTGGATCTGACATTTGACTCAACTTCCTTTTGAAAATAAGTAATAATTGGTCTACAGTAAAGTCAAAGAGTCCTCAACAGTCAATAACTGTTGACTATTGACCACTAACTATTGTTTGTAATTAACTTTACTTTCGCCAATGTATCTATCATAGGGGTGAAAAATCCGGGTTAGACCAAGCCCCAAAGCTAACGCGAATTGGGTAATTCTCTTGTTCAGGGGTGCAAGCTCTAATTCAAGCGAGGATAATTTACCAGCGATGCCCAACTCTTAGAGACGCTACGCGTAGCTTGCTTCCCCTCCGGGGTACGGCGCAGGCTCAGGGTAAGACCTACGGTGGTAACAGAGCCTGATAGAGCGCTTAGTGACTTTAGTCATGTTTAAGTTGTGACATTTGCTAGATATCTTTTCTTGATTATGTAGAATATATTGGCAACATATAAGTTAAGTAAAACTTGGACTAAAGAATATATGAACCGCTTAAAATCTCTGATTCTTGGTGGTTTATTAGCTTCTGTTTCAATTGCTGCTCTTTCAACTCATGCTAATGCTTCTGTTGTGAATTTCCGAAATCTGTGCCACTAGCCTTGTATTCCAAATTAAATATATATATGGGTTAATATCATGTCTCACAACCACGGACATAACCACGGACAAAATCACGGACAAAATCACGGACACAACCACGAACAAAATCACCACCATCAAGAAGGTCATCGTCGCGAGTTAGAGTACTACGAACCACGTCATCACCACAAAGGTATCCTACAAAGAATTTTTAGATTTTTCTGGTAAACGGTTTGGGATTAATACGTCCTTAATCATTTCCCCTAAATTTATTTATGGGGATTAGAGTCAGAATCAATCAGTGGGGGATTCAGACCCGCCACTGATTGAAGACCACTAAATCTTCGATTTAGTGGGGGTCTTAAACCCCTTGATTCATCCGCCAGTCGCACAAAAAACATTGCTGAATTCTGGCTCCTGACTCCTGAATTCTGTTTTGATAACTGTTGAAGTGCGCCGTTCTTAGAGGAAATATCGCAGCAGGAGCGATCGCCCCACCTAATTCTTAGCCCTGTTCTGTCACTTTCGGAAAACAATAATCGTAGCGAAACATTGGAACCTTTATCTAATCAAGCTTTGAGCCTTTCTTTTCTAAGAGAAACTAAAATTTCAAGCCAAAAGCTGAAAAGTAAAGCTCCGAAAGGCTTTCAGGGATTAGCTTTTCCCAGTTTGACATAAGCTGTTTACGGACGCGCTCGCTTCCGTTATGGATGGAAGAAACAAGTCAAATCCTCTTCCCTTCTGCCTCCTGCCTCCTGCCTTGTTTCTTAGGAGAGGGTTAGAGGAAACCAAGCGATCGCCCCCGCCAAATTCTTAGAGGAAAAAAAGCGATCGCCCCACCTAATCAAGAGAGGATCCGGGATTTCTCACCAATGCTCAAAGCCTGTGCTTGTGCTCTTGAGCAGGGGAGAGTTCAATGTGCCAAGTTCAATCCCCTCCGCCCCTCTGCCCCTCTGCCCCTCTGCATTTCAAACTTGTGAGAAATGCGGGAGGATGCATGGCGATCGCTCCCTCACAGGCAATTGCTACAAAAGAGCTTGGTCATCTCATAACCAAGCTCTTAGCTATCTCAATCAATCATTGGAGGATTCGTAGTTTCGCACTATGCAGCAGGTTGTTCCAGATTAACCTTGACAACTTTGTTCTTTTCTTCTTCAGCTTTTGGCAATGTCAAATTCAAGATACCGTCTTTATAATCTGCGGTGACATTGGTGTTTTGAATCCGAACAGATAGAGGAATTACACGTTGGAATTTACCATAGTAGAATTCACTCTTGGTAGTGCCATTGTTTTCGGTTTTAGTTTGGGACTTGCGCTCACCGAAGACGTGAACAGCATCTTGGGTGACTTGAATATCTAGGTCTTTAGCCTCTAATCCTGGGAGTTCTAGCTTCAAATGAATAGCATCATCAGTTTCGTGCAACTCAGCCGCCGGAACTTTGAGAAAATCTCTGTCAAACCGTGCAGGTGCTACTCTGGTATCTCCAAGTAAGCCATTGATGTGACGTTCTAAAGCGTTCAATTCTTGCCAGGGGTTGTAACGAACTAGTGCCATAACTCTTTCTCGCATTAAGTAGTTCTTGTTTAATCGTTTTTGCACTTGGTTTTGTGCTTATGTATTCATAATAAGTATGGTTAAAACTTCTGTAAATTCGGTGATCATCACCTAATAATATGATGATTACCGCACTAAGTTAGGCAGTAAAAAAGATTACGGTTTACTCTAATGTTGTGGTTCGGTAAACCAGAATAATAACTATTAATATCAATAATAATCAACCAACTATTCTGCTATTGAAGGGCATAGTACAGTTAGGCGATCGCTTATATCCCCAAAACAACAATCACACTCGCTCTACTCACTTCGCCATCGCACTATTGAATGAGCAGATTTAATCATCTGGAAACTGCCAAGATGAAATACTTTCTACATCTTTGCTGTCGCATTTGACACAAGTAGTATCAAATCTTGAATACATCCACTCATAACCGCAAGTACGACAGTGGCAGAAAATATTATTGCGGTTGGCATCTTTTATACCCTGATGCCATTGCTGTAGTTGGTCTGGATGTTGAAAAGGTAAATTATCAGACATTTTAGTCAATCCTAATATTTTGTCATGCACTTTTAAGTTCGGTTTCTACAATTAAGCGCAAATCATCTGTAACCTCGATTTCCAATTTTTGGGCTATATAGTTAACTAATTTGGGCGTGATGCCTGCGGCGGGGTTTAGGGGAGCGATGTCTACTTTAAGGGGCTGCACCTACGGCCTCATTCTTAGAGGATAAACGGCAGAGCAATGCCTATAGCGGACGGGTACGCCATCGCACCCATTTATGAGAACGCTATTTGCCCTATGCTAAAGCGAAAAGTAAAAACAACAGTTATGAAATTTGCACAAAATCTCACCCACCGCCAAAGCTTACTGAAAGCCTTGACTCTAGCAATCCTTGTATTGGCATCCGTAATGCCCCCAACTGTTCTAGCCAACGAAAGCCAAAAAGCGACATTCAACAGCACAACCACACTCCAAACCATACTAAAGAGCAGTCATCGCTCAGAGCCAAATCGTGACCGAGACAAGTACCGCCACCCAGCCCAGACTTTGCAATTCTTCGGTCTGCGCCCAAATATGACCGTAGTTGAATTGTGGCCAGGGAACGGCTGGTATACTGAGATATTAGCCCCATTTCTAGCGGCAAAGGGGCAACTCATAGTTACTAACTTTGCTTCTAGCACAAGTAAACCCGCTTTGGCTTTTCAAGAGAAACTAGCAGCTAATCCAGAGGTTTTTGGTAAGGTCAAAGTAGCCCAAATCAATCCCCCAAATGAACTTACCCTAGCCCCAGACAACTCTGTAGACATGGTTGTTACCTTCCGCAATATTCATAACTGGGTTAAGGCTGGATATGCCGAGCAGGTTTATGCAGCAGCTTACAAAGCACTCAAGCCAGGGGGCATCTTAGGGGTGGAAGAACACCGCGCCAAAGTGGGGACTTCTTTAGAAGAGAGTATTAAAACTGGCTATATGTCGGAAGATGGGGTAATTGCTGCTGTGGAGAAAACTGGCTTCAAATTGGTGGGCAAATCAGAAATTAACGCCAACCCAAAAGATACCAAGGACTATCCGGGCGGAGTTTGGACACTACCTCCAACCTTAAGCCAAGGTCAAAAAGATAGGCAACGCTTCCTCTTGATTGGAGAGAGCGATCGCATGACCCTCAAGTTCATCAAACCCAAAGCCCCCTAATTAGATATAGGGTGCGATCGGGAATAATGTATGTCGTCTGCTGTGGTGGTTTGCTCTCTCTCACTTGTTGTTGATAGTCAAAAATCTGAGATTTCCACTTCAGCAGCCCCTCTTAGCTCATCACCAGCCCCTCTGTCATCAGGAATTACCCTTAAAGCCGAAGTATACAATAATACAATTGTTCATGTTTGGTTTTCACCAATTGAATGCGAATTTGTTTTTATAGATGAACTGGAATTTCTTTAAGATTTGCTCGATACTACTTACACCAGACATAGACTTTCTGGAGCGATCGCTCTGTTTCCTCTAAGAAAAAGCGGGGATAAGAAACTATACTTCCATTTTTCAGCTTCTTATTCTCAAGATACTTATACAAACAACCTTTGCGTTGTCTGTGTTTTGGTTTCTCAGTAGAAGTTGTAGCAGGTTCAGTTTCCTCTAAGAAATTTTCGGGTATCCATCCACACACCCCACACCCGGATTTCTCACCACATCTCAATAATTAAATAAGTAATGAGTAATGAATCTTACTTATTACCAAGCCCCTTCGGGGCGGGAACAGGGAACTCTTAACAGGGAACAGAAAAAAAATTAGCCCCGAATACAGGGTTTAAAGCCCCTAAATT
>NZ_JBALDZ010000175.1:0-11944 GCF_036917155.1 Nostoc sp. | reverse complement strand
TGAACGTAAGGGGGCACTTAATTTATTCGCTGCATTTGATACTCGCACTGGTAGAGTATGGGGTCAGACTTATGAGCGTAAACGTCAAGAAGAATCTTGGGCTGTCATTGGAAACTATCTAAGATTAACTATATTTTAACGGGGTTTGAAAATTTACTACACAAGCGTATAGGCGTAGCCCGTTGTAGACATCGCTTAAAATTTATTCCCCATCTTCCACTGCGCCTAATGCTTTGAGTGTGGCGATTTCTGCTGAGGTTAAACCTTTAACGCCTGTAATATTCATACTTGCATAAAGTCTATTGTCTAGTGTTGTTAGACACTTACCAGACTGAAAATCCCAAACCTTAATTGTTTCATCTCTACCGCCACTGACAATAGTTTGACCGTCAGGGCTAAAAATAACAGTGTTTACCCAACTACTGTGTCCTGACAAAGTTCTAATACATTCGCCAGTATGGATATCCCAAATGATTATTTGTGCATCATTGCCAGCACTGCTTAAAAATTGACCATCTGGACTAAATGCTACCGCATTTACCCAATCTATATGTCCATGCAAAGTTTTTAAGCATTTGCCATTATGGATATTCCAAAGCTTTACCGTTTTATCACCACTTGCACTAGCAATCATGCGATTATCGGGACTGATTGCCAATGCACTTACCATTAAAGTATGACCTTGGATTATGTTTAAGCATTCTCCAGTATGGACATCCCATAATCTCACCGTTTTATCATAACTACTACTGGCTAGGATTTTATTATCAGGACTGATTACTACAAACCATACCCAGTCAGTATGCCCTTGCAAAGTTTTAATGCAATCTCCTGTACTAACATCCCATATATTGATTTTGCCATCACCACTACCGCTTATGAGGGTTACGGCATCGGGAGCAAAAGTTACTGAATTTACTCCTCCAGTATGACCAGATAGAGTTTTCAAACATTTTCCAGTAATGATATCCCATAACTTAATTGTTCGGTCATAACTACTACTGGCTAAAATACTACCATCAGGGCTAATCGCAACTGAATTGACTCTACTTATATGTCCCTGCAAAGTTTTCAAGCATTTTCCTGTAGTGAAATTCCACAATTTTACGGTTGTGTCCTCACTGCAACTAGCTAAAACTTTACTATTAGGGCTAATAGCAACTGAACGTACCCAACTGGTAGAACCCTGCAAGATATTCAAACACTTTCCGGTATTAATGTCCCATTTTCTGACAGTTTGATCCTCACTACCACTAATTAAATTTGTGCCATCAGGACTAATTGCTATTGAGCGTACCCGACTAGTGTGTCCTTGTAAATTTTTTAAGCATTCCCCTGTTTTCAAATTCCATAGCTTTACCGTTTTATCTCTACTGCTACTTACCAAGATCTGATATTTATTATCGATAGCAACTGAACGTACTGTATCCGTATGTCCTTCAAAGGTTTTTAAGCATTCTCCAGTGGCAATATCCCACAATTTTATAGTTTTATCTCTACTACCACTTATTAGAGTTGTACCATCTAAATCAAAGAAAATAGACCTTATTGAATCGGTGTGTCCTTCAAAAGGTTTTAAAAATTTGCCAGTAAAAATATGGAATATTTTTACTGTTTTATCTTTTCCTCCAATTGCAATAGTTGTACCGTTAGGGCTGAAAACTACTGAATATATACTGCTTATATTTTCTAAAGTTTTCAGACATTCTCCAGTGCTAAGATTCCATAATTTTATAGTTTTATCTCGACTTCCACTTGCTAATATTTTACCGTCTGGACTAAATGCTACCGAATTTACCCTATCGCTATGTCCTTCCAGAACTTTCATACATGCTCCGGTGGTAGTATCCCACAACCTTACAGTATGGTCATAGCTAGCACTTGCCAAAATTTGAGCATTAGGACTAAAGACTACTGAGCGTATCCAATTATTGTGTCCTTTACATTTAAAAATTTGTTGATCATTTCCAGCCAGCCATATACTAATTTCACAATTGCCATCAGCTGCTGCAAATAGCTCACCATTAGGACTGTATGCAACTGAAAAAACGGCACCGAAGACCTTTGGGAAAACTGATTTAGTTAGGTTGGCTCCTATAAAATGAGCATGGCGTAAGCTCGCCTCGGAAAAATCTGCTCCTTTAATAACTGTATTGGTTAAATCTTGCCCCTCCAAAGCCGCCTTATCAATCTTCACCAACAATGTCGCCCCATTCCCGCCAAGATAACCCGCTTCATCTTCAGTTTTGCCCCGCGTTGTCTCAATCAGATTAACAATGCCAGCTTGGGCATCTATATCAATCATCGGTAAAAGCAAATCTATGACTGCTTTTGTGAGTGATGCTTTGCCAAAAGTCTCCCTTAACTTCTCAAAAGACTCACTTGTAAATGCTTTTAGTGGTGCGTAGGCGTAGCCTATTGTAGACATCGCATCATCCAATTGACGCGAAAAATAACCAGACCAAGTGTAATTAAGTGGCGCTACACTGCTATCCAAGCCTGATTGTGCTTGAGCTAACTCCGTAAAATCGCTAGATAACGCTCCCAACTCTGCGGCAAATTTATAAGCTACGAAAAACTCTAACAAAGACCGATGCGCTGGAGTATAATCACCATCAGCGTTGCGGATGAGCATTGTTTGACCCATCATGTCATAATGCCAGTGGTCTAAATCCTTCTCTTCTTGCACCACCGAACCAAATAATCGCCGAATTCTGTCTGGGAAAAGCCGATAATTGAGGCTCATTTCGTCTTTAGACAGCATTTCCCAAGAAAGTTCGCACAAAAAGTATAACTTTTCTGCCAAAGAAGTAAAGGTGCGATCGCTCTTAATATCCCGTTCCATTTTCCGCCGCACTGCGTACAAGTAAACCCGCGACATATCCACAGGTTTACCCGCCTCAATATCTGGTAAAGCTTCCAAAATTAACTCACTCATCACCGGACGACGGGCTAAATCCAATAACTGCGGATTTCCCATGACTTGCTCAACTGTTGCAGCTTCCGTTTGATACGACAACACCAGCCGAATTTGCTCGTCGTTAAATTTCTCCAGTTCCAGCACTTCAAACTGCGGTGTTTCTCCTGTCAGTTGCTTGGTAGATGCTTGTAACTCAGCATTGAGTAGGGCGCGTCCTTCCTTAGCTTCGGGAAAATGTTCGGTGTGACAAGTTAAAATAACCTTGGCACCAGGAACTACCACTTTCGCCAGTTCCCAAAAGTTATTAATCATCTGCTGACGGTCAACTTTTGCTGCCATTTCGTCAAAACCATCGAAAATTAGCAACAATTTACCCATACCGTTTAACTGGTCAAATACTGCGCTAGTTAAACGAATATTGTGTTGTGTAAAAAAGAACCCAGCTAAAACGTTCTCTACATTTATGGCTTTGGCAAAATCTCGCAGCGTAATTACCAAAGGCAAACGGGGACGCTCAACACCGCGCTTTTGGGCATCTCGGTAACGTTGCAATGCTACCCAAGCATAATGGAAGGCAAACCAAGTTTTCCCCGTACCAAATTCTCCTAGTATAGAAATATGCTCTTTGGCAGGATCGTCCAACCACATATCAATATAACCATCAATCCAACCATCGCGATCGCTATAATGACTAATGCCGATGCGTTGCTTAGTATCGGGGTCAATTTCCTCTTTTGTGCAGGCTAAAGGAACGTATTTTAGATCTATTTGCCGCCGAATAATTTCCGCTTCTAACCAATCAAGATAATCGGTAAAATCAGCATCTTGGTCAATAAGTTCGTCAAAAGTATAACAACCTAAGTGGCGATTTTCCTCCTTTTCTACCTCATTTCGTGCCGCTCGTGCAATCCTTCTGGCTGTTACTAACCAACCTTCATCAGTTCTCTGTTGCTCCACAGAAGAACGCAAAACAGCTACATCCTTGAGTCCAACTTCCCCCTCAATTCCCCTGATTAAGATGCGGTCATATCGGTTACGCCGGGTTGGCACATTAATAATCCACTCAAAATATGAATCACCCCAAACTTCATACTTTTCAAAGCGGTAGCCCAAGGTTTCAAACCAGCCGCGCATTTGTTGAGCTAAAGCTATGGCTCGACATTGATTTTCGGTAGATGTTCCGGCCTCCAGCAGTGCGGGTGAATTTTGTGCCAACCGCGCTATTTCTGTCCGAATACCTTCCAGCGTCGGCAACCTGTCAAGTAGTTCTTGGATATTTGCAATACGTTTTTGCAAAGAGCCAATTTGTTGACTCATAAGTGTATCTGCTGGGTTGCGTGTGCGTTTAGCAACTTCTGCAAACACAATATAAAACGCGGCAATTTCCCGTCTAATGTCAATTCCCAAACTTCTAATGTCATCACCCAAAGAATAGGCATCAAGCCAAGCATCAACCTCAGAAAGTAAAATTGAGGGGTTATTATGGTCAAATGCCTTGCGGAAAGCCTGTTTGATTGCTTCTTGGCGAAAAAGTTCTAAAACAGGCTTGGGTTTCCCAACACCGTATTCTACCAGTGAGTATGCATAAACTCCACTAAAATCTGCTGGTGGATGCTCTGGATCGAGCTTAAACTGCTGAAGTAATTTAATTACAGTCTCATTGCGCCGAATTTTTTCCTTAATAAAAGGATTAGCGATCGCAATAATAGCGTTGATAACCTGTTCTGGGTTAATTATCATTTGTCATTGGGCATTGGGTATTGGGCATGGGGCATGGGGCATGGGGCATTGGGCATGGGGCATGGGGAAGAAATTAATATCTCTACCACTCTTAACTCCTAACTCCTAACTCCTAACTCCTAACTCTTAACTCCTAACTCCCCACTCCCCACTCCCCATTCCTAACTAGGACGATTATTTTCTAATCCTGGTATTTGTTTAGAAAATAAATCGTTAGAGTCAACTTGACCATTTGAGATAACTGAGCGCATACCCTCGAAAGCAGCAGGGATAGTGCGCGGATCTATAAATAATACCTTGCTGCTATCGCTTTTACCAATTGTTGCGCCCATATCTAGATAGCCTAAAGCAAACAGAACTTCTACTGCTTTATTAGCATTGGGATTTGTCTGGAGCTTTTGGGCTATAATTTCTGCTGATTCTGCGATCGCTTGGGCTTTCAAAACCTGCTGCTGACGTTCTGCTTGAGCTTTCAGAACGAGCGCCTTTTGTTCAGCTTCTGCTTGCAGAATTGTCGATTTTTGACGAGCTTCCGCATCCAATATTTGCGCCTCCGCTTTACCTTTAGCACTATTGACAGCAGATTCGCGTTCGCCCTCAGAAGTTAAAATTGCTGCCCGTTTGCGTCGTTCTGCCGACATCTGCAATTCCATCGATTCTCGCACCGCCTGAGATGGAATAATATCTCGCAGTTCTACCCGTGTCACTTTCACACCCCAGGGATCGGTAGCAACATCCAAATCTCGTAACAAAAGTTCACTGATGTGGGAACGAGCAGTAAAAGTTTGATCCAACTCCAGTTGCCCCATTTCGGCGCGAATTTGAGTCAGCACCATATTTATCATTGCCGACTGAAGATTTTCTACCTTATACCAGGCTTTTTCCATATCCACGATGCGCCAGTAAAACACTGCATCCACCTCAATGCCAACGTTGTCACGGGTGATGCACTGTTGGGGAGGAATATCTAAGACTTTTTCGCGGATAGTTCCTTGGTAGACAACTCTATCCAGGAAAGGAATGACAAAGTTTAGTCCTGGTTCAAGTTTTTTGTTATAACTACCCAATCTTTCCACCAAAGCTTCATTGCCCTGATTGACGACTTTCACCGTTCCTGCCACGGCACCACCACCAAGGGCTAAAAATACTAGTAAAAAAAACTGTTCCATTATGAATCTCCTGGTTTTTAATAAAGGGAGTGGGGAGTAGGGAGTGGGGAGATGAGGGAGATGAGAGAGATAAGGAAGAACTTGCAACAAGTCTTTCTCCTTGCCCTCTTCCCAATCCCCAATCCCCATTAACTAAGAATTCAACAGATTTTCTGGTACGACAATTAAAGTAGTACCTTCCCTCCTAACTACATAAACTTTTTGATGGGGTGGTACGGTAAATTTCTCATCATCACATCTTGCTTGCCAAGAATTTCCCTCATACCGTACCCGCCCTGTTTTCCCAGGCAAAATTTCTGTTAAGGTTTCAGCAATGACTGCATCCCGAATTTTTGATTTGCGTTGTCTTGGTTGCAAAAACCGACGAGAAAGCGCGATTAGGGCTGTAGAAAGCAACAGCCAAACTACAACTTGCAACCATACACTTCCCATACCCACTCCAGACAGCAGCGCCACCACAAAAGCGCTAATTCCCATCATGAAGGCGACAAACGCCGATGGTAAGAACAGTTCCATTAGACACAGAACTGCTCCTGCCAGAAGCCAGATTAAGGTAAAACTTGGCATAGCGCTATCCTAGTCTCTACATTGACGTAAATGCATTTCTACGATTAGATACAGCCAGACGTAAGTTATTTACAGAAAACAAAACTTGGTATTTCTACCAATAATTTTGATTAATTTCAGTAACAAGGTGTAGCTAGCAGTACACAAGTCCAGTTTATTCTAGCCTTCAATTCATTGCCAGCTAAAGTTAATCGAAGTTCATGAGTTGATTGTTTTTTAAATTTATACCTTTATGATTTCTACTCAACTGATAATTTTTTGTATAAATCCACGCTGTAATAGCCCTATTAATCCTATGGGGGATAGTGTTTGTGCCAATTGCCAAACTCCTTTAGTTCACCGCTATCTTTGGGCAACTGGCTCATTGTCTGCTCAAATTCCACCAGGCACAAAGGTTGCAGACAGGTATGAAGTAATTAAACAGCAGATTTGGTTGGATACTCAACCGGGACTACCGCCAGATATACCTGAAGAATTGCCAACAGAAGTAATTCCTTATCTACGGTTATATCAAGAGCGGTTGCATTTACCCCAGGCTTATGGGTTTGCGAGTAACCTTGAGGGAGATACAACTGATATCCTTTTATTGGAAAATGCACCGATAGATAAGACAGGAAATATCTATCCAACTATCGTTGAGGTATGGGAGCAAGCAACAGCAGTACGACAAGTTTATTGGCTGTGGCAAATTCTCCAACTTTGGACACCTTTATCTGAACTGGGACTTAGCCACAGTTTATTGGTAATAGATAACTTGAGGGTCGAAGGTTGGTGTGTGCGACTGTTGGAACTCTACCAAACACCAGCAGATAAGAAGCTGAGTTTACAAAATCTAGGTGAGTGTTGGCAGTTTTGGGTAGTGTCTGCCAAGGCATCAGTAGCCAAAGGGTTACAGAACATAGTCCAGGAGATGTGTGAAACTGAGATTGAGTTAGAAGCGATTAATATTCAACTCAATCATTTACTATTAGCAGCTGCGGCAGAATTGCCATTAGTCTTGAAGGTGGCAGGCTCTACAGATATTGGCCCAATCATGGCGCAAAATGAAGACGCTTGCTATCCCAATGCCTTGAGTGATTTAGATGAACCTTTATTACGCCACTTGTCGATTGTTTGCGATGGCATTGGCGGACATGAAGGCGGTGAGGTTGCCAGTAAGTTAACAGTGCAGTCTGTAAAGTTGCAAATTCGCGCTTTACTGGCGGAAGTAACACAACAAACTGGACTTTTACCGCCAGAGTTGTTACAGGAACAATTAGAAGCAAGCTTGCGGGTAATAAATAATGTGATTTGTGCCCGCAATGATGAACAAAAACGCCAAGGCAGAGAACGCATGGCTACAACAATTGTCATGGCGGTGCAAATTCCCCAACGAGTCCAGACAAGTACTGGATGGCAATCAAATAATACCCATGAACTTTACTTGGCTAATGTTGGCGATAGCCGTGCCTATTGGATTACTCGCAATTATTGCCAGCTACTCACTGTCGATGATGATGTGGCAACGCGAGAAGTCCGCTTTGCAAAAAGCTTGTATCGAAGGGCACTTATGAGACCAGATGCTAGTGCCTTAACTCAAGCATTGGGGACAAGAGATTCAGAATCTTTGCGTCTCAAGGTTCAGCGATTTATTGTGGAAGAAGATGGCATCTTACTACTGTGTTCTGATGGTTTAAGTGATAATAACTGGGTAGAACAATCTTGGCAGGATTATGCAATACCTGTGTTAACAGGGCAAATGACAGTTGAAGATGCTGTCCACAACTGGATTAACTTGGCAAACGAAAAAAATGGGCGTGATAATACATCGGTTGTTCTGACTTATTGCCGTGTTTCCCCAGAATATTTAGTACCTGTGACTCCGGCGTTGCCAGAAGAAATTATAGAAGCAGAAATACAAGAGGAAGAGGAAGAACAAGCAGAACTAGAGGAAGAAGAGGAAAAAGAAGAAGAAGAGGAATTAATTTCCTTTACAGAAAGTTCGGAAACTCTGCTAGATTTGGATCTAGGTTTGGATCTAGATTTGGATCTTTCAGAGGAACCACCTCTCAGCCCAGAAATTCGACCAACTTTCATTACAAAACCTAAACGGGATAAACGTTTGTTAAGACTGTGGGAAGTATTGGCATTGCTTGTAGGGGGTACAAGTCTGGGATTATTTGCTTGGTGGCAAATTAATCCTCAAGGATTCCAGCAGATGTGTCGGCAACTTCCCCAAGGAGTGGAGCAATTTTGTTCCCCTAGAAAATAGCTGAAATAACACTCTCGTCGGGTTTTTACTTATTGTCAGTCATAAAAATCCAAATGTTAAGTACTCTTGTATTACTTTGTAGCTATAGGGATAATGTTAAGCAAAGTCTAGATTTAAAGGATTTATGTCCTGAAGTCGATAGTCAGTACCAAGTAGAAATCTATGTTTAAATATCTTATTGGCGAATGACACTACTCTAGATGTTGAGCAGTATTAAGGTTAGTGTGGCTTGCTGTGAAACTATGGCTCGTGATTTATTCCACAATATTGTGAGGTCTGCCTTAGAGAAACAGGGTTGGGTAATTACAGATGATCCGCTCAATATTCGGTGTGGCGGGGTTGATATTCAGATTGATTTAGGTGCAGAGCGACTTCTAGCTGCCGAAAAAGCAGGAGAAAAAATAGCAGTTGAAATCAAAAATTTTGTGAGTGCTTCAAAAATTTCTGAGTTTCACATGGCGCTAGGACAATTTATTAATTATCGGATACCATTGCGTGTTGAAGATCCAAATAGAACCTTATATTTAGCTGTACCGTTGGTAATTTATAACGACTTCTTTAACTTGTCTTTTATTCAAACTGTAGTCAATGAGAACAAATTAAGGCTAATTATTTACAATGTGGAAACCGAGGGAATAGAACAATGGACAAATTAAATGAATATCGAACAAAAGTTAGGCAACTTTTAACTAAGTATCTCCAATACAAGCCTAGTTACGGAGATGTAGAAGTCGAACAAATTTTTGATACAGAACACGATCATTATCAAATTATTAGCATCGGATGGAATAATCAAAAGCGGATTTACGGGCCAATAATGCACTTAGATATCAAGAATAATAAAATTTGGATTCAACAAAATACAACGGAAGCAGATATTGCTTTAGAGCTAATGGAGATGGGTATAGATAAACAAGATATTGTGATCGGGTTTCATACTCCAAAAATGCGTCAAATATCAGGATTTGCTGTGGACTAAAACAATAACAATACTATATAAATAGTCTATTCTAAAAAATATCTAATTCAATATGATGTTGAAGAAATTCTGGAAAATTTGCGTGAGTTTTTAACACTCCAACAAATAGATGGAGAAATCCACTACAGTTTTTATCATTCCAGCTTTCGAGATTTCTTAAGCAAGCAAGTAAATTTTGGTTAGCGATAGTTAGGCTGGTGAAAGCCAGTTGTTACCCTGGATATACTTCTTGTACACGCTTTTATATCAAGTCCGGCTAATTAGTTTTAATTCCCAAATCTATGCAGCAAGCCCACAAGCCCCTCTCCTCTGCTCCTCTGCACCCCTGCTGCGTTAATGATAAGTCTTTAACCGGACATGATATTCCCCGATCGCTCCATCCATACCTACCCCTTACTGCTCTTGCACCCATGCAGGATGTGACAAACCTCTGGTTTATGAAGGTCATTGCCCACTATGGCAGCCCTGACTACTTTTTCACTGAGTATTTCCGCGTCAATGATACTTCACGGCTCAATCGTCATATTTTGGCATCAATCACTGAAAACGACACAGGTCGCCCCGTTTTTGCTCAAATGATTGGCGAAAGCATTCCAGACTTAGTAAGAACAGCAAAGGAACTCTGCGGCTATAATATCGCTGGAGTTGACTTGAACCTGGGCTGTCCAGCACCGAGAATCTATCGCAAAAATGTTGGGGGTGGATTGCTGCTCTTACCAGAAAAAGTGGATCGGATTTTAGGAGAACTGCGCCAAGCAGTCAACGATCGCCCTTTAACCGTTAAGATGCGCGTCGGCTTTGAAAATACAGATAACTTTTATGAAATTCTAGATACGATCAATCGCCACAGCATCGATTTGCTGAGTTTGCATGGTCGCACGGTGAAAGATATGTACCACGGAGCAGTGAAATATGATTTGATTGGCGAAGCGGTAAGACGAGTCCATTGCCCAGTACTGGCCAATGGCAATATCCACTCTGCGAAAACTGCTCTTGAAGTGCTTTCCCAAACAGGCGCGGCGGGTGTGATGGTGGGACGCTGGGCGATCGGGAATCCCTGGCTTTTTAATCAGATTCGGCAGGCTTTGCGAGGAGAGGCGATCGCACCCGTTCCTTTAGTGGAGGTACGCAACTATATTGAGCGGCTATGGCAAACCCCCACAGCGGCAACTATGCCAGAGCGGGCCCGCGTCGGCTATCTCAAAATGTTCCTTAACTACATTGCCCTGAGTGCTGACGCTGAAGGTCATTTTCTGCGGCTGATGCGACAGACTCAGACCGAGGTAGAACTGTTTAACCTCTGCGATCGCATTCTCCTTACCGATCTGACAAAAACTTTAGCCCTAGCACCCTCCTTGAGCGTGTAACTGCCATGCACGAAAATTCGTGAGAGAGTTGACCTGGGGAACATCCTAGAGTCAAGATAAAAGAGTTGGATATCTTGTCAAAGTACTAAGCACATCTGATAGATATCGCCTGATTTTCTTTCATTTCTCTGTTTTAGGGTAAAGACGAAAGCTAGAGGCGATAATTATTAACGCGGCAAAAAACCTAAAAAAGTACGCACGGATTGCTAAAACGTGCCTGGACGCAGAGGGTTAAATGCGCCGTTGCACCCCGATGAAGCGTCAAGAAATAGCTGATTAAATCAAATTCTAAGCGATTTAATCATATATTTTGTAGCAGATACTTGTGGAAAAGAAAATGCTAGGTGTAAATGTTGTTATGGAAGTTGGCGATCGCGTCCGCGTTAAAGATTCGGTAGTAGTGTATCATCATCCTGAACATCGGAATCAGGCTTTTGACATCAAAGGCACAGAAGGCGATGTAATCGGTATTGCCACCCAATGGCAAGGCAGACCCGTAAGCGCTAATCTGCCGGTTGTAGTCCAGTTTAGTAAAAAATTCAAAGCCCATTTACGTGAAAATGAGTTAGAAGTCATCTAAATCACTTATCGGCGGCGAAACCACTGGAAAATATTCAGTTCGCCGCGCATTCTTTTAAGTTCTTGGCGATTTTGTTCTGCTGTTGTATAGTACCAATCACAATGACGTTGAAACTCTGACCGCGACCGAACTTCGTGGTAGAACTGGTGAGTTGTTTGGTAAGAGGCAAAAGCTTCCTCAACTTGGGATTGAGGGGATGGCATAATATAAGGTAAATTTTTAGACATAAAAATAAGAGTGGGGATAGGGAGTACCGCACTTCCTAATTAATAACTCATAACTCATAACTCATAACTCATAACTCATAACTCATAACTCATAACTCATAACTCATAACTCATAACTCATAACTCATAACTCATAACTCATAA
>NZ_JBALDZ010000174.1:0-8044 GCF_036917155.1 Nostoc sp. | reverse complement strand
TGCATGTGGATAATTTATTTATTTTCTGGTTACTTGATTGTTCAAATTATCATCAGCGCATTTTCTGTTTATGTAGTTTATCCATGCTACTTATTTAAGTGCGGAATGTGGGGTATAAGTAATTGGTTATGAATTGCCTACACTAATAACCGTTATCAAGCGCGTAGGCATAGCTTGTCGTAGACATCGCCTAACTTGACTTAAGCAAACATTGCCCAATGCGATGTCTGACGACAAGCCGCTTCTCTACGAGAGGCTGCGCCTACGCGTCTACGCATTGGCTGTCTCAAGTTTTTCCATCCCTGTGACGGGTAAAGATTTAAAACTATAGTCCCACATTGGTTTCAGCTATAGCGATCGCGTTGCGAGAACAATGGATAAAGTCGAGCTTAAAATATAGTTAATCTGTATCTACCGCGTTCCTGCGGATTCTTGGAAGTAACAACTATATAATAAGTGTCATCTTCAGGCAGCCTAGCTCGGTCAATTAAAGCACTGTACACACCATCTTTATCTTTGTCTTTATCGATAGCGATCGCCTGTCCTTGAGAATTTAGCAAAGCTACATAAGGCGAAAACTCTTCATCAACACTATCTACACGAATACTTACAAGCTGATTTTTTTTGCCTTGAAAATTAGAAACATTGTAAGCGCCGCCATTTTGTTTCAGGGTTGAGCTTTTGGCAGTTAATTGACCTGATTCATCTAAAGTATAGCTAGCTCTGTCATTCCTCAAAGCCAAACTATAGCGACCTATCTCTCCGGGATCTTGGCTAGTAACTGCAATCTTGTAAATGCCATTCTTAGGCAGCCGTGCAAAAATAAATGCATCATCGCCACCACTGCTTTTATCCAAAGCGCCTTTTTTGACGATGATATTATTATCAGGATCGTGCAGAAACAACAAGGGTTTTAAACTCAAGTTATTTGATCTGCGTGTATCATTACTGCCAACAAGTCTAATTTGGATTAATTGATTTTCTCTCCCTTCAAACTGGTAGAAATGAAAATATCTACCTTCAGATTTAAAGTCACCCTTACTCAGAATGCCCAATGCAACATCTACAAAGTTAATCTCTTTATAAGTAGGTGTCGCAGATGAAGAAGACGCTGAATTATGGAGATTTTGATTACCACTTGTAGCTACATTAGAACTTGGCTTGCGAACCCTCCCTGAGCCAGCATTAGAACGATTGGCGTTTGAGTTAGCAGTTCTACCTCCAGACGAGCTAGATGTACCACCATTGGAACGATTAGAATTTGAGTTAGAAGTCCTACGTCCAGACGATCTAGAAGTAGAGCTATCATTTGAAACGCTGGAAGTTGGCTGAGAATCTTCTGTGTTAGATGATGCACGAGGAGTGGGCTGTATTGGTGAATCAATAGATATCTTCCGTCTTGGAGATACTGAGGCTTGAGCAGCAGGAATTTGATCAATTCCTTTTTTGACTGCTTCTGGTTGTCTCTCATCAGGTGATTTGGCAATTATAAAGCCTTGAAGATTTTGAGGTTTTCCCAGAGCATTTATAGGCAGCACATTACTTGTAATTAACAAACTACTACTTACACAACAAATTAAAATCTGACTTAATTTGTGGTGATAGTTTTTGTTTTCTATTAGCATAATTACACTCCTAGTTTTGCTGATGATTTTGTCTTCCAGGAATTAGGATAAATTTGATTTATCATTTGCTGCTTTTCACAGAGCAAGTAAATCTGAGTTCTTATTTAAACGTAAAGGTAAATTTAGCGTATACACTTAGAGGCTTGTCAAAGGAATTGACTGTAATCTAACTAAATTCATATATCCTACATACCTCCAAGCAAAAATTCTTCCAATTTAGATAAATTGTTCAATACCTGATGAGGTAAGGAAATTGAGGATTTGTATGGTATCTCAGTGATATTTACTAACAAGAGAGATTATACTGCATGACTTAAGATGAATATATACCCCAATTGAAATGGATTCCCAGTATGCTCTGTTGTGTGAATCCCGATTGCCAAAACCCACGAAATTCTGATAAAAACAACTATTGCCACAGTTGTAAAGCGGAATTGATACCCTTACTGGGAGGTCGCTATCGTCCCATTCAGGTGTTGTCAGATGAGGGCGGATTTGGTAGAACCTATCTGGCAGAAGATGTACACAAGCTTAATGAATGCTGTGTTGTGAAGCAATTCGCACCAAAACTTCAGGGAACTGGGCCACTAACAAAGGCTACTGAGTTATTTAAACAAGAAGCAAGCCGACTACAAGAACTCGCAGAACATCCGCAAATTCCAACTTTATTGGCTTATTTTGAGCAAAATCATTATCTGTTTTTGGTACAGCAGTTTATCGATGGGCAAAATTTGCTTAAGGAATGGGAGACGCGGGGAAGCTATAGCGAAATAGAGATTCGCGAATTTTTGCTAGATTTATTACCTGTGCTGAAGTTTATCCATGTGCGGGGAGTGATTCACCGGGATATCAAACCACAGAATATTATTCGCCGTCGAAGTGATGGACGATTAGTGCTAATTGATTTTGGAGCCTCTAAGCAGCTGACAGCAACAGTGCAGACTAAAATGGGCACCGTTATTGGCTCACACGGTTACACTGCACTTGAACAGATGCAAGACGGAAAAGCTTACCCAGCCAGTGATTTATTTAGTTTGGGTGCGACTTGTTTTCATTTATTCACCGGGGTTCGCCCATCTAAATTGTGGATACAGCAAGGTTATGGTTGGGTTTCATCTTGGCGACAATATTTGACCAATCCAGGTAGGGATGGGATTTCTGTGTCTATAGAGTTGGGTGAAGTTTTGGATAAGCTGTTGCAACAAGACATCCAAAAGCGTTACCAATCGGCTGATGAAGTCATCACTGACTTGACAACTCAGCTACCACTATCGTCATCAGTGCCCCCAACTATAATTACACCAACATTTACAGCTACCCCAGTCTACAAGGAGCCAGTTTCATCAAAATCAAATAACAATCTGAAAAGTCAACTGCTGTTAGGTTCTAGCATTTTGGTGTTGGGATTAGGGGGAATTTGGTATTTTCAGACTCGCCCCCATACAATGAGCGAATTTTCTTCGCCGATTTCTCCGCCGATTCCGTCTCAAAAAAGCGTCTCGGAAACTTCTCTTCTACCCAAATCTCTCAAGGGGCATTCCAGCGATGTGAATTCCGTAGCTTTCAGTCCTGATGGCACAACCCTTGGCAGTGCTAGTGATGATAAGACAATCAAGCTATGGAATATAGCAAGTGGAGAAGCAATCCGCACTCTAGAAGGACATGCCAATTGGATTTGGACTGTCGCCTTTAGTCCTGATAGCAAGACTCTTGCCAGTGGTAGTGCGGACAAAACAATCAAGCTGTGGAATTTGCAGACAGGAAAGTTAATCCACACCTTACAGGGACATAGCGACGGAGTTACTTCGGTAGCTTTCAGCCCTGATGGCAAAACTCTTGCTAGTGGCAGCGCTAGTAAGGATATGAAAATCAAACTGTGGAATCTGGAGACAGGAAAGTTAATCCGCACTTTGGAGGGACATACCAATGGGGTTCAATCTGTCGCCTTCAGTCCTGATGGTAAAATCCTTGCCAGCGGTAGCTGGGATAAGACAATTAAATTGTGGAATCTGAAAACAGGAAAGTTAATCCGCACTTTAGGGGGAAATGCAGAGTCGATTCTTTCAGTCGCTTTTGCTCCTGATGGCATCACCCTTGCCAGTGGCAGTAAAGACAAGACAATTAAATTGTGGAATCTGAAAACAGGAAAGTTAATCCACACCTTAAAGGGACATAATGATAAGGTTAATTCTGTCGCCTTTTTGCCAAGTGCAAGTCCAAATGGTGTCACCCTTGTCAGTGGCAGTAGCGACAAGACAATCAAACTTTGGAATTCAGTTACAGGAAAAGAAATCCGCACTTTAGAGACGGGTTCTGGATATATTTATGCTGTTGCCATCAGCCCAGATGGACAAACTATTGCCGGTGGTGGGAGTGGCGAGAACATTCTCAAGATTTGGGAGATGAAGTGAATTAATAGCAGTTAAGTATTAATTGCACCCCTAACCAAAATCACTGTACTTTCTACACCAGAGGCGATCGCTTCTGGAATATTACCTTGAATCGCCTGCTGCAACAATCCCTCGCGCGAAGCTCCCAAAACTACAACATCGTAACCTTCGGTTTTCACTAGGTTAATCACACCTTCTGCAACTGAATTAGCTTGGACTGGGAGAGCAACTACACTGCTGGACAATTTGCGCCGACGCATCAAATGGCGAATGGCTTGTTCTAAAACTGACATATCTGGCTTAACTTCAGATGGTTTAAACACCTGTGTCAGGCGAATTTGTGGTGCATTTCCCAATGTAATTAAAGCCGGTAACAATTTAATCGCCAGTTGGGAATTGGGGCCTCCAGCCATTGGAACTAGCCAGCTGTTGAAGAGGGGAGCGGGGATTGGGGATTGGGGACTGGGGATTGGGGATTGGGGATTGGGGATTGGGGACTGGGGATTGGGGACTGGGGATTGGGGAGCGGGGATTGGGGAGCGGGGATTGGGGATTGGGGATTGGGGATTGGGGATTGGGGATTGGGGGGTTTCGCCTAATTTTACTAACACAACTTCGCAGGTGGCTTGGCGAATTATGGTATCTACAACGTTACCAAAAATCCTCCCTGGGGTAGATGTGCTACCTTTCCATCCCATTAAAATCAGGTCGATGTGTTGTTCGTTGATTGTCTCTAAAATTGCTTGGGCAACATCGTGGGTAACTCGAATCTGCGTATGTAGGGGAATTTGCCATTTTTTTGCTAAGACTTCCGCAAGTCGTAGCAAGCGGCGACTTTTTGCCGTTCTTACCTGTGTTTCCGACGGAGAATTATGGCGGGGTATTAGCATCACTTGCACGCAATCTATTTCATAATGGCGATCGCGGGCAATAGCTGCTGCCATAAGTAATAAAATACCCGCAGTTTCGGGATTAGCTACGGGCACTAATAATCTACCTCTACCGGTGCTGGGCGCTCGCGTTTGGTAAACTATGTATGAAGGATCTGGTCGCAGTTTGGGGGTCGCATTTGCACCATTAAGATGGTCTGCTTCCGCCCGAATAATATCTCCACGGGTAATAATACCAATCAGTTTTCGTCCATTTACCACTGGTAAGCGACTGATTTGATAGCGATCGAGTAAATACAGTACATTGCTTAGAGTGTGGATCGGTGTTACTGTCATCGGGGTGGTGGTCATAATTTCCCCTAAGGGAGTATCGCTGGCTAAGTTGCGATCGCGAATATTGAGTAAATCTGATTGCGTCACAATCCCTACAAGCTTGCTCTCCTCTACCACTGGAAAGCCACGATGATGAGAACGGGCGAATGCTTGGATTACTTCATCTAAAGGCATCTCTGTATCCAGAGTTTCTACCTGCTGCTGCATGACATCTTTGGCTGTCAAATTTGTCATTATCCCCCCCGCTGGTGCTGCTTTTTGGATAATGATGCCATTCCACTCCAAAAGTTTGTCGTATAGCGAACCTGGTGCTAACTTTTCAGCAACTAGATACGACGTTACAGAGCCAATCATTAAGGGCAACACTAAGTTGAAATCTGTAGTCATTTCAAACACAATGACTATTCCCGTCATTGGCACTCTGGCCACCGCAGTAAAAAAAGCGCCCATTCCTGCCAAGGCATAGGTAATTGGTAATCCAGTCGCTATCCCGAAAGGAAGCAGCAGAGCGTGTTCTCCCATACCCACCAAGTAGCCAAGGGCAGCCCCAAGGGTCAAAGCGGGAGCAAATAATCCTCCTGGGACACCAGAGCCATAAGCTACGAGAGTTAGGATAAACTGGGAGATAAAGGCGATCGCAGCTATTGACCAGCTAGCCTCACCTGTAATTAAAATTTCCCGCAGTCCTGTGTTATCTCGAAACGCTAGCGGTAGTAATGCCACAATCACCCCAGACACTAACCCCGCTAAAGCCACACGAGCAGGTAATCCGAAGCGTAGAGAACGGCGGTAAACATTTAAGCTGGCAATAATCCCGCGATTGAACAGCGCTCCCATCAACCCAGCCACAATCCCCAACACCAAATAGAAGGGAATATCTTGAACAAAAAAATCTGTCTTGGAAGCAGTTAATGCTAGATTAAGATCCAGGCTGCGACCACCCAATACGCGTGAGACGACGGCACCAATAAAAGAAGCCAGAATCGCAGTACCCAAGGTAAATTCAGAAAAATCCTGTAACAGTTCTTCTACTACAAATAATACACCTGCGATCGGTGCATTGAAGGCAGCCGCTAACCCGGCTCCTGCACCAGCAGCAATCAACTGGCGGCGGTGGTCTGGTGAAGTCGGAAACCACCGACTGAGTTGAGCTGCTAAAGCGGCGCTGACCTGAATTGTTGGCCCCTCCCGCCCTAAAGCTAGCCCAGAACCCAGTGCCAGAATACCACCGACTAACTTGACCAAGGCAACCCGCAAATCTAAAGCCATTGGTATACGGGCCAGCACTGCTTTTACCTGAGGAATACCGCTCCCAGAAGTTTCTGGTGCTACGCGCTCAACCAGCCATCCTGCGAGGAATCCACAAGCGAGTCCAATACTTGGTAGCACTAACCAAGCTGGTAGCAGTAGCGATGTCTGCACTCGCCAAGCACCTAGCAATCCCACCCCCGATTTTAGTAAGACTGCTGCAAGAGCAGAAACCAAACCAATCAGACAAGCTTCAAAAATTGCTAAACGGCGCCGTGGTTGCAGCAGTTGCCGAAAGCGCTGGAAGATAGGTAAATACCACATGATTTGAACCTCACACGACTTGAAGTAGCGTGATTCCTGCTTCAACGATCTCTGCCTGAATTGCTCCAGGTCTTACAAGTTCTCCACAGGCGTTTTTGAAGTCTCCCTAGCACCGACGGCGACTTTCAAACAAGTACCTAAAACTTAAGTATGTTTAACCTCTGTACCTTAAAGATTTTACCTACTAGAGGATCGATACAAAAGTATCTATTTCCTAGTAGAACCCCATATCTTTAGTTGTCGTGGTTCAGATTAGCTTGGTTTTCGCTATATCCTGGTTTTAACAGAATATGGAGCGCCTAACTCATAACTCTTAGTCACGAGTGTGCGGCTTGCAGAAATCAATTTTTTCAAGAAGAAGTCAGAATTCAGTTAGGTGTTCTGTACGAGTGGTGGATAGCGCAGTCTCTTCTCTACGAGAGCCTCTGCCAGCGAGTCCACAGGTCTCTAAGTATAGGTTAAAACCGTACTTCTCTACGAGACGCTACTGCGAATATCCCGCTATGCTAATCCCCTCTCTACCAATACTGTTCGGTTAAGGCAAGAGACGCGATGAATCGCCTTAAAAGGGAACAGGGAACGGGCAACAGGGAACAGGGAAATCCCCATAATTAAAATTAGGGGATTTGTACAAGGACGTATTTTTTCTTGCGCTACGCGTCCCCTTAAAAAATGTTTTTATTTCTTTCATAAATAAATTTAGGGGCTTGTACCCTAAATCTTCGGGGCTAATTCTTGCACTGTTCCCTGTTCCCTCTTCCCTGTTCCCGCCCCCAAGGGGCTTGGTCAAGACGAAAGACTGATTATTGTAGAGACGGCGATTTATCGCATCTTTAGTGATCTAAAATTTTCATCAAAAAACCTTAACCGAACCGTATTGCCCTCTCTACGAGACGCTACGCGAACGTGAGCGAAAAGAAATTCCAACATTGTTACCTTAAAACTCTATCTTTTAAGAGTGTGACGCTGCGCTTGTTTACCTGTAAAGAAAAATGAGTAGAGTATTCTAATTATTTATGAACAACAAAATCCCCAACCTTTTCAGAATTGGGGAGTTTTGCGACGCTGCTAAATCTAAAATCCAAAATTAATAGCTAATAGCTAATCAGTTATTCTTCTATTTCGTTGCCTCTGCTCCTGCGTAACCGTTCACGGTGGAAATTAGGCTACCAGGAAAAATAAGTACAGAGAGATGGTAGATTAGAGGGCATGAAGAAAATCAGCCTCATCAGCC
>NZ_JBALDZ010000173.1:0-20844 GCF_036917155.1 Nostoc sp. | reverse complement strand
TGATCTTTTTCTTCTGGACTCATGCTTGAACACTACCATCTTTCTTCCCTCATGGGAATATTCCTGACATTCCTACCTGGGCAGTTACAAATTATCACTAATTACGCCAAAAAACCGGGTTTATTCGTTGATATTTTGTCATAAATATATCAACGAATAAACTCGGTTTCTAGCTTCTCATATCTTAGTAGTATCCCGCTTCTGTCACTCTCCGGAAGGGCGATCGCTAGAAGCCTGATCAGGCACTTAATACAAGCTATCCTATTAGAAAAAAATAGGTATTGTATTTGTTATTAGAAAAAAATCGTGTGAACGCTTGGTAGATAAAAGCTCTAGAATTCATAAATGGCAAATGTTTTCGGAGAGTGACAGAAGAGGGGTATAGAAATCCGATTTGATTCCTGAAATTGTTTGCGTGGGCAGACAAGAGGCAAAAGGATTGTAGAAGATTAAGGTGTACCGAGTTTTGTTCAAAAATCAAATAGGAGTCCTATACATATATTTGTATTTTCTCAGTATAGTGCTGTCCTTTTGCTTCAAAATTGAGACAGTTTTGTTTCAGGATATTCAACGAGCTTATGAAGAATTTCTTTATAGCAACTAAACAGACAGTCAATAGTTTCATTTGTGAACAAATCTGTGCTGTAATACCCGACAATCTCAATTGTTTTAGAATCTCCAGTCTGAGAATTAATATAAAGCTCTAGAGGTAAATATTTCTCATCCCATAGTTCGTGTTCAAGCTCAATTGATACAACTTCAAACTCTAGTATTTGACTATGCCAGCGTACTGGCGGAACCATACTAACGCTGATAGTGCGGAATAATTCGATTTCGCTTTCGCTAAAAATAGTTTCGGTCGCTTTTTCTAAGGGAATTTCTTGATTAGCAAGCGATTCAACAACTGTATGGTTAACTTGCTGCGTAAAAGTAAGTCCTGTTTGGAAACTATGAATTTTGTCGCGCAAAAGCACATTGTTGATAAAGCAACCGAGCATTTTCTCAATTTCTGGTGTGCTTCGATTCGCAGTTGTTGCCAATATGATAATGTCGGTTTGTCCGCTCAATTTGTATAAGAGTATCTTTAATGCAGCAAGGATAATGGAGAATATAGTTATCTCTTGGGAACGACTTAAAGCTTCAATTGATGCAACTTGACCATGTGGCAAAACTATCGAATAGCAAGATGCTCGCTTGCTGATACTAGTAGACTGCGGTTGGACGGTAGGCAGAAGATCAAGTTTTGTGGGAAAATCAGCTAGTTTTTGAAGCCAATAAGAATGTTGTTTTTCCAATACCTCTTCGTTGAGCCACTTTTGTTGCCAAAGAGTAAAATCTGCATATTGAATCGTTACTTCGGGTAAGGGTGAAGGTAAGCCATTTACGAAAGCTTGATAAAGCGTTCCTAGCTCCTGTAACAAGATGCTATATGACCAGCCATCTATAATAATATGGTGTATTGTTATTAACAACCAATGCTTCTGTGGTGATAACCGTAGCAATATTGTTTTAATTAACGGGCCAGAAGCTAGGTCGAAATGGTGCAGGGCTTCCTGGTGAGAAAGTCTTATGGCTTCAACTTCTCTCTCTTGTTCGGGTAAGTGTTGTAAATCTATGATGTTTAAAGGCAAAGTTAGAGATGGGGCAATGACTTGTATGGGCTGCTCCTCTAAAACAGTAAAGGTTGTACGTAAAATAGAGTGGCGACGAATAATTTCATTAATGCTAAACTCTAACGCTTCTTCTCTTAACAAGCCATTAAAACATAAAGCAATCGGACTATTATAGGCACAACTATCAGCATATAACTGCTGAAAATACCATACAGCCTGTTGTGCAAAAGACAATGGTATATGTGTGTCTCGCGGTATGGGTACAAGAGGCGGTAGAGTCTCAAACTCCATACTGATGTCAGATTGCTCTTGTAACCCCTCTTTTTGTGCAGTCTCTATCACCTCTGTCAAAGAAGCTATGGTAGGTGCTTCAAATATATGGCGTAGGGGAACTTCTATCTCAAAGACTTCCCGAATGCGAGAGATGATTTGCGTTGCGATTAGGGAGTGTCCTCCTAAGGTAAAGAAGTTGTCGTTAATACCTATCTGTTGCATTCCCAAAACTTCAGCCCAAATAGCAGCTAAAGTTTTTTCAGTTGCAGTGGTGGGTGCGACAAAGTTATCTTCTAATTCTATTTGGGAGTTATCTGGTATTGGCAAAGCGCGGCGGTCTATTTTCCCGTTTGCTGTCAGTGGCAGAGCTTCTAACTGTACAAAAGCATTTGGCACCATGTACTCTGGCAGCTTTTGTTTGAGGAAGCGACGTAGTTCTGCTACTTTTGGAGATTGTTCCACCTTCGGCACTACGTAAGCCACTAGACGTTTGTTGCCCGGTTCATCCTCTCGTACCATCACCACATTTTCCCAAACGTCTGGGTGAGAAGCCAGTAATGCCTCAATTTCTCCCAACTCAATGCGGAAGCCTCGAATTTTGACTTGATTGTCGATGCGTCCTAAATACTCTAACTCGCCATTGGGCAAATAACGCGCTTTATCTCCTGTTTTGTATAGTCGCGCTTGGCGGTTGTTACTAAAAGGATTAGAGATAAACCTTTGTTGTGTCAAATCGGGACGGTTAAGGTAACCGCGTGCTACCCCAGCACCGCCAACATACATCTCGCCTGGAACACCAATTGGTACTGGCTGTTTATATTCATCCAGCACATACACCTGTAAGTCGGGAATTGGATGACCAATAACACTTGCCGTGCCATTCAAATCCGCTTTGCTCAAGGGACGATAGGTAACATGTACAGTGGTTTCTGTAATCCCGTACATATTAACTAATTGTGGCATCTGGTCGCCATATCGCTCAAACCAAGGCTGTAAACTCCTCAGTTCTAAGGCTTCTCCACCGAAAATTACCAAGCGTAACTTCAAATCACTACCAAGTGCAGGAGAGGCTTGAATCAACTGCCGGAAGGCTGAAGGGGTTTGATTAAGAACTGTTACTTTTTTTTGACACAATAACTCATAGAAGGATTTGGGCGATCTCGTGACCAGGTATGGCACGACTACCAGTCGTCCACCATAAAGCAAAGCACCCCAAATTTCCCACACGGAAAGGTCGAAGGCGTAAGAATGGAACATTGTCCATACATCATCTTGATTGAAGTGATACCAAGAGTTTGTTGCTTCAAATAGACGAACTACATTTGAGTGGTTAACTAAAACGCCTTTGGGCTTACCTGTGGAACCTGAAGTGTAGATAACGTATGCTAAATTATTGGACGCCCCAATGTTTGTCAGGTTTGACTCGCTGTTGTGGGCAATTTTTTTCCAGTCTGTGTCTAAGCAGACGACACGCGCATGATGCTTGGGCAAAGATTCTACTAATTTCTGCTGACCCAACAGCACCGAAACTTGAGCGTCTTCTAACATGAAGCTTAAACGTTCGGTCGGATAATCGGGGTCAAGCGGCACATACGCTCCACCTGCCTTGAGAATTGCCAAAACTCCCACCATCATTTCTAGTGAGCGTTCCACACACAACCCGACCAGTACATCCGGTTTTATACCCAGAGTTTGTAGATAGTGCGCCAATTGGTTTGCGCGACAGTTCAACTGCTGGTAAGTTAGTTGTTGATTGCCAAACACCACTGCTACAGCATCTGGGGTACGTTGAACCTGCTCCTCAAACAACTGATGGATACATTTATCCTGATAATAGTCTACTTGAGTGTTGTTCCACTCCACTAATAACTGCTGTTGCTCAGTTACTGTCAGTAGAGGTAATTGCGAAATCTGCTTATGTGGGTTAGCAACAATACCTTCGAGCAATGTCACAAAATGACCAGTCATTCGCTCAATGGTGGACGCATCAAACAAATCAGTGTTGTACTCCCACACACCTACCAGTTCAGTAGGCGTGTTCTCCATTCCCAAGGTAAGATCAAATTTTGCCGTTGCACTTTCTACTACCAGTGGACTGACAGTTAACCCAGGTAACTCCAATTGAAACATGGGTTTATTCTCAAGCACAAACATCATCTGAAATAGGGGCGTATGGCTGAGATGCCGTTCTGGCTGCAATGCCTCTACTAGCATTTCAAAAGGTAAATCCTGATGAGTATAGGCATCCATTGTCATATCACGAACGTGAGCTAGTAATTCGTTAAAGCTGCGATCGCCTGAGACATTAGTACGCAAAACTAAGGTGTTGACAAAAAAGCCAATTAACCCTTCTATTTCACTGCGATTGCGGTTAGCAATCGGAGACCCAACTAAAATATCTTCTTGTCCTGTGTAGCGGTAAAGTAACGTATCAAACGCTGCCAATAGCGTCATGAACAACGTTACTCCTTGCTCCTGGCTAAGTTTTGTCAGTTTTTGAGTCAACTCAGCAGAGAGTGCAAACTTTTGATAGGCACCAGCAAAGGTTTGCACGGCAGGTCTAGGTCGGTCTGTAGGAAACGACAATAAAGCTGGTGCGTCTTTTAGTTGTTGAAGCCAGTAACTCAATTGGCTTTGCAGTACATCGCCTTGCAACCATTCTCTTTGCCACAGTGCAAAGTCTGGATATTGAATTAGTAGTGGGGCTAAGGGTGTTCGCGTAGCATCTTCTAGAGATAACTCACCTTGAGAATAAGCATTGTATAGTACTGCTAACTCACTCAACAACACATTTATTGACCAACCATCAGAGACAATGTGATGCATACACACTAATAACACATGTTCTGCCTGAGATAGCACTACTAATGTGGCTCTAACTAATGCTTGTGTTGTCAACTCAAACGGTTCAATAGCTTGTTGTTGTGCTAATTGCTGTGAAGCTATTTCTTGTTCGGCTGTAGATAAATGCTGCAAGTCAACAACTGATACTGCCCAATTAGTTTGTGTTTGAATAATTTGAGTTGGTTGTCCATCAACTGCGATGAAGTTGGTGCGTAAAGCTTCATGGCGATGAATAATTTCCGCTAAACTTTGTTCTAAGGCTGCTGTGTTGAGAGTTCCGGCTAGACGCAAAGCTATAGGTATGTTGTAGAAAGCGCTCTGAGGCTGTAACTGATCTAAAAACCACAGACGCTGTTGAGCAAATGATAGTGGTAATTGTGCATTCTCTGCTCTTGGTAAGATGGGTGGGGCATGTAGCTTAAAGCTTTGTTGCTGTAACTGCTCAATAAGATGTGCCAATTCGGCAACTGTTGGTGTGGCGAACAACTCACGCAATGCTAGTTCGACTTTGAATATATTGCGTATTCGTGAAATAAGTTGCATTGCTAGTAACGAATGTCCTCCTAGTTCAAAGAAATTATCATGAATCCCCACTTGCTCGACTTTTAGCACTTGTGCCCAAATTTGCACCAGCATTTCTTCAATTGGAGTACGCGGGGCTACAAATTTTTCTGACAGTGTGCTGTGTAATTCCAGCTTTGCCAGCGCACGGCGGTCTAATTTGCCGTTAGGCGTTAGAGGTAAAGACTTCAGCAGCACAAAAGTGTTTGGTACCATGTAAAGGGGCAGTTGATTTGCGAGGAATTGACGCAGTTCTTGGGCTGTGGGGAATTGTTCCAACTTCGGTACTACGTATGCCACTAAACGTTTGTCACCAGGTTCATTCTCTGTTACTAACACTACGCTTTCCCAAACGGCTGGGTGTAGACCAAGCACGGTTTCAATCTCTCCTAGCTCGATGCGGAAACCCCGAATCTTCACTTGATGATCGATGCGACCCAGGTACTCGATGTTGCCATCAGCTAGGTAGCGCACTAGGTCACCAGTTTTGTAGAGGCGAGAGTTCGGTTGATCGTCGAACAGATGGGGAATAAACTTCTCGGCGGTCAACTTGGGGCGGTTAAGGTAGCCTCGTGCTAAACCAACTCCACCAAGACGCAATTCGCCCGGTACACCGATGGGGACAGGTTGGAGGTAGCGATCCAGGATGTAGGCTTGGACGTTACCAATGGGTCGTCCAATTGGCACTTGTGACCAGGTAGGCGCAGACTGTGAACAGGAAAATTTGTAGATGGTTGCTTCTACCGTTGCTTCTGTAGGACCATAGCTATTAATTAACAACGGCGGTTCTCCCAGCTGGTGACGACGCCACTGCTGGTCAACGCAGGTTTGCCACTGCCGGACTTTTTCCGGCAGCGCTGCTTCTCCCCCAAAAATCACCAGTCGTATTGATGTGGGTAGGCGCTCACCTGTAGTGGCTAATTCAGCAACGATCTGATGCCAGTAGGCGGTCGGCAACTCCAACACCGTCACCTTCCACTCCCAGCATATTCGTAAAAAGGTAGACACAGAACTTAACATCTCGTCAGTGCGGAGCATTAGCGTCGCACCACAGGTGAGACAGATATAAATTTCATCGGTGGCTGAATCAAAACTAATAGATGAAAATTGTAAGACGCGATCGCGACTGACCATGCCATACTCAACCCTCATACTCGCTATTAAATTCACCACTGATTGATGTTCAATCATCACCCCTTTGGGCGAGCCTGTAGACCCAGAGGTGTACATAACATAAGCTAGGTTATTGGGCATCACTTCGAGTAAGAGGTTTTTCTCGCTGTGTTTGGAAATTACCTCCGAGTCTGTGTCCAAGCAGAGGATACGTGCTTTATGCTTGGGAAGCGACTCTACTAATTGCTTCTGAGTAAGCAGCACTTGTACAGAGGAATCTTCTAGGATCAAAGCCAAGAGTTCTGGTGGGTACGCCGGATCGAGCGGAATATAAGCACCACCAGCTTTGAGGATACCCAATATTCCTATAATCATCAAAAGCGATCGCTCTACGCAGACCCCGACCAGTGTTTCTGATTTTACCCCTAGTGTGTGTAAATGGCGTGCTAGCTGGTTAGCCTTGGCATTTAGTTCTCGGTAGGTTAGCTGCTGGTTTTTAAAAATTACCGCTACTGCGTCTGGATTTTGTTCTACTTGCGCTTCAAATAACTGATGGATACACTTATTTTGGGGATATTCTTGTGCAGTGTTATTCCATTCTACGAGCAACTGATGTCGCTCTCGTTCTGTCAATAGCGGCAATTCAAAAATCAGCTGTTGAGGATTAGCTATCATTGCTTCAAGTATTGTCTGCAAATGCCCTATCATCCTGTTTACAGTGCAAGCATCAAATCGGCTAGTATCGTAGCTAATCTGAAAAGACAGTTCTATACCGGGTACAACTGTCACTGTTAAAGGATAATTCGTTCTTTCAAAACTGCGAATATTTGAGATTTCTATACTTTCCTTGCTTTGTAGTAAAGAGGAATTTTCCGGATAGTTCTCAAACACCACAATGCTCTCGAATAAAGGTAAGTTTCGAGGAACATCACTAATACCTTGAATTTCTACTAAAGGACTGTAAGAATACTGCTCCCGCTCAAATTGCTGCGTCTGTAACTGCTTTAACCACGGTAACAACTCAGTTTCTGGAGGCACTTGTACGCGTACTGGTAGTGTGTTGATAAATAGTCCCACCATAGATTCTACCCCGGATAAAGCCGGAGAGCGCCCTGATACAGTAGCTCCAAATACTACGTCATATTCTCCACTGTAGCGTGAGAGCAGTAATGCCCATGCTCCTTGTACCAGGGTGTTCAAAGTTAAATGATGCTGCCGAGCTAGTGACTTGAGTGCATCTGTTACCGTTGGCGATAATTTGAGATGCTGCTCATCGTATGTTTGTTTTGAGTTGGATAAGTTGCCTACAGGCTTATCTACTATCAAAGGAGTAGGGGCAGTAAAGCCACTAAGGGTTTGCCGCCAAAACTTAGAGGCTAGATGCAAGTCTTGCTGCCCCAGCCAAGCAATGTAATTTCTGTAGGGTATGGGTGAATCTAGATATAAATTCTCATCTCGGTTAAAAGCCTCGTAAAAAGCAAAGACTTCTTTGAGAACAATAGGCAAACACCAACCATCCATGAGCAGGTGATGAAAGCTCCAGACAAATTGGTAGGTATTATCAGCTACCTGAATCAAAGTACAACGCATCAGCGGCGCTTTGTCAAGTTCAAAGCCACTGTCTCGCTCAGTTTGTAAAAAAGTCTCTAGACGTTCTTGCTGCTCGACTGAGGATAGCGATCGCCAATCATAATTATTCCAGGGTAAGTTGACTGACTTGCATACTATCTGGAGGGGGTGTTGGCGATTCTTCCAAACAAATAGAGTACGCAGAACTGAGTGGAATTCTACCACTTTAGCCCAAGCGCGCTCAAATGCTGCTACATTAATCTCTCCTATTAGAGTGCAAACTGACTGCACGAAGTATACTCCAGAGTCGGGGGCATACAGGGTATGGAAAAGCATCCCCTCTTGCATGGGAGATAAGGGGTAGATAGATTCAATCTGCGTTTTTCGTTTAGTATTAGCTGGGGATGCTAACGACTCAACTATTGCATCAAGCTCTTGTTGGCTCAGTTCAGCTAGAGGAAAATCTGTTGGTGTATAACCTCCAACCTCTGACGAATTGCCGTGGGAAATCAGAGCAGTTAGAGCCTCTATAAAACCCTGAGCTAAACGCTCTATCGTGGCTGTTTGATGGAGCTTCTGATTATAAGTCCAAGTCAGTTGCAACCTTCCTTGTGCTACAAATCCGTCTATATCTAGCAAATGGCTGCGACTGTTTTTTAAACTAACTGGAGAACCGCTCGACTCAGATGCCAATCCCAATATGGGAAATGCATTAAGCATAGTGTCGAACTGACCCAGATAGTTAAAACTTACCTCAGCAGTAGGAAGATGTTGTAATTTTAAGCGCGTTGCTCGATCCGAACTGACATAGCGAAGGATGCCATAGCCTATGCCATGCTGGGAAATTCTGCGTAGTTGCTCTTTAACCGATTTGAGTGATTGAAGCGGCAAATCAGTTTTATCTAGCTTTAACAATACGGGAAATATACTGGTAAACCACCCTACTGTTCTCGACAGGTTTACCGATTCAAACAGTTCTTTTCGTCCGTGTCCTTCTAAATTGATTAGTAGGGAGTTTTGTCCTGTCCACTGGGAAAAACACTGCAACAACGCGGTCAGCAAAACATCGTTGATTTGTGTATTATAAGCTTTTGGTACTTCTTTAAGCAAAGCGCTGGTTTGTTCTACACTCAGAGATACTGATATCTGGGCAGCATCAGCGATGGTATTTTCTGTCTCAACAGAAGGATAATCTAGTGGTAAAGGCGAAATATCAGAGTCGAATTGAGCTAGCCAGTAGTTAAGTTCTGCTAATGCTTTTTGGGAATGTGCATATTCTGTTAACAGCACCGCCCAATCTTGGAAAGAAGTAGTTTTAGCAGGTAATACAATAGCTTCTTGACGCTCAATTTGTTGGTAGGCAGTTGCCAAATCTTCTAGCAAAATCCGCCAAGACACCCCATCGACTGCTAGGTGATGGATAACAATTAATAAACGATTGGGTTGGTCACTGCCCAGATTGAACAAAGTTATCTTTATAATCAAACCGGATGATAGGTTCAAGCTCGCCTGTAGTTTGATTGCCGTAGCTTCAATGGCACCAGTTTGTTCAGATGTCGCAATTCCTGATAAATCTACGACGCTAAAAAATTCTGTTTCAACAGAGGTTGCATTCAGAAGTTGCCAATTATCACCCCTAGCAATTAACCGCAGGCGTAGGGCATCGTGATGCACCAAGAGTTCCTCAAAAGCCTGCTTCAATAGTTCTGGCTTTAGGTCTTTTGAGACTTCAAATATGAATGATTGGTTAAAGTGGTTCGGTTCAGATAATTTCTGTTCCAAAAACCAGTGCTGAATGGGGGTTAATGGTACAGTACCATTTATAATACCTTGTTCTGCTTTTCTCTCCTCTGTTGTACTGACGACAGCTGCTAAACAAGCAATTGTTTGATGTTTAAAAATTTGTTTGGGAGTGAGTTGCAGCCCAGCAGCATCAGCTTGTGAAACAATTTGAATGCTAAGAATCGAATCTCCACCAACTTCAAAGAAGTTGTCGTGGATGCTAACTTTTTCTAAATGCAGAACTTGGCACCAAATTTGGGTGAGTAATTCTTCTTGCCAAGTGCGAGGTGCAACTCTTGTTGTTGCTAGTTCTTGATGTGCTGTTTGAAATGTTGGCAGAGCAAATCTATCTACTTTACCGTTAGGCGTGAGGGGCAGAGTTTCCAGTATGATAAAAGCGGCTGGAACCATGTAATCGGGGAGTTTTTGTTTGAGGAAGTCGCGGAGGTTGCTGCTGGAGGGTGCTGTTTGTGTTCGGGAAACAACGTAAGCAACTAATTGTTTATTGCCTATATTGTTCTCCGTAGCGATGACGATCGTTTGTTTGATGGATGGATGTTGAGAGATAGCAGATTCAATCTCGCTGGGTTCAATGCGGAAGCCCCGAATCTTAACCTGATTATCAGTCCGTCCTAGAAATTCAATATTGCCATCTGGCAAGTAACGAGCTAAATCGCCTGTTTTGTAGAGGCGAGATCCTGGTTCGTTGCTAAAGGAATTGGGAATGAACTTTTCGGCAGTCAACTGCGGATGATTGAGATACCCCCGTGCTAATCCGTCTCCACCAACGTACAGTTCCCCCGCAACTCCAATCGGTACAGGTTGCAGTTGACTGTCTAATAAATAGACTTGTGTATTACTAATCAAACGACCAATCGGTACAGATTCTTTTATCTGAAGAGCATCTGTTACTTCATAACAGCAGGTAAAACTTGTATTCTCTGTAGGGCCATAACCATTAATGATCCGACAACCTTTTAATTCTTCTAAGACTCGTTTTACATGATCAGGAGAAAGTACATCGCCTCCCGCTAATAATTGACGCACACTCTTTAGACTTTCAAGCTGATGGTCTACCATCAAATGAAATAAACCAGCAGTGAGCCATAAAGTCGTTATTTGATACTGCTCAATAGCTTGTCCTAACTCTTGTAGAGATGGAGTATGAGCAGGCATAAATACAAGTTGTGCACCATTAAGCAAGCTACCCCAAATTTCAAATGTTGATGCATCAAATGAAGGAGAAGCTAACTGAAGAAATACTTCCTCTGTACTAAAGCTAATGTAGTTTGTTTCTTTGACTAATCGCACTACTGACTGATGAATAATACAAACCCCTTTAGGTTTACCTGTAGACCCTGATGTGTAGATAACGTAGGCTAAGTTGTCGGATGCCACTCCACTCGTCGGGTTTTCCTTGCTCAAGCGAGCAATTTCTGACCAGTCCGAATCTAAGCACACAACTCGTGCTGTATGGTGAGGAAGCTTCTCAACTAGATGTGCCTGAGTTAGCAAAACTGGTACAGAGGAGTCTTCCAGCATAAAAGCCAACCGCTCACTAGGATACGCTGGGTCGAGTGGAACGTAGGCACCGCCTGCTTTGAGGATACCAAGCAATCCCACTACCATTTCTAGGGAACGCTCTACGCAAATACCTACTAGTACTTCTGGTTTAACGCCCAGCGATTGAAGGTAGCGCGCAAGCTGATTTGCTTTTGCATTCAACTGTTGGTAAGTCAGTTGCTTACCTTCAAACACCACTGCCACCGTGTTAGGTGTTAGCTCCACTTGTGCCTCAAACAATTGGTGAATACACTTGTCTTGAGGATATTCTGCTTGAGTATTATTCCATTCCACCAACAATTGCTGCCGTTCAGCCTCAGTGATCAGAGGCAATTGACTGATAGGTTGATTCGGATTTACAACAATTGCTTCTAACAAAGTCTGAAAGTGTCCTGTCATCCTGGCAATTGTATCTGCCTCAAACAAATCAGTATTATATTCCCACAACCCCATTAGTCCCTGTTGTGTCTCCCAAATAAATAGGCTCAAATCAAGCCGAGTTGTCCCTCGCTCTACTAGCTTTGGAGTCAGGGTAATATCGGGTAACTCCAAAGTATCCAAGGAGAAATTTTCTAAGGCAAACATCACCTGAAACAGAGGATTGTAGCTAATAGAACGTTCTGGCTGCAAGGCTTCTACCACTTGCTCAAATGGTACATTTTGGTTTGCATGGGCATCCAAAACCATTTGCTGCACTTGGGTAAGAAATTGTGAAAAACTAGGATTTTCTTGAATGCGACTACGCAACAGTAAAGTGTTGACAAAAAAGCCAATTTGTATGTAAAATTCTGTCCGGTTGCGATTGGCAAATGGAGAGCCAATACAAATATCATCACAACCGCTATGACGATGGAGTAAGACCGCGAAAGCCGCCAGCAATGTTACAAACAAAGTAGTTCCTGACTGCTGACTGAAAGTTTTGATTTGCTCGGTTAAATTTGAGTTGAGTTTAAATTCTTTAATTGCACCTTGAAAAGTTTGAACCGAAGGGCGAGGATAATCTGTTGGTAATTCCAATAACGGCGGTGCTGAAGCTAACTGTTGCTTCCAGTAGTCAAGCTGCTGTGCTTGTAATTCTTCAGTCAACCACTGGCGCTGCCAAATGGTGAAATCCCCATACTGGATAGTTAACTCTGGTAATGGAGTGGGAGAACCACAAGAAAAAGCTTGATATAGGGCAGACAATTCTTTGATAAATATTCCCACAGACCAACCATCTATTATTATGTGGTGTATGGTTACTATCAACAGATATAATTCTGGCTCTAAGCGTAGCAAAGTGACTCGCAACAAAGGCGGCTTGCTTAAATCAAAAGGTTGACAAACTTCTTCGATAATTATTTGTTCAATCTCAGCTTCTTTTAAACCTTGTAAGTTCAGCACTAGTATGTTAATAGTTAAAGCCGGAAGTATCCGCTGCACTGCGAATCCATCGACTGTGGGAAATATAGTCCGCAATGCTTCGTGACGGCGGATAATTTCGTTGATGCTTTGCTCCAATGCTGCTACATTCAGCGCACCGATAATTCGTAATTGTAAATTTTCATTATAAAAGGGGCTTTGTCTTTCTAACTGATAGAGAAACCACATCCTCTGTTGAGGAAAGGATAAGGGTAAATCGCTATCCCGCTTAACAGGTACTATAGGTTCAGAAGCAATTTGTTGAGATTTTTTTGCTTGTTTCAAAAAAGCAAGTATTTCTGTTTTCCGCTCCACCAGTTCCTGCTTTATATCTGCTGTCATCACTCCCTTGGGGGCGCGATAGCCCAGTTGGTCTGAGTCAATCCAGATTTTTACACCCTTTGTTTGCAGTAAAGATAAAAACTCAACTGTCGTCATACTCGTCCCTCTTCGTATTCGTCTTCTGCGTCAACGGATGCAGTATTGTCTTGGGTTGCCCAATGAAGCGTTTCAATGGTCTGGGCTAAACTAGTTATAGTTGCTGCTTCAAAGAAATGCTGTGGCGATAATTCTACAGAAAAATCTTTGCATAAGCGAGAAATTACTTGGGTAGCTAGCAAGGAATTTCCCCCCAGTTTAAAAAAGTTGTCGTTGATGCCAACTCGTGACAAACCTAAACACTCTGCCCAAATCTGGGCTATTTTCTCCTCTGTAGGAGTTCTCGGATACAAAAACTCGCCTTGATTGCTAGGATTTTGAGTCCACTGTTCTACTACATCCAGAGTTCCTGAGAGAAACGCATTGCGGCAAGCATGGCGCTGAATTTTGCCACTAGAGGTTTTGGGAAGAGACCCACTTTTAATCAGCACAACCGCATAAACTCCAAGTTCGTGTTCTTCTGCCACTGCTTGAAGGATAGCCTCAACCACCTCCAAAACATCTAAAGAGAGCAATTGATCGCGCTCAATCTCTTGAACAACTACCAGTCGTTCTTCACCATTCACCTCGACTGAAAATGCCGCTCCACCGTTGAAGCGCAGTGCTTTGTAGCTACGTTCGACAGTCAATTCAATATCCTGGGGATAATAATTGCGACCCAAGATGATGATTAAATCTTTGATTCGCCCCGTAACGAACAACTCGCCGTCTAGTATAAATCCCAGGTCGCCAGTACGTAGAAACGTTTCTTCTCCTGTGTCTTGCAGTTGCGCTCGAAAGGTTTTTTCGGTTTCCTCGAAGCGCTGCCAGTAGCCTAAAGCGACACTGGGATCTGATACCCAAATCTCGCCAACTTCATCCGGGGCACATTGAGTCAACTTTTCAGGATTGGCAATCACTACTTTGGTATCGCCCACTAAGGAACCGCATCCTGGTATCGTCCGTACCATTTTGTGATCTTTGGTCGCCTCAACTACCCGATTTTTTTGTAGCGATGCTGCGTCAAGGGTGCAAAACACCGGAAGTTCTCCCACCCTACTACTGGAAACCCCCAGAGTTGCTTCGGCAAGTCCGTAACCTGGTGCAAATGCCTCAGCCCGAAAACCGCAGGATGCAAAGGTTTGAATAAAGTCTTCCATCACTTGAGGATTGATTGGTTCAGCGCCAATACCTGCTGATTGCCAACTGCTCAAATTCAGTTGGGTGCATTGCTTAGGTGTAATCCGACGTAGGCATTGGTCGTAAGCAAAGTTCGGTCCCTGACTGTGTGTAGCTCGATAACGGGAAATAGCCTCAAGCCAGTCGAACGGGTTTCTGATAAAGGCAAAAGGTGACATCAGGTAGCAAGGGGTATCTGTGTACATCGGTATAATTGTGCCCTGAACCAATCCGTAATCGTGAAAGTTAGGCATCCATGTCACTGTGACGCTATTTGGTGTGTAATCTAAAGCTTTTTGTGAGTAAGCTACATGATGCATCAAATTACCGTGGCTCACCATGACTCCCTTGGGTGTTGAGGTAGAGCCGGAGGTGTACTGGAGGTAGGCTATGGTATCACGACCAATCTCTGGTTTTTGCCATTCCTCGGCTAGAGAGTCTGCAACAAGAGAGGTGCATAGCCAGCGGACATCTGTAAATTCATAGATGTGTGATGGGTTTTTCACAAGCTGAGTCTGGATACTCTCGGTTGTCAGCACAAGAGTCGCTCCGGCATCAAGGGCGATCGCCTGAAGTCTGGGTAGCGATCGCTTTAGTCGAGTTGAATCGGGTGGGGGCGCCGGAATGGCGATGACACCAGCATACAGACAACCGAAAAAGGCGGTAATGAATTCCAAACCCTGTGGGTAAAGCAGCAATGCCCGTTCTCCAGGGGCTTTTAGAGATTGTAAATAGGCAGCGATCGCCCGCGCGCGTCGATCCAATTTTTCAAAAGTCAGTTTGCCTGCTTCTGAGTTTCCATTTTGTAGAAACGTATAAGCTGCTCTCGACGGCTGATGTGACGCTCTGTGGCGCAGTAAGTCTACTAAAGTATAAAAGTTCAAGGAAGTTTCTGTTAGGGAATTCTGATAGTAAATAGGTGAATTTTTCATCAGCTATCGGGTCGATTAACATAATGAACTGGATATAACAAGAAATAAATAGCAACTGATGTCCATCATCCAGGCAATTTGCTAATTATTGTAAAATTCGGTGATGACGATTTAAAAAGGCTTTTATGCAGCAGGCAGAGGGCTTTTATCAATCCCCATAAAGAAATTTAGGTGATTTAACAAGAACACCTTTTTCCTTGCTTGCACTAGTGTCTCGGAAAAAAATCTTTTTTCTTCTTCATAAATAAAATTAGGGGCTTCAAACCCTTTTTGCAGAGGGAAAACAAAATCTTCCCTTCTGCATAAAAGCCCTCTGCCTTTCTTTGGCGAAAGATTCTTTATCATAATTTCCTAACTTAGTTTCAATTGTCAACCCATTGTACTTAAGCAACGCCTCAAGCTCGTTTGGCATCCAGAAACTCAGCTTTCTGAATTTGAGTGGGCTAAGGACAACTGATTTAAGAAGGCGATTGATTAATTGAATTGTGCTTTCGCCAAGTCTAGACTGTGAAGTGGCAGTTGGGTGTAATCTGTCGCCGACATAGGAAGACCGAAGTTTCATCCCAGAGCAATCACAATTTTTGTTTGCAGGAAGTGCGATCGCTGTTAAATCAGTCTTGATTTTACCTCTCTTACCATCATTCCTCAAGCGCGATCGCCCCAACCCAGCAAACGACCATCGACAACTAACGCTCATCCCATAACCTATGAGCCATCTCCAACTGGTGATAAAGGGGAATTTCCACTTCTCGTTCTCTCTGAAGCCATTGTCTGGTCTTGGCTTAAGGGTCATCAGACGAAGCCCAAACCGAAAAGTTCCCAATAAAAGCGTACACTACTATTGACACCCCATAGGGTATAGGTTAGGCTCGTGGCGAACAAAACACAAAGCTGATAATACGAAATTCATCTCACACCCCATACTCAAACACATTTTCTACCAGGGAGTGACAGTTATCGAGTCGGTCAAAAGTCTATAAACAAGGCAATGTCTGGTTTATAATCTTTTCCCAATTAAGCTGAACTCATGTGTATCCAAAAAGCCTTTTGGTTCACTTTTCTTATGCCTGCTAGGTGCAATTGTTTCGTGTAGGCTTTTCGAGGCAAGAGTAGGGGAGTATTTCATTACAAATAGAGTCCTATTGTAGGACAAACCAATAGCGTCTATCGAGTCGATGTTGCTCAGGCTTTTCTGCACGCCAGCTTGGTTTGTGCTGGCTATGGGATGCTATTGGGTACGATGAGGGACGGTTTTCTTTGAGTTTTATCTTGCATCAAAAAAGGGTATACTACCACTTCAGAATTTATGTCAGATTCTCAAACATAGACAGAAACAAAAAAAACTTGTAGGAAAAGATATGAAAATAGACAACCGAGTAGAGGATATAGAAGTATACGCTGAAGATGGAAGTGCCTTGCCTAAGACAGGTAATGAGGCGACAAGACATCATATCAGTGGACTAATTGCAGTTATGTATTAATGACTGTTCACCCAACAAGCGAATGACCAGAAAATTCACAAATTGCCTTCCATAATCGTCTAACTAACAGATAGCTAACCCTAACTAACGAGGTTTATCATGAGTGACATTAAACAACCTGAACATTTAATACAATCAGTACTAGCTGGCTATGACAGTCTAAAAGTAGAGAATTCTAGTTCTCTTATTCTCGATTCTCAAGGAGAAAATTTTTATCAGGATGATAGTACCAACAGAATCTATATTATTTCAACAAATTATATTTATGAACTTACGCGGAATCAGGACGGTAAACCTGAAAAGTCAGACACAAAGATTTCTTTTAACAACCCTAAAAGCATATATATTTACAACGGAGATGTTTATTATGTCTCCAAGCAACGAAAATGGATTTCAAATGTTTCTATAAAAGATTTTTCTGATAGTCAAGTTCAAGGAGATGTAGATCCTAACGCGCGAATCCAAAGGGATACAAATGGCAATATATACACGCTGACTTGGAGTGGATCGAAAGCTAAATTTAGACAATACACATTTAACCCTCAAACAGAATTATTTTCTCAAGATAAACAGGCTGTACTTTATCTTGTTGATAACGAACCCTCGCCACAGACTATATCGAAAGATGTTCCTATTAAATACTATTTCAATTTAAAAGAACAAAAGTATTACAGTCTAACTAAAGGTAATAAGTGGGAATCGATTGAACCAAATAATGTTCCCACAGAGTTTTCCATCAATTTAGAAACAGGGATCATCTCGATTGATAATTCTAGCAGAAACATTTACAGTAACTACTCTGTTGATTTTCAGAAGGATGGAGATGGAGATTTTTCCACGTTCAATGAGGTTTCTCTCCTCATTGACCGAGGTAATGGGTATGTCTCTGTAGGAGCTATTTTTTTTATTGTTAATGAGAAAGGCTTCCGGAAAATTTATCCAGAAAAAATCACCAAAAAAATAGATGATTTTGCCATAGATTTAGAAAATGCTTATCTTATTTCCGACGGCTCCTTTTATGTCTATTCGCTTTCAGAATTTAAGTTGGTGAGTAGCTACAAAGAAAGTACTGGTGGTTTCACCAGTGTTGCCAAAAGCGGCAAATTTGCATTCCTCATAGGCTCTAACCATTCGCTTACTGCAATCAATTTATTTGACAAGAGAAATCCAGCTAAAGCAAAAGATTTTCTAGGAGATATCAGAGGCACAAAAATTAGGTTTTTTGAAGATAGATTTTTTGTTTTTAACGCTCAGAAATTGAGTGCGTTTGAGATAAAAGGTATTGGCAATACACTTATTGTTAACGCTGCTGTGGGAATTGGTACGAATACCACAAGAGGTGCTTTAGATGTAGTTGGAAAAACATTCCTTGAGGAGTTGTATTTATCTAAATTTCAGGAAGGCTGGACTGTTCAGGTTGGCAGAGATGGAAAACTAGAATGTACAAATCCATATAATGAATATGACAATCATACTAGCCCCAAACTTAGGTTGGCTGGTGAATTACTTATATTTTTTGGTGATGCGGGAAAGACAGTTGATAATGACAAAATAAAAGTATTAGCATCGATTCTCAGGAAGATTTGGCCTGATTTAGCAGAAAGAATAGAACAATCTGGAAAAACATGGGAAAAAGGATGGGGGAGATTTGCTCCATATTTATATCTTAGTAAAGTAGTTAGAACGTTAATTAATGGATTAATATTATCACCTTTCACCGAGCAACCAGACGTAGAATTAGCTAGGAAAGTACTTATAGATCTTGATAGTATTTTCACAAATGCGGGAATTGCTAGTAATTGTTATGGAATTGCAAAATTAAACGAAACCGTGGGGCTTGATGACCAAAAAAGAATAAGTCTCCTTGGAAATGCCACTGCTAAGAAGAGTGTAGCGATCGGTCATAACACAAAAGTAGATAAGGAAAATGCAGTTGTAATTGGTGTTGGCTATCCGCCGGACGACAATCACAATGGAGCCGCATTGCATAATCCAAATCAAAGTCAAATGGTTCCTGCTTCAACCGCAGTCGAAGGGCAGACTTATGAAATTGAGATTATGCCAATGGCTTCACAGGAGTTGATGCCACATAGGCATGGTATTATTAACGGGGTTATTATTCAGGCTAAGTCTGACCATCCATCAATCACTGTTTACCCAGGTCAGAAAAATGAAGCCGGAAGTGTAGGTATAGGAAAAAGTGCTTCTGCTTTGCAGCAGGGAGAAAATTTTGTAACAAACAGTATAGCTATCGGTTCTTACACGCAGGTCAAGGAGTCCAATGCAGTTGTAATTGGTTTTGGAAAATCATTAGAAGAACCGCTAACGAGTAAAGGCGAAAAAACTATAGTTTTGGGCGTAGACTCAGAGCCATATTTGACTTTTAAACAACGAGAAAGAGAAGAAATAGAAGAAGAAAGAGAAGAAATAGAAGAAGAAAGAGAAGAAGACTTGCAAAGACAAGTTATATTCAATGCGAACATCTTGCCAGCGCAGAATTCACAATTTAAGCTAACTTTAGGTAATAGTTCTAACCGATTTAAAGGGATATACGTAACTGGTAGTAGCTTGCATATAGGGACGAAAGAAAAAGAGGGAACGATCGGCTTTAATACGACTTCAGAGAAGCTCACGCTAAATGCTGCAAAGGGCATTATAACCCAAGGTATTCAATTTACTGATCCTGCCTTACTAAATTGCGATCCTACTTTTAAGCGTCTTTATACAGATGAATACGGGAATTTAAGGTGTGGGCTGGATGTCAGCAAGATAGCTGAAGTCATTCGATACACAATTACAGCAGAAGAAGCTCCCCCAACGATTAAGAAGTTGTTACAAGCTGAAACTCAGGTCAAGCAGGAGATATTAGAAAAATTAGGCGTAAAGAAGGTTGAAGAAATCTCTTGGGGAAATCTCCGTAAGCTTGACAAGCTGGCTCTGAGCCTTAAAGATGGCTCAATACAAGACGTTTCTAAACTTATCAACAATGCAGCTTCATTAGAAGCAAAGGCAGCGGGAGCAACAGCGGCAACAGCACTAACAGCAGCGACAGCAGCAGGAGCAACAGCGGCAACAGCACTAACAGTAGCGACAGCAGCAGAAACAACAGCGGTGCTATCACTAGCAGCAGCGGCTGCTGCAGGTGCAACAGCAGTGGCAGCATTAGCAATTGCAGCAAGCTCAGGAAAAGCAAACGAAGAAAATACCCCTAAATTTCAGGTACGAGATAAAGAACCTCTTTCTAACGAAGGCAATAAAGGTGATTTTTATCTACATCAACAGACAGGGGATCTTTATGTAAAAGAAGAGAAATGGAGGATTGTAGGCAATATACGGCAACCAAACATAAAATCAAATGAGGTACAAACAAAAGAAAATACCCCCAAATTTCAGGTAGGAGATAAATTACCTTCTTCTAACGAAGGCAATAAAGGTGATTTTTATCTACATCAACAGACAGGGGATCTTTATACTAAAGGTTCAGAAAGCTGGGAAAAAGTACGTAGTATACATCAGTCAATAAGAGCAGAATCAGGTTTTCAAAGCTCTAAGGATGACAGCGGTCTGCTAAATGATGAAGGTAGTAGCGTAAGTTCTGACCACTGGAAACCTGTAGAAGAAGTGGTTGCTACGGAAGGAGAACGGTTACTCGATGGATGTTATACAGAGAAAGCCGTAGGGATAGGAACTGCTAACCCCAAAGCGCTTTTGCATGTCTGTGCTAGGGATACTAATTCTACTTCAAATGCTAATGAACTCAGCACATATGCCGCAATATTTGATGGTTTTGTTGGTATAGGTAGAAGTCCAACAAGAGCAGCATTAGATATAAGGCTTTCATTGGGAAAAATTAGCGACATGGTCGCAAACAGAGACAGAGAAATGAATGTGCTGCCTAGTAAACTAAGTTTATTTTCAAGGCTTAATCATTTTGATTATTCAGTGTTTGCTGATAGAAGTATTGCTGCGCTAGAGTTTCACGCTTTGTGCGATGAACGTATCAAAAATACCAAGGGAATAAGGTATCCGCTCAATAAATCGGGGTAGTGCAAAAAAGAAAAAGTAAATAGATGCACATAGCATCGTAGAATAAATCACATGGCGCAAAAGCAATCT
>NZ_JBALDZ010000172.1:0-10730 GCF_036917155.1 Nostoc sp. | reverse complement strand
ATGGCGTCAGCCACGATGTTTCAATGTGTCCTTGTACAAATCCCCTGATTTTAATTATGGGGATTTCCCTGTTGCCTGTTGCCCGTTCCCTGTTGCCTTTTAACAGATAGCTACTAAATATCTATACCAACAAAATACTTTTAATCATTGTTGCAGCTAACTTTTTTGGTAAAACAAGTGCTGCTTTGGTAGCTAGTACAACAAGGCAAAAGTAAAAAGTAAAAAGAAAGAATACTTATACCGCAAGCTTTTTATCCATTTAGGATGGTAGGTCTATTTCCGCCGTGATGTACTAGTAAGCTAATCGGCATTCAAATTGCATAATCAGGGCGCTCATGTTGCCCACCCCACAAGATATTGAGAAAATTTTGAGATGCAAATTAGATATGTTTTAGCTTAAACAGCGATCGCATCCAGAAGTGCTTATAACTAATTCGCCCACACAATGCACACATAATTCTTTATTTGTATAAAAATATATATAAACTTTTATGATATCAATAAAAAAATTGATTTAACATACGCCTAATGATAGATAGATTTTATCAAAAAAACAGTTTAGATTTGTAACAAGTTACACAGAACTAGGTAAAACACATGGCCAACATAATTGACACTGCCACTAACAATGGTTCTTTCAAGACACTAGTTGCAGCAATCGAAGCGGCGGGTCTGGTAGATACACTCAAAGGTGATGGCCCATTCACCGTCTTTGCACCCACTGATGCAGCATTTAATAAGCTTCCAGCAGGTACAGTAGACGCATTACTGAAAGATATTCCTAAGCTCAAGAAAATCTTGACCTATCATGTTGTTTCAGGCAAAGTACTGGCTGCTGATGTAGCTAAATTGAAGACAGCTAAAACAGTTGAAGGTTCAGATGTCAAAATTGACGCTTCTAATGGCGTTAAGATCAATGATGCAAAAGTTGCAACAGCAGATGTTGCTGCTGATAACGGTGTCATCCACGTAATTGACACAGTTTTGATTCCTGCATAAGCAAGCGTCAGAATAACGAATGCTATTTCTGGGGCGGCGACTACCTATAGTCGTTTCTTAATTACAGTCTGGTTGGATGTTTTTTAGTAAATACCAACTACCAACAAATCCATCTAGAGAGTATCTAGATGGATTTGTTGTTTCATGCATGTAGAGACGTTGCAATTGCTAGTACAACACAGCGTAATTAAATTTTTAGTTTTGCCAAACCTAAGTAACGGATACCTTCGGGGGAAATATCAAAACGGCAAGGTAATACTTCTAAACCGAGAGCGATCGCATCCCGTAATAATTTACCATATATAGGATCTGTGCGATCGCCAGGGGAGAACTCGATACAATCACCGCGATTGATAAAGTAAAGCATCACTGCGCGAGTTATAGGCAGTAGCGCCATTAGTTCTCGCAAGTGCTTTTGCCCTCTTGTAGTCTCCGTATCAGGAAATAGGGCTAATCTCCCTTCAGACAAAGTTGTATTTTTTACTTCTAAATAAATCGGGCGTTCCTCATCACTCCCCGTCAAGAAAAAATCCACTCGACTTTTTTTGTCTAGTCCATAAACTACCTCGCCCTTAATTTGACTATAATCGCCCAATTCTGGGAAAAGGTGTTTCGCCAAAGCTAGCTTTACCACCCGATTGGGCAAAAACGTATTTATGCCTACCCAAGTCGGCTCGTTGTCATGTACCTGAATTAATTCTAAAGTGTAAGCCAATTTGCGGTTAAGATTATCACTTTTGGAAAGCTGTACCGCACTTTGGGGAGTCGATACTCCAGTCATTGGCCCTGTATTGGGACAGTGTGCTGTCACTATCTCGCCAGAAGTAAGTTGAACATCTGCAAAAAACCGCTTGTAACGCTTGAGTAGAATGCCAGAATACAAAGGTGGGTAACGGTAAAGCCAATCTATCATTATGGAACCTTGTTGCTGCTAGTAAATATATAGATATAGCAGCGATTGTTTCGGCTGACATTTAATTCTCAAACAATATTAGCGCGATGCCTACGCTCTCTTTTTCGGTGCGTTATCTTACCGTTAACGCACCTAATGACACAAAAGCTACTTAGGTAAAATCTGCCGCAGCGCTGCTAAAAGTTGGTCAACACTTTCTTTACGACTATTAAAGCCCATCAAGCCGACGCGCCAAACAAGACCCGCGAGTTCGCCAAGACCACCGCCAATTTCAATATTATGTTCATTGAGTAACTGTCGTGCGATCGCTTTACCATCTACCCCGGCTGGAATGCGGACAGTGGTCAACGTTGGTAGTCTATATTCTTGCTCAACGTGCAAACTCAGTCCTAAGTTTTCCAACCCTTCCCAGAGATACTCTACGTTCTTTTGATGCCGCTGCCAGGAATTTGCTAATCCCTCTTCTGCCAGCAAGCGTAATGCTTCCCGCAATGCATAGTATAAATTAATGGGTGCTGTGTGGTGATAGGTGCGTTCAGTGCCCCAATACTTGCCCAGTAACGACATATCCAAATACCAGTTTGCAACCTTTGTTTGGCGCTGTTGCAATTTCTCAACTGCACGCGCACTCATCGTAAAGGGAGAAGCACCTGGCGGGCAACCCAACCCTTTTTGACTGCAACTATAGGCTAAGTCAACTCCCCAAGCATCCAAAAACAAGGGGACACCACCCAAACTTGTCACCGTATCCACCAGCAGCAAAGTACCAAATTCACGACACAAATCAGCTACCCCTTCCAAAGGTTGACGTGCGCCGGTGGAAGTTTCAGCATGAACTAGAGCTAAGATAGCTGGACGATGATTTTTTAAGGCAGTTTGCAGTTCATCAAGGTTGAAGACTTGTCCCCAAGGTTTGGTAATGGTTCGCACATCAGCACCATAACGTCCAGCCATATCGACAAGGCGATTACCGAAGTAACCAGTTACACCAATTAAAACCACATCATCGGGTTCTACAGCATTGGCGATGGTTGCTTCCATTGCAGCTGTTCCCGTACCGCTAACTGCAATGGTGAGTGAGTTTTCTGTTTGCCATACATAGCGTAGCAACGACTGAATTTCATCCATGAGTGCGAGAAAAGTTGGGTCAAGATGCCCAACAGGTGAGGTATTCATCGCTTGGAGAACTGTGGGATGAGCATTGGATGGCCCAGGTCCTAACAGTAGACGGGATGGGATTTCTAGCGGTGTGAGTTGCAAGCGCCCAGAATCGTTAATTGAAATTGTTTGCGTCATAATCTGTCTTCGCCTAGACGATACTTACAGGATCATATAGGAATCCGATTTCATTCCTGAACTTACTTACTTGCGTAGGAAGAGAACTCTTAACTGGGAACAGAACAGAGGCGAATAGATGTGTACTGAGGTTTTTCACGCAATCCGATTTAATTCCTATATATGAACGAAAGGAATAGATGTATACTGAGTTTTTTATAAGAAGAATTCAGAATTCAGGAGTCAAAATTCAGTATGAATTCTGTACGAGTGGGTAATAGACATCTGGTGAAAATGAATGTAGAGACGTAGCAGTGCTACGTCTCTACAAGGACTCTGGATAACGCATATTTAATTTCTGGAGATGTCTAATGAATATTGGTTAAAACCGTACTTCGTCCCGCTACGCGCTTTCGCCTCTGGTGGGCGAAAAAAATTAAAATATTCTCGCCTGAAAACTCTATCCCTTTATGGGTAGAGTATTCTGAATTCTGTTAGCGCAGCGGGGCGTAGCACATTCTGTATTCTGACTCCTGTTTTATAAAGATTTCAGGTACTTTCTATGCCCGAAATTTCTCAATCATCCTGAATGAAATTAGTGTATTTACTGAGGGGAAGGGTTTATTTTATTCCTAGATTAAACGTAACTACCATGAATTACCTGCAAAAATTTTCATTTCTACTCAATATCAGGTTTTTTCAAAAATCAGATACGAGTCCTATATATAATAATTTGGTGTGGTATTTCACCGAAAATTACGAATTTGTTAAACTCTGCGATCGCCATATTTGTGAAACTTAATTTATTTAAAAACTTTGACTCCCGACCCCGACTAATCATTGCTGTCGGACTCGCTGTATTAGTTTCAGTAATCCTTCCCCATTGGCTACACTTACCCACTCGCATTCTTTGCGCTTGGAACTCTGGTGTTGACTTTTTCTTAGGCATAACCTGGTGGAAAATGATTAAGGCTAGCCCGGAAAAAATTCGCCGTTATGCTGAGACTGAATATGAAGGACATTTGGCTATATTCATGCTGGTGATTGCTGCGGCTTGTGCCAGTGTTTTAGCCATTGGTTTTTTACTAACTGATAAAAAAGGGTTGTCAACAATTCTACTTATCCTACATGTCATACTTTCAATTATGACCATTGTCGGTTCTTGGCTACTAGTACATACGATGTTTGCAGTGCAATATGCACATAGCTATTACAAATATGTAAATCGTAATCATAGTGAAGAAATCACCGGAGGTTTAGATTTTCCTAATAACGATTATCCAGACTACTGGGAATTTTTATATTATTCTTTTGTAATTGGTATGACTAGCCAAGTTTCAGATGTGGAGACGAAATCGCGCGATATGAGGCGCTTGACTCTGTTACACAGCATATTATCCTTCTTTTTCAATACCACTATTTTAGCGATGAGTATTAATATCATTGCATCGCTGATTTAAAAATTGCTTGACTCAGCCAAAAATATGCGGATACAGAACTCGCTGCTGTCCAGTAATATAAGGTCTTTCCAAATAGTTTAGGACTTGCAGGTTGAGGCGATCGCTCATCTCTTGACGTAACTGACTGGAAACATCATTGACTGCCTTCTGCCCATTCCGCAAGGAAATATATCCCGTTAGCCCAACAGCAGCAAAGATTTGCACAACAAAGGGAACAATCAAGAGCGATCGCAATGGCAAACGGTGAATCAAGCTACGAGCGATGATTTTTTTTGAGGAGGAAGACATGACGGCTGATTCCTATGAACTGGCAATGCCAACGTGTGTTGCCGCCCTGATCATTCCCCAATCAATCACAACATCAACAAACCTAAATCGAAGTTGCTAAATTAACTTGCGTGTTTCCAATCACTGAGTAATTCATACTGTTGTGATATTTTCTGGCATTTGCGGAATGGTACTTTAGGAGTACCAATATTCATGCCAGGAAAAGACTGTTTTTTTGTCTTGGGGGGTCTATTTTCTTGTGTCGTTGAACTGATCTGTTGGGTTTTCATTGGTAAATAAATTTCTGTTAAAACCTGAGCACTAATTTATAACATCAATTGTCAAACGGCAAATTTCTGAAGAGAGATGAATAAATTCAAAATTCAAAATAAAACATATATATAGCGTTTCCAGACCTAGTAAGGTACACCCGTAGGGGCACGGTACTGCCCATTGGTGTCAACTTAAGACCTGGCGAATAGAATTGCCTGCGGCACACTGCGTGTAGCTTGCTTCTGTGCAGGAGTACGCGGCTACACTGGCATTGTCCGGAGAGGCGGACTAAAGTCAAATTAATTGTCCCCAATGAGATTAACGATCGCTGTAGCTAAATCTACCGGATCGACGGGTTTAGGTAAGTGTTTTTGAAATCCGGCTGCCATTGCTTGGTTATAATTAATTTCTCCAGCATAAGCTGTCAATGCGATCGCGGGAATTTGCCCGCCTTGTTCTGGTGGTAATTTTCTCACCTCGCGCAGCAACATATAGCCATCCATTAAGGGCATTCCAATATCACTTAACAGGATATCTGGCAATGATAGCACTAATGTTTGCAACGCTTCATCTGCTGATTCAACTGCTGTTACCGTCGCGCCATATTGTTCCAGCACAAAGCTAAAAAACTCTCGCACATCAGCTTGATCGTCCACAAGCAGTATTTGCACTCCAGCAAGTAATGTGTCGTCATTACTGAGTTCTAGTTGAGAAGCCTCACTACTGCTGACTCGCAACTCAGAATTTTTCAGCAAAGGTAGGCTGACTGTAAAGGTAGCCCCTTGTCCTTCTCCCAGACTCTCTGCTTGAACTGTCCCACCATGAAGTTCTACTAGATGGCGCACAATTGCCAGTCCCAATCCCAGTCCACCAAAGACTCTGGTTGTTTTAGCATCTGCTTGTCGGAAGTAGTCAAAGACGTAGGGCAAAAATTCCGGGCTGATTCCTTTACCTGTATCAATTACCTGGATTTGGGCATCTAACCCAACTTGTTTGAGATGTACTTCTACAAGTCCATCTGTGGGTGTGAATTTCACGGCATTGGAAAGGAGATTCCACATCACTTGTTGCAAGCGATCGCTATCACCGAGAACTTTGCCGATATCATTACTTAATACTGTTTGAATTTGAATTGATTTGGCTTCTGCTGCTAAACGCACCGTTTCTAGGGCAGCTGCGATCGCTACTTTCAAATCTACTGCATAGAGATTTAAGCTAACTTTACCTTGTAAAATCCGCGAAACATCAAGTAAATCTCCAATCAATTGGGTTTGTAACTTGGCATTACGCTCGATTGTTTCCAATGCCCGGATTTTAGTGGCTTCGTCGAACTTGCGGGTTCTAAGTAACTTTGCCCACCCTAAAATCGGATTCAAGGGAGTTCGGAGTTCATGGGAAAGGACAGCGAGAAATTCATCCTTAATCCGGTTGGCTGTCTCAGCTTGTGCCCTGGCAATCTTTTCGGCTTCGTAAAGTTGAGCGCGGGCGATCGCCTGTCCACATTGTTGTCCTAAAGTTAACATAAACCCCCGATCTTCTTGACTAAACTCTTGTTGTGTGGTGAAGCTTAATCCTAGTGCGCCAATTGTTTTGCCCTGAACTATCAACGGAATGCTAGCGATCGCCTGATGCTCTGTGATCCTGAGGGCACTTTCCAAGCTAGGATATTGAGTAATCAAGGCTGCTGGATTTGGCAAAAAGATAGATTGCCCAGTCCTGACTGTTTCGGCTAGTGGCACTGGAGCATTTAAAAGAAAACTTGCCCAAGTGTCTATCTCTGATTGTGGATAACCAATTGCTTGTACAATCTTCAGAGTATTCGCGCCTTCATTAAGTAAGACAACAGAACCAGATGTTGCACCCAAGGCAGAGATGCCTTGATTCACCACCACATCTGCTACCTCTTGGGGAGTTAATGCTTCTGAGAAGGCGCTGGTAATTCTTTGTAACCGCATCATCCGATTGACAGCCCTCTCAGCGGCTTGTTTTGCTTGCTGAGTTTCTTGATAAAGTCTGGCGTTGTCAATGGCTGTCGCTGCCCGTCGGGCGATATCTTCTCCGAAAGCTAAATCTGCCTCTCCGTAATAACGCCCAGAATCGGCTGTAGTAAAAGATATTGAGCCGAATAATTGCCCACGGGAGTAGAGGGGAATTAGCATCAGAGAACGAATCTCTAAACTGGACAGCAACTGATGATGTCCCTCATCTTCGGCGAACCCTGCGATCAACGAGTCCGAAAATTCTGGATGAAAAACGGATTTTCCTTCCTTTAACCTGAAGAAAATTGAACGTCTTCGCTTGGTATTTCTAGGATAACGCCGTTGTATTTCCTCCATGATCTTGGTTTTGATGGGGTAAGCACTAGCGATCTCCAGATTTTGAACTGACTGATCTTCCGTAAAAATATCGACAACACACCAGTCTGCTAGGGTGGGAACGGCTAGATGGGCGACGTTCTTCAAAACGACTTCATAATCTAAGGAAGCAGCTAGTAAAGCGCTGGATTCTAATAAAAATTGTTGTGTGGCTTCTACTCGTTTGCGATTGCTAATATCCTCGATAATCGCTAAAGCATACATTGGTTTACCCTCAGCATCCCAAACTGCTGATGCAGTCACCTTCACCCACACTAGGGAACCATCTTTATGAATGTAGCGTTTCTCTAAAGAATAACCATTGATTTCTCTAGCTAATACTTGTCGAGCATAAAGCCGATCAACTACCAAGTCCTCAGGGTGAGTAATGTCTTGAAAACTCAACTCGATTAATTCTTCCACACTGTAGCCAGTAATCTCACAAAAAGCCGGATTCACCTGGAGAAATTGTCCATCTAATGCAAGTAGGGTAATACCTACGGTGGCCTGATTGAAGATGGTGCGGAATCTTTCTTCACTTTCCCGCAAGGCAACTTCTGTTAGCTTTGCTACTGTCAGGTCTGCTAAAATAATTCCAATTCCTACCGTTTCACCCATTGCATTGTTGACTGGGTAATAGTTACCCAGCCAGTAGCCGTAACGTCCGGGTTGCTCTCTTGTCTCACCGCTGATTTCTACATTCAGCAAGGGTTCTCCAGTATCTAACACGCGTTGTAACTGTTGCTCAAACCCAGCTGCCATCGCTGGTAACACTTCCCTAAATTTGCGCCCTAGATGTTCTTCGATAGTCAAACCGTTAATGTCAGCAAAAACCTGATTAATTCGGATATATCGCAGTTGGCGATCTAAAAAGCATACGGCAACAGGAGCAGCTTCGAGCAGAGCATCCAAAAGAGATAGAGATTCGGCATAATGAACTAAAGCCTGGTGGATATCTCGATAAAGTCGGGAATTTTCTACTGCTAAGGCTGCACGATGGGTAATCTCTGTTGCTAAAGTTAGGTCAGTGCGATCGTAGCGGCGGTCTGATTGAGCGCTGACAAAGCTGATAGTGCCAAGTATTCGCCCTTGTGTGATTAACGGCACAATCATCACAGACTTCATACCTAATTGCCGAACAAGTTCTAAGTGTTCCCGGTTTTGAGTACTTGCGACTAATAGCGAGTCAGATAACTCTGAGATTAATTCACTTTGCCCAGTTTGCAATACTCTAGTAATTGCACTTGCACCCTTGTAATCTGTTGCATACTCTTGAAGTTTACGCGCCAACTCCGCTTTTGATGGGTCTGCATGAGCTATAGGTAGGCGGCGAATGGAACCATCTTCATTTAAAATATCAACGCTACACCAATCAGCAAGTTGGGGAACTGAGATTTTGGCAATCTGTTCTAAGGTTTGTTCATAATCTAGTGAAGTAGAGAGTAAACTACTAATTTGGGCGATATAGCGCAGTCTTTCCTCAGCCTGCTTGCGCTCTGTAATATCGAGAACAAAAAAAGCGCCTCGATCTACAGTCCCTTCAAAATGGCTACCACCTGCCAAAATTGGCAAGCGTGAGCCGTCTTTACGAATATATTCTTTTTGATATGGTGTGCAAAAGAAACTGTCTTGAAATTGATTTAGTGCTTCTTGATCAAGTGGCGCGTATTCTGTAGGAGTTAGGTCTTGCCAATTAATTTTTCCAGAAACTAATTCTTCACGGGTATAACCCACCATATTCAGCAAGGCATCGTTAGCATCTGTAATTCTACCGTCTCTATCCCAGAAGCCAATACCAATCATGTTAGACTCAACTACGCTACGAAACTTCGCTTCGCTTTCGCGTAATGCTTGCTCAGTTTGTTTGAGTTGAGTAATATCAATTGAACTAATGCCCACTCCCAACAACTGCCCATCCGGCAAACACACCGGATAATAGCTGACAAGACCATAACGATATACCCCAGGCGGATAGGTTTCACCGCTCACTTCCTGGTTAAGTAAGGGCTGCCTAGTTTCCATCACTTGCTCGAAAACAGGCTCAATTTGCGCTACCCATTCCGGTAATACTTCCCTAAAGGTGCGGCCAATATGTTGATTTTGCGGTACACCGTTTATAGCAGCCAGGGCTTCATTAGCATAAATGTAGCGCAGTTCAGTATCGAGAAAAGCTAGCGCCACTGGTGAACTAGTAAGCCAAGCATTGAGTAACGCCAGAGATTCGTCTTTTTGCTGAATAGCTTGCTGAAGTTCTTGGTGCAACCTGGCTTTTTCTAGTTCTACTTGCTTGCGTTCAGTAATATTCACACCTGCACAGGTAAGACCCTGAATGCTATTATCTACATCCCTTAGCGGTTCAACTAGCAAATCATAATAACGGTCTTCTCCACAAGCTGTCAGATAAACTTCTTCACGGGCTGAAACGCCAGTCTCTATTACCTTCAGCTTAATTGCCCTCAATTGCTCTGCTACTATAGCTGGAAATAATTCATCATCAGACTTACCTAACATTTCCTCAGCAGTATCTAGACCTTGAGGATTATGAATCCACTGATATCGCAAATCGCGATCTTGTTGAAAGACCACAATATCTGAACTACTTAACGCCAATCGAAATCGCTCTTCACTAACTCTCAACTTCTGTAGATTTTCATCAGCCCGTTTTTTAGCAGTCTTTAATGCCTCACAAATGATACTAAAGAGCAATCCTTGTAATGAAAATAAACCAATTCTTACAGAATTTGATAGGTCAAAACTTAGCTCATAAGCTGGGGGAAGGAAAAAGTAATTGCTCAGTAACGCAGATAAGGAAGTTGCTAAAAGCCCTGATTTCAAACCACCATACCAGGCACTCACCATTACAGCGCTAAAAAATAGCAAAAAAGGAGTTCCACTCATGCTTAACCAGGGGTCTAGCATCAGCATTAGCACTAGTGCAAGCGTGACGATTAATACAACAATGCTATAACGCACTAATTGGGGATAATGAATATGGGGCATGAAAATGTCTTGGAACAACCAATACTTATTGCAGAGGCTGTATATACCCTAAGCTAGTTTGCAAGTTTTAGTAACTTATCTACAGATAGATTTTTAGTATCGGCTCAATAAGTCGGGGTAGCGAATAAAAGTTGCTAACATTCGATTTCATGAGAGTTAACTATATTGTGATAAAGCAGGCATTCTATT
>NZ_JBALDZ010000171.1:0-28107 GCF_036917155.1 Nostoc sp. | reverse complement strand
TCATTTAGCATATTCCCCTCCGTTTTTTATACCTGGAGGGGATTTTATTACATCAAGCGATCGCCTCAATCAATAACTAGCAACTTGGGTTAATATCTGAGGCAGTCCAGGTTCAATCTCGCTGACCAACTGTAAGCCATTGGTTTGAAATAACGAGGCTGTGGAATTGGTGGCCCAATCGAGTAGTTCCCTGGGATCAATGGGCTGCATCTGCCATTCCACTTTACCTGCTTCCATCTTGGCGATGTCCAGAACATCGTTAATTAAAGACGTGAGCCGTTCTGCTTCCGACACAATAATATTGAGATTGTCACCCACCCGTTTGATGGTTTTCTGAAGCTTGCGGTCTTCAGTCGGAAGTATTGGGAACACATCGGTTTCTAGCTTTTCTTTAATGATCGACGCAAAACCCAGAACGGAAGTCAGTGGCGTTCGCAGTTCATGGGAAACCGTGGAGATGAAGTCAGTCTTCATCTTGTCAATCTCCTTTTCTGCCGTCACATCCCGAATCAGTAGCGCCGAACCGAAGCAGATAGCGGGTTCTCGATCTGTCGTCTTTTTGAAAATGGCGGTCGCCACTGCCTGACCAATGCGTTCCTTGGTCAGTTCAACTTCGGCAGAGAACACCTCTCCGGGATGAGACTGAGTTTGTGCAACTAGTTCTGCTAAACCAGATATCGGCAGTTCTCGGTAGTGACAGTTGAGGTCACTAGCTGTCAATTCATACATGGCTAAAAAGGCAGGATTGAAGTGAGTAATTTGTCCTGCGGTGTCTGCCACTAACAAACCATCCGCTAAGTTATCTAAAATGGCATTTAATCCCTGTGTTTCTGCTAAGGTATTTTGCAGGGCAGCCGTCCGCTCTAAAACTCTGGCTTCCAGTTCTTGATTCAGTTGCAGCAGAGCGACTTCTGCTTGTTTACGAGCAGTAATATCGGTATTAATTTCCAGTGTGGCGCAGCGTTGACCGGATGCATCCAGTTGCATTGTCCAGCGACTCTGGACAATAATATATCTGCCATCGCGGGTGAGGTGTTGCAGTTCGCCTTCCCAAGTGCCCTGCTGTAAACACTCTGTCTGAATTTCCTTTAGCGGTTTTGGAAAGATTGTGTGTAGTCGGTTGTGAGTGATGTCTTGGTTTTTCACTTCTTCACACTTCCAGCCATAGAGCCGTTCTGCCCCCTGACTCCAGTGAGTGATTTTGTCGGCGAAGTCGCGGACAATCACGGCATCACTGGAATGATTTAACATATTCATCAACCGTTGATTTTCCGCTTCTGCTAGTTTGCGATCGTGAATATCGGTGCAGGTGCCAATCCACTCCCGGATGCTACCATCTGCTTGCAGGACGGGGGCACCGCAGACAGAAAAGTGGCGGTAGCTGCCATCCTTGCCAAGCAGACGATATTCGTTTTGATAGAGGCTCTGGCTGACCACGGCTGCATTCCAGAGTTGGGCTGTGCGATCGCGATCGTCGGGATGAATGGTGTCAAGCCAGCCCAAGCCCTCAACTTCGGCTGCACTCTTACCCGTGTACGCCATCCAGGTGAGCATTTCACTGCTCACCGCCAGTCCTTCTGCTGTGCATACCCAGACAATTTGTGAGATCGTAGTCACTAGAGAGCGAAACCGTTCTTCGCTCTGTTGCAGAGTTTGTTCTGCTAGCTTGCGATCGTGAATATCGGTGCAGGTGCCAATCCACTCGCGGATGCTACCGTCTGCTTGCACGACGGCGGCACCACAGACAGAAAAGTGGCGGTAGCTGCCATCCTTGCCACGCAGTCGGTATTCGGTTTGATAGAGGCTCTGGCTGACCAGAGCTGCATTCCAGACTTGGGCTGTGCGATCGCGATCGTCGGGATGAATGGCATCAATCCAGCCCCAGTCCTGAACTTCGGCTGCACTCTGACCAGTATACGCCATCCAGGTGAGCATTTCACTGCTCACAGCCAGTCCTTCAGTGGTAGCCACCCAGACAAGTTGTGAGATCGTAGTCACTAGAGAGCGAAACCGTTCTTCGCTCCGTTGCAGAGTTTGTTCTGCTACCTTGCGATCATGAATATCAGTGCAGGTGCCAATCCACTCGCGGATGCTGCCGTCTGTTTCTAAAACCGGAACTCCATTGCCAAAAAAGTAGCGATAAGTGCCGTCTTTGGCACGAATCTGGTATTCAATTTGATAAAGACTCCGATTCGCTACAGCAGCACTCCAAACTTCGGCGCTGCGGGGACGGTCATCGGGATGCATGACATCTAACCAGCCCCAGCCCATCATTTCGGCTGCACTCTGACCTGTATATGTCTCCCAGCCGACTATTTCAGCGTTCACCATTCCTTCCGCTGATGCCGTCCAGACCATTTGGGAAGTGGCAGTGACTAAAGAGCGATACCGTTGTTCGAGATACTGCTTTTCGGCTTCTGCCAGTTTGCGATCGTGAATATCAGTGCAGGTGCCAATCCATTCCCGAACGCTGCCATCTTCTTCTCGGACGGGGGCACCCCAGACCCAAAAGTAGCGATAGTTGCCATCTCTGCCACGAATTCGGTATTCAACTTGATACATCCTCTGGTTTGCCACCGCATCACTCCAGACTTCTCCGGTGTAGGCGCGATCGTCAGGATGAACGGCATCAATCCAGCCCCCATTTTCCGCTTCAGCCAGACTTTGACCTGTATAAGCTATCCAGCTTGCTAGTTCAAAACAAATTCCTTCTGGTGTGCTTACCCAAACAATTTGTGTATTAGCTGTCACTAGAGAGCGGTATCGGGCTTCACTCTGTTTCAGGATTTGTTCATTATGTTGGCGTTCTTGCTGGGCGCGTCTAAGGTCGCTGATGTCCTCCACACTACACCAAATTAATTGCTCTCCATCCTTCTCAATCATCAGTCCAGAGATTCTAACTGGAACCAAATGCCCGTCTTTGTGGATTAACTCTTTTTCATAAGGGCCATAGCGACCAGTTTTTTCTAGGTTCTCTAGGCTAGATCGGTCAACGGTGGCATAGTTTTCAGGAGTAATCTGGCGATCGCACAGATTCAGAGTTTCTGGAACAGTGCGCCCTAAAATGGCAGCATAGGCAGAATTAATGTTAATTAGCGTCCCATCTGTTCGGCATAGTACTAGCCCAACAGGACATTGTTCAAATAGCTGACTGTTATATTCATCAAATTGCTTAAACATAGTTAAGGTTTCTTTAGTGACGTATTTGGGTAGGGTTAGAACAACAGAACCAAGACAACAAAGTGGCGTAAAGCTTTAACGAAATTGGGTGGCGTTGGAAAATCTGGTAAATTTCATCGGGTGATGTAGTGCCCACATCTGGATTGTGCTGTGAGAGTCGCTGGATCAGTTGAGTATGGCGGATCAACAAATCTGTCGGTTTCAGCATTGGAGTTGTTGATGGAATGAAGCCGTCGGTATCAGCAGTGAGGGATAATTCCGTTGTGGAAGTTGGCGAGGCAGAGGTGCTATTCTCTTCTTCAGTAGCGTCTGACAACAGACAATTTATCGGAATCTGAATCCAAAATTCTGTCCCTTCACCCGGTTTAGAACGACACTTGAGCATTCCCCCATGTCTGTCTACAACAATTTGATAGCTGATTGCCATGCCTAATCCGGTTCCCTTACCAATATCTTTTGTGGTGAAGAAGGGATCGTAAATGCGGCGAATTACTTCCTCCTTCATGCCTGGGCCGTTATCGGCAATGCGAACCACAATCCACTGGTGGTCAATGGCTTTGGTACGAATAGTGATTTGGGGATTGGGGAAGGTGGGGCCCCCTCTGGGGATAAGGGGTAATGGGGACTGGGGACTGGGGATTGGGGGTAATGGGGACTACTTTTGACTCCCCAATTTTCCATGCTTTCTTCCAAAGCATCAATGGCATTTACCAAGATGTTCATAAACACCTGATTCAACTGTCCGGGATAGCATTCAATGAAGGGAAGTTTTGCATAGTCTTTAATAATTTCAATTACCGGACGACGAACATCTGCTTTCAGGCGATGGTGGAGAATCATTAGTGTTCCGTCAATGCCATCGTGGATGTTGACGGCTTTCATTTCGGCTTCGTCATGGCGGGAGAAGTTTTTCAGGGATTGGACAATTTCGACGATGCGACTTGTGCCCAGTTTCATCGAATCTAGGAGTTTGGGAAGATCCTGCATGATAAATTCCAAGTCTATATTGTCTAACTCTGATTCCAGTTCTGGAGGAGCAACAGGTAGAAATTTCTGATACTTTGCCAACAGGTTTAACAAGTCTTGGGCATATTCAGCAACATACTTTAAATTGCCGTAAATAAAGTTAACCGGGTTGTTGATTTCGTGGGCAACTCCAGCAATAAGTTGACCTAAACTGGACATCTTTTCGCTTTGGATTAACTGAGTTTGGGCTAATTGCAACTCATGAAGAGCTTGCTGAAGTTTCTGTGTTTGGGCTTTTGCCTGGAGGGCTGCTAGAGTGCTTTGCTCGTAAAGCACAGCTTTGTCAATAGCGATCGCTGTTTGAGAGGCAAAGATACTCACAAGTTTCAGGTGTTCTGCCTTGTAGGAGTCGGTTTTTTGGGTGCCAATGGCGATCGCTCCCAGTACCCGCTCCTTGGCTCGCAACGGGACACAAATCATGGCACTAACGTTTTTTTGCCTATCTAATCGCGGATCGGCTTGCACATCATTGACCAATTCTGCCCGGTTAGATTGCACAATATTGCCAATAATTCCCTTCCCCGGTTCCGGCTGACTGTGGTCAAAAAACACTCCAAATTCGGCAATGATTTCAAAGGTAGTTGCATCTGGACTCAGTAGCAGAATCATCCCCGCAGACGATTCAATTAATTGGCTCAATTCCTGAAGCACAAGTTGGGCAATCTGTCGCGTATCTAAACTTGTTGTGAGTTGAGTCGAGATATCCTGAAACAAATCAATTTCCTGGTATCGCTCCAGCAATTCTTTGGCGAGTACTTTCTTTTCAGCTTCCTGCTTTGCTAAAAATGAGAGCAAAGTCGCAAGTATAGTTGCCTGTTCTCCCCCAACAACCCAACCAATTATTTCTCCTGACACCTCGATTGGATATCGGTTTTTGGCAGTTTGCTCCCCAATGCTAATTAGTTTCGTGCCGTCTACCAATTCAATATCAATGGCAATGTTGAACTGGTAGATCAAGTTATGAAGCAGAGATGGCAACTCTTTTTTCTTGAGAATCTTTCTGAGGCTAACTGCGGGCATGAAACACCTCATCAAGAGCAGGTTGCAAATTTTTGGTAATCAAGGGAACTGGGTGATTAATTTTATCAACAAAGGCAGGAGGCAGACGACTCACTACCGCTGCGCTATCCTGCCTCCTGCCTTCTTCACCGTAGCTATCCGTACCCCTTCCCTGCGGGACGCTCCGCGAACGGATAACCAAACTACGCCCAGCATCTCCACAAAAGAGAGGAATTGTCATAAAAATCTAGGGATATAATAATTTACTAATTAAGACATTAAGACTAGTTTTCCCAAAAACATTAGCGATATAACAGCGAAGTTAAGCGGTAGCAAATACCTTTCAACTCCCTGCCAGAGGCATTCTGGCGCCCTTGTAACTCGCTTACTGTTTGATAAATTCTCGAAAACCTATAAGTAAATATTTTATAATTAGAGAAAACCATAGACTTTAGTCTATGGTTAATTAATATCTCTTGTTGCTACTACTGGGAAATTGGGAATCAGCTTTTTTGAGTATGTAGATGAGCAGATTTGTGAGAGTTGAATAATCTCATCTAGTGTATAAAAAGAAGCTGCGATCGCAGCTTCTTTTTGTACCTTTAAAAAGTATTTAGATAAGCAATAGTTTCAGTTAGATCCGAGAGTCGCGAAAACGAAGTCTGAGCAATCGCAGCCAGCGTAGCCACATTTGTGCCGGTTGTTCAAAGAAGGTGAAAATATCACCGAAACCTAAGTTAGTTTTGTGATGATGTAACCAGTGCCTCTCAGGAGTAGTAATAAATAGAATTTGGCATAAAATATTTATCGGCTTTGAAGTTTGCCAACCCAGTACACTTATGTGTCTCCACCATACATGAAACTGACCAAACAGTAATCCAGAAATCACGCCAATGGGAGAGAAAGACCACAAGACTACTGCTATGAGTACATAAGGCAAAGCTCCCAAGATACCATCTAAAAGAACCTGGGGATTAAAAGTTAAAATAGCGTAGTGGCGGAAGTCCTTCTTCCAGGAGTGGTGCGTTTTTAAATGAAGGCTACCAAAAACGTGCTCGGGTACGTGGTAAAAGAATGTAGATAGAAAATCGCCAAAAAACAGTAATAACCAAGCAACAGCAATAGCCTCAAGCATTTGTACTCCTCAAGAATAGTTAAGAAAACTCCACAGAAAATATGCAAATGTCATGCTATGGGCGTAGACACCTAGTTTTCTGCTATGCAAGCAGCATTTGTGCGTCTCGTATGTCTACGCTCCAGTTAATTTGGCTCAGATTATATGTAATTGGGTCAGTTGCAGTTTTATGAAAAACTCCACGCCACTTGCGGGATGGAGTTTTTGGGCATGGGGAGCAGGGCATGGGGAAGAAGTTACCAATGCCCTATGCCCGAAGCGGCTGTCCCTCTCCACCCACTCTTGAGATGGAGTTTCCCGCCGCTTTCAATGAATCTCCAATCCTTAATGTAGTAAATAGCAACTCGTAAAAACCTCCAATTTGATTTCTAGCTTTGGGTTAATGGCAGTAATACATCTAAAACTCGATAGAAATACAGTATTTTACTATAGTTACTACACAATCTTCTTACCTAAGGCATACAGCATAAGCAAAGGTTGAGTTAAAATTAGTACAAATTTAGGTTAAGGCTTTCTTCAGCATTGTTAATGCTAGATTGATTCTAATTAAGCTTTAAGTATGAATCTAATCAGAATGATATAAATAGGTATTGTGTCAGCATAACCTAAGTTATCAAGGTGAATAAAGCAGGTTTATAATTAAATTTATAGGTGGCAAAATTTTGAATATATAGAATTAGCTAAATACTATAGATACTTTCCGTCAACTTAATAATTTCCTGAGGATTATTGGTTCATCCAAGCCATTGTTTCAACATCATTTATGAACAAATTAGTAAATTGCTAAAGCATACCTGCAATATTTATATCGTTTCTTTGTGCATCTTTATACAGAATTGGTATTACAACATATCCTATTAAAAAGCTTTTCAGACAAGGCTGTGAAAAGTCAGGTTAAGGCAAGGCTTGAATGAGTTCCCGAATTATATCTATTGCTGGTCTACCTGTTTGTTCACAATACTTTTCAAGATTTTGGGCTTCATCTGATGTCAAGTTCAAGGTAATTCGCTTCAGCGCCCTTTTTTTACTAGAGGTCGCTAAATGGGGAAATTTAAGTGCAGCAGTTTTATTCATTGATTGATAGGCTAGATGTATACAAACTTTCCTTACCAAGATTGCCAATTCCGAACTGTCTTTACCAGTGAAAATCGAGATTTTGAGATTGAACTTAAGCTTTACACCTCAAACATCTTACTTAAAAATCAAGGTATTAAATTGTCACCAATGCACCAGAGCCAAAATTGTCTGTTGAGTAAGTAGTCTTGAATTACCAAGAGGAGTGGATTGCCAAAGGAGGTTCTTGGATGGCCCAACGTCCCCGCTGGTTGAAGCTGACACGAGAATCACCTTAGCGCCCTCCCAACGAGCAGCCAATAAGCCTGTCAAGGCGTTGGTGAGCCCTGTCCCTGTAGTCGTGAATACCACAACTGGGCGATCACTAGCAAAATACACCTCAATAGCTGCTCCAACTTCGTGGCGGAAGTGTAGCACCTGCATGGGACTTTGGTGTGGCAGCCCACACTGGAGCGATCGCACCTCCCGATACACCAAAAGCATACCGCACTCCCATATCTCCCAGGATTTTTACCACTGCCTCTGCTACCGAAAAAGTTACAGATGGCTTGCTATCAAATAGCAGTTTAGTTGAGTTTAATTGTTCAGTGGTATTCGCTTGTGTATCCTGAGATTTAATATCCATACAAACTATACTTAGGTACAATTTCCTTTGTGAAGTAATATTATCCCACACACTAAACTTAACAATATCAATTTTTTAGATAATGCCTATACAACATTGGTTAGCATTGCTCTCTAACGCAGGTGCTAACGGGTAAAACGCTCTTCACAGTTCACTTGGCCAATCTTTGAGCAATGAAAACTGAATATAATTAATCCAATTTTGGAGTATAAAAAGGTGATAAACTTCAATCACTATAAGGCTTTAACTTTCGATTGTTACGGAACCCTGATTGATTGGGAAAACGGTATCTTAGGGGTGCTAAAGCCACTTCTGCGGGTACACAACACTAATTTGGATGACGAGCAAATTCTGGAAATTTTTGCTGAATTTGAAGCAGAACTAGAAAAAGGAGAATATATCAAATATCGAGAAGTTTTGAAGAGAGTAGTCCAGAAATTTGGTGAACGATTTAGCTTTGAGCCAACTGCTGACGAACTAAATTCACTTGCTGATTCGATTCAGCATTGGCTGCCTTTCCCCGATACTGTTGAGGCACTTAGAGCTTTAAAGCAAAAGTTTAAGCTGGTCATTATCTCAAATGTAGATGACGATCTCTTTGCTTTCTCGGTAAAGCACTTGGAGGTGGAATTCGATCGTATAATTACAGCAGAACAGGTAAAAAGCTACAAACCCTCGTTAAATAATTTCAGATTTGCCATTGAAAGAATTAATTTACCGCTAGAGCAGATATTACACGTTGCTGCTAGTTTATATCATGATATCGTGACAGCCAAAACTCTAGGAATATCAACAGTCTGGGTAAACCGTAGAGCAGACCAAAATAGAGTTAGTCCCACAGGATCAGCAGTAAGTCAACCTGACTTAGAAGTACCTGATTTAAAGACTCTTGCCGCTTTGGTTTCTCCAAAATAATACTGAGTAATAAGTGCTGAGTACCACCACTGCTTCGATAAGGATCTGTTGTTACAAAGGAAACAGGGATTGCAACATAGGTTGATTCTGTCTTAATCTAGAAAAACTACCACGCTAGTTTGACGGCATCTTCCTCCTGCAACGTGTCAGGAACGGTTGACGCTCGTACCAACGCTCTGCTTCTGGTTCCCCAGGATCAGCGCCCTGCCGATAAACTTGTTCAATAAAACACTTTGATAGCCTAAAACGATGAAAGCATCTGCTAATTTCGACTTTGAAGACGAGAAATTCAATGCACCGCCTTCTCAAGTCCTTCCCTGGTGTCAGATGATTAATCCTCGGTATGGCACAGATGGCATACAATCCCACGGTTTGGCGATTAAGCTAGATAATGCTAATGCTGTCGGTTTTGTGCCAGATGAGAATTGGCAGCAAGTAGAGCATGAATTTACTTCTGGAGTCGAAACGGTATTTATTACCCCTACTCCACGTTTAGTTATAGCGCGTCGGGGGCCATTATCTGTCAAAGACCGGGAAAGTGGTCTAAAACTGGGTACGCTCAAAGAGAATTATGATGCTTTTTTAGCCGACAAACTTAAATTTAAAACCTTTACTCGTTATTTAATTTTTATAGTGGGTGAGAATAAAAAGTTTTTACATGAATCACCACTACAACTAACTCTTAATGGTGCTGCTGGAGCGAGTTTCAGCAAAACCTACTGCGAATATCAACAAGGCAAAGTAGTTAGTGGATTCGTTGCTGAACTAGAAAAAGCTTATGCCGTCTACCGTAAACAACCCTTAGCACCAAAGGGCCCTTTGTTCCATGCTCACGGAATTTTTTGCCCCATAATTGAGTGTGAAGAAAGAGGTATTGAACCAAATACGGTTTTGGTAGCTTCAACTGTGGACTACAAACATCCCACAGTCGGGACTTTAACGCAATATTTAATTGCTTCCGATGCTCTTGAGTCTGCAATGATTTGTAAGACTTTTGAAGAATACAAAGATTTTGGTAAGGAACCTGTCAAATCAGAAACACCTAAATTGGCAATGGCAGGAGTTTCCAACTCTTACGTTTATGCTGATGAAGATGATTTTGCTTATCCGCCGTATTAAGGAAAGTTAGGAGTTAGGAGTTATTAATTGAAAACTCCTAATTGCTAATTGCTAATTGCTAATTGCTAATTGCTAATTGCTAATTGCTAATTGCTAACTGCTAATTGCTAATTGCTAATTGCTAACTGCTAACTGCTAACTGCTAATTGCTAACTGCTAATTGCTAATTGCTAATTGCTAATTGCTAACTGCTAATTGCTAACTGCTAATTGCTAACTCCTAACTCCTAACTGCTAACTGCTAACTCCTAACTCCTAACTGCTAACTCCTAACTCCTAACTCCTAACTGCTAACTCCTAACTCCTAACTGCTAACTGCTAACTCCTAACTGCTAACTGCTAACTCCTAACTCCTAACTCCTAACTGCTAACTCCTAACTCCTAACTGCTAACTCCTAACTGCTAACTCCTAACTCCTAACTCCTAACTCCTAACTCCTAACTCCTAACTCCTAACTTTATTCCTTAAGCAGCAAATAATATAGTGAACCATTGCCGCCTGTGATGCCAGCGCGATCGCCTGCTAGTTTACCAGACCCCATGAAATAATCCACCCGTCCCGGGCCTTTGATGGCGCTTCCTGTATCTTGGTCAAGCACAAAGCGGCTGACGGTACGATTCTCTAGTTTGCCATGTCCAGCAGGATAGGGAAATGAGTTGTAAATCAACGCTAGCGCTCCCGGTGGCATGAGAGACTTATCTGTAGCAATGGAACGTTCTGCCGTCACTGGCACATGAATACTGCCTGTAGCTGCGGTACCACCAGTTTCTTGGAAGAAAATAAATCGTTCCCAACGTGGTAGATAATTGTTCAACTCGTGCGGCTGTTGCCGGAAGTAAGCAATCATACGTGGTAACGTCAATCCATTTAATGGAAGTTTGCCATCTTTGGCTAGTTCTTTGCCGATACTAGTCCAAGGGTAATCAGTTCCACCTGCATAGCCAACTGATGTTGTTTTGCCATTAGTTAATTTAATTTGGGCAGAACCTTGGATATGTACCATGTATGCGTCTAGGCGATCGCGAAACCATAGCAGTTCTAAACCGCGCAATTTGCTCTTATTCCCTTGTAAACCGTCCTTCCCTTCCAAATCAATTCGTTTTGGGTGGGGTTTAGACCATTGGCTGAAATCAGGTGGTAGCCGATAAAGAGGATATTTATATATTGCAGTCCTGACGCGACTAGCGGTATAAACAGGTTCGTAGTAAGCAGTGAACTTAACAGTGCCCTTGCCATCATTGCCCACAGACTGGTAAAAAACAAACTCACGGCGGACAGCCGCTTGTAATTGCGCTGCTGACTTAGAACTGACAACCAGTTGGCGGAAGCGTACCAAACTCCGACGGACGCGATCAAGGGTAATTTCCTTCATCGGATAATTTTGATATGCTGCGATCGCTTCACCCTTTGTTAGGTAAAGCAAACTGTTGTCAATAGAAGCCAACAACGCATTGCGATCGCCTGTTTTACCTCTTTGACCCCAAATTTGCTCATCCCAACCCAAGCAAGTCTGCCGCAGCGTACAATTGCTGCCGATAGCAATTGGTTTTAGCGGCGGCGTTACTTCCGGAGTGATTGGTATTGGTATAGGTGAGAAATCGGGAGTAGTCGGTATTGGCAATGGCAGTAAGTTAGGAACCTGAGCAACAGCCGACCAGAGAGGGTTTACAAGGGCAATTCCCAGACTCAAGGAAAGGAAAGCAAGGGTTTTTTTCATCATTTAGTTGAATCTTTCAACACTGGAACTAAAAACGGGTTCTACCCGGATTGCCACGATCCGAGAAGGGCGTATTACCATATATTCCCCTTGAATATTTTTAATCGGCACGCTAATAAAGTCATTAGAAGCAGATTTTGGCACAAGTTCGCCACTATACCACTTCTGAAACTCTTGAATAGTCGGAAAACGTACTTCTTCCCGGTGGCCGCTTTCCAGTAGGAGGAATACGGCATATTCATTTGCAGTTCTAGCCATAAGGTTGAATTATTTAAAAAACATTCAACCCATTGTTAACCACGTAACCCCCGAATGAAAAGGGTAAGCATACGGGAGATTGGGGGCAGAGGAGCAGGGTGACAAGGAAAATAACCATGCCCAATTACTCTTCACTTTAGACGCCTAATCCTTTAACCAGTTCCTTAAAAAGTGTAAATAAAACTTCACTAGGAGAAGTTAGCGTAGTCTCTCAACCAGGAACTACTTCAAAAATTGAGATACTGCCGACTTCTAAGGAATTAAAGCTTCAATAATAATATGGCTCCAAGCCGATTTGGAGTCTAGGGAGTCATGAGCTTGCAGTAAAATCCTCAACAAACCTTGAAATTTTAGCATTACCTACCTAGTTTTTGTCTCAACCAACCTTGCCAAAGCTAGTAGTTGTGCCAAGATTAATTTGAGGACTTAAGGCTTGTGACACAATGTTAGGACAATTATTAGACGGACGTTACCAAGTCCTCCAAGTTTTAGGGGGAGGTGGATTCGGTCAAACCTACATAGCCCAAGATACCCATCGACCAGGTTTCCCGAAATGCGTTGTCAAACACTTTAAGCCCGTCACTCGTAGCCCTGAATTTCTCGAAACTGCCAGACGGCTATTTAGCAGTGAGGCAGAAACACTAGAGCAACTGGGCAACCATGACCAGATTCCTCGGCTTTTAGCTTATTTTGAAGATAACCAAGAGTTCTTCTTGGTGCAAGAGTTCATTGAAGGGCATACTTTGAAAGCAGAACTATTACCCAATCAACCTTGGACAGAAAATCAAGTAATTCAACTGCTCCAACAGGTTCTAGGTATTCTGCAATTTATTCACAGCCACAACGTTATCCATCGAGATATCAAGCCGGACAATATAATTAGGCGACAACAAGACGGTAAGTTAGTGCTGATTGACTTTGGCGCAGTTAAACAAGTCCAAACTCAACTGCTGACAATTCCAGGGCAAACCGGGGCTACTATTATCATTGGCACCCCAGGATATATGTCTACAGAACAGGGGCAAGGTAAGCCCCGCCCCAACAGCGATATTTATTCTTTGGGTATTATTAGTATTCAATCGCTGACAGGGTTACATCCGATAAACTTTGAGGAAGATGCAGATACAGGAGAAATTTCTTGGCAGCATCAAGCTAAGGTCAGTTCTGCGTTGGCATCTGTGCTATCTAAGATGGTGCTACACCACTTTAAACAGCGCTATCAGTCTGCGGCTGAAGTTCTACAGGTGCTTAAGTATCTCGATCCTAAAGTAGAAACGCCATTACCTCAACCACCATCTTTTACACAACCGCCTCAAGCTTCACTTTCTCAAAAAAACTCAATTGGATATCCTACTTCTATCCTGTCTGCGGAAAATTACAGCCGCTTAGAAACGATTCTTTTAGAATTTGTTGGTCCCGTAGCCTCAAGATTGCTACGACAAGTTGTGGCATCATCGCCCAATTTGGAAGAATTAATTAGTCAATTAGCCCTTCATCTTCGAGGAAATCAACAAATTGATTTTAAGAAGAAAACAATGTTTCTACTAGAGAAACCTACTTTCCTACAGGAACTTACTGTTCAGTCTGAAATCAAGCCAAATAATTTATCAAGTCAAGAATCTCAAGTAATCAGCGATAGCTTTCTGCATCAGTGTGAGCGGGAATTAGCTGATTTAATTGGCCCAATAGCTAAGTTTCTAGTCCAAAAAGCTGTTAAATCTTCTGGGCAAATTTCTCGTGCAGAATTTGTCAAGATTTTAGCATCACAAATTCCCGAATCTCAAAAAGCTTTGCAATTTCAGCAGCGCCTACTCTCTTAATTTTTTAAATATTGTGTTATTCTCTCCGTGAATTACCAAGCCCCTTCGGGGCGGGAACAGGGAACTCTTAACAGGGAACAGAAAAAAAATTAGCCCCGAATACAGGGTTTAAAGCCCCTAAATTTATTTATGAAAAGAGATAAAAATATTTGAAACGAGATGGCGTCAGCCACGATGTTTCAATGTGTCCTTGTACAAATCCCCTGATTTTAATTATGGGGATTTCCCTGTTGCCTGTTGCCCGTTCCCTGTTCCCTTTTAATAGCCCTGGCGATTAGAAGTCGCGGCTACACAAGACTTTACCCACCTCCGTGGGTTAAAACCCTTGATTTTAGATTAGTCCACGGAGGTGGACTTTTCTTTGTGTAGTAGCGAATTTATGAGACTGTTGGCGAATTCATGTAAACCGCAATTTCTGGGGTCAGATGCTACGACATCTCAAGGTTTTGAGGATAGCGATCGCAATTCGCCAACAGAGTCATTCTATTTGCCTAATACTTTTCAAACATCCTCACAGATATATCCCCCCGTATTATCTCGTAGCTTTTTTACTATCTCTCCGACTTTCCAACCACACGATTACTGATACGGATGATGAAAAATAGTAAAAAAATAGTAAAAGAACAGTAAAAATACTGTGTGTTTCTTGGGCAACTCAGTTTAATCTAAAGCAAAGAAATTTTGAGCCAGCAAATTAAGACAAATAGTAAGTAAAATTACTAGAATTAATTGCAGGCCAAATTAACAACTGAACATTTATTTCAAAAGGTGTCCCTAATGATTCACGAAACCAATAATCACTCTATGCAAGAGCAAGAAAGCAATAGCTCAAAATTAAGTGAGGATGTCTCTACCAGAACCTCATTTCATCCTCCAAATATTAAGTCAGCAATTGATTGGGAAAAACCAGATTTTGATGAGCTTGACTTGTGTATGGAAATTACCACATACATTCTGCATGGGCAATAATTGTCAATACTAAGTTTAATTGCCGAATTAAAACCTCTACCTGCTTTTTGTTCTTATGTTCCTAAAAATTCTTGGTACTGCCGCAGGTGGTGGTTTTCCTCAATGGAATTGTAACTGTCCCAATTGCCAAGCAGTCCGCACAAATCGTGCAGGTGTAAATTGGCTGAACCAGTCATCAATTGCGGTGAGGAAAAACAATCAGCCCTGGTTTTTGGTTAATGCCTCTCCAGACGTACGTCCGCAGTTGGAAAAATTGCGGGAAGGACAAACGTCTACAATTCGGTCAAGCCCGATCGCTGGTGTCTTGTTAACTGATGCAGAGATTGACCATACGACTGGCCTGGTTATCCTCAGAGAATCTACGGAAAAACTGCGGGTCTATGGTACAGAAACAGTACGTAAGGCTCTGACAGAGGGTTATCCCCTGCTGTCTACGTTAGCAAACTATTGTGGTGTGGAATGGTCTGTACTTGAACCTTATGTACCTATAAACCTGGGGTTGGATGGAGCAGATGGTTTGGAAGTGGAGGTATTTCCCCTAGCAGCCAAACCACCAAAATATATGCGCCATCAGACAAATTTAGATGGAGTTTGGGTTATAGGTTTGACATTTCGCGATCGCACAACTGGCAAAGTTGCAACGTATGCTCCAGGTTTAGCTGAACTTGACGAAAAAATCCTAGAGCGGTTTGAGTCTAGTGACTGCATTTTAGTAGATGGCACTTGCTGGGAAAATGATGAGTTGTTGGCTTTAGGAATATCAAATCTGCAAGCGCGCGATATGGGACACTTACCCCTGAACACCAGTTTAAAAAGCCTTGCTAAACTGAGCCGTCCTCGGAAAATTCTCGTTCACATCAACAACACCAACCCAATACTTTTACCTGATTCAGAGGAACGCAAAATTGTTGAAGCCGCAGGCATAGAAGTTGGTTACGATGGTCTGACCATCGAATTGTAATTTTGAGGTGTAAGAAAAAACGTGTTGGAATTAGTTAAAGAACCTCTCCCGTGGACTCAGACAGAACTAGAGGCTGTATTGCGATCGCAACATCGCCGCTATCATCATCTGCATCCATTTCATGCGAGGATGAACAGTGGTGATTTAACGCCAACAGAAGTACGACGCTGGGTAGCAAATAGATTTTACTATCAAAAAAGTATTCCCCTGAAAGATGCTGCGATCTTGTCAAACTGCACTGATTTAGAAGTGCGGCGAGAATGGGTTCAACGCATCATTGATCATGACGGTCAAGGTGATAACGAAGGTGGTATTGAGGCATGGTTAAAACTCGGTAAAGCTGTAGGATTGTCTCGTCAGGAACTCTTAGAAGACCAGCACGTACTACCAGGAGTTCAATATGCAGTGGATGCCTACGTTAACTTTTGTCGCACTAAACCTTGGATTGAGGCAGTGGCTGCATCATTGACTGAACTGTTTGGCCCAGATGCAATTCGAGTCCGCTTAGTTGCATTAGAACAGCATTACCCGTGGATCGATCCTGCTGGATTTGACTACTTCCGAGCCCGTCTTTCCCAAGCACCCAGAGATGCTCAATATGCCCTCAAGCAAGTCCTAAAACACTGTAAAACTCCTGATTCTCAGGAACGAGCAGTACAGGCTTTAGTATTCAAATGCAATTTGTTGTGGAGCCAGTTAGAGGCGATTGAACAAGGCGATACTAGACCTCAAGAAGTATAGGGCTAGGGACTGGGGACTGGGGACTGGGAAAATGAGAGAGTGAGAGAGCATTATTTAATCAGCAATTTCTTGCCTAAAATACTTCAATCTTGAGCAGTTTGATCAAGTTTTTTCTGCAACCAAGCTTCAATTGTATCTCTTAACTCTGATTGCCAATTAGGGATTGACCTGATTTTATCCCGGATGCCAGGACGGAGTTTTAAGGTTAATGGCAAGGTGTCTAACGATTGACTTTCTATTGGCAGAAACCGAAACTCATGGTTTTTCTTAAATGGCATTCCGAAAAGATGTTAATACTGGTATACTAGTACGAGTATAAAGTATAAATCCTAAGTAATAACTGCTTCTACGAAATTCGTCGTCAGTTAACTTACAAGCAAGCTCATTATGGTACTAAAGTTGAGTTGGTTGATCGATGGTTTCCGAGTTCTAAAATGTGCTGTAAATGCCATCATATTCAATCAATGCCCTTATCAGAGCGAATGTTTGTATGCGAGACAGGATGCGGCAATATTCGAGATCGTGATGAGAATGCATCTATCAATTTGAGGAATGTACCTCTAGATAAAGTACGCTTGGCTTAAGCGAAACTCAACGCTCCTGGACAAGAAGCAGCCGACTGCCTTGGTTGAAGGGAGAAGAAATCTCTAAACAGGTCTAGGCAGGTTTAGGTAAGTATTTTTAAGCAGTGAGAGAGAAATAACCAATGCCCAGCAAATTAATTACGAATTAAATGAGTACTATAGAGAATCATGCCCGACCGCGCCTAGTTCGTGGTGTGCGTTTACGCTGGGATGACCTGAGAAAGCAGCATTGGCTCCTGATTCCAGAAGGGGCACTACAATTAAACTCCACAGCAGCAGCAATTCTGGCACTTTGTAACGGTGAGCGAACTCTGAATGCGATCGCAGCAGAGTTAGAGAAACAGTACCATGGCGAAAATGTGGTAGAGGATGTGCGCCATCTGCTCTCTCGAATTAGTAAACGAGGACTATTAATTGTAGAAGGAATAGAACTAGAACCTTTACCTCCAACCCAAAAGAGTAATTTCTCAAGTGCAGCAGATTTAAACTAAGCACTATTACTAACAATGACAATTGATAGACCTTTAAGCTTGATTGCAGAATTGACGTATCGCTGCCCACTGCGTTGTCCGTACTGCTCCAACCCGCTTAATTATGGCGATCGCCAGTATCGTCAAGAACTTTCCACCGAGGATTGGTTGCGAGTTATTCAGCAAGCCTCGGACTTGGGTGTGTTACAGCTTGGCTTGACCGGCGGCGAACCACTAGTACGAAAAGATTTAGAATTACTTGTGGCCGCAGCAGCCAAAGCCGAACTATATACCACTTTGATTACTGCTGCGACGCTGTTAACTCCAGAACGAGCGACACAGCTACGTGATGCCGGACTCGATCACGTACAAATTAGTATCCAAGATAGTCGTGCTGCTGAGTCGGACTATATTGCTGGAACTCCCTCTTTTCAGCAAAAACTAGAGGCAGCAAGATTAGTAAAAGCTTTGGGTTTCCCTCTGACACTTAATTTTGTTCTGCATCGGCAAAACCTAGACAGGATTGATGAGATTTTAGAACTGTGTGAGGTTTTAAAAGCAGACCGAGTTGAATTAGCGAACACTCAGTATTATGGCTGGGCATATCGCAACCGTATTGTTTTATTACCCACCCGCCAGCAGCTAGAACGAGCAGATGCCGCAGTGGCATTAGCTAGAGAGCGCAACATCTGCCCAATGGGCATCTTATATGTGCTTCCAGACTATTATGAAGATTATCCCAAACCATGTATGGGTGGCTGGGGTAATCGAGCTTTAGCGATCGCTCCCAATGGTGATGTGTTACCTTGCCAAGCCGCCAGTTCTATTCCAGAACTAGAATTTGCTAACGTCCGCAACCATTCACTAGATTGGATTTGGTTTGAATCACCTGCTTTTAATCGCTTCCGGGGAACAGAATGGATGCCTGAGCCTTGCCAAAGTTGCGATCGCCGCCAGCTTGATTTTGGTGGTTGCCGTTGCCAAGCGTTACTTTTGACAAACAATGCTGCTGCCACCGATCCTGTCTGTCATCTGTCACCACACCATCACCTGATTACTACAGTCACAAAGCAGGCAAATCAAGAAAACTTGGATTCACCCCTACCTTTGGTTTATCGCTCCATGCAAATGTAATCAGCTATTATGACAAATTACCTTAGCGTTAGCGAGTCATCTCCCAAAGGGAGACGCAATCATGCGATAGCGCCGGCGGCAAGCGAGTCAGACGCTCCTACGTCGCTTGCCGCCGGCGCTATCGAGCGTCATTACGAATTATTAGCTCTGGCTATTAAGCATTTCCATAGCTATTTTTAAGCTAGCTTTCATTCGATTAAATGCTTCTGCTAATCCACCAATTTCATCATTAGAGCTTTCTTCAAAATCAGCGCTCATATCACCAACGCTAACTTTTTGGGCAATTTTTTCTATTTTTCTGATGCGCTGAATTACATATTTTTTGATTAAGAAGTTAATTAAGAAAACGACGATCGCAAAGATCGTAATTAAAAGTCCCATGATTAATATCCAAGTCCGTTTGGCATTAGCAAAAATCTCTTGAGAAGGAACAGAGATTATTTGGGCAGAAACAATCTGATTGAGTTGCCAGCCAAAACCATTTTCTGAGCCATAATTTACTAACTGACTCTTAGGAGCCTGATCTGGTGTAGAATGACATCGCAAGCATTTCTCTTGTGTAATCTTTAGTGGTCGTGCAATGTAAAATACTTCGCCTTCTGACAATTTACGAAAGCCTGTAATTTCTAGAGTATTGGGTTCGTTGCGAAAACGTTCTACAAGTTGAGTTTCAAAGTTATCAGCTTTATCCGCTAAATTAGTTGGATTAAGTGTTGCATCCTTATGAAAAAAGTTTTTAAATTCAGGCTTTTTACGAAAATTCTCAAACACCTCTTTAGATGAAAAAGTTGGTACTACTTCAGGCATGAACGTTGGGTTAGTATCTAGTCTAGGTTCTAATAGGGGCTCTATGCGATTTTGTGTATAGTTTCTAACTGCGTTCACCATTTGGATGAGAATCTGCGCTTGAGAAGTTACTTCATTTTGCGCTCTCCCTTGAAGTACACTGGATAAGGCAATGCCACTTCCCAAAATACTGATGATGAAAACTAATATTAAAAGTAAGTTAAATTTAGCACCTATTTTTAAGTTATTTAACGTAATTTTGTTTAACATAATCTAAGCAATGAAGGTGATAATTGAGTTTGTTTAATTTTAATATTTATTTATTTAAACCTGTTAGAAAGCATCTCAACAATATATAAATAAATATTAATAAATATTTATTTTTGACTGCAATACAAACTATTTAGGCAGTAGTCAAACTTATCTAAACTTATCTAAATTATTCCTGAAAGCCAAGTTACTTTTTCTTAACCATAATTAGTGATGTTTTTGCGATTTCCTCGTCGTTTATTTCTGTTTAATCTGCTAGGTTTGACATTTGCTGCCTGCCAAGCAAAAAAAGACTTTGAAGGTACGTTAACTGTTGGTGTGATCAACTATGGTGGAGGCGAACAGATAATTAGCCAATATGCTAAATTCAATACTTATTTGGGTGAAAAGACAAATGCCTATATTCAGCTAGAGCCTGTTTTTAATGAAAATAGAGCGGTTGAGCGTCTTGAGGCTCGTGCTTGGTCATTGGTATTTGCTCCACCAGGTTTAGCAGCGATCGCGATCGCACGCTACCAATATGTTCCCCTATTTCCTTTAATAGGTATTAGTAATTTGCGTTCTATCTTCGTTGTTCGCAAAGACAATCCGATAACCGACTTGAAACAGCTACAAGGTCAAACAGTGGCTTTAGGACAGTTAGGTTCAGCAACAGGATATTATTTCCCTCTTTACAATCTTTATGGTACAACACTAGCTGACATACTATTTGCACCCACACCCAAAGCCGCGCTGGAATTGGTTGCTCAAGGAAAAGCGATCGCCTGTGCCGTTTCTGAGGCGGAATTAAGTCTCTACAGTTCGCAGTTGGCCCCGACTGAATTTCGCGTACTATTTAAAGATCCACACTATGTACCCTTAGGTGTGGTCTTGATTGGGCCTAATATAGAACTTAACCGTCAAGAGTTTATCCGCAAAGTGATGAGTGATTCGCCTTCAGGTTTAGCTCAAGAAGTGGGGTATGTACCTAATGGACAAGTACCAGATTACAAATACATGATTTCTGTAGTTGATCGGGTAAGCTCGATTAGTTCTAAGCTGCAAATAAAGCCTGTGCGTTTATTTTGAGTAAGGAATAAGAATTAAATAACATACAATTTATGTCCCTGGTTTACCTCACCCTCAATCCCTCTCCGATATATTGGAGAGGGATCGTGAGACAGGATGAAGTTTTGCATCTTATCGAACAGAATTCAGTAGTCAGGAGTCAGAATGGGCTAAACGCCCCGCTATCCATGTACAGAATGAATTTTGACCGAAAAAGCGGATAGCGTAGCTAAGCCTTTGTCTTCTCCCTTGGCGTTAGCCTCTCCCAATGTGATTCGGGGAGACGCAATCATGCGATAGCGCCGGCGGCAAGCGAGTCAGACGCTAGACATCTCCGAAAATGAATGTAGAGACGTAGCAGTGCTACGTCTCTACAAGGGTTTTGGATAACGCATATTTAATTTCTGGAGATGTCTGCTCAAGAGCAATCTAAAATCTTCATTAAAAAACCTTAACCGAAGCGTATTGGCTCCGCTCCTGAATTCTGACTTCTGAATTCTTCTTCAATTAATCCACGTTCCTAAGTTAACAAAACAGAATTTAGGAGTCAGGACTAAAAACTATAGAAAGAGCTAGTTGGTAGAGTTGACGACGAGGAAGAAAAGTAGCTTTTGCTAACTGACGACTAGCTTGCGATCGCGATATTCCCTGACTAATTAACTGTTTCAATTCGGCTATCAACTCCTCTTCAGTCAGTTGGGGCTGACTGAGTGGAATTCCTGCCACTACTAATGTATATTCACCTTGGGGTTCTCGTTGGGTGTAGTGAGCGATCGCCTCGGCAATTGTCCCCCGCCAAAATTCCTCATACAATTTAGTTAGCTCTCGTCCTAGCACAATTTGGCGATCGCTTCCCCAAACCTCTGCTAAGTCTTGTAAAGTATCTCGCAAGCGGTGGGGCGATTCATAGAAAATCAAGGTGCGAGATTCTGTTTGCAGAGATTCTAAATGTTCTCGTCTCTGTTGACTTTTAGACGGGAGGAAGCCTTCAAAGACAAATCGATCCGTTGGTAATCCAGCTGCACTCAAAGCGGTAATTGCTGCACTAGCGCCAGGAATGGGAACTACTGGAATTCCCGCCTCAATACAGGCTTTCACCAGTTCATATCCAGGATCGGAAATACCTGGCATCCCAGCATCACTCACCAGAGCGATCGCTTTATGATTAACTAAATGCTCTAATAATTCTGGGATGCGGCTGGTACGATTGTGTTCGTGGTAACTTACCTGGGGTGTCTTAACTTGAAAATGCTGTAGCAATTTCCCTGTGTGACGCGTGTCTTCCGCAGCAATAATATCTACAGTTTGCAAAATTCGCACCGCCCGAAAGGTTATATCTTCCAGGTTGCCAATTGGTGTGCCGACAACGTAAAGTGTTCCTGGTTTTGGATCAGTTTGCATGAGCAAGAGTTAGGAGTTTGTAGAGACGCGATTCATCGCGTCTGTGCAGGAGATACAGGAGAGACGCGATGAATCGCGTCTGTACAAGAGAGACGCGATGAATCGCGTCTGTACAAGAGAGACGCGATGAATCGCGTCTGTACAAGAGTTAAAAATAATTACGAATATATATAAGAAATGGATAATCCAAAATCCAAAATCCAAAATCCAAAATTTGATCGTGGGTTATTTGTAGGTTTAGTAACCTTGGATTTGATTTACCTTGCTGATTCTGCCCCTAAGAATAACCAGAAGATTGTCGCTACTGACTATATTGTAGCGGCAGGGGGGCCAGCTACCAACGCGGCTGTGACTTTCAGTCATTTAGGAAATCAAGCTACAGTCTTGGGTGTAGTGGGTTCTCACCCGATGACGCAGCTAATTCGAGGTGATTTAGCAAATTATAAAGTTGCGATCGCAGACCTTGAGCCTACCACTGATTTAGCACCGCCTATATCTTCAATTATTGTTACCCAATCCACAGGTGAACGATCTGTGGTTTCCATCAATGCTGTCAAAACTCAAGTCAGCAGCGCATCTATACCAGCAGATATTTTGCAAAATGTCAATATATTACTGATTGATGGGCATCAGATGGTGGTTAGTTATGCTCTAGCCCAAATGGCTAAAGCCAAGAACATCCCAATAGTAATTGATGCTGGTAGTTGGAAGCCTGGATTTGAGCAAATTCTGCCATTTGTGGATTATGCCATCTGTTCAGCTAATTTTTATCCCCCCAACTGCCAGACTAGAGAAGATGTTTTTGCTTATCTCAGTGGATTTGACATTCCTCACATCGCCATTACCCACGGACAAAACCCAATTGAATACTTGAGTTGCACTAAAACTGGTATCGTAGATGTGCCGCAGATTCAAGCGGTTGATACCTTAGGGGCTGGAGATATTTTCCACGGTGCTTTCTGTCATTACATTTTAAGGGAAAGTTTTACTGATGCACTAGGACTAGCAGCTAATATTGCTGCTGATTCTTGTAAATTTTTTGGTACACGGCGCTGGATGGATTTAAATTAATGAAAGACTTACAAGAAATATTAGCGATCGCTCGTGAGGTAGGTTGGGGTGCAGCAGAAATACTGCGATCGTATTACCACGGCACTGCAAAAGACCCGAACCTAGAAGTACAATACAAGCAGAATGAGCCTGTCACCGTTGCTGATGTCGCCGTAAGTCAATACATTTTGCAGAGTCTACAAGCAACTTTGGGTAACGAAGATTTTGCTTATATCAGTGAAGAAACTTATCAATCGCCAAGTATTGCTACAGATTCCGCTCCTTGGGTATGGATCATTGACCCTTTGGATGGTACACGAGACTTTATCGAAAAAACCGGGGATTATGCAGTTCACATTGCTTTAGTCAAGGAAACACGCCCAATATTAGCAGTGGTGGCAGTACCAGAGACTCAAAAGCTATATTACGCTACTAAAGGCGGGGGTACATTTGTAGAAACCCGTGATGGATCTGTTCCTTTACAAGTGTCGTCAGGCAAACGAATTGAAGATTTAACCTTAGTTGTTAGTCGCTCCCACCGCAACCAACGGTTAGATCACTTGTTACAAAACTTACCCTCTCAAAATCAGAAATCTGTGGGTAGTGTAGGCTGTAAAATCGCCACCATTGTCGAGCAAGAGGCAGATATCTACATTTCCCTTTCTGGCAAGTCTGCGCCCAAAGATTGGGATATAGCAGCCCCAGAATTGATTTTAATGGAAGCTGGTGGTAAATTTACTCACTTCGATGGTACTCCGTTGCAGTACAACACTGGTGATATTAATCAATGGGGAGGCTTGCTGGCTAGTAATGGTGAATATCACGAAGTTCTGTGTCAGGAAGCAGAAAGGATTTTAGCGCAATTTGATCGCAACTAATGGCGTATTTGAAGATAAATATTTTTTAATTTTGCTTTTAAAATAGTTAGTCATGGTATGGTTACCAGAACTACCAATAATAATCTTCGCCCTTAGTCCATATCGTCATTTTCAAAACACTAAATACCTGAGCGATCGCTAACTAATATCGATTTCCTGTTAAAAGTGTAACTTTTATAGTACAAACAACAAAAGCCTGTGGTTGGAAGGTCTGCGAACCTGTACTGAAGGTTCCATTTGTCAATAAAATTCACGATCGGACGATATTCAAAGGCTAGAGGCTGTGCTACACTCATGGACATAAAGATTATTTTCGGTTGAGTAACTAGTTTTGATTTCTAAAAACCGTCTCTCCGAATTTAACTCTCTACACTCCCTGAATTCGGAGATTTCTATGTCAATTTACGTCGGAAACCTGTCCTATCAGGTTACAGAAGAGGACCTCAAGCTGGCTTTTGCAGAATACGGAAAAGTAAGTCGTGTTCAACTACCCACAGATCGGGAAACAGGCCGGCCGCGTGGGTTCGCTTTTGTAGAAATGGAATCAGACACCCAAGAACAAGCTGCCATTGATGCACTTGATGGTGCTGAGTGGATGGGACGTGATTTGAAAGTAAACAAAGCTAAACCTCGTGAGGAAAGAAGTAACTCTTCTCGTGGTAACTGGGGTGGCGGTAATGCTCGCCGCAACAATAATCGCTACTAAAGTCGATTCCTGAAAATTTCACATTTAGAGTCTCCAGCAGATAAAGCCAAAGGCTCCATTCTGCTGGAATATTTGATTTTGTATCTAGTCTTGAACTATTCATCCACATTCAGGAGGAATGAGAATGACACAAGTAGTTTTAGGGGAGAATGAAGGTATCGAATCAGCCTTGAGAAGATTTAAACGGGAAGTTTCTAAAGCAGGAATTTTCCAAGATATGAGAAAAAAGCGTCATTTCGAGACGCCGATAGAAAAAGAAAAGCGTAAAGCAATTGCTAGGCACAAACAACGTCGTACACTACGTTCTCGCTTCAATTAAAAAGTCCAAGCAACTTTACCCTTCGATTAGACATTTCCAGAAATTAAATATGCGTTATCCAGAGTCCTTGTAGAGACGTAGCAGTGCTACGTCTCTACATTCATTTTCACCAGATGTCTATTTGAAATTTAGCCAGCATATCTTCATCGTTGCCATACCTCCGGCAAAGTACAAGTAATTAGGCATACATCGATAAACAACACTGTACATGCTTAGTAGCGCTGTATTTGCTTTCAGCGCTACTAAGCATGTACAGCAGATTTCAACTTCGTGCGAAACTCGCAACAAGATAAATGTATTCTTCCTCTATACCCATGAAGTATTGTAGATATCGTTAGTATGCAATCTTTGGCTCTGGATTTTCAAAAAAATGTTACGACTTTATCATTTATTACTAGGTTCTATTTTGCTGGTGTCAATACCGCTGGGAGCAAAATTTGTTCTCCCCCAATTTTCTCCACCCAAAGCGGTAAAACCTCTTGCCGTTGCAAAACTCCCCAACCCTAATGAGGGAAATATCTGGCAGAAAATCTTAGTAAATGCTGCTACTCCAACTAATTGGCAAGTTGCTCCTTGCGAGGGAAATGCACCCCTGTTGTGTATCACCTCTGACGGTAAACGTTTAGGTACAGTTGAGATTAACGTTTACCCACTAGCCAACAATGAGGACTTCCGAAAGAAACTTGTAGCAGCGGGTATTCCAACTGGTTCTCAAGTTGACTACCAAAGTTCCAAATACCAAACCCAGGTATTAGCAGCACTCAAGGCTTGGGTTGCAGATCACTACGCCGCCTTTGCAAAAGATCGTCAGGGTAAATATGGAAAAGAGATTATCTTCTCAACCTATCCACCCCAACCAGTACCTATTGGCAAGCTTCAGGGAATCCGCTATGGGTTCATTGGACTTAAGCAACAAGGTGGAGTGCAAGAGCAACATATCGGTCATGTTGCCTTTGATGGGACTAAACTTTACGTAATTACTACTGCATTTGACACAGATATGCAAACAGGTAAGTTTGAGAAACTGGAAAACTTGGCTATTTTTCAACCTTACTTGTATGCGATCGCCGCAGATTTGCGTTTACCTTGATAGGGATTGGGTATTGGGTATTGGGTAAAATTTTCTTCTTCCCCAGTCCCCAGTCTCCAGTCCCCAGTCACCATCAACCTAAATCTCAGCCACCGCCCGTTCAATCAAACGATGTGCCAAAGTTTGCGTACCGGTGTGTTCATAATAATTTGTTGATACATCAATGAACGCTGCAAGGTAATCTAACTTGTCATCGGCAACATCGATAAAACCTTGCAAGTTGTGGACAACCTTTTGTGGCGTTAAATCATTGGCGGAGACTAGCCCACTCATCCAACCTTTAACTGAGTCAAAGCTTTCGCCAATAAAGTTGAGTTTACTACCAGCATCCCTTCCTGGGATCACATCTTTGATGCTTTGGAAAGTCGAGTTTTGTTCTAACTCCTGGGGAGTTGTTTGATCAATCATAGATAATGCTTTGCTGATAAAGCCTGGCCCCAGAGGTATCAAACCATCAACGCAAACTAATGCCACCATGCGGATGAGTGACTCACCACTATACTCACCTAAAGAGGCGACAAAATCCCCAATACTATCTCCAGGAATGCCGTTAATTTGACAGAAGGCTACTAACTCAGCCACTAATTTCAATGTCAAATCGATGGTTTGGGCTTTGTCAGCTTTGGGGGTGACAGAATTTAAAAAACCCAACAAAGGAATTGTTTCGCCAACTTTGTTAGCTAAAGCTGCTGCACCAAGGGCTTTATCTGTAGTATCAACGGTTTGATATAACCACAAGGCTGTTTGGTATCCTTGGGATTTGTCGTTGAATAGATAAATCGCTCGTTCGCCAATTTGCTGAATTAAATCTTCGTCGTCTTCGCCAGTGACAGTCTTAATGGTGTTGACAAAGCCGACGGTATTTTGCCACTCGCCAGGAGCAACAAAATCAAGGGCTTTTAACATAGAAACAGTCAAGCCGCCGGTTGGTAATTCATCAACCAACTGAAAAATCGATTTGCTCACAAAAATCTCCTTATTTTACAGTTTGTGATCTTTATGTCAGTAATGTGGTTTATTTTAGTTGGGACAGACCATCAAGATTAAACTTCTGTAGCCAATCTGCGCGATCGCTAGCTTTAAATGACGAATCACGGGAACTTATTTTTACTTGGTACTTACCTACCAAAATTGCAGTTTGCGTCTTACCGACTTCTACTGCGGGATAACCGCCAATTTTTTTGGTACTTTTCGAGAACTTTGCTGCGGCATCAGGTGTGCTGGTGGTATCAGAAATAGACAGCACTGCTAATTCTTTACCGCCTTTTTTCAACTTAGCTTCCGAAAAGCCTTTTTTCTCTTGGGTATAGACGCGCTGGTAGCCATCACCTGCATCAGGGAAAAATTTATTAAATTCACTACCCTGAGTTGCGTTCTTAGCAACTGCAAGACCCTTTTTTTGTTGAGTGCTTTCTTTTTGCACTTGGTCAAAACGTCCAGGTGTTTTGGGAGTTGGACTACAGGCTGTTGTCAGTATTACCACTGACAGCAATAAAGCAGCTACTACCCTACGCCCACGGTGTAAAATCATTCTTGGCTTCTCCTTATACTTGAGCTTTGAGGCAATTATCTGCGCTGCTAGCAATTATTACCCGTAAAATTTACTTTTTGATAATTATTGCCTAAGTTCTCAACTATAGCGGTTTAATTTTGCACTTCAAAAAAGTGTCCAGTGTCAGACTTAACGTAACAATTAACCCAATGCAAAAACGCCCACCCTTTCGGGAGAGCGTCTTTCAATTTAGCGAAACTAGAGAATTAACCGTTGATAGCAGGAGCGGCAAGAGCTACAGGAGCAACATCACCAGCCGCCAAATCTAGAGGGAAGTTGTGA
>NZ_JBALDZ010000170.1:0-28911 GCF_036917155.1 Nostoc sp. | reverse complement strand
AATTTAGGGGCTTTAAACCCTGTATTCGGGGCTAATTTTTTTTCTGTTCCCTGTTAAGAGTTCCCTGTTCCCGCCCCGAAGGGGCTTGGTAATTCTTCAGGATATTGCTATACATCAAAGTCTAGTTTTTTAGATCAAGATGATATACCAACTTCCAAAAAAGGTGTTAAACATTCTTTTAATGGGAAGAGAATAAAACGAGGTCTTTATAAATCTGCTAATGGAAATTTAATTAATGCAGATGTTAACGGGTCGTTAAATATTCTAAGAAAAGCAATCCCTAATGCATTCGCAGAAGGGATAAAGGGGATTGTAGTTTCTCCAGAGAAGGTAAAACTTCAAAAGTAAAAAGTGAAGGTTTGTCCACACTTTTTACAACTATTAAGTTCTATAATATTTATCTGCAAGCAGAATTAAAAACTAAAAGTACTCCGCACAATACCGATAGTAACTGAGTCACTATCTGGTGTGTTGCCAGGCTGTATAAGATGAATTATTCCAGGTGTAATGCTGATATTATCTGATAATCGGAAACGATAAAATGCTTCAATTTGAGTAGTTGTCCCTGGTTGTCCACCTGCACGTCCTAAACCTGTATTGATAAAATCAGGAACATTATTCCCTACAGGTAAGTCGCTACTAGTGATTTTAGGAGGTTGACCGACATAAATTCCCCCCAAATTTCCTTTAGCAAATAAATCAGGGAAATTCAAAAACACCATATAATTTGTTGTCTCTACATTTCCCGGTTGCCCAGGAATATAAGATTTAGTATAACCACCCCATGCACCTGCGCTAATGCGGGGAGAAATTTGCCAAGTTAGAGTCGCACCCACAGCGTTGGTTTGCAGAGGTGCTGATTTTCCAGTCGTAGTATTAACCGCAGTTAAGCATTCATCGCCAACAAAGGTTAGTAAACAACCATTTGAAGAGTAATTGTTAACGTAGTACAAACTTAAATCTAGAGTATTGGTTGGTGTCAGCAGCAATTGCACACCTGTAGTGGTGGTTCCATCAAATAAACCGCTGCCTTTACCGGGATTTCCTGGTTGATAACTAGTATAAATTGCCTGCAAACTAGCGCGTTTAGCAAATTGCCAATCAATAGCTATACCGCCGTGACCGTATCCCATATTTAAAATTGGGTTTCTTTGGGCAAAATAAGACAACGGCCCAGTTGCAGCACTTTCTACACGGTTGGGGCCTCGGAAAGCAGCTGGCATACTTACACCATCTGTTCCCACCATTACTGCTAATGTATTTGTCACCAGCCAATGAAAATTGAGGTCACTTACAATTAAGTTACTTGTAGGAAATTCGTAGCCAAGTAAAACATCATTCCGGGAAACACTATTGGTAAATCTAGGTGTAGTTTTCCCTCTACCATCTATAAGACCTGTAAACAAGTAACTAGTGGGAGTGATTTGACTAGTTAAATATAGCTGCGCCAGAGATATAACATTAGTGTTTGTCCCTGCATCATTTGTATCTTTTTGTCCATCTCTAGGATTAACATCACCACGATTGCTAGTCCGTCCTTGAATACCAACTATCAGTAGTCCACTGAGTTTGGTTGTTGTTGAGAATTGGTTGGCTTCGATTTCAGTGGTTTTGGCTTCTAAACTATCGACACGACCCCGCAAAGTTGCTAATTCAGGGGCAAATTCTGACTGCAATTTTTGTAATGTTGCTAAATCTTCGCGAGTCACTAAATCGTTGGTGGCTGTAGTGATTAATTCGTTGACTCTATCTAAACAAGCATTCACACCCGCAGCAAATTCATAGCGAGTTAAGGCGCGATTACCGCGATAGCTGCTATCTGGATAGCCTGCTATACAACCATAGCGTTCTACCAAAGACTGTAGTGCTTGGAATGCCCAATCGTTGGGTTGTACGTCTTTGAGTTGAGATACCGATGTAACTTGCGCCATCGGTTCTTCTGGAGAGAGGGAAGGAGATGAGGGAATAATATTATCACTCTTAACTCCTGACTCCTGAGTAGTTTCTGTATTTACGTACTCTTGTGCTAGTACTTTTTGTGCAACTCCATTTACTCCTGCAATAAGTAACCATGCAAGCATCCATGTTTTGCGATGACTGCGGCTAATAAGTCTACCTTTCAATTTTTTACACTCTGCTCACATACTTAAGTGAAGAGTGTATTCGCGATCATCTAGTGTTCACATGGGGACATTTACGGATTTTGTTCAAAATTAGACTTAATGCTTCTGGGCAACTTCTGAAAGGACGAGTATAACAGGGTATTGGGGACTGGGGACTGGGGACTGGGGACTGGGGACTGAGGACTAGGAAAGAGTTTTCTCAATCCCTAATCCCCAATCCCCAATCCCCAATCCCTAATCCCCAATCCCTAATCCCCAATCCCTAATCCCTAATCCCCAATCCCCAATCCCCAATCCCCAATCCCCAATCCCCAATCCCCAATCCCCAATCCCCAATCCCCAATCCCCAATCCCCAATCCCCAATCTATGGCAAATCGCTCACGCAAGCTGACGCCAAAAGCCTCGAAACTAAATAAACCTCGTGCTGGTGCAATGAAACGTGTCGCTAAAAATCCCCAGAAAAAGCTAAAACGGGAAAGTTGGTTGTCGTCAATGCTAGCGATGTCTACGACGGGCTGCGCCTACGCAATTCTGTTCATTAGTGCTAGTCTAATAATGGCTTTTGCCTGGATTAGCGTTCTCTTTATCTTCAATCCAGATCGGGTAAGCTGGCTAAATAAAATTTTACCTTCCTGGGCACAAATCCCCCTTGGGAAGCACGAACGTCCCCAAACTATCAAACAAATTCAACTCGATTTGAGTAAAAAAAACCAAATATTTGGGGAACCTCTGCCTTTAAATCAAAATACGGAAACCTCATTTTTACTGCCAGTTTTTCAACAACGTGCTAATTGTCAATCTGATTGTAAAGAACTTGTGGAACTCAGGGTTTACGAGCTATCAGTTGAGTTAGAGTTTAAATCTCAGTCAGAAAATTACTACTATCTAGTGACTCAATTACCTGTAACTGGGCCAGAGGAATCTTCTGTAACTTCTCCCTGGCTTGATGAGACATCAGAACCCCAAGATATCAGCATTCCCTTACCTTTAACTCAAGTGCAACGCTTTGAAGGTGGGACACCATCACCAGGAGTTTGGTTTAATTTGCGGGGTCAACGCCAACAAGAAACTGACGCCATCGCCTACGGACAAATCGTATACTACAATCCAGAACGCACGAATTTACTACAAATGTTGTCTTGGACTAGTCCGAATGGACAATTGCCCAAATGGCAGCAGGTAACTGGTGATAGTACCAAAGAATTAGTTGTTGATCAAACAGTAGGTTTAGAACCGCACTTACAAGTTTACCAAGTCAAGTCTCTGAAGTTATTCCTTAAACCAATTCAATTAGAGGCAATTACCCTCAAATCACCAGTCCTCAAGGATTATGGATACCAAAATGCCCTGTCAATTGCCCGTAGTGGACTGTGGACACCAGCTTTTGAATGGTTAAAATTCATCAAGAAACAGCGCAAAGGAGTTTTGCCAGAGGCGGCGCAAGCGCAAATGGATTTGATTCGCTTGCATTCCCAATTTACTCAAACCCAAGCCCAGAAAATTTGGGCAAGTCCTAGTCAAGAGGTGTTGGCAGATTTGATTGATGGTCGCTGGGGAAAAGCTTTACAAGTATTTGAAGCGTCGCCACATAATTCCCAAGAAATAACGACTCTACTTAAAGCTGATAAAAAACGATTGTGGAATCGGACAGCGGCGGCGTTGCGGGTGAACCCAAATAGACGAGAGGTGCAAGCTTGGTTTGCTTTGATTTTAGCGGTTCAACAGGGAGAAGGACAGGCTAATTCTTGGTTAAAGGCGCAACCAAAAATTACCAAAGATAATCTTGATTATATTCAAGGTCTGTTAGCAAGACTTAATGGTGAGATTACAAAGTCGCAAATATCTAGTCAGATTGTTGGTACAGTGCAGCCAATCACTCAAGTTACTAGCAGTGAGTGGCTGCAAGCAAATTCTACCGTAGACCTGAAACTCACAGATAACCAAGTTTGGTATCAAGTGGAGGTGAGTGCATTTAATGACGGTAAACGCTGGCTAAATTCCCCCTTTGAAAATTTGAACCCACCTAAAACTGACGCCGCCAAATTTTTTTGGAAAACTTTGGGAATCACTTCTGACCCTGAAATCCAGATTGTGGTCTGGTTGCCTAATGGAGAACAGCAAATTAGTATAGCTGCTATCAAGGCGGTGCAACTACGGGGTAAAGTTTTGCGCCTATTAGCTGCTGGCCCAAAAATCCCAGAGAATCAAAATAATGTTCTTCAACCCAAACCTTTAGCCCTGACCAATGCAGCATTGGAATGGGTGCAACCATCTCCCATTACTCTACGAGAACTGTATCAACAAAATCCCCAAGGGGTGAAGGTAATATTATCGAGTGTGTGGCAATCTTTGCAGGAATCTGGCGAAATTCTGGCTGGTGCTATTCCTACCTTTGAGGAGATGCAGGAAAAATTGGGTGATTGGCCAGTTCAAGTAATTGATTTAACAAATAACGCTCAACCAGAAATAATACTGACTATCTCACCAGAAGCAATAGCATCTTTGAATCAGTCTAAACCTGGAATTCCGGCAGGAAACACAGAGCAACGTCGTGACCGAACTATAATTTTGTCTGATAGCAATGAAGTTATTTACACTGATTTTACAGGAAATGACTTACAAAGACTCTCTGCGATCGCCAAGCTTTCGGGCGTGCAATCTCTAGCTTTACTGGTAGAAAATGCTCATAACTACAGTTTAAAGCGCTGGTCAGAAAAAAATCAGCGCTTTGAATAGCACACCCTCCATTCAAATTTAGACTAGAGATGGACAAGGCGATCGCTCTACAAAATAGACTTATTCTTTTTGGTTAGTTTCGGCTAAACGTTGGTGTTTTAGGTTTTCTAACTGCTGCAACAGGGAATCTACCTCTGCTTGTAAATGCATCAATTTAGCTTGCTGATCGTCTTGGTAGTAAGACTTAGTTAACTTACTGACCCAACTAGTTTGGGACTCGCAATCGGAAACACTAGATAAATAAGTAGGCATCGTTAATTAAATCCACAATTTAACTCACACCATTAGAAATATTATAATAATGCTCTTTAGAGCTTTATTAAATTATTGTATATTTTCAATCAATTACTCTAATGGATTTTCGGTTCAATCATAAGAGACGGTGATTAGAATGGCTGGGTTCCAAATAAAACATCGACTAAAGCGTGCGAAGCTTCCGTCCACTCGACGTTACCAAGTACAACATTTCATTAATTCATAGCGAATTAACTTTGGCAAAACTCTGCGTACCTCTGCGTTTACCTCTGTGTTCCTCTGCGTTTAAAAAAGTTACGAAGTTATGCAAAGCTGTACTTAGAACTATTTAATTTGGTGGCCTGTCAATATATGGCTGTACTAATTATTATGGCCGTTTTTAGAGAATTTACGCAAGAAATTATATGTAGACTATATTAAGAATTGCTGCCAAATTATGAAAAAACGTACTTGCTGACACGTGTCAACTTCAGCTAAAACTCCTTTAAAACCTTGTTTTCAGTCTATAGAGTGGGAATTAGACAACCTCTAAAAACTTGAACAGAGACATCTATGTATATTTCCGCAGTGAAAAATAAGAGTTTCAGAGAGTTATTGCGTAAGTCTGAATACGTTTGCCGATCGTTTCTCACCCCGCCAGCATCCCCAAGCTAAATTTGTTGAACTGAAGGTTGCTATGGCGGTTATGATAAACTGACATTCTAAATAAAAAATAAAAATACCAAATTTAACGCCTGCACCACAAAAAATAATATTCTTAATTGAATTAAGGGACTCGTAACTGGGAACTGGCAAAGAAAAATTCACTTTCTTCCTCTTCCTCATTCTGCACTTCCCGATCTCACCCTCTCTAAATATCCAATCCTTACATTAATAAATTTTAAATCCCGTGACTTTGAGCCTGTCTGTAGCTACATCTCATCGCCAACCCTGGCCTGGACTGATAGAAGCCTATCGCGAATACTTGCCTGTCAGCGAAAACACACCGATTGTGACTCTTTTGGAGGGTAACACGCCTCTCATACCAGCGCCAGCGATCGCAGAACGTATTGGCAGACAAGTACGGGTTTTTGTCAAATACGACGGTCTCAATCCCACCGGCAGTTTCAAAGACCGGGGAATGACTATGGCAATTTCCAAGGCCAAGGAAGCAGGGGCAAAAGCAGTAATTTGTGCCAGCACGGGCAACACCTCAGCCGCCGCCGCCGCTTATGCCAGACGTGGGGGGATGAATGCCTTTGTACTGATTCCCGACGGTTATGTGGCGCTAGGCAAGTTGGCACAAGCGTTGCTATATGGGGCAGAAGTATTGGCAATTAAAGGTAATTTTGACCAAGCCCTAGAAATTGTCCGCGAGATGGCCGAAAGCTATCCAATCACTTTGGTGAATTCAGTCAATCCCTACCGCCTAGAAGGACAGAAAACAGCAGCCTTTGAAATTGTCGATGTCCTGGGTGATGCCCCAGACTGGCTATGTATCCCCGTAGGCAATGCGGGAAACATCACAGCATACTGGATGGGATTTTGTCAATATCATCAAGCGAGAAAGTGCGATCGCTTACCCCGAATGATGGGATTCCAAGCAGCAGGTGCAGCCCCCTTAGTACATGGTAAGCCAGTGGCGCATCCCGAAACCCTAGCGACAGCAATTCGCATTGGCAACCCTGCTAGTTGGGAGTTAGCGATCGCAGCCCAAACCGCCAGTCAGGGAAATTTCCACGCCGTTACCGATGCCGAAATTCTCGACGCTTATCGACTTTTAGCAGCATCAGAAGGTATCTTCTGCGAACCTGCTAGCGCCGCTTCTGTCGCTGGGTTGTTGCAGGTGAAAGACCAAATTCCCACGGGAGCAACAGTAGTTTGTGTCCTCACAGGCAATGGTCTAAAAGACCCAGATACAGCCATTAAACACAATCACAGTCAATTTCAACAGGGTATTGCAGCAGAATTGGGTGCAGTAGCTAAGGCAATGGGATTTTAGGAATGGGGCATTGGGCATTAGACATCTGGTGAAAATGAATGTAGAGACGTAGCAGTGCTACGTCTCTACAAGGACTCTGGATAACGCATATTTAATTTCTGGAGATGTCTATTGGGCATTGGGCAATAATCAATAGTTTTTCTTCCCCTTCTTCCCCTGCTTCCCCTGCTTCCCCTGCTCCCCTACCTCCCCTGCTTCCCCTGCTTCCCCTGCTCCCCTACCTCCCCTGCTCCCCTACCTCCCCTGCTTCCCCTGCTCCCTCATCTCCCTACGCCCCCTTCCCCGCCGCCCCTGCTCGTTCGCGTGTCAAGCTGTCAATAGCATCGCCCAAGGCAGTAGTCAGGCTATTGCGGCTTTGGGCGTGGTTATCTTGTTCAGTTTTCAAAGCTTGCAAAAGGCGATCGCGTTCTTTGATTACAGCCATGAGTTTAGCTTGCAAGTCCTCGACAGATTTTAGCTGGTCTATTTCTTGTTGGATAGCTTTGACTGTTGTCCCAGCTTCCAGCGTCCCTGTTTCAAGACCTTGGAGTTTGTGCAAATCTGCCTTGAGAGATGCGATCGCCTGTTGGGATAGTTGGGCATCTGTGCGCCGTTGTTCTGCTTCTGTGTTATAAAGCTGACGCCATTTTTGGGCACTTTCCCAAGCAGCATCGCGCTCGTGTTGCAGGAATGCCATCTGCTCTTTGATTGTCTGGATTTCTGTTAACCACTGCTGTGTTAAATCTTGATTCATAAATTAATAGTCATCGGTCGAGAGTCAACAGTTATTATTCTGCTATCCCAGATTGCTTTATGTCTCTATATTCTGATGAGCTTTCTATGCTTAACGTTTATTTTGTAAACTTTGAATGGTAGCGATCGCATGTTTCGCCACAATATCAATCTCTTCTTCTGTATTAAACCTGCCAATGCCAAACCGCACTGAGGCATAAGCTAGCTGTTGGGGATGTCCCAGTGCTGTGAGAACATGGGAAGGTGCAGTATTTGTCGATGAGCAAGCAGAACCAGAAGATATGGCCATTACTGGCTGTAATCCTAACAAAAGTGCAGATCCATCCACTCCCTCAACACTGATATTCAAGTTTCCCGCCAATCGTTCTTGAGGATGTCCGTTGAGATGAATTCCCTCAACTTGCGAAAGCTGTTCCCACAATCTCTGCCTTAACTGGGTGAGGCGTTGGTTTTCTGTTGCTTGTTCAGCCAAAGCGATTTCTACAGCTTTCCCAAAGCCGACAATTTGCGGTGTATACAATGTACCAGAACGCATTCCCCGCTCATGTCCACCGCCGTGCTGCTGGGGAGCGAGTTGCACTCTGGGGTCGCGTCTGCGGACGTACAGCGCTCCAATGCCTTTGGGCCCATACACTTTATGCGCTGTTAGCGACATCAAGTCAATTTTCATCGCTTGCACATCCAAGGGAATTTTACCAATAGCTTGGGCGGCGTCGGTGTGGAAAATGATATTGCGATCGCCTCCAGCAGCGCCTAGCCCATCGCGGCACATTTCTCCAATTTCTGCTAAAGGCTGTAACACGCCAATTTCATTATTTGCAGCCATCACCGATACCAAAATCGTTTCAGGACGTAAAGCTTTTTTTAACTCAGTTAAATCAATCAATCCATCTTTTTTTACAGGGAGAATAGTAATTTCAAAACCGAGACTTTTTAAATAATTACAAGGATCAATAACTGCACTATGTTCCGTGGCAACAGTAATAATATGCTGACCTTTTTTAAAATAGGCTTCGGCAACACCTTTAATAGCTAAATTATTTGCTTCTGTTGCACCACTGGTAAAAACAATTTCTTCTGGAGTAGCGTTGATTGCTGCCGCTAAAATTTCTCGCGTTTGCTTAACAGCGGCTTCTGCTTCCCAACCATAAACATGACTAATACTTGCTGGGTTGCCAAATTTTTCTGTGAAGTAGGGGAGCATTGCTGCGAGTACCCGTTCATCTATAGGTGTAGTAGCGTGACCATCAAGGTAGATAGGACGAAGAGACATAACTATTAACTCAAACTTTGACTTAGTTTTCTTAAAATTCTGAGAACTTGACATAATTCATTTTCTCGCTTTAAAAGAGTGAACTCATCAGAAAGAGCATACTTGAATGTATTTTGCTTACTCAATTTAATGAAAAGAAAATGACTCCCATTAGTCACTAATCCAAATACAGGTTTATCTGGATTATGATTGCCCAACATATAAGCCAGTGCTTCGGGTATGGCTGCTAAAATAGAAAAGCTAGCTCTTTTCGATTCAATTACTAACAGCCACAATTTTTCTTTAATAACCAGAACATCAATGCGCCCTCTGATCATCTCTTCTTCATCCTCTAAGGTAATTTCTAGAGATTCTTCAGTAGTCAGAAAAAATGGTTCACGATAGAATCCTGCCAAGTCTAATAAAGGAGACAAAACTACCATTTTGACTGCATTTTCTAGGATTGGTGGATGTTTAACCAATCTCATAAAATTAGTTTTAACTCTGTCTAGATATTGTTTTTCTATATCTGTGATTTCTGACAGAGTGTCAAACCACTCTGTAAAAAAATCTTCACCTTCAGTTTGTTGTAGACCAAATCTTGTTTCTAAATAAGCAAGACTAACATTATGAGCTTGGATGACTTCAACCATGATTATTTCAAGTTGTGAAAAGTCTAGTTTCTTTCTTCAATCATCACATCGGCAGTTTCTAGAGCAATTTTATATAGGATTGCTGTCACTATACCTATATCCAATTGCGTTACGTAGCAGCTAATTCCCGTAATTTAGTTAAAACTGCCTGAGCATGACCTTTGGTTTTTACATTAGGCCAAGCATAGACAATAATTTTATCAGGTGAAATTAAAAAGGTTGAGCGAGCAACACCCATATATTCTTTGCCCATAAATTTTTTCAAGCGCCAAGCGCCGTAGGCTTCTGTCAGAAAATGTTCTGGGTCACTCAAGAGGGTGATTGACAAGTTATGTTTGCTGATAAATTTACAATGGGACTTACCCGAATCTGGACTTACGCCTAAGATTTTCGCTCCTAATGCGCTGAAGTCTTGATATAAATCGGTGAAATCTTTCGCTTCGGTGGTACAGCCAGGGGTGTCATCTTTGGGGTAAAAATAGAGAATAATCCACTGACTGCTGAGATCGTCGAGAGTGACTGAATTGCCATTTTGATCGGGAGTGGAGAAATCTGGTGCTGGTTGTCCAACTTGGGGAATGTTGCTCATGATGGGGGTGTAAAAGATTGTGTAGGTGTAGCTGGTTGTAAATATCGCTTTAGGATTGCTATAGTTAGTTCAATGCACAAAAGACGCCAATTTTTCCAACCATCTCGATGCTTCCTTGTAGGATTTGAACTGGCTTTCACTGACACGAAACTCTTTAGTGTGAACCATTCTTCTTCCCTGAACCCACTTCGTACCGTGGTATTTGTGCAGTAATTCATGATACAACACAAACTCAACTACAAACCCAGGTACTTTAGCATCATCAAGGGTTAAACTCATCACTATTCTATCTCTCGCTGACTCGTAGTGTCCGAATTTACGGTAAGTGTTAATTTGGCTCCATGCTAAACGTGGTTTGGCAAGACTTGCCGCAAAATATTCACGATTTACTTTATCAAATAACTCATTTAGGTTATAAAATTTGCCTTGTGGGTTTTCTGCCACAACCTCGGCAATCAAATCAAGCTCTAACAAGATATTGGTGTATTCTCCTGTACTGGCAAATGACCTGATAAGTTGTGTATTATCTTGACTCTTGCCAAAGAGAGCAGATTCTACTAATGCTTGTAAAACTGCTTTTGGTGCATTTATAAATCCCTCATTAATCATAATATTCGCCACACTAGCAGACCTTTTACCCTGATATAGTCCAGCTAAATTAGTTATTGCAATCATTAGTTGGAGTGAGTTTTGACCACGTATATTCAGAAGTTGTTTAGCGCTTTCCAAGATACAGCTAGTAGCTTTTAGGTGAAGTGTTAGATACTGTTCATCTACCAAAAACTTAATCCATGAGTAGATTTTGCGAGATGAAGGAGTTAGATTTGCTGGCGTTGCTTGTTTGTTAGAACATATTGTTTCAATTGTTGCTGCTGTGTTAATTAAAGTTTGATTTAGGTGTTGGATTTGAATGGAATCATAACTAGAGCTTGAGGCTAAATGAAAAATTTTCTGTAGTATAATATTTTGTTGTACCTTGATGTTTTTTAGACGAATACTCTCAATATTCATTTAAGTTTTATAACTATAAGGAATATGCCACTTCTCACACCTCAATATTAAACAACTGGTGGAGAAAATAGGGCAGCATATAAAGCAATCAGAAAAAAGGCTTGCTGATTTAGAAGATTAGGAAACGCTATATCTGGTTTTTGGCTTAACCAAATCGCATTGCGATCGCTCCTCTATACCGATATTACCCTGTAAACCTCCTGTATGTACCAGCAGTAGGCGATCGCCTCTACAAAAAAATCCCTGCTTTAGTAAATCCATCACTCCGTAAAACATTTTAGCGGTATATACATAATCAAGGGGTACGTCATGCTCCTCTCGGAACTGCTGGCTGAACAGTCGTAACTCGTTGTTAACCTTTGCATAACCGCCAAAATGGTAATCACACACCAATTCCCAGGAAGCTGGAGAACTATATGGTGCGGGTAAATCAGAGGTGAGGTAATTTGTCAACAGCTTTTCGATTTCTTGTGCAAGAAAAGTCCCATTTTTCAGAACGGGAAAAGCGATCGCTCTTTGTCCTTGATGTAACGAAAGGGCAATCCCAGCCAGTGTGGTAGCTGTGCCGCAGGCTACGCATATATGATTAAAGGCGTAGGCGTAGCCAGCCGTAGGCATCGCTTCAGCAACTATCTCCGTGCAACCGCGCACACCATTTAAATTACTACCACCTTCGGGAATGATAAAAACCTCACCAAAACGTTGTTGCAGATATTCATGTAGCGCTGGTGTATTGTGCTGTCGATACGTCTCGCGATTCAGGTACACAAGCTGCATACCCTGCTGTACAGCAAAACTCAGCGTCGGATTCAGCGGTAGCCTCTCCTCTCCACGAATTACGCCAATGGTACGGAATCCAAAAAGATTACCAGCTGCCGCAGTTGCATAGATGTGATTAGAATAAGCACCGCCAAAAGTCAGCAGCGTCGTGAAATTTTTCTCCTTAGCCTCTAAAAGGTTGTATTTCAGCTTGAACCACTTATTGCCGTTAACCCACGGGTGCATGAGATCGAGGCGCAGCACATACAACTCAACACCAGTATGAAGGGCAATTTCGCTGTTGATTTGTTGTAGAGGAGGAGGAAAAAAGGTTAACGACATCTGTCAGCATTCTAACTTTTATTTTACATTCTCTCACGTTGATCATTGAATATAAAAGTAATGATAAACATTGATAAATTCAATGGTAGAACAATCAAAACAAAGAATAAATCTTTCTGATGATTAGCTTTAGAAATTAGCATTTTACTAATTGAGTATTTCAGGTAAATATAAGAAACATAACACTCGCTCCAGACAATATTCTTTTGGGGAAAAATTATGGTTGCACTCACACAGCTTACTCAAGTTATTCCCAATCCAGGACGTTTGACGATTCAAACTGTTGAAATTGCTCCTCAAACCACAGCTATTCGTTGTCTTGACTGGGATAGAGAACGTTTTGATATCGAGTTTGGTTTACGGAATGGGACGACCTATAATTCTTTCTTAATCCAGGGAGAAAAGATTGCTTTAGTCGATACATCTCACCGCAAGTTTGAGCAGCAATATCTTGAGATACTGCTGGGATTAATAGATCCGGCTAAAATAGATTACTTGATTATTAGCCATACAGAACCCGACCACAGTGGCTTAGTGAAAAATATTTTACAATTAGCTCCTGCGATTACTGTTGTTGGTGCTAAGGTAGCTATTCAATTTATAGAAAATATGATTCACCAGCCTTTTAAATCAATGCAGGTGAAAAGTGGAGAGCGATTAGATTTAGGCAACGGGCACGAATTAGAATTTATCTCTGCACCTAACTTACACTGGCCTGATACAATCTTGACTTATGACCACAAGACTTGCACTCTCTACACCTGTGATGTGTTTGGGATGCACTACTGTGATGACCACACCTATGATGAAAATATTAGCTTAATAGAGGAAGATTTTCACTACTACTATGAATGTCTCATGGGCCCCAATGCTCGGTCTGTTTTAGCAGCTTTAAAGCGGATTGAAAAGTTAGAAATAGTCACAGTTGCGACAGGACACGGCCCTTTATTACACAACTATATTTCCGAATGGCTTGGACGGTATCAAAGCTGGAGTTTAGAACAAGCAAAAACAGAGACATTAGTGGCTCTATTTTATGTTGAAGATTACGGGTATAGCGAGCATTTAATCCGTACTATAGCTCATGGATGTGCAAAAACAGGCGCAGCAGTAGAATTAGTAGACCTCAATAGTGCTGAACTTCAAGAAGTTCGAGAATTAGTTGCACAAGCTTCTGGTTTAGTAATTGGAATGCCAGCCCAATCTTCGGCGATGGCTCAAGCTGCTTTAAGTACAATTTTAGCTGCTGTTCATAAGAAACAGGCAATTGGTTTATTAGAGTCAGGAGGAGGAGAAGATGAACCGGTTTATCCCTTACGCAATAAATTTCAAGAATTGGGATTAATTGAAGCCTTTCCACCGATCTTAGTTAAGGAAATTCCTACCCAAGCAACGGAACAGCTTTGTGATGAAGCGGGTACAGATATGGGTCAATGGTTGAATCGCGATCGCACCATTAAACAAATTAAATCCATCAATACCGAGCTAGAAAAAGCTTTAGGGCGTATTAGTACAGGATTATACATTATCACCGCCAAAAAAGGAGAAATTCAGAGTGCAATGCTAGCTTCGTGGGTGACACAAGCGAGTCTTCAGCCTTTAGGAGTGGCAATCGCAGTATCCAAAGATCGGGCAATTGAATCTTTGATGCACGTTGGCGATCGCTTCGTTTTAAACGTTTTAGAAGAAGGCAAATATCAAGGATTAATGAAACATTTCCTCAAGCGTTTTGCTCCTGGTGCAGATCGTTTTGCTGGAGTGAAAACATATCCAGCCACCAATGAATCGCCAGTTTTAGCTGAAGCTTTAGCTTACATGGAATGTGAAATTACTAGCCGTATGGACTGTGGAGATCATTGGGTAATTTATAGCACAGTCCAAACTGGAAGAGTTGCCAAGCTAAATGCACTTACTGCCACCCATCACCGCAAAATTGGCAATCATTACTAATTAGTCATTGGTCATTTGTCTCCTCTGCTATCCACAGACGCGATTCATCGCGTCTCTACAACACACTCCCAAAAAACTATGTATAAATCTGTTGAAAATAACTCAATTGACATGTACGAAATCAATCGGGGACGCGTCGTCAGAACCTTGGAATTTATCCAAGATGTGATTGTGATTTGTTTGTGTATTGGTTTATTTAGCTTCATGGTGCTTCAGGTGAAAGATATGTTTCTTTCCTTACTTCCACCTCTAGATTTTCATGCTGTTACTGCCGATATTCTCTTTTTACTTATCTTAGTTGAGTTATTCCGACTGCTGATTATTTACCTACAGGAACATCGAGTATCTATTGGGGTAGCTGTTGAAGTTTCTATCGTTTCTGCCTTGCGAGAAGTCATTGTTAAAGGTGTTCTAGAAACAAGTTGGAGTCAAGTTTTAGCAACTTGCGCCTTTTTATTAGTACTGGGAGTACTACAGTTCCTCCGAGTTTGGCTACCCCCAACCTTTGAAGGTATCGATCCTGAGCAAGAAGTATCTAAACGTTATAGAAAACTAGCCAATTCTGAATTAATGCAAACCAATAGTCATTAAAAATAGGGAGTAGGGAGAAACGCGATTAATCGCGTCTCTACTAAGAGTAAGCTGTCGTGCATTTAAATTGTATAATTTTGGGTCTAAAACCCTTCCATAGCCTAGAGTCAGCTAAAAAACTAGATGCGTGGCAGCTTAGAATCTTTTGCCATATACAATAGACATCTGGTGAAAATGAATGTAGAGACGTAGCAGTGCTACGTCTCTACAAGGACTCTGGATAACGCATATTTAATTTCTGGAGATGTCTAATGCCCAATGCCCAATGCTCAATGCCCAATGCCCATTATTAATAGAGGTTATTATGTCTGCAAATAGTTTAATTACCAGCCATCCAAGAGATGTACAAGTTGCTGAAATTGGTAAAAATACTCTGATTTTGCGATCGCGGACTTGGGAACGACTAAAATTTGAAGTTGAGTATTCCCGCCAAAAAGGAACTACGGCCAATTCTTATCTGATTCAAGCTGATAAAAAGGCTTTAGTTGATCCTCCTGGTGAATCTTTTACCGAAATTTACCTCCAGCAACTAGCACAACATCTAGACTTTACTACCCTAGATTACATTGTTCTCGGTCATGTCAACCCTAACCGCAGAGCTACCTTGCAAGTATTGCTCTCTCAAGTTCCTCAAGTCACTCTAATTTGTTCTCGTCCAGCTGCTAATGCTCTAAAAGCTGCCTTTCCCGAATGGAAATCACGTATTCAAGCGGTGCGATCGCAAGATACTTTAGATTTAGGACAAGGACACAATCTATCATTTCTCACCGTACCAACTCCCCGTTGGGCGGATGGACTTTGTACTTACGATCCTGCCACCAAAATTCTCTATACAGACAAACTTTTTGGCGCTCATATTTGCGAAGATACCTTGTTTGATGAAGATTGGAAGGGATTAGATGCAGAACGCCGTTACTATTTTGAATGTCTCCATGCGCCCCAAGCAAAACAAGTCGAAGCAGCATTAGATAAAATATCAGTTTTGGGAGCTAGATGTTATGCCCCTGCACACGGCCCAATTGTTCGTTACAGCCTGAGTCGTTTTACTTATGATTACCGTCAATGGTGTCAAGGGCAAAAATCTCAGGAGTTGAGTGTTGCTTTGCTTTATGCTTCTGCTTATGGAAATACAGCAATTTTAGCAAATGCGATCGCTCAAGGTTTGATTCAAAATGGAATTAATGTAGAATCAATCAACTGTGAACTAGCAGATTCGGCAGAAATTACCCGCATTGTCGAAACCTGTGATGGTTTGATTATCGGTTCACCCACTTTAGGCGGACATGCACCAACTCAAATTCAAACAGCTTTAGGAATAGTCCTCTCGGTGACAGCTAAAACTAAGTTAGCAGGGGTGTTTGGTTCTTACGGTTGGAGTGGAGAAGCAATCGATTTAATCGAAAGCAAGCTCAAAGATGCAAATTATCAACTAGGATTTGCAACAATTCGGGTGCGTTTTAGTCCTACTCCTGAGATTCTCCAGCAGTGTCAAGAAGCAGGCGCTTCCTTTGCCCAAAACTTGAAGAAAACCAAAAAGCTGCGTACTTCCCGCCAGATTGTCACAGAAACCCATGTAGATCGCACAGAACAGGCTGTGGGGCGAATTATTGGTTCTTTATGTGTGATCACAACTCGTGATGAAGAAACTCACAAAGGAGTTTTAACTTCTTGGATATCTCAGGCAACTTTTAACCCACCAGGAATTATGATTGCGATCGCTAACGAGCAAAATGCAGATTTAATGCATCATCCTGGTGATAAATTTGTGCTGAATATCCTCAAAGAAGGAAAAAATCTGCGACGCTATTTTTCTCGTCATAGCACTTTAGGAGATAATCCCTTTGCAAATCTTGCCACACAAACTGCTTTTAATGGTTGTCTGATTCTAAATGAGGCATTAGCTTATTTAGAATGTACGGTGCAAAATCAGCTTGAATGTGGCGATCGATGGTTAATTTATGCTGTCATCAATCACGGTGAAGTATTGGAAAATGATGGTGTCACTGCTTTAGAGTATCGTAAATCTGGCAGTTGTTATTAATTGACCATTTGCGTAAATCACAAATAATAACCCCACCCCGTAAAAAGTAGAAGAGCAGAGGAGCAGAGGAGCAGAGGAGCAGAGGAGCAGAGGAGCAGAGGAGCAGAGGAGTAGAGGAGAAAAACCACGCCACTTGCGGGCGTTAGCGTAGCGGGACGAAGTACGGCTTTGAACCTTATCTTTTTCGTAAAAAGTAAAAAGATAATCCCCATAAATAAATTTAGGGGCTTGTGACCATTTTCCTTTTTCTTGATGAGTGCCTTTTTACTTTTTACTTTTGCCTTGTTCGGTAACGGAAGCCTCAATTTCACGAGAGAGAGCATTCCAAATATATAAGTTATATCAAACCCACCTTATAAATTGGGATGCTCCCGATGTTTGAGTTATTTTACTTTTTCAAAACTACATGGAAGGAATTTAAATACCCATTAATAGTTTTAGCTAATGTCTTCTGTTGTTTTTTTGTAGTTATTGCCATTACTTGATATAGTCTGCCTTCGGCAACATACATTCTACTTTTAGTGATTTTCCCTCCAGAATTGATATACTCAATTTCTTTGCCAGGATGATTATTAGAACTACGAATGTTTCGTTGACTAATTAAATTACTTTTCGTAGTCTTTAAAGCCATATCCCGTACATTATTAAGTACAACTTGGGGATCAGCCATTTGACCATAACTATAAGGAAAATCATTGTAAGTAACTATGTATGCTACTTCTTGTTTTGGTGGTTGAGCGACAAATATTTCTAAGGTAATTTCCCCCATGTAAGTTTTTTGGTATTCGGTATTTCTGTTTGGGCTTCCCGGCATCAAAATACTAAAGCGTCCATCGGGAGCGTTGTACAATTTCCATTGTGGCTGCACGGGTTGAGAAATTGTTGGTTTGACAACAGCCACTGGAGGTTTGACTGGACGCGCTTCCACCAGAATAGAGCCACCACAGACTATGGTGGCGGCGATTAGTGGCAACAGACTTTTAACTGTCATAAGTTTTACCTTTTGAGATGCCGATCTCACTGATGATGCCAGCTGTTATAACCTAGCAGCACATAAAGCAGCACCAATTAGGCCGACTTGCGAATTGAGGATTACATACACGGGGATCTCTTCCAGGAGGCGGCGCATTCTACCTTTTTGGGTGAAATTTAATAAGAAACTACTGTTTTGGATTAAGGGCAGGATTTTGGGCGCAATTCCGCCAGCGATGTATAAGCCTCCGTAAGGTAGGAGTTTCAAGGCAAGATTCCCGGCTTCTGCACCATAAGCGTCTATAAATAATTGCAAAGTTTGTTCACAGAGGCGATCGCTACCTTGCAATGCAGCTGTACCAATAACAGCACCAGGATCAACGCTTTTCTCTTCCTGTCCCGCTTCTTGTTCCCAAGTTCTGACGATTTGAGCAATATCTGGGGATTCGGTGGCAAATTTGCGATCGCGCAGAAATTGGTAAATTGCCACAATTCCCATTCCAGAAACCACACGTTCTACAGAAATGCGTTGGATATCATGTTTACCCAGCAGGTATTTCAACAGTTGAAACTCGATTTCGTTCCGAGGGGCAAAGTCGGCGTGTCCACCTTCTGAGGGAAAGACTTGATAATCATTTTCTTGTTTAATTAAAAATCCTTGCCCTAAGCCAGTACCAGCACCAATAATGCCAATGGGGGCTTCGGGTTGAGATTTGCCAACTTGTAATGTGTGCAAGTCTTGTGTTTGTAAACCTAAAATGCCGTAGCCAACGGCGGCGAAGTCGTTAATCAAAGAAATATGCGGGATACCTAATTCTTCTTGTAGACGTTCAGTATCTAGGAACCAGACTAAATTGGTTAGTTTTGCAGTATTTTTGACAATGGGCCCGGCGATCGCAAAACAAGCCTTTTCTGGTGTTAGTGTATTAGCTTTGACCAAAAACTGCTGCACTATGGGTACTAAATCAGGAAAATCAGCACTGTGGTAACTTTCCTGATAAATAGTATGTAAAGCTGGTGAATCTGATGTTTCAACCAATCGCAGAATAGTTTTCGTCCCGCCGATGTCTCCTGCTAGTAACAAAGTCATAGAATTTATTCGTGAATTAATTACTTTTTTTGTAGGATATACCCAACGTAGCAGAAGCCATGAACACAAATCTCTATCAGAGGTTTAAGCAAATCGAATAACTTCTTCTATGTGGGTTAAATGCGAAGTATCTCCCGTTAGTTCTAATAACCATTCTGGTTCCTGGCGTACCACTTTTACCAGGGAACACAAAGAAGCCTTGACTTCTGTTTTGGCAATTTCCCCCACTAGCCCCATTGCCCCGCCCAATACAGATGCGCCATGTGCCACCAGCAGGATATCCTCTGGGAAGAACTCAGTAGCTAAACATCTAGCAGTTTGCCCAGAACGTTCTCGCACTTTTTCGTGAGTTTCAGGATATTTAGCAGCGATGCGCGAAGTATAACTGGTGTCAATTCTGGGGAATAACTCTGCTAAGGTTGGAGTTGAGAGTCTTTCGGGTTCTTCTGTCATCCAAACTGGATTTAGCCATTCACTCAAGCCTGTTTCGAGTTTGATCGGTAATTTGAGCATTTCTGCAACTGCGTTTGCCGTTTGTACAGTTCGCAGGAAAGGGGAAGCAAAAATATGGCCAATATTTTCTTTTTTCAAACGTCTAGCTAACTGCTGTGCCTGAAGTATACCATCATCAGATAAGGGTGGATCGTAGCGTCGTTCGGCAGTGAGAAACCAATCGGGGTTTACGAAGTCGAGGCGGTTAGCGTGTCTTGCTATCCAGACTATTTGACTCATGGGTTTAATTATTCCGGTGAATAGAATTCGCCGCTAAACAAATAATAGATATCTGCAAGGAGGGCTACAAATATTAATATAGTATGACAAAATCGTAATAATTTTTAATAATATAAATGATTGGGTAAACTTATCAGTAGCGTTAGTGTAGTTTTATTTAAAGCCTTTTTAGCCAAGTCTCTAAAGCTATATCGACTATAGTAATCTGCTGAAACGTTTAAGATTGCGATAGTGATAGGGAGCATCCACTTTTGGAAGAAACACCGGGCGATTGGAAATCGCGGCTACACAAACTTTCGTCCTTCTACAATTGCTTATAACTTCAACCACCCAAATAGTTGCCCTACAGTTAATTGAAAACCGCTAACTAAATCGGGAACTGGTAATATTTCTTGTTCTTCTTGTAAAAGTTCTGGTTGCTGCTTTGGTGGATAAACCAAAACAGAACGCTCATCTGGATCAATCAGCCAACCGAAGCGACTACCATGTTTTAAACAATGTAGAATATTTCCGGTTACTTTAGTCTGGCTTTGCTCCGGCGAAAGAATCTCAATCGTCCAGTCTGGATATGTCTTGAAGACATTAGCGACATCTCCACGCTCATCTATGGGAATCCGTTCCCAAGCAAACACAGCTACATCAGGAACAATTGAGCGTCCGCCAAAAGTACACCGCAATTCTGGAAAAGCTAGGGCAATCTTTCGACTTTCAACTACTTCATTTATACCTGTGACTAACTTACCCTGTAATTTGCTATGTTTTCCTTGAGGCATTGGCTTTTGAATAATTTGACCGTTGATGTATTCTGAGGTAGGTTTTGTTTCTGGTAGTTTCAAAAACTCTTCTAAAGTTAGGGGTTTAGTTGGTGATTTTACCATCTGCTTAGACTTCCTAAGTTTTCATATACAACAATAAATTATGTATCGTTTAAAATTTTAACTGGGTAAGCACGAATTGTATCATCAACAGTCACGATAGTAAGGTCATGCTGCAAAGCTTGACAAATTAGCATTCGGTCAAACGGATCGCGATGGATATTAGGAAGTTTCCTAAGTTGTACAACACTATCCTCTGTTAAAGGAAGACTAGTAATCAAATGCCGCTCATGCTGTATCGGCAGGTAAATCTCAGGTGATTGAGGCAAAGGTAATTTGCCTAATTGATACTTAACGGTTGCTTACCAAATAGAAATTATACTTAGATATACATCATTATCAGTATTCCGAATAATCTCTATAAACGTATTTGACAAACGGCGATCGCTACTAATAAACCAGAGGAAAATATGGGTATCTAGTAGGAGTTTCATTTACCCTCAAACTCACTTATAATATTATCTGGCAGTGGTTCATCAAAATCATCGGGTACAATAAACTCTCCTGCACAGAGTCCGAATGGTCTAGAGGGATCAGGTACTTTTAGCGTCGGTTTAATTTCAGCAATTGGCTTTCCACCACGTATAATTACAAGAGTTTCCCCAGCTTCAACGCGCTGAAGGTAGCCTAATAAGTCACGTTTTATTTCATCGACACTAATCCAGTTCATAAGAAATTTATTGGATTATTACTCTACTATAATCATCACCCTAAATAAGCTTTTTTAACTCGCTCATCACTAATTAATTCTGATGCCGCGCCTGTTAAAGTTATAGAACCAGCCTCTAGAACATAACCGCGATCGGCAATTTGCAGCGCCAAGTTTGCGTTTTGTTCAACTAACAAAATAGTCACCCCTGTAGCCCGGAGATTTTCAATAATTGAGAAGATTTCTCGGACGATCGCAGGTGCTAAACCTAAGCTAGGCTCATCTAAAAGTAAGAGTTGTGGTTTACTCATGACAGCACGTGCGATCGCTAACATTTGTTGTTCACCACCGCTGAGGGTTCCTGCTAGTTGATTGCGTCTTTGTGACAAACGTGGAAATAGCTCAAATTGGCGCTGAATATCTGCTTTTATCTCTACTTGATTAGAACGAATATAAGCACCCAAAAGTAAATTATCAAATACTGTTTGCCGCGCTAATACTCTGCGCCCTTCAGGACAATGGGCGATACCAAGTTGTACAACCTCATGAGTTTGGCGGCGGGTAATATTATGTCCATTATAGATAATTACACCACTCTTAGGATTAACTACTTTACTTATGGCGCGGAGTGTAGTAGTTTTACCAGCACCATTAGCACCAATTAAAGTAACTACTTCGCCTTTTTGAATAATTAAATTAATCTTTTTGAGAGCTTGGATACCGCCATAATTTACATCAAGTTCTTGAACTTCTAAAATTGTATAATTTGGTCTACTATCGGCTTTCATCGGCAGTTTACATCCAGAAATGTTGATTCAAAATCTAACATACATCAATCATACATTTCTTAAAACAGTGCGTAAGCGTACCCCATCCGAGAAATTGCTTCAACTTAGAAATCAAGGTCAGAATACTGCAATCTTTATGATGTACCATTAATTACTGATAAAGATATCAAGCGTCCTGTGGCAAAAGTAGCAGATAGCAGTATTGCGAGAATCGCCTTGGTATCAGGAAATTGAGCAAAGAGGTATTCAGCTAGGCCTTCAGCAGGGTGTACAACGGCAGTTAGTACGAGTATTGCGACGAAGCTTTGGTGAAATTCCTCATGAAGTAGAAGCAAGGCTTGAGAGCGAAAGTGTGGAAAAATTAGAAAATTTAATGGATAGCGCGATCGCAGTGAGTTCTTTAGAAGAATTTGTGGTAATTTTGTCTACGTAAATTCATTCATTTCCCAAGTAAGCTTCAATTACAGCCGGATCATTTCTAACTATAGATGGTTCACCCAAAGCAATTAATTGACCAAAATCTAACACCGCAATGCGATCGCACAAACCCATAACCAATGGTACATGGTGTTCTATAAGAACGATCGTCAAATTGAAGCGATCGCGCAGGCTACGGATAAATTCACTCAATTGCTGCTTTTCATTGGGGTTCATTCCCGCCGCCGGTTCGTCGAGGAGTAAGATTTGCGGTTGTAATGCTAAAGCACGGGCAATTTCTAGCCGCCGCTGATCGCCGTAGGCAAAGTTTTTGGCTTTTTCGTCAGCGCGATCGCTCAATCCCACCAAATCTAATAAATCTAAAGCTTTTTGCTTAGTTTTTAATTCTTCACGAGGCGCTGGTGGTAATCCTAAAACTCCTGTAATCATATTACTTTTAGTGTGTAAATGTCGGGCAATTATCACATTTTCTAACGCTGATAATTCCCCAAACAACCGAATATTTTGGAAGGTACGGGCGATACCTAAAGCAGCAATTTGATGAGGACGCAGTTGAGAAACTTCTGCACCTTGATAAATTAATTTACCACTTGAAGGTGGAATAAAAGCAGTAATCAAATTAAACAGTGTTGTTTTGCCAGCACCATTAGGGCCAATTAATCCAAAAATCTCATGTTTATTTACACTAAAAGACACATTGTTTACCGCCACCAAACCACCAAAGCGGCGAGTTAATGCTCTTGCTTCTAAGACAATACTGCTGTTAGCTGCTGGAATACTATGTGACATTTTTGCATACTATTATGAATATAAAACTTACGCAATAACTCTCTAAAAGTTTTATTACTTTGCGCCCTACCCTGCGGGAAGCCACTTCGTGTCTATGCGTCCTTGGCGGTTCGTTTTTTTCTTTGAAAAATATCTGGAGTAATTAGCCCCTGTGGAAAAAAGATTGTACCTATTACTATTAGTAAGCCAAAAATAATTAATCTCCCATCGCGCAAAAACTGTGCTAACCAATTAGGTAAACCACCAGTATCAGCGAGGCTTCGTAAAATCTCTGGTAAGGCTGTAAATACCATACCTCCGACTACCGGCCCTAAAAAAGTTCTTGAACCACCAATTAAAACAAAAGTTAAATATATAATACTAGCGTCAAAAGTACCTTGACGAGCATTCCAGGTATTGAGAAAGTGAGCGCTAATTACACCTACAACCCCTGCAAGTATAGCCCCTAATGTAAACGCTAAAACTTTATAATAAGTGGGATCAATTCCCATTGCACCCGCAGCTAATTCATCTTCGCGGATAGCGATAAAAGCCCTTCCGACACGGATACGTTCTAAACGGTAAAGCAGCACCATACTAATTAATAGTAATGGCAAAGCAATCCATAAATACTCAAGTTGTGTTTGGAAAGGTTGAGGAATGCCAAAAATTCCGACAGCGCCGCCTGTAATATCCAGATTGAGGGAGATGACGCGCAGAACTTCCACAAAAGCGATAGTTGCGATCGCTAAATAAATTCCTCGCAATCTCAACGCTGGGATTCCCACTATTACGCCCAATACACCAGAAATTATACCCGCAATTAACATCTCCAATAACAACAATGGAATGGGAAATAAACCACTACTAGGAGTTAAAACTTTTGTGGATAAAATCGCTGCAATATACCCACCTAAAGCATAAAATCCTGGACTAGCTAAAGACAATTGCCCGGTCATTAGCGGTAAGTAAAGTGACAGTCCTAATAGCGCCCCTAATACCATAGAGACAATTAAAGAAGCGTAAGTAGCAAAAAAATCAGTCATTTATTTTAAAGTATTTCCATATAAGCTCAATTAAACTATCACTTTTATCAACTATTAAGCTGTTAATATTTGCTCTGCTGTCAGCGTCAGTTCAGGAAAAGTTCGTGACACAATCCTTTCTGAACCTCTAAAATGTGTGCATTGATATTTCCCATCAGCATCTAATAGAAAAACAAATACAGCCGGAACTTTTGGATTTCCTAAATACTCTCTTAGCCCAATTGCTAAATAATCTACAATCCAATATTCTGTAATACCTAAACGTTGATATTCATCTAACTTATCAATGTAGTCATCTTCCCAATTAGTTGATGTCACTTCTATAGCTAACTGGATAGGTTCTTCAAGTGCAGCATAAGCAGAACGATTTGAGCGCCATTTATCTTTATCTATGACACTTACATCAGGCTTGCGTCCTTGTTCTATGCCATTGGCAGTTATAGTTTTAAAGACTGCTGTATTTTTTACTACGTAATTCAGATTTAGACGTTTAATTTCATCTTTGAAAGAGTCAGCCGTAAAGTCAGCTACATCATCATGATTTCTAGTTGCACGCACTTCTACAATTTCTCCATCTACAAGTTCATATAAACCTGACTCTGGACATTGTTCTAAAAATTGATCAAAAGTTAACTTTTGTTTGATGTATGTTTTCATAACACTTTGTCTCTTTAAACTTTCTGAATAAACCGTCTTCCTAGCAAACCTTGGGGTCTAACTAATAGCATGATAAACAAAATTCCAAAGGCTACTGCGTCTTTATATCCAGAGTAATCGGCGGGTACAAATGCTTCCACTAATCCAATTACTAAGCCTCCCAACACTGCACCGGGAATACTACCTAAACCACCTAAGACAATTACTGCTAAACCCCGCAAACCAAAAGCAATGCCGAAATATGGCCCTGCAATACTAACACTAGAGGCGACTAAAGTTCCGGCTAATCCTGCTAAAAAACTGCTGATGAAGAATGTTAGGATGATAAAGCGATCGCTATTAATGCCTAACAAACTAGCTGTAGTTGGATCTTCTGCGATCGCTTGCATTGCCTTCCCATATTTAGTCCGATTGATAAAATAGGTAAGAATTGCCACAATCACCACAGATACAGTAAAAATTACCACCTGAACACTGCGAATCGGAATTGGGTTTTCTGGACTACCAAAGTTAATCGCTGGTGGCAAATTACCGTAAGTATTTGCGGGGTATGTATAACTTTCCGCGCCTACTAAATACTGGATTAAATTCACAATTACCACTGCTACCCCCAAGCTGGAAACAACAGTTAGTAAAGGATCAGATCCTTGACGGCGCAGAGGTTGAAAAGCAACGCGTTCCATTACTACCCCTACCAATCCCGCCAAAGTACTTCCTAAAATCAAGGCGATCGCAAATGGTAATTTTATCGGTAGGGCTGCATTCGCTAACAAGCCATTAAATCCAAAGTTTCCACCCATAAGTGCGTAAGTGAAATATGCACCCAAGGTAAAAATCGCACCATGAGCTAAATTAATGATGCCCAAAATAGAATAAACCAAGGTATATCCTAAGGCAAAAATTGCATAGACGCTGCCGATGGACAACCCATTTAATAATTGCTGTAAAAATAGATTGATATTCATTTAGCAATTATTTTAGAAATGTAAATTTACCTTTGCTTCCGTCTTTTTCCATCTTGATTTGGGCAACATAGAAATCTTTTTGCACAACTTCACCTATGGGAGTAAAACCAATTTCACCCAGCGGTGTATTGTATGTTCCGACAAGTATCTGTTTGTTTAATTCTGTCCGCAATTCTGGTAGCTGTAATTTGTTGACTTTGCTCTTTTTATCTAAAGTTTGGAGTGCTTCAATATAAACCTGTACTGCTGTAAAAGCTTGAGCGCTAAATTGGGGTGGTTCTTTTTTGTATTCGTCAGTATAGGCTTTACGAAACGCTGCGTTAATTTCACCTGGATGTTCTGGACTATAAGCTTGAGCAATCAATACGCCATCACAAAGGGCTTTACAAACTGGTAATAAATTCGATGTGTTTAAACCATTTCCACCGACAATTAAGCCTTTATAACCAAGTTCTCGCAATTGCCTAACTAAATTACCACCATCAGCAGCCAAGCCAGAAATAATGACCAAATCTGGTTTGAGATTAATGGCATTGGTAGCTTGACTTTGAAAATCTGTATCACTAGTTTGGAACTTTTGGACTGTTACCAATTCCAGCCCTTGATCTTTAACTGTTTGTTGAAAAATTTCTGTTTCTGACTTGCTAAATGCATCATTTTGAGCATAGAAAACTGCGACTTTTTTAAGTTGGGGATTTTGCTTAAGTGCAGCTTTCACTGAATTAGGCGCGACAATGGAAACTGGTGCGGAAACACGAGCAATGTAATCACCAATTTCGGGAATGCCTTTAGCAGTATTTGATGGCCCAATAATTGGTACTTTTGCACGTTCGCCAATGGGGTCAGCACTAAAGGCTTGCTGTGATAAAGTTGGGCCTACAATACCGATAACTTTATCTTTGTTAATGAGAGTTTGAAAAGCGTTAATTGCCCCGGCTTCATCACCACTAGTATCTTGAAAAACTAATTTAATTGGTGTGCCATTAACCCCACCTTTACTATTGAAATACTTCTCGGCAAGTTTGGCTCCAGCAACTTCCTCTTGTCCTAGTAATGCCACATTGCTAGTTTGTGCAACAGCAATACCGATAGGAATAGCACCTGATAATGTACCTGTTGTTGCCGTGGTATCGGTTACAGTGTTACTTGGGGTACTTGGACTATTAGTTGGAGAACTTGTCACAGGGGTATTACCACCACCACAGCCTGTTAGTAGTAAAGCGCAAGTTGATAATAATGCTGTTGTCCGAGTGATCGCTTTATTCATCGTTAGATAATCATGTAGTTATGAGATATTCCTAAAAAGCTCATAATCTGCAAACAAAATGACGCAGATTTACACTTTTGCACGAATTCTATTAAATCATTCTTATTTCACCATGCAAAGAGAAATATTCAAAGTGTTTGTAAATACAAATTATTATAATTAGTAATGATTTTATCATTCCTCCCTTCTAGTACAGCACGGCGTAAATAAACCACCCAATTAAAATAGCCAGAAAGCTTACAAAATAAGCATTCTTTCTTTTTACTTTTGCCTTTTTACTTTTGCCTTCTTGTACTATTGCTATGAAGTCGCTGACAAAATCTCCAGGTTAGAGCGTCTGCGTTAACCAGGTAATTTGAGGTTGGTCAGAAATTTTAAGTCTTTTTTTCACTACCAGCTAATTCCTTTGGTTCGTAGTGACGGCAACCGTTACATGGGCCTTCGGGATTGATCGCACAGCGGATGTAGCCAGATCGAGCATTAAACTTGCAGCTGATATCGCCAATTAGATAACCCACTCCTTCTAAATAATAGCGATCGCCTGCAACCGGTCTCACATTTTGCCGTCCCTGCACCGCTGGAAAATTCACCGCTGCTTGTCTCATCCGTAAGCGCGATCGCTGGGTTTTGCGGATTATCCACAGGAAAAACAGGGACGGTAAAAAACCAACGGCAATCACTAAAAGTGTCTTTAACACCTTCTTTTTACCTCGTTCTGTGCGCTGATTGATTTTCCCTGATGTTACACTCTGGTTTTACGGAAGTGCAAATATTAGGGCAGCTTTGCCTCTTTGCCCCCAACTATGGTTGCAATTAGCAATGGCAGTGTGGTATCAAGCAATTTTGAACGTATCGCGGCAGTCCCTACCCTCAACTCTTAGTAGGGTAGGGATCAGAGCGGGTTATTGGAACGAAGTGGAAATAACCAATCCATATTTATTCAGTTGGTGCGTCTTGCTCTTTGATATACTTCCTGAGTTTATCAATCGGTGCGCCACCACTTGACGCAACATAATACGAGCTAGACCAAAACAAAGGTTTCCAGTAAAACTTTTGAATATGCTCCTTAAATTCTTTACGAATAACCCTACTACTAGCAGATTTTAAACTAGAGGTAAAATCAGAAATATTGTTGTCTGGATGGTAGTCTACTAACAAATGGACATGGTCTTGTTCACCTGAAAATTCTATCAAAATGCAATTAGTTTTAATGCAAATATTTGCAAAAATCTCGTGCATTCGCTCAAGGATTGGTGCAGTAATTACCTGTTTGCGATATTTGGTAATAAAAACAAAATTTAACTGAATAGAAAAAACAGCGTGTGAACCTTTACGGGGAAGCATTTGACAAATAGCCGTGTCTGATATACTGTACTTAATATACCAAATTTTTGGAGCAAACAAAAACGTACTGTGGCAACAAGACGAATGACTTTTCGGCTATACCCCAACGAGAAAACCTTGGCAGGATTGCGGTATCATCGAAAGTTACACAAAGACTTGTATAACGCCGCAGTCAATAACAGATTCACGCAATATAAAATATTCAACCACAAGGTTGATTATTTTGAGCAACAGAATTGTTTACCGGCTTTTAAGGATGTCTGGATAGAATACAAAGAACTCCCAAGTCATGCGCTGCAAGCCA
>NZ_JBALDZ010000169.1:0-31625 GCF_036917155.1 Nostoc sp. | reverse complement strand
ATGCTTTTTTTCTGCTGATAACTATAAACAAAATTAATTATTCGTTTGTTCGCGTAAGATAAACGCGAACAATTTATTTTTGTCCAAAGTCCAACAAGCTGGTATTCAAAAAAGTGGGTTGTCATACGTTTCGCCACAGTTTTGCTACCCATTTATTACAAAACGGCTACGACATCCGCACAGTGCAGGAATTACTCGGACACAAGGATGTAAAAACCACGATGATTTACACCCATGTACTTAATAGGGGTGGTAAAGCTGTTCGTAGTCCGCTTGATTAGAACTACTGGCATATATAATATATTTTGCATGAATTTTGAACACCTAAAATGGTACAAAGTTAACACCCTAGTGCGTTAGCCTACGGCATAACACACCCTACAAAACTAGTTTTTAGGTTTCAACTTCGGGGTTTTCAGCGAACATTCTTAGAAAAATGTAAAATTAATAAAGATTTAATAGAGTCAGGAAGATCCGCCCAAGCTGGGGTATCTCGCGCAAAGAAAGATGAAAATTAAAAAAAAAGAAATATCCTACGCCAATCAGTGACGGTTTTCCGTTACAGTGGACGGGCTGTAAACCTAGTATGGACTACTAGCCGATCACTTACTATTCTGCTGGCTAGTTTAACTTTAGTGGGTGGTCTTTTGCCGGCGGCGATATCCTACCTCGGTAAGTTGATTGTTGATGCAGTGGTATTTGCATCTCAAGTTAATTCACAGAGCAATGGTTTTGTGAATATTTCTCAGCCTTTGTTGTATGTAGGATTAGAAGCGATCGCTGTAATTTCACTAGCAGGCAGTCAGCGGGGAATCATCATTTGTCAATCGTTATTGCGGGCGCTAATGGGTCAGCGGGTCAATGTCCTCATCTTAGAAAAGGCGCTGACACTGGATCTTAGGCAGTTTGAAGACTCAGAATTTTATGACAAATTGACCAATGCCCGACGAGAAGCATCAGTTCGTCCTCTTTCTTTAGTAAACCGCACCTTTGGGTTAGTGCAAAATGCCCTTTCCCTGATTACCTACGGGATTTTGCTAGTAAATTTCTCAGGTTGGGCGGTAGTGGTGCTGATTTTGGCAGCTATGCCTGTATTTATTGCCGAAACAAAGTTTGCTGGAGAAGCCTTTCGCTTGTTTAGTTGGCGTGCATCAGAAACTCGTCAACAGCATTACTTAGAAAATCTGCTAGCAAGAGAAGATTTTGTCACAGAAATCAAACTCTACCAGTTGGGAGAGATGTTGTTGGGGCGTTACCGCAACCTGTTCGATCAACTCTATGGCGAAGACCGTGATTTGACTCTGCGGCGAGGATTGTGGGGATATCTTCTGAGTTTAGTCAGTACTGGTGCTTTTTACCTAGCTTATGCTTGGATTGTGCTGGAAACAGTGCTAGGTAAGATTTCTTTGGGAGATATGACCATGTATCTTACCGTTTTTCGCCAAGGACAATCTACTTTCTCCAATGCCCTCACTTCTATTGGCGGGATGTATGAGGACAACCTCTATCTATCAAATCTCTACGATTTCTTGGAAGAAGAAGTACCAAAGTCTTGGGGGAAGGCAATCATTGGTTTAAATCCCCAAGATGGTATCCGTTTTGAGAACGTATCCTTTACTTATCCAGGAAGTTCCAAAGCAGCCTTGAGAAACATTTCGCTGCATCTGAAACCCAGAGAGAAACTGGCTATTGTCGGTGAAAACGGTTCTGGTAAGACTACCTTAATCAAACTACTTACCCGACTCTACACCCCTGACTCCGGACGAATTTTGTTAGATGGCTTGGACTTGCAGGAATGGGATGTGGATGTGTTGCGGCGTCGCGTTGGTGTGATTTTTCAGAACTTTGTCCGCTACCAGTTCACTGTGGGGGAAAATATTGGCGTGGGCGATGTAGAACATCTCGACAATAAAACCCTGTGGCAAACTGCTGCCCAAAAAGGTATGTCCCAATCTTTTATTGACCAATTACCCCAAAGCTTTCAGACTCAACTTGGTCGTTGGTTTAAGGGAGGACAGGAACTTTCGGGGGGACAGTGGCAGAAAATTGCACTGTCTCGTGCGTTTATGCGATCGCAAGCAGATATCTTGGTTTTAGATGAACCAACATCAGCAATAGATGCCCAAGCTGAGTTTGAGATTTTCAATCATTTTCGCGCTATTACTCAAAATCAGATGGTACTTTTGATTTCCCATCGCTTCTCAACGGTACGAATGGCTGACAAAATCCTAGTTATAGAAAACGGCGAAGTTATAGAACAGGGAACTCACGAAGAATTGTTACAGCTAGGAGGACGTTATGCCAAGTTGTTTCTCTTACAAGCAGCCGGTTATCAATAAGAAAAAAAGTTAAAAGACTTTGTGAATTGAGATAGCGATGCCCAGGTTGGGCTGCGCCTACGCTCACTTTGTACAAAGCACATAGCACCTCTATCTAACCACGTTAAACTGTTTGGTAAACATGAGTGAAATCTCTTTAGTCCCTAGACCTTCCGTATCGTTAAACATTGTTACCTGATAAAACTATGCAAATAACACAACAGCGATACTATACCCCAGAGGAATATTTAGAGCTAGAAGAAGCTGCTGAGTATAAAAGCGAATACATTGACGGGCAAATAATTCCTATGGCAGGTGGAACAATAAATCACAATCAAATAGCACTCAACTTAAGTACTGAGTTGAATTTTGCTTTTAAAAAGCAGAACTACCGAGTTTTCATGGGTGATGTTCGTCTGTGGATAACCCAAAAGCGTACCTATACCTATCCAGATGTGATGATTCTGGCAGGTGAGCCAGAGTTTTTTAACAACCGAAAGGATATAATTCTGAACCCACAGATTATTGTTGAGGTTTTATCAAAATCTACCAAAGGGTACGATCGCGAAGATAAATTTCAGGCTTACCGAACTATTTCTACCTTTCAAGAATATCTATTAATTGACCAAACTCGGATTCATGTAGAGCAATTTTCTAAAACCGGGAAAAAGCAATGGGCGCTTCGTGAATATGATGAAGAAGATGAAGCGATCGCACTTGTAACCGTACCATTTGAGATTTCTCTACAAGATTTATACAACAAAGTTAAGTTTGAGCTTGTTGAGTCGGAAGGGGAAAGTGATGATGTTGAAGGATTGGGGTAAAGGGAGCGGGTTGATGGAGTTGAGCAATTGTTCCTTATCACATTTAATTTAACGCTTAACTAAAGATAAATCCGGTGTCAGCCTTTGCAAAACTTGCTTCAATACCATTACTGTCCAATCTATATCAGCTTCAGTGGTATCACGTCCTAATGTGATGCGAATTCCCCCCAATGCGGCTTTTTCGGAATAACCCATCGCTAAAAGTATCGGGCTAGGGCTAAGTTTACCACTGTGACAGGCAGCACCAGCACTGATGCCGATACCAGCAAGGTTTAGCTGTCGTACCAAGGTTTTACCGCTGAGTTTTTTCCCATCGGCGTTTTCTAAGCACATACTTACATGATGAGGTAAACGATCGCAGCTATCCCCTGTAGGAATTAAACCAGGAATCTCAGCTAATTGGGCAAAGGCGCGATCGCGTAACTTAATCAATCGTGGTATTTCTGTAGCCAATTCTTGCGCTGCTAATTCTGCTGCTACACCAAATCCGGCAATTATCGGTACTGCTTGCGTACCAGAACGCAGTCCCATTTCTTGTCCACCACCAGCTATTAAAGGCATCAATTCCACACCAGGACGCACATACAACGCTCCTGCACCTTGGGGGCCATATATTTTATGACTAGAAAGGCTAAGTAAGTCTACTGGGAGTTGTTGCACATCTATGGGTAAACGTCCTGCAGCTTGCACCGCATCTGTATGGAACAAAGCACCATGCGATGGCTCCGCCCGCCGCAGGCATCGCACAATTTTACCTAGTTCTGCGATCGGTTGGACAGTCCCAACTTCACTTTGACCGTAAATTATAGAAACTAAAACTGTATTGTGTCGCAACGCCGCCTTTAAATCCAAGGGATTAACTCTGCCTTTCACATCTACAAACAAGCGCGTAACTTCCCAACCCCACATTTCTAGCAACCTTACTGTCTCAGAAATTGCGGAATGCTCAACGCTAGAGATAATTAGATGTTGAGGAACAGCATACAACCGAGCCACACCCATAATCGCCAAATTATCTGCCTCTGTACCACCAGAGGTAAAAACGATGGATTCAGGACTAGCGGCGTTAATTAAACCAGCAACTTGGACTCTGGCTTGTTCTACAACCATTGCCGCCCGTTGTCCCCACTCATGTAAGCTGGAGGGATTGCCCCACTGTTGAGTGAGGATTGTTTGCATAACTGCGATCGCTTCTTTTCTAGTGGGTGTAGTGGCGCTGTAATCTAAATAAATTTGCATATAACCGAATAATGGTGAGAACACAGGTTAGTAGTAGACTGCTGTTCTTGTCAGCATATACAGTTTTAGTGGACAAATCCTGAAAAAATCTCTGTAATTCTGCCTCTAGCGGTGGATTTTTCCCAATACTAGGAAAGCTATTTCTCTACTTCATTCAGAAAGCAAAATTTTGGGAATGATAAATATGTCCACTCCCAATCCACTTTTAACAGATTACAGTGCAACTTATTTCTAGACAAAGATATTTTTTATATATCTTTTTACTGATATTCTCCCTCGCTGGTTGTCAACGAGTCCAGTCTTCTAATCAGCGTCCAGCACCCTTACCACAAGACCCGCTAGTTCAAGTTTACTTTAACCATTCTGAGTCTTCAGAATATCAAGAAAGTTACCGTCAGCAAACTCGCCTTGGGGATGATTTAGAAAAACAGATTGCCGATGCTATTACGCACGCTAAATCTACAGTAGATGTGGCGGTACAAGAATTACGTTTACCCAAAGTTGCCCAAGCACTGGTCGATAGACAAAAAGCTGGGGTAAAAGTCAGGATAATTTTAGAAAATACCTATAGCCGACCCTGGAGTAGCTTAACATCTACTGAAGTAGATAAGTTAGATAAAAGAGAACGGGAACGCTATAATGAATCCCGCAAATTTATCGATATTAACCAAGATAATCAACTTAGCCCAGTAGAAATCAATCAAAGAGATGCTTTGATGATTTTACAGAATGCCAAAATTCCCTGGTTAGACGATCGAGCAGATGGTTCAGCAGGTAGCAGTTTGATGCATCACAAGTTTGTGATTGTGGACAATCGCCTTGTAATTATCACTTCAGCCAATTTTACATTAAGTGACACTTCTGGGGATTTTACAAATTCCAGCAGTTTAGGCAATGCTAATAATTTATTGCAGATTGACAGTCCAGAATTAGCATCTTTATTTACAGAAGAGTTTAATATTATGTGGGGAGACGGGCCCGGAGGTCAACCAGATAGTCGATTTGGTTTAAAAAAGCCAATGCGTTTACCTAAACAAATAACTTTAGGTAACACCAAAATTACTGTGCAATTTTCGCCTACTTCTCCAACTCAACCTTGGATTGACAGTAGTAATGGTTTAATTGGCAAAACTTTAGATTCAGCAACCCAATCTATTGATATGGCGTTATTTGTTCTTTCCGAACAGCGTCTTGCCAATATTTTAGAAAAACGTCATCAACAAAGTGTGAAAATTCGAGCTTTAATTGAACCACAATTCGCCTACCGTCCTTATAGTGAAGCATTAGATATGATGGGGGTTGCTCTCAGTAACAAATGTAAATATGAAGTTGACAATCATCCTTGGTCAAATCCAATTACTACCGTGGGCGTACCTGTATTAGCCAAAGGTGATTTATTGCATCACAAATTTGGTGTTCTTGATAGTCAAACAGTAATTACAGGTTCTCATAATTGGTCTGATGCTGCTAATAATGGTAATGATGAAACCCTTGTAGTGATTGAAAATCCGATAGTTGCTGCCCATTATGTGCAGGAGTTTGCGCGTCTTTATAGCAAAATTAAACCCGGATTGCCAACAGCAATTCAAGAAAAAATTAAATTAGAACAAACACGTTGTCCGCAAATAAAAACTTCTTCATCAACTAAGTTACAAACAATTCAAAAAGTAAATATAAACACCGCAATCTTAGAAGAATTAGCAACTCTCCCTGGCATAGCTAAAAAGTTAGCACAGCGAATAATTATTAGTCGTCAACAGCAAAATTTTACATCTTTACAAGACTTAGAAAGAGTTCCAGGAGTGAGTGCTAAGATGTTGGGAAAATGGAGCGTAGGCGTAGCCCGTCGTAGACATAGCATCACCTGGTAGGGTAGCACAGCATTTTTATTAGCCCACGGAGGTGGGCTTTGTTTGTGTAGCTGCGAATTCTATTCGCTAGGGCTGTAAAATTACACCAATGCGCTAGCTAGCTAAATCAACCAAACTGCGGAAATGCCCATTCTGAGAAAACCGTTCTGCTATGATTTGTTTATAAACTGTTTCATAGCCATCAGTCATGTGCCCAACGCTGAAAAGGTTTTCGACATACTGACGACAGGCATAGCGGTCTAACTCTATGGTGCGATCGATGGCACTGATGCACTCTTGAATATTATTGCAAAGGAAACCCGTCTTGCCGTGAGAAATTACCTCTTCAGTAGACCCCAATTTCATTGCAATCACTGGCGTACCCGAAGCCATTGACTCAATCATTACCAATCCAAAGGGTTCTCGCCAGGTAATCGGGAACAGAGTTGCGAATGCACCACCCATGAGGGCATTTTTTTGAACATGGTTGGCTTCACCCAGATATTCAATTTGCTCCCCATCAATGTGCGGTTTGATTTCCTTCTCAAAGTATTCCACATCAACGACATCTATCTTACCTGCCATTTTTAAATGCCAACCGGCAAGTTTGGTAATTTCTATAGCTAAATGCGCTCCCTTTTCAGGAGACATCCGACCCAAAAACGCCAGGTAGGGGGGATCTTGTGGTTGGGAGTGAAACTCATAACTGCTGACATCAATCCCGTTATAAACCGTCGCTATCGAGTTCAACCCTAACCTTGGTTCTCGTTGTGAATTGGAAATATTGACGTAGGGTTGTTTTTTTCCAAAACTAAACATCTTTTCGTTATCAGGGGTAAAAATACCGTGCAACGTATGAACTGTAGGGGTTTTGACAAGATTTGCGTAAGCTAGTGCCCCATGTCCGATATGGGAGTGAATAATATCAAATTCTTCTGCGCGTTCGTACACCGAAGCGAGATTCAGCATCTCGTAAATGCCGTAATCTTTGATAGTAGGATCGAGTCTGAGGGCACGGGGATGAACAGATGTTAGTTTTGCCAGACTAATAGAATCTCCCGATGCAAATAGAGTTACTTCGTGTCCGCGTCGGACTAATTCATCGGTCAATAATCCGACTACTAATTCTATGCCACCATAAGCTGGAGGCGGAACTCTCTCCCACAATGGAGCTACTTGAGCAATTCTCATCACAAACCTCCTAAAAAATAAAACTTGAATTAGAAGTTTTTTATTTCTGTTGCTTTAGTACTTGTAATTGATTCACTTTGGCATCAGATACTAAACTTATTAACAATTTCCTTCAAATCTTACGCTCTTATTTCTATATTTTTGTCTATCCTAGTACGGAAATTACCCACTCCTAAAGAGGTAACTGTATTTTGATTTATTAACTTTTGTGTGATTTTATACAATTTTAAGTAGATATTTTTGATCAATAAAAACTTGATAGAATCGCCAAAAGCCGCCTTTCAATAGTTATATTGAGCAAAAAAGCTCTATTTATGCCTGTCAATTATCTGATTTTTAAATATTAATTAAAGAATAAAGTATGTAGACCTCATTGGGCAGCTTTCCGTACTCTAAAGGATAATCTGTAGCCGCCCAATGAGTAGATTTTCATAAATATATATGACATTTTGAAATCTTCGTGAATTTTCATTAGGAAATAAGATGCGTTTCCCTGCTCTATTTTCTCGAATGTCTGCAACCTTTTGTCTAATTGCAAGGGTTAAGGAGAAAAATAATTGGTGCAAATCTGATTGAATACCTGGGGCAAGTAGAAGATTTCCGAACTCTAGACGGTCGAAGACATCGACTGCGGTTACATTGATATTAACCTACTAATACTTTCCTTTTCCTCCATCCATATAAGTTACATTTTGTCAAAACAAAGTAGTTGTGCTAAAGCTTTGCTAAATTTATGGTGGGTTGAAAGGTAAGGAGAGGTCTGCCATTGTGATGGTGTATCTATTTGTAGTTGTGACACACAATCTGTTAACAGTGACAAATAATTAGTTAATGTACAAATCCATAAGGCGGCAGGCAGACTCGAACTGCCGGTGGAGGTTTTGCAGACCTCTGCCTTACCACTTGGCTATGCCGCCACAGCAAGATTCCCTGAACTACTTTAATGTTTCTAAAATGTCTTAGTAGCCATTCAGTAGCCATAGGATGCTAGTCTAACCATGATAGCATAGGATTCTAAGGTAGAGATAGTGGGTTAACTGGATGTTTCTGGTAGTCTTTAAGCGATCGCTAGAAAATTCTGATAGCAAGTTGACTATACACAAACAACTCTTAGCAGATTAAAGAGAGTTTTGAGTTATAAGTTTTCACTCTCCACCTGTTACACCTTTACTTCATCAGCAAAACTACCCCAGCGGACAAAGTGAAATGGGCCGGCGATAGAACCCCAAAGGCGTTCATCGGTGTCTAAATCTCTTCCTCGGTCGAGGCTGAAAAATTCTTTAGCGTCAATCTCAAATTCGTTATCCAAATAAGTATTTTTGCCGTCACGTACAACTATGCAGGCTTTACCAGGTTCAACTCTGCCTTTGAAGCTCTTACCTGTCCACTCTACAATCATGTTGCAACCTGACATTTTTTCCAGTTGGTCAATAGACAATTCTTTGAGGCGTTCGGGTTCACGAGATGCACCGTAAAATTTTTGTTCTTCTTTAACAGTGTAGTGTTCAATAGCAATGTGGTTTTCTGCTGGAATCAACTTCATTACCCGCATCCGGTAGGGTTGATTGAGCATAAAATCATAAGCTTGTTCGAGAAACAAACTTACCCCTGAGAACAATTCTAAGGGAAGGGGACGAATACAGACGCGAATATGGGCATAAAAAGGCGGATTTTCAAAAGCTTGTTCTTGATTGCTAAAGTCAGCTGCCATCCAGCGGGCTAAGGTGGCGATATCAGTAGAATGAGTCATTACAAAACGATCGACTAGTTGCTTAAAAATTATCTAGGATCATTTTGACACTTTCTAGACTCAAAAATCCTGGTTGCGATACCTTTAATGGGCTTTGCCTACGCAATTTTTAAATTAGATATACGATGGATGCTCTGACTAGAGAAAATCAGGATGCTTTAGATGAATCGTAGAATTAGCTATATACAACCAACTCAAGACAAAGTAAAGTACCTATGCTCAGGCGTTTAATTGCGATCGCTACTGCCACTATACTCTTTAGCAGTTCCTTAACGCTGGCACAGAGTAAGAAGCCCAAACCACCGGACAAATTTCCTCCCAATCCTCTAGAGATTACCACACCCGATCCCCTGTCACCACGATCGCCCAAGGATAAACAGCCGTTAACTCTCCAAGAACGGCAAGAGTTAGAACCAGCATTGGATGCATTAAATCAAGAAGCGGCGGCGAAACTACAAGCAGGTGAACCAGAAACAGCCTTTGAAATTTGGAACCGAGAATTGCGTTTGCGGCGCTTTTTCGGTTCATTAGCAGAGGTGCAAGCGTTATCACGAGTCGGTGCGATCGCTTGGAATCAAAACAACGGCGAAGAAGTACAATATATTACGCAACGATTGCAAACAATTCAAAAACAGACGCAATCTCAGAAAAAAATTGCCCCTATTGATTTAGAATTGTGGCGATCGCTAGGTCAAGCTTACCAAAATGTGCGATCGTCTAAACTAGCCATAGAAGCTTACAACCAAGTTTTGCTAGTAGTGCGAGAGCAAAAAGATCCAACAGCAGTAGTAGAAACCCTCAATACAATTGGACAACTGCATTTGAGTTGGTTTGATTATCCCAAAGCTGCGCCAATCTACGAAGAATTATTGAGTTTAGCGACATCCCTTGGTGAACGTGGAAATGAGGTAATATATCTGCAACTACTGGCTTACATTTACGAGCAGACAAACCAACCGCAGCAGTCATTGAATGTACTGAATAAACTAGCAGAAATTTACGTTAATGAAAACGATCTTACTAAAATACCAGAATTAAAGCTAGCGATCGCTTCAGATTACGAATCTCTAGCCAAGAAAGATCCTAACTTACTGCTAGAAGCTTTTAAAAATTATCAAGAAGCCTATACTACTGCTTGGCAATTACAGGAATATGTTCGTGCTGGTGAAGCTTTGCAGAAATTAATTACGCTGTACCGTTCTCAGAGACAAACAGACGAAGCTTTGCAGGCTAGTCAAATTCTTGTACAGATACAGGCGCAAGCCGCCAATTTTTACGGAATGATGCAAGCTTATGACCAAATTGGACAATTGTATGTAGAACGCAAAGAATTTCCTCAAGCATTAACAGCTTTTCAAAAAGGGTTAAAACTAGCGCAACAACTAAAACACGAAGAAGCATACTTTACTGGACAAATTGAAAAACTGTCGAAAACAAATTTTTAACTGAAATTCCTGCGACCGCTTAACATAAAAGTACCCGTCACGCTTACCCAAAAGGTGAAAAGCTATGTCAGAAACTACCCTAGCTGCACCAGATATTCAACTCCCACCCACCCAAGCAGAATTACCCGACGATGACGGTATCCCGATGGAAAGTCCACGACACAAAGCCCAGATGGATTTGCTTATAGATGCTCTAATACCTTGGTTGGAAGAGCGAGAGGATGGGTTTATCGGCGGTAATATGTTCGTTTACTACAGTCTGGCCCAGGTGCGAAACAAAGACTTTAAAGGCCCAGACTTTTTTGCTGTGTTGGAAGTCCCAAAAGGAGAACGTCGCAGTTGGGTGGTTTGGGAAGAGGGGAAAGCACCAGATGTAGTTATTGAGTTGCTTTCTGACAGCACAGCCCAAGCAGACAAAAATGAGAAAAAACTAATTTATCAAAATCAAATGCGTGTCCCAGAATATTTCTGGTATGACCCTTTTAACCCTAATGATTTGGCTGGTTTCTCTAATGAAAAAGGAGCTTATCAAGCCATCGTCATAAATGCTCAAAATCAATTGGTGAGTCAATCTTTAGGGTTAGCATTACAGTTATGGCAAGGAAGTTATAAAGGTATTAATGCTACTTGGTTACGCTGGGCTATTTTGGCAGGGGAATTACTGCCAACTCCTGAAGAAAAGGAACGCCAAAGGGCAGAACAAGAACGCCAAAGGGCAGACAAAGTAGAATCGCAGTTATTACAAACTGCACGCAACTTACTTGAGTTGGGGATGACAATAGAACAGATAGCTAGGTTAACAGGTTTGAATGTATCTGAGGTTGAAACGTAGAGATATCGCAGAATTCAGGAGTCATTAAGAAGTAAAAAGTAAAAAGATAATCCCCATAAATAAATTCAGGGGAAATGATTAAGTCAGTATTATTTCTTGACGGCAGTCCGCCCAAGTCGGGAAACCCGCCCAAGCGGCTGCCTCCGCTATGCCACTGGTTATAAATGTTTTTATTTCGTTCCATAAATAAATTTAGTTGCTTGTTACCATTATGAAAAAGAAAAAACTTCTACCTAAATCAATCCTCTCAAAACTCGGAATTCAGTACTGGCTAAACCCTAGCTATCCGCTAACACAACTACTACTTGCCTTCATAGTAGTGGGTGTAATTGTTTTAGGTTTAGGGGCGGACAAATCAATACAGACAAATTTACTGGGTATCCAACCAGCATACGCTCAGAGAATCACCCCTAGCGATGTTTGGCAGCTAGTGTATAAACAGTTGCCAGATTTTCCACTAGAAAATAAATATATCAGCAAAGAAAACGGGAAGATTGCCGAAAACAACACCTTAGCAAATCGCCTCATTAGATATCATATTTATACCAAAGGTCGCGCCCCAATTTATCGCTTGGATTGGAAGCTAACTTTAGCTGATTACCTGGGTGTCAATGAAATTATGTATGATGCTAGCTATCCAGGGAATGATTCGCTACGGGAAAATCCCATAGAAGGCGATCGCAAAGCCATCAAAAGTCTCACCCGCAGCCAGCGAAATGCCTTAGTGCAAGTCTTAGTTAATATATTTAACCCCACTTCCCAAAGTACGGTACCCCCTAACCCCAACACCACAACCAGTCTGGCTACATCCACACCCCCACTGCCACCACAACGGGGAGGGGCCGAACTACTGAAATGACCTGCGTACCTCTACGTTTCAAAAATTAAACTATGGAACGCGTGATTAAAACTGGATTGGGTTGGCGTATTGGCTGGAACCCCGATACACCTGAGTTTAAAGGTTTAGTCGGTACAGATGATTGGGCAATTGAGTTAACCGAAGCCGAGTTGAACGATTTTTGTCGTCTAATAGCACAGCTAGCAGACACCATGAAACAACTAGCAGCTGAATTAATGGAAGAGGAAAAAATTGCTTGTGAAGCCGAAAGCGATTTATTATGGATGGAGGTAGAAGGCTATCCTCATGATTACAGTCTGCGCTTCATCTTAAATACAGGGCGATGTGTAGAAGGTAAATGGAATGCTTCTGCTGTTCCAGATTTACTGCAAGCGACTGGGATGCTTAAGGTTTTTTAAATTTGCCTCTTGATTATCCTAGAATTTTGTTATATGATAGTAATTCTGACCGGGGCGTAGCGCAGCTTGGTAGCGCGCCACTTTGGGGTAGTGGAGGTCGTGGGTTCGAATCCCGCCGCTCCGATTGATGATAAGCCATATCTGCTAGTCTTTGCAAAATGATTAGCAGGTTTTTTCATAGCTTTTTACGAAAAACTAATTAGACTAGTGGCGTGGCAAGCAAAAAAATTGTGCATTAGACGTAGGTTGGGTGGAGGCTTTGCGTAACCCAACATCCTGATATAGGTTGGGTTGCGCTCCGCTCCACCCAACCTACAATTTTTTTGCTATAGATCACAAAGATACGATAAATCATCACCAAGACGCGATTCATCGCCATCTCTACAATATTGATATCAACTATTTATTCACATCCAGCAAGCGCGAAGTTTGTAACCGACTCATCCACTTCTCTAAATAAACTCGATTACCTTTCTCCTCATTTGGATCTTTAGTATCCAAAGGATGAGGCATCAGTCCCAAAATCGTTGCTGTTGTCACGCAAAACATCGATTTTTGGAAACTAATGCAAATTTGTACCCGCAAATCATCTTCACCCCGAAGACTACGACGATAAATTTCGTGCAAATATTCTGGAAGATAATGACGCATATCCTGCATCAATAAGGTGGGAGGAATACCCGCGCCACCGATGGGCAAAGGATCGGCATACAATGCGCCATATTGAAATAGAGTTTGATCTGGGGGAATTTGATATCCTTGGGCGTTGTATGAAACTGTACCGTGGAAAGGAGTTCCTCGGAAGAATACTGCTTCTACATAAGGGATGGCTGTATCTGCTAAGAAAGTCAAACCAACGCTTTTGGGAATGATTTCATAAACTTCATTCCGAATTTCGACGGTGTAGGTAATTGGGTTTGATGCATTTGCCACTAACCCGGCTTTAATGTGTTCTACAACTTGGGGAATCGATTTGATTTTGCCTTGATCGTAGAGGTCTGATAAGCTGAGGAAGATATCAGCCATGACTCGCCAAAATTGACCTAAACCTGTGTAGTAAGCAGAGACGCGCAAGTGTTCTGTCAAGAAATCTGGAAACAGTTGGTTGATACCCGGAATGAAGGGATTATTTTTAAATTTTGCGGCAATAACGGCTTGCACTCTTTCTTGAAATTCTGTTGTATTTAAATACGTATCGAGTCCGCCGCCACCGTGCCACATCATGGCTTTCATGCAATACTCGGCATATTCAAAATTAATTCGGTTATGCCACCAGTGACGGAGTAATTTCTGCAAAGAAACCTCTCCATTAAAGTATTTAAAAAATGGGAAAAATACTAAAAACTGATGCTCGGCAATATAGTTAAGATTTTTTGAGTAGGCATCTAAAACTACGCCATAGCTTTTAAGAATACCAACAACTTCCAGCACATTCTCTGGACTATCGGGGAGTAATGCATCTCCTTTTTGCAGACGTTCAATATACTCAGCTAAGGGATTGTGAGTTGCTTTCTTTTTAATAGTTACCATTACCATCTCTCCGAAAAGTTTGTTAAGAGTTAGGAGTTTTGTTTATCTCCTTGTCCCCTTGTCCCCTCATCTCGCTATCTCGCCATCTCCCCATTCCCTAATCCCTAGCCCCCATTGCTTTATCCAAGGACACTGCTACTACTACGTTTTGGCTATTCACCATTGCTGTAATTGTTGGTTCAGTCCAGCGCACTAACCAAGCAGGTTGAATGCCAAAAATCACAATCAGCGCCGCTAAAATTACCGCTGGGGCGCGATCGCTCCAATACACTCGTGGTAAGTTGGTAACTTGTGCAGACAAGCGGCCAAAAAAGGCGCGGTTGACGAGTATTAAGAAGTAAACCGCTGTTAAACCAGTGCCAAGCATACATAGCAAGGTTTGCACTGGGAAAACTGGAAAACTCCCGCGATAAACTATGAATTCGGAAATAAACCCTAGCATTCCCGGTATACCAGCGCTAGCCATGACTCCGACAATCATCAAGCTACCGATTACTGGCATACCCCGTTCTGGGTTCAGCAATCCTTGGATGACTTCTAAATCACGGCTTCCGGCTTTTTTATACACAACCCCCACCAGCAAAAACAGCATTGCGGAAATCAAGCCGTGGCTAATCATTTGCATTACAGCACCCAACACACTTAAAGGTGTAGCCGCTGCTGCTGCTAACAGCACGTAACCCATATGTCCAATGGAGCTGTATGCTACCATTTTTTTCATATCGGTTTGAGCGATCGCACAGGATGAACCATACAGCACACTTACCACCGCCCAAGTGGCTAACCAAGGAGCCAGATAACTCCAAGCTTCTGGTAACAAGTTCATGCCAAATCGCAGCAAGCCGTAAGTTCCCAACTTCAATAGCACCCCAGCCAATAAGACTGAAATCGGTGTGGAAGCTTCAACGTGAGCATCTGGCAACCAAGTGTGGAAGGGAACCAAGGGAATTTTAATCCCAAAACCGATCAAAATTCCCGCTAGCAATAAAAGCTGTGTTGCTAGAGGTAAAGTTGTTGCGTTCAAGGTTGCTAGTGCAAAGTTAGAGGAACCACTCAGCCAAACCATGCCGAGAAAACTTGCTAAAATCAGGATTCCCGAAACGGCTGTATAAATCAGAAATTTAGTCGCCGCATAACCCCGCTTGGCGCCACCCCAAATGGCTATTAACAAATACAGCGGAATTAGTTCCAATTCGTAAAACAGGAAAAATAGCAGTAAATCCTGTGCCAGAAAGGCTCCTGTCACCCCAGCGCTTAATAATAGGATCAAAGAGTAATAAAATTTCGGACGCTGTAAGGATTCATCGCTGCTGTAGATGGCAATGGCAGTTAACAATCCATTTAAAACCAGCAACGGCAAAGATAAACCATCTATCCCAAGGTTATAATTCAACCCTAAAGCATCTATCCAAGGGAGAGACTCAGCAAACTGTTGAGTAATTTCTCCTGGATGGAACTGAATTGCTAGTACGATTGTCCACAAAAAAGCGATACTGGCAAAGACCAAAGCCACCCCACGGGCGAATTTCCCACTGATGCCAGAGGGCGAGAAACCAATTAAAGCTGCACCGATTAACGGCACTAGAATTAAAACACTAAGCATAGACAGAAGGCAATAGGGGACAGGGGACAGGGGATAAGGGACAAGGGACAGGGGACAGGGGACAGGGGATAAGGGACAGGGGACAGGGGACAGGGGACAGGGGACAGGGGACAAGGGACAGGGGACAGGGGACAGGGGACAGGGGACAGGGGACAGGGGACAGGGGACAGGGGACAGGGGACAGGGGACAGGGGACAGGGGATAGTGGGAGGGAGAGAGAATAATAACTCCTAACTCCTAACTCCTAACTCCTAACTCCTAACTCCTAACTCCTAACTCAGCACTCTTAAAAAGGCAATTTATCTAGTAAACCCAAGGACCAGCTGATGAAAAAACCCAGGACGCTGACAACTGCTAGGATGGTCAACATATAGCCCTGAGATTGCCCAGAAATGCTGTACTTTAAAGTTTGTCCGCCGAGAATTGTTGCAAACCCAACCAAGTTTACAAAACCATCAACCAAATAGCGATCGCTCCAAGCAGAAATTTTAGATAGTAGTGCGACTGCGCTTACCACCGTTACAAGATAAACTCGGTCAATATAAAAATCATAACCTAACAAGTCTTGCACAAATCTCCACGCCAAGATTCTGGATCGTGACCAAGCTTTGTGCAGATGAACTGTACACCCTACACCTACTCCCACCACGGTAGAACCAAATAACGCTAACGCCACATACCAATTAATACTTTCCCAATCGGGTAGCAAGTACCATTGCTGTAACATTAGAGGTAAAAGCAGAGTCAGCACTGTCAGAATCACCATTGGTAGCGCCATTTGCCAACCAACTTCTGGGGTGCGACGGGTCTTTTGTTGCGGTTTACCCCAAAATACTAATCTAAATACTCTGGTTAGGTTTAATGCTGTCAAACCATTAACTAATATTAAAACCCCAATTACCCAAGGGCTAATACTCACGAAACCGTCAGCCCATGCTAACATTGCCCAGAAGCTTCCTAGTGGTAGTAGTGTTACCATCCCAGCTGAACCAACCACAAAGGCAGTGGTAGTGGCTGGCATTCGTGACCACAAACCGCCCATTTCTGTCAAGTCTTGGCTTTGGGTAGTCAAGATGACTGAACCGGAACTCATAAATAATAATGCTTTGGCGATCGCATGAGTTAACAGCAACATCAAGGCTACACCCCCTTGCTGCAACCCTACCGCCAAAAATACTAAGCCCATGTATGCACTGGTGGAATGAGATAGCGATCGCTTAATATCAATTTGAGCTATAGATACTAATGTCGCCCCAATCGCCGTCACCGTACCCATGACTACCAAGGCATTTAAGGCAACTGGCGATAGGGCTAACAATGGTTGAAATTTATACAGTAAATAAGCACCACCAGCTACTACCAGCGAGTTCCGCATTACCGAGGCGGGGTTTGGCCCTTCCATTGCCTCATCTAACCACAGGTGCAGGGGAAATTGGGCACATTTACCAGCAGGCCCAGCAATTAACGCCAACCCCAACAACGTCGATGTCATTGGGCTTAAATTAGCTGTTTGCGCCCATTCATATAAATCCGAAAAGTTCAAACTCCCGGCTAAGGTGGAAAGTGTCACTACAGCCATTAGCAGTAACAAATCTCCCACCCGTTTAGTCCAAAACGCATCTCGCGCCGCCGTCACTACTAGTGGTTGAGCATACCAGAACCCCACCAGCAAGTAAGTCGAAAGGGTCAACACTTCCAAAAGGGCATAGCTGAGAAACAAAGAATCACTGATTGCTAGGCTAGTCAACGCTGCTTCAAAAAATCCCAGCAGCGCAAAAAAACGCGCCAACGACCAGTCTTTTTCCATATAACCCAGAGCATAAACTTGTGCCAGTAAGCTTAACCCTGTAATTAAAACTGTTGCCCCAATACTAACTGGTGACAGTTCCAAGGCAAAAGATAAGTCTAAATCCGCAGCTTTGAACCAATTCACCAGTAAAGTTTCTGGTTCTCTATACCAGATACTTTTAAATACAAACAGGCTATGGATAAAAGCTAAAACGGTCGTCAACAAATTGATATATGCCGCAGGTCTTGGCCCTGTTCGCTGAATTATTCCTATTCCCCACGGCAAGGTCAAAATTGCGCCCAATAAGCTATAAAAAGGCACAAACCAACTTGTTGAAAATAGAAATTGATCCATTTAAATTTTCCTTGACGAATCAGCCTTGATTAAAAAAAAGCTCTAAAACAATTATTTATTTAATAAAATTAATTTACCAAAATACCGATGTTTTTTTTAATATTGTTTCAGCTACATTCCAGCGAGTACTTTTACCTAGCTTTACCCTATTTAACATAAGTAAAATATAACTTTACATAAGCAAAAGCATTTACTTGCCTTCACATCACCGACCTTTTTACATTTGTATTTCTACTTTAAGCAAAGTACTTTATACAATATATTTGAAAAAGTTATATATTTTTCACCTAGTCATTGTAGATGTAGCAATCTTTAACAAAAGATAGATACAGCAAAAGTTACAGCCGATGTTTGTCCCTCGACAGATCGGATTAGCCTTGGTTATGAATGTCGTTTTGTAAATGTAATAAAGAAATTATAAAGCATAAGTGGCCTCTCTAGGAATCAGTGAACTTTAATCGCCCAGAAGGACAGATAACTTTTTGTTAAGTTTTTTAAAACTTTCTTATCATAAACTATTATAGTAATTTATATTGCCAGGGACGCCAAGCTTTCCTATGCTTAATTTGGAAGTGTTTTCTTAGCTATAAGATAAACCTCTCCCCGTCAAAAATTTCAAACAACAGTACTGATCTGATTCATTTTGTAGGAGTTCTGCGATGCCAATTGCAGTTGGGATGATTGAAACGAAGGGCTTTCCAGCGGTTGTAGAAGCTGCTGACGCGATGGTGAAAGCCGCCCGTGTTACTTTAGTGGGCTATGAAAAAATTGGTAGCGCTCGTGTCACCGTCATAGTTAGGGGAGATGTATCGGAAGTTCAAGCTTCTGTAGCAGCTGGGGTTGAAGCGGCGAAAAGAGTATTTGGTGGTGAAGTGTTATCCACTCACATCATTGCTCGTCCTCACGAAAACCTGGAATACGTCTTGCCCATACGTTACACAGAAGCGGTAGAACAATTCCGTACTTAAAAGCTGTTTAAACAAAGTAATTAACGCTCTTTACCTGATTGAGCATCACTTTTGTTGTCCAAGGCTAAAAACAATAAAAAAGGGATTAAAACTAATGTCAATTGCAGTGGGAATGGTTGAAACGCTAGGCTTTCCAGCAGTGGTGGAAGCTGCTGACGCAATGGTAAAAGCGGCTCGCGTTACTTTAGTAGGTTATGAAAAAATTGGTAGTGGTCGGGTAACGGTAATTGTTCGAGGTGACGTTTCCGAAGTTCAAGCTTCTGTGGCCGCAGGAGTTGAATCTGTAAAGCGAGTCAATGGCGGACAAGTACTGTCTACTCACATCATTGCTCGTCCTCACGAAAACTTAGAATACGTCCTACCAATTCGTTATACCGAAGATGTAGAGCAGTTCCGGGAAAATGTGAATGCAATTCGTCCTTTTGGTAGAAGACCGTAATTTGTAATGCAAATTGCCAAAGTTCGCGGCACAGTAGTTAGCACCCAAAAAGATCCAAGTCTTAGAGGTGTGAAACTACTGTTGTTACAATTAGTAGATGAAAACGGCAATATCCTACCAGAGTATGAAGTAGCAGCAGATATTGTGGGAGCAGGAGTAGATGAGTGGGTACTCATCACTCGTGGTAGTGCCGCTCGTCAAGTTGTTGGCAATGAACAGCGTCCATTGGATGCAGCAGTGGTGGCGATCATAGATACTATTTACGTTGAAGATCGCCTAATTTACAGCAAAAAAGATCAATATCGATAGTCAGTAGTTAGAGGAGTCAGGAGTGAGGAGTCAGGAGTGAGGAGTCAGGAGTGAGGAGTCAGGAGTGAGGAGTCAGGAGTGAGGAGTCAGGAGTGAGGAGTTAAGAGTTAAGAGTTAAAATTCATAACTCATGATTCATAACTTAAATTGATAGTCAACAGTTAGAGAAGTGAGGAGTTAAAACTCCTAACTCATAATTTCTAACTCATAACTCCTAACTCATAACTCCTAACTCCTAACTCCTAACTCCTAACTCATAACTCCTAACTCATAACTCCTAACTCCTAACTTAATACAGGAGGAATCTCGCGATGGCAGTCCGCAGCACGGCGGCACCCCCAACCCCGTGGTCAAGGAATTTAGCTGAACCCCAAATCCATGAAACTTCCTTTGTACATTCGTTCTCCAATCTAATTGGGGATGTACGAATAGGTGCAAATGTAATCGTTGCTCCGGGGACTACGATTAGAGCGGATGAAGGTACACCCTTTTATCTTGGTGAAAATACCAATATTCAAGATGGTGTTGTCATTCATGGGTTGGAGCAAGGACGAGTAATTGGTGATGACCAAAATAAATACTCGGTATGGATTGGTAAAAACACTTGCATTACCCACATGGCTCTAATTCACGGGCCAGCTTATGTAGGGGATAATTCCTTCATTGGCTTTCGTTCGACGGTGTTTAATGCCAGAGTGGGTGCAGGTTGCATCGTGATGATGCACGCTTTGATTCAAGACGTAGAGATTCCCCCTGGTAAGTATATACCTTCGGGAGCGATAATTACCAGCCAGCAGCAAGCTGACCGCTTGCCAGATGTGCAAGATCAAGATAAGGAATTTGCTCATCATGTGGTTGGGATTAATCAGGCATTACGAGCGGGTTATCTCTGTGCTGCGGATAGCAAATGTATCGCACCCATTCGGGATGAGAACGCTAAATCTTATACAGGTAATGGTATTACTGTTTTAGAGTTGGAAAGGAGTAGTGAAGTGGCGAGCAATAGCTTGGGTGCAGAAACAATAGATCAGTTGCGGTATCTATTACAGCAAGGGTATAAAATTGGTACGGAACACGTAGACCAAAGACGGTTCCGCACGGGTTCTTGGACTAGTTGTCAACCAATTGAACCGAGATCAATCGGTGAAGCGATCGCAGCCTTAGAAAGCTGTCTAAATGACCATAGCGGCGAGTATGTCCGACTGTTTGGGATTGACAAAGGTAGACGGCGTGTGCTAGAGAGCATCATCCAACGCCCAGATGGTGATGCGAAACCAGCTACCAGTTTTAAGCCTCCGACTAGTAGCCATAGCAATGGTAGCTACAGCAGCAGTAATGGTAACGGTAATGGCTCTAGCAGTGCCAAAGTTAATGGCGAAACTCTAGATCAAATCCGTCAACTTTTGGCGAGTGGTTATAAAATTGGCGTAGAACACGTAGATGAGCGGCGCTTCCGCACTGGTTCCTGGACGAGTTGCAAGCCAATAGAAGCAACTTCCACAAATCAAGTCATCTCCGCCTTAGAAGAATGTATAGAAAGCCATCCAGGCGAATATGTGCGTTTAATCGGCATTGATACCAAAGCCAAACGGCGGGTATTAGAAAGCATTATCCAACGTCCAAATGGTCAAGTGGTATCCTCTGGTAGTCAGAAATCATTTACTACCAGTGCTAGCTCTGCTACAGCAACAGCTACCAGTACCCACTTGAGTACGGAAGTAGTAGACCAACTCCGGCAATTATTGGCTGGTGGCTCTAAAATTAGCATAGAACACGTAGATGAGCGCCGCTTCCGTACAGGCTCCTGGACTAGTACTGGTCAAATTCAAGCCTCCTCAGAAAGAGAAGCGATCGCAGCTGTAGAAAGACAACTCGGCGAATATCCAGGGGAATATGTGCGCTTAATTGGTATTGACCCGAAAGCCAAACGCCGGGTATTAGAGACTATTATCCAACGTCCAAATGGTCAAGTAGCCTCCTCTGGCAGTCAGAAATCATTTACTACTAGTGCAGCATCCTCTGCAAAAGCAACAGCTACCGCTACCGCTACCCGCTTGAGTACTGAAGTAGTAGAACAACTCCGGCAACTATTAGCTGGTGGGTATAAAATTAGCGTTGAGCATGTAGATCAACGGCGATTCCGTACAGGTTCCTGGACTAGTACCGGTCAAATTCAAGCCTCCTCAGAAAGAGAAGCGATCGCAGCCGTAGAAAAACAACTCGGCGAATATCCAGGAGAATATGTACGCTTAATTGGTGTTGATCCCAAAGCTAAGCGTCGAGTATTAGAAACGATTATTCAAAGACCTTAAGGAGTTAGGAGTTAGGAGTTAGGAGTTAGGAGTTAGGAGTTAGGAGTTAGGAGTTAGGAGTTAGGAGTTAGGAGTTAATAGTTGAAAAAGATTGTTAATTCATAACTCTAAACTTAAAATTTATCACTCCTCACTTTTAACTAACTCTTGACTTACAACTCCTAACTCCTCACTTCTAACTCCTAACTCCTCACTTCTAACTCCTAACTCTTTACTTTCCGCCTTCCGAGGTTAAAATTTCCATGTCTGTGCCGCCACTGCGCCTCAGCAATAACTTTGATTCTTACATTAGTGGTGAGGTGACTATTCATCCAAGCGCGGTACTTGCACCTGGGGTGATTCTCCAAGCGGCTGTAAATAGCAAGATCATCATTGGGCCAGGGGTCTGCATTGGTATGGGAGCAATTCTCCAAGTCCATGAAGGCACCCTAGAGGTAGAAGCAGGTGCAAACCTGGGAGCCGGTTTTTTGATGGTTGGCAAGGGCAAAATTGGAGCAAATGCTTGTATTGGTTCAGCAACAACAGTTTTTAACTATTCGGTTGAACCTGGACAAGTAGTACCACCTGGTTCAATTTTAGGAGACACCAGTCGGCAGATTAGCCAAATCAAGGAACCAGAACCATCTACAAATAACCCTACTTCTACAAATGCAGTACCGCCAAAGGAAGAGGAAAATGGCTCAGGTGAAGTTAAGGAAAAGGTAATTTCCTCAACTAACTTCTCAGCTGCGGCTTTTGTAGATTTCAAACAAAACAAGTCGATTTCTTATTTTAAATCTCCCGCTACTCCCGAAAGTCAGTCTCCTCCCGTGGAGGAACCAGCCAATGATGCTAACTCCATCTTGGAGTCAGCCGCCCAAGAGTCTACAGAATATCATTCAGACCCCAATCAGCCAACTACAGAATCCCCTAATGGTTTCGGGACTCAAATTTATGGACAAGGGAGCATCAGCAGACTGTTGACTACATTGTTTCCTCATAGACAATCCTTGAACGACCCAAACTCTGACGATTAGTTCGAGTAAGTGTTAATTGTAAGGTGTCGGCTTTTTCCGTATTTTGGAGAATTCATCATGGAAACATATAATCAACGGTCTATTCGCACCACCCAAGGGGCGAGTAGTCAAGAAACCTTTCAGGATACCGCCTTGGGTTTAGTTTCTACCCGCAGCTTTCCCGCGATCGTGGGGACAGCAGATATGATGCTGAAATCGGCGGGAGTTCACCTTATTGGGTATGAAAAAACTGGTAGTGGTCATTGTACTGCGATCGTCCGGGGTGGAATTGCTGACGTGCGTCTGGCGGTAGAATCGGGTGTGCAAACGGCTGAACAGTTTGGTCAATTGGTTTCTAGTTTAGTGATTCCCAGACCTTATCCCAACCTAGATATAGTGCTTCCCATCACAACCCGTTTTACGAAATTGATGGAAGAGGGCAATTACAGCCGTCTGAGTAATCAAGCAATTGGTTTGGTAGAAACGCGAGGATTTCCCGCGATGGTAGGAGCGTGTGATGCCATGCTCAAAGCTGCTGATGTTCATTTGGCAGCTTATGAAAAAATTGGTGCGGGTTTGTGTACAGCCATTATCCGTGGTTCCGTAGCAAATGTGGCGGTAGCAGTGGAAGCGGGAATGTTTGAGGCAGAACGCATTGGGGAACTGAATGCAGTGATGGTAATTCCTCGGCCACTGGACGAAATGGAGCTAACCTTGCCCTTAGCAAGATGCTGGATAGAAGAACGGGAACCGTTAAACTTGCCAGTGAATATTAAAGAACAAGTTGCCGAAATCGAAGTATTAAGATTACCAAACTTAACCAAGCTACCAACAAAAGTTACAGAAGAATTATGGAATGATGAATGATGATAGATGAATTTTGGAAAATCCTTATTCATCATTCATCGGGAGATGGAAGGCATCTTACGCTTTAGCTGTTCTGATAATAGCTTCTTGAATCCATAAATAAAATACCTTTATTTTAATATAACAATAGAGTTTTATCTATGATAGAACTCGTAACTTTCTGTGAGCATCACTATATCATTTGCCAGTGTTCAGCAATACTAGTCTTATATCTATTAATCGCTATATACAGGAGAATCACCCTTGAACCAAGCGACGCTGCACCAGTTAAAGGTGTTCGAGGCGGCGGCACGGCACAGTAGCTTTACTCGTGCTGCTGAGGAATTGTTTCTCACCCAACCTACGGTTTCTATGCAGATCAAGCAACTTACAAAAACGGTAGGGCTGCCATTATTTGAGCAAGTGGGGAAGCGATTGTATCTGACGGAAGCCGGACGGGAGTTATTTGCCACTTGTCGGCAGATTTTTCACAATATAGCCCAGTATGAAATGAAGGTGGCAGATTTAAAAGGGCTAAAACAAGGGCAATTACGCTTGGCAGTGATTACAACAGCAAAATATTTTATCCCACGTTTGTTAGGGCCGTTTTGCGAACTTTATCCAGGGATTGATATCTCGCTACAAGTAACAAATCACGAACAAATTTTAGAACGGATGAGTCAGAATTTGGATGACTTATACATTATGAGTCAAATTCCAGACAATATAGATGTAACTTGTGAACCATTTCTAGAAAACCCTTTGATCGTATTTGCACCGACTAATCATCCGTTATCCAGAGAAAAAAATATTCCTATTCAACGCCTGTCTCACGAACCTTTTATTATGCGGGAACCTGGTTCAGGAACACGTCGCGCCGTCCAAAAGCTATTTGAAGAACAAGGGGTAACGGTAAAAGTCAAGCTAGAATTGGGAAGTAATGAAGCAATTAAACAAGCGATCGCAGGTGGTTTAGGTATTTCTGTTTTATCTCGTCATACCTTACTATCAGACACTTCAGAGTTTAGCATTTTAGATGTACAACACTTCCCCATTCAGCGACATTGGTACATGGTTTACCCATCTGGCAAGCAGCTCTCTATCGTCGCTCGTGCCTATTATGAGTATCTACTAGCTGCGGCAAAGAATTTTGTTGAGCAAAATGCTGATACTACTTCTAGTACGCTCGAACCAATTCACGGGTAAAATAATTCGTAATTCGTAATTACGAATTACGAATTACCTAAAGGGGGGTTGACTCTTAGACCGGGAAACATTGACAATTAACCAGCAGAATCATTAAAAATGGGGGAAAACTGGCAATGGTTAACCCGGAACTACCGTCTTGGCGCAAAACAGTACAAAGCGAGATTGTAGCTGTTACCGTATATGCTGATAGAGCATTGGTTATACGGCGGGGTGTAGTTGATTTAACAGGAATTGAACAGGAATTAGTAATTACCCCAGTGCCAATGACTCTAGAAACTGAGTCTGTCAGGGTTAGCGGTACAGGTACAGTAGGGGTGCGTTTGGTGGGAGTTAGTAGCGATCGCATTTACACTACTGAACCAATAGCGGAGCGAGTAGCACATTTAACAAGGCAAATTCAGCAACTAGAAGCAGAAAAACGCCACCTGCAAGCTCAAGTAGATGCTTTAGCATTGCAATCTAGTTTTATCGCCGGCTTACGTGAAAAAACAGAAGAACCCTTTTCCCAGAGTTTGTCTCGGAAAAATCTCAGCCTCAGCGAAACTTTGGATTTCCTGAACTTTCTCGGAAGCCAGTATAGTGAATATGCGATCGCATCTGGAGAGTGCAAAACCCAACAGCAGGAATTAGACAAACAACTGCAAGCACTCCACACCTCATTGCAAAAAATCCAAACACCCCATCCTAAAGAGAGTTTGAGCTTAGTTGTCGCAGTTGAAGTTGCGGGTGAAGGCGAATTTGAATTAGAAGTATCCTATATAGTAAATCGCGCTAGCTGGAATCCGCTTTATGACTTGCGCTTTAGCACAACCAGGGATATTGTGCATCTGAGCTACCTTGCAGAAATCACCCAAAGCACTGGCGAAGATTGGATTGGTGCAAATCTCACCCTTTCTACCGCTAAACCAGGATTAGGTACACTCCCACCGAAACTTGAACCCTGGTATATTGATGCGCCACGTCCCCAAATGTTACGCCGACGACAATTTGATGCCCAGCCACCACTACTGCCTAGCATAGCAGAGCCGCCTGCTGCCGCCAGAGCAGATTGGCAAGAACAAGACGAAGTTGCCGAGAATAGTCTTATCCCAGCTGAAACCGTGACAGCAGAAGTATCCAAAAAAGGGGGTGTAGTTACCTTTAAATTGAATAGTGGTGGTAACATTCCCAGTGATGGCGCACCCCATAAAACTACGATTTTCAACGATGATTATCCTTGTAGCTTCGATTATGTAGCAATGCCGCGCTTGGTAAGCTTCGCTTATCTACAAGCGAACGTGAAAAATAATCCCAATGGTGCAACTTTGCTACCAGGTAAAGCGAATATTTTCCGCGACAACGTTTTTATTGGGACAACTCAGTTAGACAATATTGCACCAGGACAAGAATTCAAACTGAACTTAGGAATTGACGAAGGTTTAAAAATAGAGCGCGACTTAGTTGAGCGTCTGGTAGATAAAAGATTAATTAGCAACCAGCGCCGCATTACTTATAGTTATCGGTTGATAATTACTAACTTACTCGACAAAGAAGTAAATCTGAAATTAACTGAACAATTGCCAGTTAGCCGCAACGAGCAAATTAAAGTACGTCTCAGTCGCAGTAACCCACAAATTCAACTTGGTGAAATGGGAATTTTAGAATGGCTGTTAATTCTTCCAACCCAAGAGCGGCGAGAAATATATTACCAGTTTAATGTTGAGTATCCGCCTGATTTAATGGTAGTTGGGTTAGATATTTAGGGAATCCCAAAAAATTTTCATATCAAGTTCGGCAAACCACTTATACCGTTTCACTTTAAGATTGATACAGATTCTTGCAGAGGGAGCAGAAGAGGCAGGGGAGGCAGGGGGAGCAGGAATAGTGATTTATTTGTATCAAGAATTTCGTGAAATGGTATTGCAATATGTAATTGGGATTGCCGCACTTATCACTAAGGGATGCTATGCGAAAGTATTAAGTAGGACACGATAGTGGTATCTGGAAAACCCCTCTCTAAATTTCTTTCCTACTAACTCCTAACTCCCCAAATTTAGGACTCCACCACCCTTTTTGGGTACTGAAATAAGCCACATCTTTATGTTTGGTATCTTTACGGGATTGTGGATCGCAACATCGCAACATTGTCTTACTCTGTCCCTCTTTGATATAACTGTATTCCTCTAGAGGTTTCTTGCATACTGGGCAGAGATATTTCGTAATCTTAACAGCAGGCTTTTGCTGATTTTCAGCCTGGGCTACTTTCGGTCGTGGTAGCTCCCAAGTTTTGTTAAAGTCGCTCCAAAATAGCACGACATTTTCACAGTCTTTTGTGCATTTGAGGAAATATTTCTTTTTGACTTTACTGCTGGGAATTTTGGCGAGAAAATTTTTGCATTCAGGGCATCGAGTCTTGGAAGTTTCATATTTGCGCTCATTTATCACATTAGCTTTACCTGTTGAGGAACTTGTAACTACAGTTTTAGCTTTGGAGAGCGCTGGTATAAAGTAATTCTGATTCCAACTAGTTAAATAATGCTGCCAAGAGTTTTTTCCTTCGGATATGGCATCAAGGGCATCTTCCATATTCGCTGTGAATTCCGCCTCTAGTAAATCAGGTAGTGCTTTGAGCAAAAACGCATCAACTTCTAACCCTAACGCTGTCGGTTGCAGATGGTCTTTTTTCAACTCGACATAATTTCGTTTTTTTAAGGTAGCAACAGTAGGAGCATAAGTACTTGGACGACCAATTCCTTTACGTTCCATCAGTTGCACTAATTTTGGTTCACTATAACGCGGTGGTGGCTGGGTCTGCTTCTGCTCATGTCCAGCATTCTCCAGTTTCAGCGCTTGTCCCTGTTGTAATGAAGGTAAAACACTATCCTTACTGAGATTGTTCCAGTATCGGGCATAACCGTAAAATTCAATTACTTGCCCTCTCGCTGACCACAGTAGAGAACCAGACTGAGTAATCACCAAAGTTTTACGCAATTGAGCAGCACGACACTGAGAAGCAATTGACCGTTTCCAGATCATCACATACAGATTGAACTCATCATCAGGAAGTTCTAAACGCAATTGAACTGAGGGACGAAATATATCCGTTGGACGAATTGCCTCATGTGCTTCTTGAGCCGATTTGCTACTGCGATGCTTGGCGACTTGCTGCGGTACATTCTGCGGGTCATTTTGCTCTAGCCATTGACGGGCGCTGGCACAAAATTCTGGACTTAGCATCACTGAGTCTGTTCGCATATATGTTATCAGCCCTGCCTCATAGAGCTTTTGGGCCACAATCATGGTTTTATCAGGAGCAAACCTCAGCTTTGAACCAGCTGCTTGCTGAAGGCTGGAAGTTGTAAATGGTGGAGGTGGCTGGCGGTTAACGATTTTTCCTTCAAAATGAATCACCTGATGAGAATGTCGCAGTGCTTCTTCAACTAAACGTGTAGCCTCTATTTCGGAAAGAACGCGCTTAGACTCCGGTGTTTCTGGGCTATTACCTACTTTCGCGTCATCGTGAGTTTCAGTTTCTTGCTCTGCTGCATCTGTTGCAGAATTGACTGTCCCTTTGTAAAAAGCCCGGAATCCTTCAGCATAATCTACCCAGACACTCCAATAATCTTGGGGGACAAAAGTAAGAATTTCGTTTTCTCGTTGACAAATCAGGTGCAAGGTGGCGCTTTGGACTCTACCAACACTCTTAGCACCGTTATTCAATGCCCAAACTAAAGGGCTACCCTTATAACCTACCAGCTTATCTAGGCAATCTCGGCATAATCCAGCACCGATTAAGTTTTGGTCTAGCTTTCTGGGATTAGCGATCGCACTTTGCACCGCCGATGCTGTAATTTCAGTATAAATTACTCGTTTCGGTTCCCTTAGACCTAGTGCTTCTTTAAGATGCCAAGCGATGGTTTCGCCTTCTCGGTCTGGGTCAGTTGCCAAGACAACTTCATCAACCTGCTTCACCGCAGACTTAAGCTTCTGGATTGTTTCTTTCGCTCGTTGGTCACGTGGAACGTAATTGCAGCGGACATTACTGCCATCCATGACAAAGCCCAAGGAATCGTCCCCTTCATTGCTGAGTTCGCGGATGTGGCCACAACTGGCGAGAACTTTCCAATCTGCACCCAGAATTTGACTGAGTTTTTTGACTTTTCCGGGAGACTCTACCACAAGCAGGCGTTTGATCATAGCAACTGCATTCTAGATTGTGAGCAATAAAATAAACTGGCAATTGCAATGAGCGTTCGCCTATTCTCGTGATATGGATTTTCTAGAATACTCTACCAAAAAGCTTTAGCAATTGCTGAACTCTGAAGTAATTTTCTTGTACCTAAACCTTTGCTTCACTTCTAGGTGTCTAGCGTTAGCTTTTGCAACAAAACTGCCAATCGCCCGGTGCAGGCGTTTATTGTGCCGTATACTTTAATAACAGTACATCTGTACACTGTAAAAACAATCTTATAACTTAGCATTTTCAACCAATTATTGCTACTCTTAAAGCAGTAAATTATGATTTATTCACAGATTTCTGTCTAAAGCCTAAACTTCATGCTATGCTTGTTGAATTTAGTGTCGGTAACTACAGATCGTTTAAAGAGCAAGTCACCTTTAGTATGGTGGCAGCCAACCTTGTCGCAGAAGACAAAAAGCTCGACAAAAACAACGTTTTTGAAATAGATAGTGATTTAAAACTACTTAAAAGCGCCGCAATCTATGGCGCAAATGCTAGTGGTAAAAGTAACCTGGCTATAGCTTTAGGTTTCATGAGATGGTTCATGATTAATTCTTCTAAAGAAACTCAAAGCACGGAAAAAATAGGTGTTGAGCGATTTAAACTCAGCACTGAAACCGAAGCTAAACCATCTTTTTTTGAAATAGTATTTTTAATGAATGGTAAGAGATATAGATATGGATTCGAGGCAACTATTAACAAGGTTGTCTCTGAATGGTTATTTTATGTTCCTAAATTAAAAGAAACTAAACTTTTTGAGCGCACACTTGACAAAATTAGTGTTTCTAAAACATATAAAGCTGATGGTATTCAGCAAAAAACAAGACATAATGCTCTTTTCTTGTCTGTATCTGCTCAATTTAATGTCCAGATTGCACAGAAAATCTTGGATTGGCTAACAAACAGAGTTGCACTTATCTCTACTTTAAATGATAGAGGGTATCGGGGATACACAGTTAGTTGTTTAATGGATAACGAAAATAAAGATGAGATTTTTCAGTTGCTCAAAAAATTAGATTTGGGATTTAGCGATGTCAAGGTAGAAGAAAGTGAAATTACTACTGATTCTTTGCCTAAAGAATTACCAGATGAACTAAAGAACTTAATTTTAAAAAATGTGGAAGGAAAATTATCTTCAGTTCAAACCGTACACCAAAAATTTGATGGCAAAGGAAATCCTGTATCTACAGAGATTTTTAATTTAGATGAGCAAGAGTCGGAGGGTACTAAAAAAGTTTTTGCCTTGGCAGGACCTCTTGTTGACACACTGAAAAATGGTAAAGTTCTCATCATTGATGAATTCGACGCTAGAATTCATGCTTTAATCAGCCGTGCAATTGTTGAATTATTTAATTCTACTGAAACAAATCCAAATAATGCTCAGTTAATATTTATGACTCACGATACCAATTTGCTTAACAATCAGCTTTTTCGTAGGGATCAAATTTGGTTTACTGAAAAGAATAGATATGGTGCAACAGATTTGTACTCTCTAGCAGAATACAATGTAAGTAACGATGCATCATTTGAGAGTGATTATATTCAAGGTAGATATGGCGCAATTCCATATATTGGGAATTTGAATCATCTAATCGACTCTCATGCCTAGAACAAAAGCAAACTTTCGTGGATATTCACCGAGAAAAGTTAATACTAGAGAAATCAAGCAGAGATTCTTAATCGTATGTGAAGGAGCCAAAACTGAACCTAACTATTTTATGAGTTTTCGTGTTCCTAAGAATGTCGTTAAAATAGACGTGCAGGGTTTAGGAGAGAATCCAAGCAAACTAGTGCAAAGCGCAAAGGAACTGAATAAGCAAGGAGAGTACGATCAGGTTTGGTGTGTTTTTGATCGTGATTCTTGGACTATAGAGGATTTTAACAATGCTATTAAAAATGCTGAAGCTCAAGGGTTTAAAGTGGCTTATTCTAATGAAGCATTTGAATTATGGTATGTTCTGCATTTTGAATTTCTCAATACTGGTATTCCTCGAAGTGATTATCTGAGGAAGTTAACTTCTTTATTTGGTAAAACATATCAGAAGAATAGCGAAACTATTTATGATGAGCTATTTGAGAAGCAAGCTATTGCTATTAAAAATGCTGGAAATCTTCTTAAACAATATAATCCTCATATTCCAGCCAAAGACAATCCATCAACAACGGTGCATTTATTAGTACAGGAACTTAACAAGTTTATTCTATAAAACCCACATTCCGCACTTCATTTTGTAACACAAAGCTTAGTAACAATAAATACATGTTTTTAATGTATAAATACATAAATCATTGGGTGATTAATATAAACAGTATGATAAAAAATACCAACTGTTTGAAATCCTAATA
>NZ_JBALDZ010000168.1:0-57632 GCF_036917155.1 Nostoc sp. | reverse complement strand
AATTAGACATCCTGGATGTATCCTGTACCACTGAAGACGAATCAATTTTATACACACTTTTCTCTTTCGTCAGCGGTAAACTCTCTGGGGATTCTTTGTAGGGACTGGGGACTGGGGACTGGGGACTGGGGACTGGGGACTGGGGACTGGGGACTGGGGACTGGGGACTGGGGACTGGGGACTGGGGACTGGGGACTGGAGATGAAACGGACAAGGAGAATAACCATGCCCCATGCCCCATGCCCCATGCCCCATGCATGCCCCATGCCCAATTAAACTTTAATTTTGGCGAATAAAGACTCGTATTGTTTTATTGCTGATGGTGGTAAGGGAAGTAAAAATTCACTTTTATCGAAAACATTGCGTAGGCGTAGCCCATCGTAGACATCGCTCTCTAACAAACTCCATAATGGTTCTTGAATATCGGAAGCGGTAATATTTGTAGAAATTGGCGAATTACTTTTAGTCAGCACCGAAATTTGTTTAGCTGTGCTTGGTTGCCAACAAAAATCAATCCATTGATCTGATAAAGTACCTTTAGTAATCCCTGCGGGACGTACCCATAAATCTGCCCACATTGCTGTTCCTGACTGGGGGATCACAGCGGCAAGTTGCGGATAACGTCCTAAAACTGGCAACACATCGCTTGACCAACCAACCGCTAGCCAAGTGTCTTCCATAATTAGAGGTTCCAAGTAGTGATTGGAACTGTAGAACTTCACTTGTTGATTTAATGTCTGTAATTCCTTTTCCAAGTCTGGCACTTGGTCAAGATTGTCTGTATTATAAGATTTTCCGAGCTTCTTTAAGACCAAACCAATAACTTCTCGTGGTTGATTGAGTAGGGAAATGCGCTGCCGCATACCGTCTCGCCATAAATCACTCCAATCTTTGGGCGTCCATCCCAACTTTTGGAACTTGTCACGGTTATAAATAATCACCGTGTTACCCCACCTATAAGGCGCACCCCACACCTTCCCTTGAGTATCTAAATTACCTTGGTCGTTGCGCGTTACTAATTTCTTCCACTTTTCATCTAAACTAGACCACTGTTTTAATTGGTTTCCCTGTACTTCTTGGAGCGGTTGAATCAATTTCTGCTCAATAGCTGCTTTTAACCAGTAATCTCCTAATGTTACTAGGTCTGCCTCAGTTGTTTTTTGACCTTGCCTAAAGGGTATAAAGCGACTCCATCCCTGCTCATCACTAGCCTTTGGTTTTTGCTGCCAACTTTGTAATTGTTGAAATAAATCCTGTATCCGCTCAACTGGAGCAAACTTTAACTGCACCTGTTGCTGCAAACCTTTCTGGAACTGATTCACCACCTGACCAGGTATAGAACCTTTTAATAACTGTACTTTTAGTTGTGTCTGCTTGTTTCCACCACAGCCAAAAAGCAGTTGTGAAAGTGCCAATGTGCTTGTACCTAGTAAAAAAGACCGTCGATCCATTGATTTTGGATTTGAGATTTTTGATTATACCTAATATTAAGCAGAGATTCACCAGTCGCTAACTAGCTGAAAAAGTGGAGTTTGAAAATTATCGGTATTTTTTGTTTATAATACCGATAATTTTGCATATTTGACTTGAATTAGCTAGCTTTTTGGCAAAAAGCTACCTAAAAACTATTTTTTCACCATAAATTTCCTTAGTAGTACTTATGGTGAAACTTTACTTATATTTAGATTTCCATCAAAATTATCAATACTTAAATAATCCATAAGTATCGTTAAGGTTGGGAGTAAATTGAATAACATAGAGAAAATGTACGGATAAAGGTATTAAATGGAGCTATTAGAGCAGCAGATCCTGACTTTAAGCCAAAAGCTGGATGCCCTATGCCAAGTCATTGAGCAGCTTGATGGTAAAGTCACTCAAGCTTTTTCAGAGTGTTCTTTAGCGAATACACAAGCAAAGGATAATTATCAGGGAAATGGCGTAGCTGGGGGCTATCAGTTCAAAGGACGTAATAATTTAAATCCAGAAATGGAACACAAGGATGTATTGACAGATGGTATTTATCTAGACATGCATCGTCAAAGTGGAGATAACATCACACCAGAGATTCAAATACAACGACTGACAGCACAATTAACAGCAGCATACAATCGCATTGCGGCTTTAGAAGAACAATTACTTAGAGAGAGAATTCATTAAATTTAACCTGATTTCAATGGTTTAAAAGTAGACAAGGGAGGGAATATCGTAGGAAGTGCGCCTAATGGTGACATTACCTGTGCAATTTGTCATGTAACTCTTTCCAAGGAAGGTAAACGTCTTCCGGGAGTCCCGAATAATGAAATTGCCTTTCCCTTTCTTCTTGCCTTAGCACCAAATTCAGCAGCTGCGTTTGCACGGGCAGAATTTAATCCCCTAGATCCACAATACCAAGGTAATGGCAAAACTATCATTAACAGTAAAGGTGATAAGGTCTTGCGCCCCTACCGCGTGGTTTATTTAACTGAAAATTGTTGTAATACCAAGTCGTCTACTGATACATCTCAGATCATAGAAAGGCATCGTCAAAGTGGAGACAATATAACACCAGAAATTCAAATACAACGACTGACAGCGCAATTAATTACTGTCTTGGAAAACAGCTACTCAGAGAAAATTCATTAAATTTAACCTGATTTAAACTAATTAAAAAAAATGGCTGGAGTTTGGAAAGGTAAGGCTTTAAGTGCAATGTAGAGTGATGGCTTTATAAGTATATATTAAGTATCAGCAACTAATCTAGCTATCAAATTGATAAAAAACTTAAACACATTATTGTATATATCTACGTAATAGTGTGATATATCTACCTGTAATCTTTTAGTGAGTCCTCACTATGAAACCAAAAAAGAATAACCCTAAGACTGATGTTTTTAGGGTATTGTATGGTTCAAAAACCAAGATTTTCTTATTAATTTGCGTTTTTATCATTAGTGTTTTTGCCATCTTGTTATCAAATTGGTTGACGACAAGCCAAACAGCTTTCGCAAAAATTGATCTTTTGCAACCTGCTCCTACTCAACCGCTAGGCTATTATGACTATTTTGGCAAACTGCTGAGTCCTCAGGAAGCATCACAATTAGTTGTAAATAAACGACTCGACCCTAATGACCCTATTTCTTATCAACGGGTAGGGGCAGTTAAAATCACTAAGGAATTAATTGCAAAAGGTGAAGATATATTCTTCAACCGGAAGATTGGAGACACATTTGGTTTGCAAGGGGTATTTGGTTTTGGACTTGGTATTGCTAAAATTTTGCCAGAATTACAGACAGCAATAGTTAAGTTGCAAGGTCAGCCAACAACGAACTTACAAATTATTCTTCAGAAGGATATAGCGCTAGGTAGTCGAACTTTCCCTAAAGGAACTGTCGTCAATACAGGCTTAAAGATGGAAAAGGGAGGGACTTTTCCCATTGGGCTGGGAATCACACCTAACATTGATATTAGCTGCGCTGCCTGCCATGTATCCCTTTCAAATAAGGGTGAACGTCTTTTGGGAGTACCTAATGGCGAAATTGCCACGCCCCTGCTAGTTGCTTTAGCACCAAATTCTTCTGCGGCGTTTTCGCGCTTAAATTTTAATCCCCTAAGCCCACAATATCAAGGCAATGGGAAAATTATTCTAGACAGTAAAGGTCATAAAGTAAAATTACCCGATCCTGAAAAGTTTGAAAAAGCCTTTGACGATGCAGTACTGGATGTACCTTTTGGTAATTTCGAGAGTTCTTCAGATAGGATCAACGATACTACTCAAATCCCCAGTATTTTCACATTTAAGAATCATCCTTATTTCCTTGATGGACAGTTTGCTGTGGGGCCATTTGCGGGACTTAGCGCTGTCAGCAATGGTGTTCACTCTTCAGAAATCAATCTGTTGGCAGCCGCTCAACTCAGTGAAGATACTCTTGGTATTGACCCAGAAGTTTACATTGGTACATTTCTGCAAAATGCTGCCGTTCCCAGCCTACGTTTACCAGAAGGAGTAATAGTAAAACCCTCTGAATGGCTGCGGGGGGTAATTGCACCGAATCCTACACAAGCAGAATTAGAAGACCAAATTCCTGCCCCTGGTACAGGAACTTACCCAAACCTGCGTCCTAGTTTGTTTACTTACAACGGTTTGGTTTTCAGCCCAAATACTCAAAAGCCTGGAGATATTGCTAGCGGCACTTTCTTATTTGCTGAGAATGCTATGTCTGCTTTTCAAAATAGTTTAGTACCACCTGCTAACCAGACTCCAGAAAACTGGCAAGCACTAACAAATAATTCTGTGAAGCGTGGTGCAAAAGTTTTTGAGAAAGCCAATTGTGCAACTTGCCATATTCCACCATTCTTCACTGACAACAAAATTCATCCAATTGATGAAATCCGTACTAACCCCGCTCGTGCCCAATCTCGTCTGGGGCTAAGTAATTTGTTAGTACCACCCAAGCTATACACTTTTAATACTCCTGTTCCTATACCTGCTAAGGCTGAAGTACTGGATTTACCAACGCAGGGTATCTCTGATACTCCCACAACTCTACCCAAAGGAATATTACCAAGAGGCGGTTATAAAACTAGTGCATTACGTGGTCTTTATGCAAGCGCACCGTATTTGCACGATGGTGGTGCAGCAGTAAAGGCAGGAAGCTTAAAATTTGACTCAAATGGTTGTTTTACGGTTGTTAACAAGAGTGGCTTAGGGCTATCTGGCACTCTTAGCCAAGGTATACCTGCCGATCCTGCTAGTAGCTTGCGTGCATTAGTCGATCGCGATCTTCGCGCCTTAGTTATAAAAGCCAACAAAGCTAACCCTAGTTTAGGGCGTAGTAATCTTGATGGCACAGGTCATGACTTCTATGTAGATAGACAAGCTGGGTTTAATTCCAACCAGCAAGCAGACCTGATTAATTTCTTGCTGGCACTTGATGACAATCCTGGAAGCTTTTAATCAAGCTACGACTGATATCACGTTTTAATACCAAGTCCTCTAGTGATACATCATGAAGGCGACTTGATATTAGCACTCTTCATTGACACTCCCCAGCCATAAATGGCGGGGATTCCAGCGTCACTGACGTTCCTTGCTTTTACAGGTCTTGCGACCAATAGAAGTAGAGGAAACATCTCGACTGGCGTTACTTTGGATCTGCCCGACCCTAGAGAAGAGCACGACTTAAAATTACTTTGGCAGCATTTACATCGCGTTGCTCAATATGTCCGCAATGTGAACAAGAATGTGTCCGAGCGCTAAGAGATTTCTGGACTTTAGCACCGCAATTACTGCATTCTTGGCTAGTAAAATGGGGAGGAACCGCAATAATTTCTCTCCCAAATTTATCTCCAAAGTATTCGAGCCACTGACGGAAGTTGTACCAAGAAGCGTCCGTTATACTCTTGGCTAGTTTGTGGTTTCTGACCATGCCGGAAATATTTAAGTCTTCCAAGACGACCTTAGCGTTAGCCAGGGTTAAGTTACGTGCGAGTCTCTTCGCATGTTCATCCCTTTGTCTTGTTACTCTTAAATGCTTTCGAGCATAAACACCCCGCGCTTTTCTTCTACCAGATGACCCCTTTTTCTTTTTGTAAATATTACGTTGAACCCGTTTTATTTCTTTCTCAGCTTTGCGAAGATATCGTGGGTTCTCTTCATGATTACCGTTACTATCAGAGTAGAAATATTCCAATCCCACATCAATACCAATTTCTGATATGGTTATTGGTGCATCTTGTTGGTTGTCCACTTTGATGCCAAATTGAACATAGCAACCATCGGCTCTACGAATAATCCGAACTCGTTTAATTAATTCAACGGGGTATTGATGAATATCCCATTTACCTAATAGCTTGAGTTCGCCAATACCTTTTTTATCAGTGAAAGTTATTCGGCGTTTTATTGGGTGTAATTTCCAGCCAGACACTTTGTATTCAACTGAACGGCTATGAATCTGAACCTGGGATAGCCTTTCTTCCCTGGCTTTTTCTTCTTACAGTTATCGAAAAATCGATTAATAGCTCGTTCTACATTTTCTACTGATGCTTGACAAGCATGACTGTTTAAATCGTTAACAAATTTAAATTCGGCTCTTAGTTGAGTGTTGTACTGATACAGTTCTTTTTTGCCAACGCCGCGATTATCTATCCAATATCTTGCACGCCGCGACTTATTTGGTCACTTTTGCTATCAAGTCTCTTTTGCGGCTGCCAGTTAGTTTCTTGGCTGCATCTTTAAAGGTCGATTTGATGGTGTCGGTGAGCATGAAAACAGCAACTCTCATTCTAGAGATTTTGTCCAAGCGCTGGTAGATCCACGCTTCCTAATCTTCTAGAATTGCTAATACTTTATTTTTTCGCAAGTCCCTTAAATAATTTGTAATACTCGCCGGAGGCGAGTATTACAAATTAGTAGACTACTTGCCACCAACCGAAAGCTGGGCCGATAAAACGGATAGTTGCCCATCCTACAACCATAAGACCAATACCTATCCAAGCACCACGAGTAGTCCAAGTGACAAATTGTTCGCCTTGAGTTTTTGTGATGGGAACCCAAGGCAAGATGCGAGCCTCTTGACCGTATGTTTCCTTCTGTGTGGTTTTACGACGTTTTGCTTCACCCATAATCAGCAACTCAAATTCTACTTAGGTTCTAAATTTATTTTGCCAGGAATCATCGCTACAGAGAGGCGATGATTCACATCATCTTCTATAAGCTGATAATAATGCTTGCTTTGAAGCGATCGCATTTTGGTTGACAAAATTTAAATTGAGTATGGGGCATTGGGCATTGGGCATTGGGCAAAACAGTTCCGAGTTCCGTTAGCGGGGCGTTTAGCCCGTTCCGAGTGCTGAGTGGGGAATCTCACTTCTTTACTCAGCGCTCAGCACTCCTGAAGGGCATTGGTAACTGGACTTTAGGCGGAATCTTCCTCATCGGTATTAGAAAACAGACTGGGATCGAGATAGTTAATGCGTGCCAGAGGACTTAAAGCTGCGAGAATTTGAGCGCCGTAGCTGCGGTTAACTACACGACTATCAAGTAAAGCAACAATACCTTGACTTTCTCGTACTGGAGCGATCGCACGTTGTAATTCATTTAAAGCTGCTGGCAACAAGTATAAACGGAACCAATCTTGATGCGATCGCTTATAAAGAGCTACTCTACCAGCTACCAGGGGATTTTCCAAAGATGGTAAGGGTAAAGTCGCAATGATTAACAGATGAGGCGCTGGCAAGACTCGTTGATGTTCTCGCCAAAATTCCCAGCCGCTAATCAAAATACCATTTTCATCCAAACAAGTTTTTTCTACTTGCACCCGCGAACCAAACTCTGAGGCCAAAATTGTCGCAACTTGAGATTTTAGTGGTACATCCCCCACTAAGACAACCGTCAATCCTGGTACTGTCGCACTTAAACAAACCAGTGTGCGGACTTTGTGAATAAATGCCGCTTGAAACTCTGGTGTGTTGGGTAGAGGCAACTTATAAGGGACATAAAGTTGAATTGCTTCTGCTTGACTCTCCGAAGAGAACTTCAGGCAAGTTAAATCTTCCAAACCCAGGCGTTGCCGGAAAAGGGGAGCCTCTGTTTCCGGTTCGATGGCGCTACCAACTAAAACAACTGGTTGTCGCTGCCAAATTGGTGAGAGTATTTCGCCTAATTCCATTGGGGCGTAGTGCAAAGAAAATAAACCTTGTCGATGGGCAATAGTCGCCCAGAAGAGAGCAGGGGGGGCAGGGGGAGATGAGGGAGCAGGGGGGGAAAGATTTTCTTGAAATTGTTGCCAGAATTGTTTCCAAGGTTCTGGCAGTGCTTGTACTGACTCTAAAGCCAAATACAGACGACTCAAAATTTCTATTTCTGGCTGGGAAATTAGATAGCACTGATATGGATTAGCCGGATGCTGAAAAAGTTCGTGTGTTAGTTGTATCCGTGCTTCGCGAATTGCCTCAGCTTGGTTTGGGCAAGCCAGTATCAGTTGATCCCAATCATCGGGTTGAATATCTTGGGTAAGTTGATGACGCACCCAATCTTCGAGATCGTCTACCCCATCAATAATTGTGGGAATACCTTGGGGAAAGCGATCGCCACCAGCCAATTGTCCTCTTAACCAAGCTTCTGGGGAGGTCAACAGTAGCCCTTGAAACTGGGCATCAGGCCAAGCGTCACCTGTTCTAATCGATTTATTGGTTGGTAGCCACTGCTGTAGGCGGGGAATTTCCACCCGTAGCAGAAGTTGCTGCACCGCTTCTTGAGCAACAATAATGACAGGTCCATGCCACATTAGGGCTGATGCTACGAAACTAGTACGATACCGCCCTTGATAACCACAAACTGCTCCGACTTGAATTAGGGCACTACGTCCCAGGCGCAAGGCGCGTGCTACCAACCGTGCCATCGTCAAATGATGGGGCCAGGAAGGGAACCCCGCTTGCGATCGCAAAAAGTTATGTAGTGACAAATGAACTTCTGCCTCAATCACACGCTTTTAATTCCATACAAAGTGACTTTTACTGCCAATTGCCCCATTTCTATTATCTTGTCATTTGTCCTTTGCTAATGACCAATGACCAATGACCAATGACTAATGACTAATGACAAATCACCCAATACCCTGAATTATGCCAACTTACACAGGAATTTCCAGCGAAGCCTTCAGGCATCCACTAGATCGCCAAGCCGAGCAAGCTTTACGAAATTTACCAGGATTTGATTTAATCGCTCGTAAATTTGTGGAATTTATCTACGAACGCCCTCAATTAGTCTATCTAATGGGTAACACCATCCAAGTCGGGCCGCGTCAATATTCCACTATTTACCAGATGTTTCGCGAATGCGTCCGGGATTTAGATATTTACCCAGAACCAGCACTGTTTGTCTCGCAAAATCCCGAAGCCAATAGCTATGCGTTGGGGCAAGAGAATCCTTACATAGTTATAAATACAGGGTTATTAGACTTACTAGACGAAACCGAGATTCGGGCGGTGCTAGCCCATGAACTGGGGCATATTAAATGTGGTCATACTATTTTAATTCAAATGGCGATGTGGGCGATGAGTGCTGCTTCTGCCCTGGGAGAATTGACCTTTGGCCTCGGTAATCTTGTAACACAAGGCTTGATTTACGCCTTTTTTGAGTGGCGACGCAAAGCCGAGTTATCGTCAGATCGTGCTGCACTACTAGTGATAGATGACTTGAATCCGGTGATGTCAACGATGATGAAACTCTCTGGCGGTAGTCAAAAATATGCCAATGAGTGTAGTTTACAAGAGTTTATCAAGCAGTCAGAAAATTATCAGGCGTTGGATGAAGATGGACTGAATCAGATATATAAATTCTTGATCTACAATGGCGCTCAGGGTAGTATGTTGAGCCATCCTTTCCCTGTTGAACGCTTACATTACTTACGGGCGTGGGCAGTATCCGAAGAATACCAGCAAATTCGCCGAGGAAATTATCAGCGATCGCCTGCTTCTGGATCGGTAAATGTTTCAGCAGAATCTTCCGAAAATCAAACAGAAACTTTACGCCGTCAAATTGAAGAATTACAACGGGAAATCGACAGAATCAGAAGGAATGAGTAGTTTTTAGTACTAAAGATGAATTTAGATCCCCGACAAGTTTTACGAAGTCGGGGATCTGGGTAGCAACTTTTTACAGGAAATTAAAATCCTTAGAGAATAACCAGATAATTACTCCAGTTCCCAGTACACAAATAATTCCCGCCAAGCCAGCTAGGGGTTTTTTATTTTTACCAGTGAACCAGTCAGAGACAATACCAGTGTAAGTAATTAGTTCTGCTGTATCTATGGTAGCGATCGCCCATACCCATCCCGCGTGCAATCCCCAAGCTAAACCCAAATTACCATTTGCGGCAAAGCGTGCCAACACCAACACCATTCCCATCAGCCACAATCCAGGTAGTTGGGGTAAAGTTTCGCGTTGCTCCCAAACCAGATGTAACAAGGCAAAAATCAAGCCAGAAATTACTGCTGCTACCCAAACTGGGTAATCTTGCGCTAATTCCGTGAACAGGAAACCGCGAAAAATTAACTCTTCTATCCCACCGACTAATAACGCTATTAAGAAAATCGGTAGCAAGATAGGTAGTAGTAACTTGAAATTCGTCTTTTCAAAAGAACATAAACCTAACCCGAATTGTCCACCAAATACAATAGCTAGGCTCACGACTCCCAAAGCAAAACCTAGTGCTAAATAGCCAAGAGTTGAAAGATTGGCAACAAAGCCGTAATCTGAAAAAGATTTATTAGTCAGCAAAACAACTCCCCAGAGAATCAGAGGAGCTAATAGGTAAAGTGACACCAATAATGGCATCTTCTGCTCTGGCTGCAAAGGTTTAGGGGGTTGCCAATTGAGCAATATTGCTGATACTGTTGCTACTGGCAACCAGCAAACTATCCAGCAAACAAAAAATGCCACCACTATAACTGGTGCTGGTGCATTTTCTATAAATGCCAGTAAGGCGTTGACCGAAGGCTCAAAGAAAGTTATCAAAATAAATAAAAAAACACGATAGACTTCTTGCATTATAGATTTCTTGCTGATTAATCAAGACTCTACTAAATTTGGTGACTTCTGCAAGGGGTCTAATCGTATTTTTTACCTGGTTATCAGTTTGCTGTCGGGCTAGGGACAAGTTATCATCACCTGAAACTTATCCCTACCATCAGCAAATTTACTCTTCGTCTTCCAAATCTTCGTCTGATTCGTCAGAATCTATATCTTGTGAGGTTAGTTTTTTATCACTTTCACCTAGTTGAATCAGATGAATATGTTTGTATCCCAGTCTAATTTCAAACTCATCTCCAGCCTTTAAGCCCATTGCTTTGGTATATGTAGCACCAATTACAATCTGACCATTTTGATGGACACTAACCCGATATGTCGGTTCGCGGCCACGACCATCTTTCGGTGCTTCTGGACTTAGAGGAATTCCCCTAGCAGATAGCAAAGCGTCATAAAAATCGGTGAGATTGACACGAACCTGGTTATTCTTAGTAACAGTGTAATAGCCGCACTGTTTAGCTCTTTCTCGGCGTGGTAATGTGGAAAGTTCTTTTACTTTAGCAAGTAGTGCTTTTCCGGTTAATGGCGCGGTTGCAGTTTCAGTCATTATGCTCAAATTTTCCTTACTCTCTCCAAGCTGATAAACGATGTAGTCTTATGCCAGCATTTGACTTTTTAGCATTTGCATAGAGCTACTGAAGACCCTAGTGTAACGGGTGAATTCCTGCCGATAGGAGCCAAAAGCACTTCTATATATGGTTGTCCACAACCAACTAGAGGCCATAGTTGCCATAGACATTAATTTTGGTAATGTTACGGCACTTTTAACCATTATTCGCCATCAGAAAGAAAACTATTTTTTCCTTTGGCGCTACTGTAGCGGTGTAACTTTCAGCCACCTTTACAAATGGGGTAGGTTCTACTGCAAATAAGTCGTAGACCCAAAAAATTGCAGGTTTTTCACTTTCAGTGCTTGCCTTTCTTGCCAATGAGCAAGTAGAGTTTTCTCTACTCGTCCTCTCAAGCTTAGGACAGCATAGTATTTCAATAGAGTCCTACGGGCATACACCCTTTTGTCCTGCCAGTAGAGACGCGAATTCTCTTGTCTCTACATTACGAATCAACAAAGCAGTAGTAACCGCGCTGATACGGCTATTGATTCTGGTTTTGTCACTTCGTAATTTTATATTAAATACTAGCATGGACTAATAATAGCAAAATAGTTGTTTAATTTTGAATTAAAGTTGCTGGTAAATTTTTATTTAAATTCCTGGACTTGAAAGTTGAAAAAAGCAGTGACGATTTTCCTAACCCTCTATTGCAAGTGTGAGCATTGCCATCTAGATTTTATAAAAATTTATATAATTGAGACGAGCAGTTTTGACCAATGAGTTCAATCCAATATTTTCTTGATTGAGAGCAAGCCAAAAACCAAAAAGTCTCGCTCCTCCGGGTTTCGCGGTTCTCTAACTTTTCTTTGAAAGTGGTGAGGATTTTCCTTGGTTTATTATCTTCAGGTCAAAAGTGGTCAGAGGATTTTGCACGTCTGTCTATGGGAAGAACAAATCTCTTAACATCTGCCTAGTGCTTGATTGCCACTACTATATATTAAACATGGGCTTTCACACTTCTATATAATCAAAAAATTCTGCCTTCGCTACCGCTTGACAGAATTTTAGAGTCAGGACTGCTTGACTCTAGTTGACATCAAGACGTGTTGCTAACCTGACATGCATTTCATTTGGATATGCTCGCTAGGTCAAAAATTAACCTAAGTTCCTTTTTAAGCAAACCCTCTTTCCTTTATATTCCCAAATAGGTAAATTCAATGCACAGCGGCGATTACATTTTTGGCGTTTTAACTCAGAATTTGACAAAAATCTTGCTTAAAGAGCTGCTACAAGTAAAATTTTAATGGTTATCCTTAAACTAGAATCAGTTGCCCTTTAATCGTCAGCCTATTAACATCAGAGTTTGAATTAAGGGCAAAAAAGTATAGCTCACTTTTCGCAACTACCTGCTTGACTCATGATTTTTGAGGCTGGCAAAGCAATTTTAAAATTTTGGTTAGTGGTTATGGAAGTTATTTTTAAGGTCATTCGACAGCAACAAAATTCCTCCCCTGTTGTACAAACCTACCTGCTAGAGGCAGAACCAGGTAATACAATCTTGGATTGCCTGAATCAGATTAAGTGGGAGCAAGATGGAACTCTGGCATTTCGCAAAAATTGCCGCAATACCATTTGTGGTAGCTGTGCTATCCGAATTAATGGGCGTTCGGCTTTAGCTTGTAAGGAAAATGTTGGCAGTGAACTTGCCAGATTACAACAAATACCATCATCCCCAAGTAAAGTAAATGCGATTCCTGAAATCACGATCGCGCCTCTTGGCAATATGCCCGTGATTAAAGATTTGGTTGTAGATATGAGTAGTTTCTGGAATAATCTTGAGGCAGTTGCCCCTTATGTAAGTACAGCAGCACGACAAGTACCAGAAAGAGAGTTTTTGCAAACACCACAAGAGCGATCGCGCCTCGATCAAACTGGTAACTGTATTATGTGCGGTGCTTGTTATTCAGAATGCAACGCCCGTGAAGTGAATCCCGACTTTGTAGGGCCTCATGCCCTTGCCAAAGCTTACCGGATGGTAGCAGATTCCCGCGATAGCGATACCGAAAATCGTTTAGAAAGCTACAACGAAGGTACTAAAGGTGTGTGGGGTTGCACCCGTTGTTTGTACTGCGATTCAGTTTGTCCAATGGAAGTTGCACCATTAGAACAAATCACCAAAGTTAAACAAGAAATTCTCGCCCAGAAACAAAAGAGTGATAGTCGCTCAATTCGTCACCGAAAAGTATTGGTAGATTTAGTTAAAGAAGGTGGTTGGATTGATGAACGTCAATTTGGTTTACAAGTTGTCGGTAATTATTTTCAGGATTTAAAAGGATTACTCAGTCTTGCACCCCTCGGTTTGCGAATGATCCTTAGGGGTAAGTTTCCCCGATCATTTGAACCTTCAGAGGGGACAGAACAAGTGCGATCGCTCATTGAATCTGTGCAACAAGTAGAAAATAAAAGTTAGGAGTGAGGAGTTAGAAGTAAAAGTTAGGAGTGAGGAGTTATGAGTTATGAGTTAGGAATTTTTAACTCATAACTCCTCACTCCTAACTCCTAACTTTAGTTCAACGCGGCTCTTGAGGTATATTCAACGGCTGTCCATAACGGTCATATACTAAAATATCCCACTGCCCATTATTACTGGACTCAAAGGCAATCCTGCTACCATCAGCGCTAATTGTAGGGTTGCGGACTTCCGCTTGCAGGTTATTAGTCAAATTCCGCGATTGGCGTGTTTCCCGATCGTAGAGAAAAATAGCCGATCGCCCCTGACGGCTAGCACCAAAGACAATGTAACGACCATCTTGGGAAACACTAGGATGATTTGCGATCACATCAAAGGAGTTTAAACCTGGTAAATCAACCAAATCACGAGTTACCGTATCAAACATATAAACATCTTGGCTACCTCGTCGGTCACTAATAAAAACAATGTATCTCCCAGAGATTTGGGGGTTTAACTCCGACGATAAACTATTGAGACTCCGACCCCCCGGATCAAAGGGATAACTCAAAATCCGAGGGTAGCCAAAACACCCAGTCAATAAACTTAAGCATAAAAATACAGGTATAAAAAAAACACGTTTCATATAATTAGTTATTAGTCATTAGTCAATAGTCTCACAACTCCTAACTCCTAACTTTTTCCCCTACGGAGGTGAACCTACGGTTGCACCGTTGGGAATATCTAACTCAATATTTGGCCCCCGGTCTAAGACTTCAATATCCCACTGTCCACGGGTGGCGGTTTCAAAGACAACATAACGTCCATCTGGGCTGATATTTGGTTTTCTGACCCAGCCGCGATAAATTGGTGTGACAATTTGCGACTGTTGCGTAGCGCGATCGTAAAGCGCTACCACTGGTCTACCTTGGTCACTAGTAAGATAAGAAATATAACGCCCGGTGTAGCTCAAACTTGGACTTTCGGCAATTGTCTCCTGTCGGTTTATTCCCGGTGTGCTAATAAACAGTTGCCTCTCCAAATCGTATACCAAGAGTTGCTGATTACCGTTTCGATTAGATACAAACGCTAAAAAGCGCCCATTTCCACTCAAAGCAGGTTGCTCCTCAGTGTAGCGACTGTTGAGGGAAGTAGGCCCTATAGGGATATCATTAGAACCACAAGATACAAGTAAACTTGTTAAACCAAAAACCAGGCTCCAATGAATTGGTCTTTGGAGCCAAAATGTCGGCGTAAATTTTTCCACCTCAACTGTTTTCCGTCGCCTCTAAATCTACTTCCACACCAAATGTTTTAAACATCGTCATCAAAATCGGTCAAATTATCTGGCCGCTCATTTGGTTTTTCAATTGGATTGTATGGCACATAATCAGTTGGGATCGCATCATCATCTTCGCGTGGTCTTCGAGGAGTTGAGTCAGTGGACGGACGACGCCTTCTCGGTCTAGGAGAAACATCATCTTCACGACTTTCGGGACGCTGGGGCCCATTATTACTACGGCGAGAAGGTTTTCTGACTTCCCCACTCGAACTTTCCCAATCATCAACTTGCCTAGATGAAGAACCCCAATTTTCTTCTTCAGAGCTTTCAGAAGGGCGATTTACAGGACGACCAGAAGTCCGCCGACGCGTTCTATCCCCTGAAGCCTGTCTTTCACTACTGCTGCCGTTGCGGCGTTCTGTACGACGGGGGGGTTGCTCCGCGTAGTAGTCATCACGAGTTGAAATCTCATCCCTGCTACCCTGAATCCGGCGACGCGGGGGGCGTTCTTCCTCGTCTTCATAAGGTAATGGATCTAAGTCTGCATCCATTTCAGCTTGATAATTCTTGCGATTGCGGTTCATTGAATAATTGCCGCTTACCTCTCGCTCGTCCACAATCGGAGTGTTGCGCTTTGCTTGCTGGGTAGCTATACTCCGCAGGCGAATACTTTCAACTGCAAAAAATACAGTTGTGCCAACTAAAAGTAATTGACCAAATTGTAGAATTGGGTCTAGCCGCCATCCTTGAAACACGAGAATAAAGCCACAAAGCAAGCCGACTGCCGCAAAAAAGATATCTTGATCCCGTGACAATTCTGGACGCACAGTGCGGAGAAAATACAGTGCTGCCCCAGCCACAGCCAGGAAAATTCCTAGAATACTGGCTGAGTTTGCTCCAAAATTTACCTGAGCCAGAAAACTGGCTGAGTTCAGCCCAAAATTTATCATTGCTGTTTTCCCAATATCAAATCTATGTTAGCGAGTCACAATTAAAATCACTACTGTAATTAGTCACGAAATATTGAAGCTCCAAAGCCTCTGGCAAAGAAGCTCTGAAGCTATTCACCGAAAAGTAAAAACACATACTTCTGTCATCTACAACCGCCACCAGCCGCAGAAATTGCTGCTTTTAGTGCAATTAAGTAGATAGCTGACAGACAATCGATTATGAGAGTTAAATTAACTCTCATAAGCATTATGAACGCTGAATTTTATCCTTTTGGCTAACGAAAATTAGACCGACTGTAGCAGGTACTACCACAATTGCAGCACCCCAAGCCAGACTCCAAAGAAAATTTGCTAAAGAAGGCGTCATACTTCTAAACCTTTTTTTACACACTTCATCCTAATTTTAATAGTGTATTACTTTCTTGAGAAGCCTCTAACTCCGAACTGCTAAACTTGGTAACTGCTGTGAGAGAGTTTGCTTTTCTATTCGAGAAGAAAGTGGCAGCATTTGGTTAAAATGATGATGAGAGTGCTTTACAAAGCTTCAAACTTTTTTTGTGGCGATGTCTACGATGGGCTACGCCTACGCAAAGCGCGGCTTGCCATTGCCTAAGTTTTTTCTTTCTTTACAGATAAGAGATAGTAGCTGAAACCGATGACTGGTGTTAACCTGACTGCTTGGATTCTTGGCCCTGTGTTAGGGGTGATAACATTTTTATTTATATTTCGTATCATTCTCACTTGGTATCCGCAAGTGGATCTGAATCGTTTGCCTTTTAATTTAATATCTTGGCCCACTGAGCCATTTTTAATCCCACTGCGAAAGCTAGTGCAACCTATAGGTGGGGTAGACATTACACCTATTATTTGGGTTGGTATCTTCAGCCTGCTACGAGAAATCCTACTAGGTCAACAAGGATTGCTGACTATGCTATCTCGTGTGAATTAGGGATGGGGCATTGGGCATGGGGCGTACAAGTAAAAAGTAAAAAGAAAGATAAATTCAATATTTCTTTTAACTTTTAACTTTTAACTTGTTTCTCTCCCCCTGCCTCCCCTGCCTCCCCTACTCCCTCAGTCTCCAGTCCCCTAACCGTTCATTTCCTGCACAAAATTTGTATAGACTTTACCCTGCAAAAACTGTGGAGTTTCCATAATTTTTTGATGAAACCCGATGGTAGTGGGTAGTCCAGTGATGGCACATTCCCGCAGTGCGCGCTTCATCCGGTTAATAGCAGTGGGTCGGTCTGGGGCCCAAACAATTAACTTGCCAATCAAGGAATCATAGTAAGGCGGAATTTGGTAATCCGTGTAAACGTGAGAATCAATCCGAACACCAGGGCCACCGGGGGGAAGATAGCCGCTGATCCGTCCAGGAGAAGGGCGAAAGTCATGATCGGGGTCTTCAGCGTTGATTCGGCATTCGATCGCATGACCTCGTAATACTACTTGGTCTTGGGTGAGCTTGAGTCTTTCCCCTTGGGCAATGCGGATTTGTTCAGCAACTAAATCTATCCCCGTAATCATCTCTGTTACAGGGTGTTCTACTTGAATCCGGGTATTCATTTCCATAAAGTAGAATTTACCGGATCTATCCAAGAGAAACTCGATAGTACCAGCACCGCTGTAATTAATGAATTGGGCAGCTTTAACAGCAGCTTGTCCCATTTTCTCACGTAGGTCTTGGTCGAGAGCCGGACTAGGTGCTTCTTCTAGTAGCTTTTGATTCCGGCGCTGAATTGAGCAATCGCGTTCACCCAAGTGAATGACATTACCATAGTTATCCGCCAAAATTTGAAATTCGATGTGGCGGGGACGTTCAATAAATTTTTCGATGTAAACGCCAGAATTACCAAAAGCTGCTCCTGCTTCCCCTTGGGCTGCGAGGAAAAGTTTGACAAACTCATCTTCAGAACGCACTAGACGCATACCTCGTCCACCGCCACCGGCTGTAGCTTTAATCATCACTGGATAGCCGATATCCTTGGCAAATTCTAATCCTTCTTGCTCGGATTCTACCAATCCCTCACTACCTGGTACCGTCGGTACTCCAGCTTTTTGCATGGTTTCTTTGGCAGTGGATTTATCGCCCATCCGTCTCATAGCTTCTGGAGTTGGGCCGATAAAAGCAATATGATGGTCGGCACAGATTTCCGCAAACCGGGCATTTTCTGCTAAAAAGCCATAGCCTGGATGAATGGCAGTCGCATTGCGCGTCAGTGCAGCGGCAATGATATTGGGAATATTCAAATAACTTTTACTGCTAGCGGGTTCGCCAATGCAAACCGCTTCATCAGCAAGTTGGACGTGGAGAGCATTACGGTCAACAGTGGAGTGAACCGCAACTGTGGCAATCCCCATTTCTTCACAGGCGCGGAGAATGCGAAGGGCGATTTCTCCCCGATTGGCAATTAATATTTTGTCAAACTTCATTTTTTAGTTTCGATATCATTACCAGTAGATTGACATTTTCTCTGATCCAACTTGAAACAACGCTTCCGCATTATTTCAAATTATTGCAGGAGATTCGCCACCCTGATTTTAAGCAAACGTAAGATTGCAGGCTTGTTGCCTTTAAGGGTCTTACTACACTAACAACATTGCTGCTGTAAGTCTTGGCTAGACTACCAAGCTGGGCTTTTGCAATTGCTTACGGCGGGCGGGTACGCGATGGCTACGCCCGCCGCAGGCATCGCACCGCCCCGAACACAGTCGCTCTACCCTTTTTAATATCACTTGTGCCGCTGCTAGATTTCTGTCAGTCTGATACCGCCTTGAAAAAATTTATATTTTTGAGCAACTGAATTTAGATATCACCTTACTATAATTATTTTCTTATGCTATAGTCTATCTTTAGACAAACCATGCGGATGTGGCGGAATTGGTATACGCGCACGCTTGAGGTGCGTGTGGCTTTGCCTTGCGAGTTCGAGTCTCGCCATCCGCATTTTAGCTTGTCTAACCATAGGGTCAATAGTCAAGGATCAAAAAACCTCAGACTATTGACCCTTAAATATAAGTTTTAGTTAGCACTCTAGTGATTGTCTGAAGCACTGAAGTGTTACTAGATACTAGTTAAGTTTGCATTGTCAAAGTACTCGTTTTTTATAAGAAGAATTCTGTACGACTGGATAATGAATATTGGTTAAAAGCGAGTGGAATAGTGGGCAAAACTAGTATTAAATATACTCGCATTAAAACTCTATACCTTTATGGGTGGAGTATTCTGAATTCTGAGTTCTGTATTCTAACTCCTGATTTATGCTTTTATAGAGATACGTGAAGTTTTGTAAAAAGCATTGAGTATTTCTTTTACACCCACAAACAACCTAACAGTGCCACCAGCTTGGCATCGCCTCGCTCCGATTTGGCAAGGAGGGGAGGAAATAATTCAACAAAGTTTACCTCACACTCAGCTAGCACCAGCTTGGCAGCTAATGCTCTTGGGTGACGGCTCCCCAACACGTCACTTAGAATTGCTCACGGGTGAGCCTGTAGAAGTAGATGTTATTGATATGTCATTGATTGGTATGGACTTGGATGCTGCTCCTGAGTTAATCCAAGCTGTCCCAGGGCCTCGACTGCGACGACAAGTATGGCTACGTACTATTTCTGGTCAGCGATTAGCCTATGCTACTTCGTGGTGGGAAGCCAGTCATATCGATGAGTATTTGCAAAACCGTTCATTACCAATTTGGGCAAGTTTAGCTCGTCTTCGTACAGAGTTGTATCGGGATGTTCGAGGAATTTACTACGGTGACTCATCAGCACTACAGTCGGGTTTTGATGTAACTGGGCCTTTTTGGGGTCGCCACTACTTATTTTGGCATCATGGACAGCCATTGACTTTAATTTATGAAGTTTTTTCGCCTTATTTAACCAAATATTTGGGGCCTATGCAGTTGAGTGCTGTTAATGCTGAGGCATAGTATTATTTAAAAGTTTTTTATCCTTGGCAGTGTGCCCCAGAGCATGATAACTTTGCACCAATTTCAATAACACTATTGTTGTAGGGTAGGCACTGTCTACATTATTTAATTGATTTTTAATTTTTGATTTCTCAACAAATTACCAGTTGCTTCTCAGCAAAAATAACATCCATTCTGTATCATTTTGATGCAAATTCCCAAAAACGATCGTTTAACAACATATCTGACTTGGAAGATTGGTAATCGATGCGAAATCTCAGACACTGAATTGATCTTGGTTAGATAAAGTTAATACAACAGGTGGAAACTCTGTAAATAGAAGGTGGTGTGGGTTGTTGATAACTTGCAGCAATGCTCAAGTTAGTTATATCCTCAAAGTGCTTGAAATGACGGATGTGAACTTTTGGAGACTTGCCGATAGAGGCAACCGTTTAAAGGAGGTATCCTGCGAAATTCAATAAAGCGTGTTAAAAAAGGTAACTAACCACGAAAAAACTGCTTTTGAAACATTCGGGAAGGTTGATTACGGAAATATCATCAATTTTTAGGATGGAAAAATTTATGCAGTTAACTGCCCTAGATAACGAGAAATTTATTGGTTAATTTAACTAATCAAGTAAGTAATGAGTTTGCAAGTATGAGGTATAGGTTTCAATGGCACTACCTCTTGTGTCTGTTCGGATGAAAAAAAATAAGAAACCATCTCTGGTGCTGACGCTCTCGGCTGCTGGGTTATTGATTGGTGCAGGGAGTGCAGCATACTGGTTGTTAGCTCAGAGACGGCTATCTTCTAGCGACTTGCTAGTAGGTGCAAATATTATTCCTAGTGATGCCCTGTTTGCGGTTTCTTTAACGACAGATCCCCAGCAGTGGCAGAAATTGCGGCAGTTTGGGACAAGAGAAACCCAAGCAGAACTGGACAAAAATTTAGTCCAGTTACGCGATCGCTTTCTGACTAATAATGGTTACGACTTCCAGAAAGATATCGCTCCTTGGGTAGGCAATGACGTTACCATCGCAATCCTTGCCCCAGCAATCGGGAGTAAACCTACACCCAAGCCCGTTACTACCAATGAAGATGCTGCTAGCGATCAGCAGTCGATGGTAATGGTATTACCAGTGAAAAACCCAGAAATCGCCAAAAGCATTTTGGCACAACCCAAAACCCTTAAACAAGGCAAATGGATTGACCGTACTTATCAAGGGTTCGCCATCAAACAAAGTGAGGGACAAACAGGGGAAAACTTCTCAGCCGCATTACTAGATGGGCGTTTTTTAGTTATAACTGATAATCCTAAAGCTACAGAAAGAGCGATCGATGCCTACAAAAATAAAACATCCTTAGCGACAACAGGGGGCTTTGCTGAGAATTTCCCGAAAATTGCCGATTACCAACCCTTTGCCCAGTTTTATGTAAATGTGCCAACAGCAGCCAAAATAGCCGCAGCCTCTCCAAATCGCCCTTTACCTGCTCAAGTTTTGGCTCAACTGCAAAATAACCAAGGTTTAGCAGGGACAATTACCTTAGAGTCAGAAGGAATCCGCTTTAAGGGCGTTTCTTGGCTAAACCCAAATAGTCAAAGAGTGCTGGCGGTGGAAAATAAAGCTGGCAAAATGCAAAGCCGCCTACCAGCCGAAACCTTAATGATGCTTTCGGGGGGCAACTTACAGCAGTTGTGGGGAGACTATGTTTTAACATCCCAGGGAAATCCCCTCTCGCCGATCGCACCAGAACAGCTACGAGGTGGTGTAAAATCTCTTACCAATCTTGATTTAGATAAGGATTTACTCAGTTGGATGAAAGGTGAATTTTCTCTATCAGTGATTCCGACTACCCCAAAAGCAGGTTCACCAGATGATTTTCGTTCTGGCTTAGTGTTTATGGTAGAGGGAAGAAATCGCAACTCAGCTGAAGCATCCTTAAAACAGCTTGATGATGTGATGAGAAATCAATACCAATTCCAAGTTCAACCGGGGAAAGTCGCTGGACAACCTGTTGTGAACTGGATTTCACCTTATGGTACCTTAACTGCTACCCACGGTTGGTTAGATGGAGATGTCGCCTTCTTGGTAGTGGGCGCTCCGATTACGGATAAAATTGTTCCTAAACCCAACAACACACTAGCTAACACTCTTCCCTTCCAACAAACAGTTCCTACAGAACCAAATCCGACAAATGGTCAATTTTTTCTGGATGTGGAAAAAACTGTGAAAAATTTTCCATTACCAACTCTAATTCCCAATCAACAAACTTTGCTAGATGCAACGCGCTCAATTGGGATGACATCTGCTGTCAGCGACAGTCGCAGTAGCACCTACGATATTTTTGTCGCACTCAAAAAAGTTACTAATGCGACTGCTTTGCCTAGTCCAGAAACTAGATAGGGGACTGGGGACTGGGGATTGGGGACTGGGGATTGGGGATTGGGGACTGGGGACTGGGGACTGGGGACTGGGGATTGGGAAAGAAATTCTTTTAAGATTGGTTGGGATATGAATCCAGATACTTATCTTCGCCAGTCTCCAATGCCCAATGCCCAATGCCCAATGCCCCATTCTCTATTTCCCTTTAACCATATAGGATCAAAACAGTCAGAATCAATATTTTAAATTATCCACGGAGAGAAGACTTTATGAATCTGGTTGTACTCCAGAATTGGCTGGACAATGCCTCCTTTGCCATATTATTCCTGACAATGCTGGTGTATTGGGGAGGAGCGGCTTTTCCGAATCTGCCTTATCTAGCTCCTTTGGGGACAGCTGGGATGGCGATCGCAAATTTGTGTATAGCTACTCTATTGGGTGCAAGATGGATCGAAGCTGGTTACTTTCCCTTAAGTAATCTCTATGAATCTCTGTTTTTCTTAACTTGGGGAATTACCGCAGTCCATCTGATTGCCGAAAATAGTAGCCGTAGCCGCTTAGTAGGGGTTGCTACAGCTCCGGTGGCAATGGCGATCGCAGCTTTTGCTACCATGACACTACCATCCCAGATGCAAGCGTCAGAACCCCTAGTACCTGCCTTAAAGTCAAATTGGCTGATGATGCATGTCAGCGTCATGATGTTGAGTTATTCTGCTTTGATGGTGGGTTCATTATTAGCGATCGCTTTTTTAATTGTCACTCGCGGTCAAAACATCCAACTACAAGGCAGTTCTGTTGGTACTGGCGGCTATCGCAGCAATGGCTACCGCTTGCACAAAGTCACTGAACTAATTTCTCAACCATCAGCCCCCGCTGTCGAAAATAACGGCTTTGCTCGTTTTGAAAGTAGTAGCAACGGCAACGCGAACACCGCTGTTTTGGGTTTAGTCACAACAACCCCAATCCAAAATCCGCAAGACGCTCGAGGACTCGCTAACGCTTCGCTATCCGAAATTCAAAATTCTGAACCCCTTTCGCCCCAACGCCTTAGCCTTGCTGAAACCCTCGACAACATCAGCTATCGCATCATTGGACTAGGATTTCCTCTGCTGACAATTGGTATCATTGCCGGTGGTGTTTGGGCTAACGAAGCCTGGGGTTCTTACTGGAGTTGGGACCCGAAAGAAACTTGGGCATTAATCACCTGGTTAGTGTTCGCCGCCTACCTTCACGCCAGAATTACTCGCGGTTGGCAAGGGCGCAGCCCCGCAATTTTAGCCTCCACCGGCTTGCTTGTCGTTTGGGTTTGCTATCTCGGTGTGAATCTTTTGGGTAAAGGTTTGCATTCTTACGGTTGGTTTTTCTAATATAGCGCTTCCATACACTCTGACCTTTTTAGGAGAGAGACTTTGAATCTTCCCCCTTTCCCTTGTAAGGCAAGGGACTGGGGGTTAGGTCTGTATTTGACTAAACAGAAAACCGCCATAACCTTAAAATCATTATTTTATTTCGGATGAACTGTTATATCTCTGGAAAATATAGATTTAGTGACAGGAGATTTTTATGGAAGATGGATTTGAGAGACTAAATCATGATGAAGTTGTGTCTATAGAACCAGACACTTTTAATAAGTTAAATATTGCTAAAACTTTTAAAGTCCGTGATTTGATTACAGCAATTAAGGAATATATTGGAGCAGAAGAGACAGATGAAGTAAATTTGTATACCCAAGGATTAAATTGTGAAGTTTTGCAATTTAGCACTCAGGGATGGAAAAAAGGAAAAGTTAGACTTGCTTTAGAATTTTGTTCTGATGAATCTGAGTCACCACTTGATGAAATTTTTCAAAAACTCAAACAAGTGGAAAACTAATACTCAATGAGGATTCCTAAGTTCATTGATGAAACTAAGTTAACACGATATTAACTTCAGAAAATATTTATGCTTCGAGGGTGAGTGTCTTACTCGCCCTTTTTTACTGATACTGCGATAGTAGCGGATAACACATTTAACTAAGTGCGATCGCATCTACTATCAACATGGCTAAAGAGTCAGAAAAAGGGTTACGGCAAAAAATTACTTAATAAAATACTCTCTGAATGCAAAGCACCATACTGTCTAGCAGTTTATGAAGAAAACAGAAATGCTTATCGTTTTTATGAAAATTTTGGTTTGAAGGTAGCACCTTATTAAATCCCCTAAATTTATTTATGGGGATTATCTTTTTACTTTTTACTTTTTACTTTTTAACGTCGTCAGTTTTCACTGGGTAAGTTTACTTGAACTGCGGGTAATAGGTCGTTATTTTCTTCAATCCTTAGCATTCTGATATCTCTTACTGCTACAGGAAACCATACTAATTGTTTAGCTAAATCTTGAACTGCTAGCACACAAGTAACAGCATTTACATTTTCATTTCCAAAGTAAACGCTACCTTGCTGTCTAGTAAAACCGTGTGAAGTCAGTACTTTTTTAATCTCACCATAAGCATTGTTATATGGATCGCCATAGGACTGTCGTAGCAGTTCAATATCCATATCAAAGGCAATTGCGTACACTCTGGTATTCCTATCTGGGAAATTGTTATTGCTTATTGTAGGGTATGAACTGACGTTTAATTTACTGTTCTTACCTACTAAATTACGTGTTGTTTTTGTGTACATATTTTTACTGTAAATACTGTTTAACTCAATTCTACCGAGATAATTCCATAAATGACAATTCCCCACAGCGATCGCTACAGGGAATCAAAGGGTTATGCGGTTTGTGGTCGTTATGGTGGGCTAAGTCGCTAGTACCGCAAGGCGGAATTCAAAATTCAAAATTCAAAATTAATACAGCGTAAGCGTTTCATTGATTTTGAATGGTGAGGCAGTCCGGTCTTGGGGGTTTCCCCCATGAGGAACTGCCGAACCCGAAGGGGTGGTTTATTTACGCCGTGTTGTACTAGTCTTGATCCTCACAATTATTCATCTATCAGGATTTGGTGCTAACCCAAAAGATGACTCAATACGGTTCGGTTAAGGCAAGAGACGCGATAAATCGCCGTCTCTACAATAGACATCTCCGAAAAACAATGTAGAGACGTAGCACTGCTACGTCTCTACAAGGGTTATGGGTAAAGCATATTTAATTTCTGGAGATGTCTAATAATCAGGCTTGTCATCAAAAAACCTTATCCGAACCGTATTGAAAGATGACTACCTGCCTGGAATACACTTCATGCCACAATATCTACGTACAACTATAGTAGCAATCCATCAGTTGCCTTCTATCCGAGAAACCTTATGGCTGAGAATCATTGGTAGGGGAAACGTTCAAAAGCAAGCAATTGACGAACTAGAAGCACTTACTCCTGATAATCCTTTCCGAAAAGCAGCGTTAGAATTGCTGTACAACTTGCAACAAAACTTACAAGTCACTCAAAATCAAGACGAGGAAGATAGGGAATTACTTATGCGATTAGCACCACTTTACCAACAAGACCGAGAACAGGCGATACAAGAAGGAGAACAACGGGGACTCCAAACAGGAATTCAGCAGGGAGAACGCTTGGTGGTGGAAAACTTGCTCAAAGTTCGCTTTGGTGAAATAGATAATGAGCTTCAAGCAATTATTGAACCTTTCTTATCGTTACCGCCAGAAGAGTTTACGCCTTTACTGTTGCAGTTGTCTCGTGAAGAATTAATTCATCGGTTTTGCTAGTGTTTATCACATATCCTTGAATGAGTTTTATTTTGTCATGCTAATTGCATTTATAATCGGTCTTTTTTGGTGGTTAATATACATAAATTACAATTTTTACCGATTATTCTTGCTAAGATCGTGAGCCATTTTTAGATTTCCGACTTATTTAATCAGTCGGAAATCTTGTTGTTAATCTGTTGTAGCGATCGCTCAACAGTGTAAAATGTCTCGTATAGCGTTGCATTAAGCAGAGAAGGGCGATCGGTGATGTATGATATGGCAACTTAATATAAATAATTAAACATGGATTTTCTGACAATTATAGGATTAGCTGCCGCCACAATAACCACAATCTCTTTTTTGCCACAGATGTTTAAAACTTGGCAAACAAAATCAGCAAAAGATGTTTCTTTGGTGACGCTGATGACATTCATAACTGGTGTTTTTTTGTGGCTAATATATGGAATTTATTTACAATCTTTACCAATTATTCTTGCTAACGCCATAACATTAGTTTTTAACTTAATTATTCTATGGCTTAAAATTAAATATAGATAAACTTGCATCTAACAAACACCTGTGACATCATCTGTATTTGACTCTGAACGCCTTCTATTTAACCCCACTACCCCAGATACCAACGCAATTCCCATAATCTTCGCCTTTCCCAACGAGTACAGCGTAGGTATAACTAGTCTCGGCTATCAGGTAGTGTGGGCAACTTTGGCAATGCGTAATGATGTGCAGGTGAGTCGCCTGTTTACCGATATTCACGAACAACTCCCCAGAACGCCGGAAATTGTGGGATTTTCGATTTCGTGGGAACTGGATTATGTGAATATTTTAAATTTGCTGGAATCTTTAGAAATTCCCATTCGAGGAACCTCTCGTGATGATTCTCATCCGATAATCTTTGGTGGTGGCCCCGTTCTCACTGCTAACCCCGAACCTTTTGCAGATTTTTTTGATGTCGTTTTACTGGGGGATGGCGAAACCCTGTTAGGGAATTTTATTGAGGCTTACAAAGAAGTCAGAAATGCCTCAAGACAAACTCAACTAAAAAGACTTGCACAAATACCAGGAATTTATGTACCCAGTTTATATGAGGTGGAATATCACACCAGAGATGGTGAAGTAAAATCAATTAAACCAATTTCTCCCGAAATTCCCGCAGTGGTGCAAAAGCAAACCTATCGGGGAAATACGCTATCAGCTTCTACTGTAGTCACCGAAAAAGCAGCATGGGAAAATATTTACATGGTGGAAGTGGTGAGAAGTTGTCCAGAAATGTGCCGCTTTTGTTTGGCGAGTTATCTCACACTGCCTTTTAGAACAGCGAGTCTGGAAGATTCATTAATTCCAGCGATCGCCAAAGGTTTAGAAGTCACAAATCGGTTAGGATTATTGGGGGCTTCTGTAACTCAACATCCAGAGTTTGAGGCGTTGCTAGATTATATTAGTCAGCCAAAATATGATGATGTCCGTCTCAGTATTGCCTCAGTGCGAACCAATACCGTAACAGTCCAGTTAGCCGAAACTTTGACGAAACGAGACGCGCGATCGCTTACCATTGCTGTAGAGAGTGGTTCTGAGAAAATCCGCCAAATCGTCAACAAAAAGCTGCATAACGATGAAATTATCCAAGCGGCGATAAACGCCAAAGCTGGCGGATTAAAAAGCTTGAAACTCTACGGAATGGCAGGAATTCCTGGTGAAGAAGCAGAAGATTTAGAGCAAACTGTAACGATGATGCGTAATATCAAAAAAGCTGCGCCGGGATTGCGCTTAACATTTGGATGCAGCACCTTTGTACCCAAAGCACACACACCCTTTCAATGGTTTGGGGTGAATCGTCAAGCCGAAAAGCGGTTACAGTTTTTGCAAAAGCACCTAAAACCGCAGGGAATAGAATTTCGCCCAGAAAGCTATAATTGGTCAATTATACAGGCTTTATTGTCGAGAGGCGATCGCAGAGTGTCCCAACTTCTCGAACTTACTCGTGACTTTGGCGATTCCTTGGGTAGCTACAAACGTGCTTTCAAGCAACTCAAAGGACAAATCCCCGACTTAGATTTCTACGTCCATGCCGAATGGCCAACAGAACAAGTATTACCCTGGAGCCACTTGCAAGGGCCTCTGCCACAGTCTACACTACTAAAGCATTTGGCTGATGCTAAGAGTTATATCAATCCATCTCCAAAAGAATTACAGCCAGTATTGGTGACTAGGGACTAGGGACTGGGAAATAGAAACTAGTACAAGAAGGCAAAAGTAAAAAGGCAAAAGTAAAAAGAAATAATGCTTATTTTGTAAACTTTCTGGCTATTTTAAATGGGTAGTTTATTTACGCCGTGTTGTACTAGGAATTAAAACAGGGTAAGCGCATCTCAAACCCTATTGACACGGTAGTTTTGGGGTTCAACCAAAGCACAAATAAGTTCAAAATTACTACACTGAGCCAAGGGGTGGGATTGACATTTTCGTATTTATGTGGCTGAAAATATAAAAAGCTATTTGACCCATGTTTTTTCAATCATTTACGACAAATCGTCCTATTTTGAACGAAAAATTGATATTTAGATAGAGTTTAAAGCTTTTTGTCTGTATCAAGGGCTACAAAATTAGATGCGCTTACCCTGGGAATTAAAAGTTAATACCCAATACCCAATACCCAGTACCCAATACCCAATACCCAGTACCCAGTACCTATGAATTGATGCAAAACACAGCTGAGTATTACTGCGCCTATTGCGGCGAACCGAACTTAACTTTTATTGATTTGAGTGCTGGAGGACAGCAATCTTACGTTGAAGATTGTCAAGTTTGTTGTAACCCAAATATTTTGTATGTGCGGGTTGACGAAGATACCCTAGATATCGAAATTGATACCGAATCCGAAAGTTGAATTTTAGGTTTTTCTTTCCATGCTGCACTTTAAACATTCCTCAGTAATTAATGCCTTACCAGAAGTAGTTTGGAAATTTCACGAAAGGCCAGATATTTTACAACTGTTAAATCCACCTTGGCAGCCACTCCAAATAATTCGTCGTGAGGGGGGGCTGAATGTGGGCGCTATCACCGAATTTCGCTTGTTTCTCGGCCCATTACCCTTAACTTGGTTAGCGCGTCATACTGAATGTGAAAAATATCGTCTGTTTACCGACGAACAAATATCTGGCCCTTTCGAGTATTGGGTACATCGACATGAATTTGAACTGGAAAATGGCAAAACTAGACTAACTGATGCTATCTCCTTCTCTATGCCTGGTGGAGGAACAGTTGAATTTATCAGTGGTTGGCTAGTACAAGCGCAATTAGAAGCGATGTTTCGCTATCGCCACTATGTAACTAAACGAGAATGCGAGTCATTATGAGCTAATCGTCATTCATTTTTCCAGTATGATCCTCTTGTAGTAAGTGGCTCCAGCCCATTAGCTTATTAGGAGCGATACTATAAGTTTGAAAAATACTATTATTTGCTCTTTTTTAGTTTGGGCAATAACACTCAGGAGATATTCTAACTTTCGTTAGATTTTTTTTGACATTTGAAATACCATTTTGCCAATTTCAAAGTATTTTCTTAAAATCTTGAAAATCTCATCCTTTAGAGGTTGTTTGAAAAGTCTAATTTATTACTCATCAAGCGACTGGAAGTCGCGGCTATACAAACAAAACCCACCTCCGTGGGTTAAAAACCCTTGATTTTCTCTTAGTCCACGTTCGCGTAGCGTTCCGCAGGAAAGGTGGACTACCCTGCGGGAAGCCGCAAAGCGTCTATGCTTGTGTAGTAGCGAATTCTATTCGCCTAATACTTTTCAAATATTCTCTTAGACTTATATAATCCAACCTCTAAACCAAAAACAGTTGTTGGTATGGCGGTTGTATGTGTAATAATAGTTAAAGTATCTTAATATTTCTAAATATCTTAAGGTGTTGGCACTATCCAATGCAAAACATTGACCACTAATAGAGTTTTCTGGCTGGTGGTTAGTGCTTTTTGTGGTGACTATATTTTAGGAATTTTTACCTGAATACTAGGCGGAGTAACAGCGTGATTCAATTAGAACAACCACCCAGTCATCAAACAAAACTGACTCCAGTATTGAAAAGTAAATCTCAGTTTAAAGGACTTTTCATTGCTATTTTCATTGTGAGTGTATGGGTTATTAGCTTGAGTTTATTACTTCCCCTTGACATCTCCAAGTTAAAACTTTGGATGCTATTGCCTAGCATAGCTTGGCAAACATTTTTATATACGGGATTATTTATTACATCTCATGATGCTATGCATGGGGTAGTGTTTCCCCAAAGCAGCAAAATTAATCATCTTATTGGGACATTAACCCTATCTCTTTATGGTCTTCTACCATATAAAAAATTATTAAAAAAGCATTGGTTACACCACCACAATCCAGCAACTCAACAAGACCCAGATTTTCATAATGGTAAACACAAAAACTTCCTTGCTTGGTATTTGCATTTTATGAAAGGTTACTGGAGTTGGGGACAAATAATTGCCCTCATCATTATTTATAATTTTGCTAAATATATACTCCATATCCCCACCGATAATCTAAATTATTTTTGGGTGTTTCCTTCACTTTTAAGTTCATTTCAATTATTTTATTTTGGTACTTTCCTCCCACATAGCGAACCAAGAGGAGGCTATATTCAGCCTCATTGTGCCCAAACGATTAGCCGTCCAATTTGGTGGTCATTTATCACGTGCTATCATTTCGGCTATCACGAGGAACATCACGAGTATCCCCATGTTCCTTGGTGGCAGTTACCAGAAATTTATAAAGCAAAATAGTTCTTGTTTCTCTAATAAGTAAGTTGGCGTGAATAATTAAAGTTTCAGCCCTTAAAATAAGTCTGTGGCTGCTTACTAAGAGCAAATTTACTCTGCTTATGCCAATTAATAATTCTCGTCTTGTCACCTATAGCCCTGCTTATACAATCGTTCCTACTTACGAATGCTTTAATCGGTGTAGCTACTGCAACTTTCGCAGTGAACCGGGTAAAAGTCCCTGGATGAGTCTTTCAGATGCAGAAAGTATTTTAAAACCACTTCAAAGTGAAAAAGTCTGTGAAATTCTCATACTTAGCGGTGAAGTACATCCACATTCACCAAAGCGTCATGCATGGTTTGGGCGGATTTATGATTTGTGTGAATTAGCGCTTTCAATGGGGTTTTTACCACACACAAATGTGGGGCCATTGAGTCTTGAGGAAATGCAAAAGCTCAAGCGTGTAAATGTTTCAATGGGGCTGATGTTGGAACAGTTAACGCCAACATTGTTAAATAGTGTACATCGGCACGCACCGAGTAAATTACCAGAACTTCGTTTACAGCAATTGCAATGGGCGGGAGAGTCGCAGATTCCCTTTACAACGGGGTTGCTGTTGGGAATCGGGGAAACTGTAGATGATTGGTGGGAAACATTAACAGCTATATCTCAACTGCATCAACGTTATCACCATATTCAAGAAGTTATCTTACAACCTCATAGTCCAGGATATCAGCAAACCTTTGATGCACCACCTTTTGACCCTCATCAGTTACCAGAAGTAATTGCTAAAGCACGTCAGATTTTAACGCCAGATATTACCATTCAAATTCCGCCAAATTTAATTCAAGATGACCGATGGTTACTCGCTTGTATCGAAGCTGGTGCGAGAGATTTAGGTGGAATTGGACCAAAAGATGAGGTGAATCCCGATTATCCTCATGTTCAGGAACAGGCATTAAGAGAAATTTTACAACCTGCGGGGTGGGAATTGATGCCGCGTTTACCAGTTTATCCGCAATTTGATAGCTGGTTGTCGGGGGAGTTACAAATAGTGGTGAAGCACTGGCGCAATACTCTAAGAGGATGTTTTAAAAGTATTGGGCGAATAGAATGAGACTGTTGATCAATTCATGGTGGGTTTGACCCCTCACCCCTAAAACATTGGTTTGGCGTTGCTTTCCCACCCTGAAATAAATTTCGGGCTAAGAGCTACTGTCCGTTGAAACGGACCCAAATCAGAGTAATTTTGAACTGGATGAATCCACCTCTGAACTCCGTTAATGAGTATTTGAACTGGATGAATCCACCTTAATTCTCTATAATCTCGATTATTATGAGCATCATTGCTATATTTTTTACCTATGGTTAATAGTACTGACTTACTCGCAAACCTCTACAATGCCTTCAACCCCTTTGAACCCTTACCCGCAGGCGATCCCAAATATGTAGATTGTCAAGATGTCCGAGGAGATGCAGATATTTTGCAAGAGTTGGGAAATCGAATGCGACTAGCAGATACAAATACTTGCCAATTGTATTCTGGTCATCGGGGTGCGGGGAAGTCTACAGAATTACTCAGGTTAAAGAAGTATTTAGAAAATCGGCAATTTCAACCAGATAAATACGAAGCTTGGTACAATCGGGGCATTGCGCTAGATGATTTAGAACGCAATGAAGAAGCGATCGCATCCTACGACCAAGCACTGAAATTTCAACCAGATAAAGACGAAGCTTGGTACAATCGGGGCATTGCGCTACGCAAATTAGGACGCTTTGAAGAAGCGATCGCATCCTACGACCAAGCACTGAAATTTCAACCAGATAAAGACGAAGCTTGGTACAATCGGGGCATTGCGCTACGCAAATTAGGACGCTTTGAAGAAGCGATCGCATCCTACCAAGAAATTGCTAGCCTATCTTTAGCAGAACGTCACAAAATACTAAAACCTTTTATCACCGCCACAGCCGAAGATTTTTTGAACGACCCGGAATTAACAGAATTCTCAGTTTTAGATGGTGAAGATTGGGAAACTGAGAATGACAACATAATTGATGTGGAAGAACTCGAAAGCACCCGTAGCCATGATGGATTTTTGAAGGGCTACGCACCAGAAGACGAAGGACTTTATGACGACTGAAAATTAAAAACGATCATCCTGATAAAATCATGTCACAACTTAAAATTGACTATCCAGAAACTTTACCAGATGCCTTACAGCAAACGCGAGAACAGTTTGAACAAGAAGCAAAAATGGCGATGGCAGTTAAACTATTTGAAATGAAACGCATTTCTTCTGGTTTAGCTGCACAATTAGCAGGTATAGATAGGGTAACTTTTTTACTTAACTTACACCGTTATGGTGTGGCGATGATTGATTTAACAGAAGAGGAACTTATATCTGATTTAGCGAATGCTTGAAACTAATATAATTGTTATCAACACAGCACCACTTATTTCTATAATAGCGGCAACAGGAGATTTAAGAATACTTCAATCTTTGTATACTGAGGTTTTGGTTCCCTTTGAAGTTTGTCAAGAAATACTTGCTGGAGGTACAAGCGGATTTGCGGTAAGTGAATTTGAGGATGCAGATTGGCTAGAAAAATCGCAAACACCTTTAAATAATATTTCTCCATTCTTACTTAATTCTTTAGATTTAGGAGAAGCTTCTGTTATCCAACTTGCACTCAATGAAAATATCCAGACTGTTTGCATTGATGAATCTGCTGGTAGACGAGTTGCCAGGTTAAGCGGTCTTTCGATTACAGGTACTATCGGTATTTTGTTGCGTGGACAGCGAGAAGGATACCCTATTGATATTAAACAAGCAATTGACAGAATGGTTGCTCGCGGAATTAGGCTAAGTGAAACTATTATCAATTTTGCACTTCAACAAACTGGTGAAACAGATCCTTAAATTTTATTTTGAGGCGGTGCGTGTTATTACCATTGCTGGATGGATGGAGACAAGCACCAGCAAAATAGCCTCAAATAAATACCCACCGCGAACTAATTCTTAACGCATCCCTCAAAGGAGATAGATAGGAGCCTAAACCCTGTTGTAAAATAGACATATAAGGATTCGGGGGGCCATTTAACTGGTCAAAAACGCCTATAGAAACTATTTTTGGAAATCTCCAAGGTCTGAAGTCCAGCCAGCTAAAGCAACTACAGCGGTTGTACCACCAGCGCATACCAGGCGATCGCATCACCACGCCTGACTTTTCCCAGCGTTTAGCAGCAATTAGCACAGAAGTCAATCAGCCTGTGTGTGCCTACATCAACCGTCGCGGACAAGTGATTCGCGTCGGGGTAGGCACGCCGCGTCAAACGCAAATACCACCGATGGAATTGCCCCGTTACGGTGCAGAACGACTCAGTGGTATTCGTTGTATTGCCACCCATCTCAAGCCTGAACCGCCCAATGAAGCGGCACTCACGGCGATGGCACTACAACGCTTAGATGCCCTAGTTGTTCTTAATATTACCGGAACCGGATTTACACGGCGGGGAGGCGGTGCAACTGGGTATGTCAAAGAAGCTTATTTAGCTCATCTGACACCCCAAGAGTCTCGCACCCTGATTACTAGTCCTGCTGCATCCAAGGTAGGGGAAAGCCAAATTCAATCCCCAAGTTGGAATATATCGCCACCTCTGGACTTGGACGATCTGGCAGACCAGGATTTAGTAGACTTGGTAGAAAATCTGGAAGCAGAATTCCAGCGGGAATTTATCGCCCAGGAAGTAGATGCTGACCACGATCGCGTGCTAATTGTCGGGCTGATGACCAGTGAGATGACTCCCCTACAATTCCAGGACAACCTATTGGAATTGGCACGTTTAGTTGATACTGCTGGCGGAGATGTATTACAGACAATACAACAAAAGCGATCGCGTATTCATCCCCAAACCGTAGTTGGCGAAGGTAAAGTCCAAGAAATTGCCCTAACTGCCCAAACACTAGGGGTTAATCTCGTTGTCTTTGACCGCGACCTTTCACCCTCCCAAGTCCGCAACTTAGAAATGCAAATTGGTATTCGGGTCGTTGACCGTACCGAAGTTATTTTGGATATCTTTGCCCAACGCGCCCAGTCTCGTGCCGGTAAATTGCAAGTAGAACTAGCACAGTTAGAATATATGCAGCCGCGACTGGCTGGTAGAGGTCGTACCATGTCCCGATTGGGTGGTGGTATTGGGACTCGTGGCCCTGGTGAAACCAAACTGGAAACTGAACGCCGCGCCATTGGCCAGCGTATCTCCCGACTGCAAAAAGAAGTAACCCAGTTGCAAGCCCATCGTTCGCGGTTACGGCAGCGACGGCAGCATCGAGAAGTTCCCTCAGTAGCTTTGGTTGGATATACTAACGCTGGTAAATCTACTTTGCTGAATGCTCTCACTAACGCAGAAGTTTATACAGCCGACCAGCTATTTGCCACTCTCGATCCTACTACCCGCCGCCTGGTAATTCCTCATGGCGAAACAGATGAACATCAGGAAATTCTCATTACAGATACAGTAGGGTTCATACACGAACTGCCTGCATCGTTAATGGATGCCTTCCGCGCCACCTTGGAGGAAGTCACAGAAGCCGATGCCCTACTACATTTAGTAGATTTGTCTCACCCCGCTTGGTTGCGTCATATTCGCTCAGTTAGGGAAATCCTGGCACAAATGCCAATAACTCCTGGCCCCGCGCTGGTTGTTTTTAACAAGATCGATCAAGCCGATAGTGAGACACTAGCTTTAGCTAGAGAAGAGTTTCCCCTTGCGGTGTTTATTTCTGCGAGTCAGCGTTTGGGATTAGAAACTCTACGCCACCGCCTTGCTCAACTAATTGAATACGCCGTTGACAGCAGGTAAATACTGAACTAGAAATATCTTAAATTTTTAACATAAGGGAAGGCGATCGCCTTCCCTTATTTTTTATAGCGGTTCTCGTTCACATGAGGTACACCCATAGGGGCAATTCATGAATCATTGGTGTCAACTTAACGTCAACCCTTGTCACTTCTAATTTGCTCAAAAAGCAATATAGCAACTACAGCCAGCAGTAAAGTTCTAAAATTAAGAAGTATTAAATCAACTTGAGGACATCATGGCTGCAAAAGTAGAAATTTACACCTGGAGGACTTGCCCGTTTTGCATTCGTGCCAAAAATTTGCTGAAAAACAAGGGCGTTGAATTTACCGAATACAGTATTGATGGAGATGAAGTAGCCAGAAATAAAATGGCTCAAAGAGCAAATGGACGTCGTTCTCTACCGCAAATTTTCATCAATGATGACCATATTGGTGGTTGTGATGATATCCACGCTTTAGATAGTCAAGGTAAGCTGGATGAGCTACTAACTTCTAGCAATAGTGTTTAGATTCAGAAGGTACTGTGCTAGCGATAAGCCGCTACAACTCTGAAAAAACAACGTGCTGCTTTGTCTACTGACTTTTATCCCCATCTGTCTACAAGACTTTACCTCCAGCTTCTACTCAGCAGTACAGATGTACGTCAATTCCTAAGATCATCAAGAGATAATAATTGAATAACTATTTAATTTCTTGGTGATTGAGGTACAAAGGGTGAAACTGGCTTTTATCATTGATCCCATCCATTTGCTTGATCCGTGTCATGATACCAGTGTTGCACTGATGGAAGCAGCGCAAATCCTGGGACACGAAGTTTGGATAACTCAAGCAAATCTGCTGAGTGTAGTGGAGGGCAAAGCTTGGGCTGTCCTACAGCGAGTCGAACTTGTACCAGTGCAATTGGTGGACAGCCGGTGGGTAGCGGCGAATCCTTGGTATAAGTTGAGCGATTCCTGCTTAACTTCTTTAGAGACAATGGACGCCGTATTTATGCGGACAGATCCACCAGTCAATGATTCCTACCTCTATGCCACCTATATTCTCGATTACATTGACCAAAATAAAACCCTGTTGATTAACAGTCCCAGTGGCATCCGAGGGGCAAATGAAAAAATGTACGCCCTCCAGTTTACTAAAACCATTCCAGAGACGATTGTCAGTGCCGATAAGCAATTTATCCGCCAATTTGTGGAAGCAAAGGGGGCAGCAGTTCTCAAACCACTGGGTAATAAAGCTGGGGAAGGAATTTTGTTTTTGCAATCAGGCGATCGCAATTTTAACTCCATTGTTGAACTCAGTACCCTCCAAGGTCGAGTACCAGTAATGGTACAAACCTATCTACCAGAGGCAAAAGAGGGAGATAAGCGAATTATCTTGCTCAATGGCGAACCCATTGGTGCGCTCAATCGCCTCTCTAGCGGAACTGATTTTCGCAATAATATGGCGACTGGTGGTACTGTCGCTCAAACTAAAATTACCCCAAGAGAATATGAAATCTGTACCCAATTAGCCGAACGCTTACGCCAAGACGGCTTAATTTTTGTGGGTATTGATGTTATCGGTGGCTACCTAACTGAGGTTAACGTCACTAGTCCTACCGGAATTCGTGAGATTGACCGACTAGATGGCACTCACCTTGGTGATCAGGTTATTCAATGGATTGAACAAACACTAGAAATCAAACTGTAGCTGGGCAGGTTTTCCTGTTTTTGTAAAAAAAGCATAGCCGGAGATGCAAGCCAGTAGATTCCTGCCCAAGTTCATTTTATAAAGTAGCGTTGAGAGTTTTTCCAATTAGTAAAATTGGGGATGGCAATATATTGCTTACCCCCACCCTTGGTAAACCCCTGGTGGAACTAGCAGATTTTATACAGCGTTCAGCCTGAACTGAGACTGCTAAGTTAATCTAAAATCCTTCGACTGAGCGCTCACGACGAAGTATTAAATTCAAAATCTTTTAATTCTTTGGTGTACGTCGGTTTCTCAGAAAATCAGGTATATCCAATCCCGGTTTTTCTTTTGGTTCTGGAGTTGGAGTTGGAGTCGGAGTTGGAGTTGGGGAGTTAACTGTGGGTTGCGGTGTTATTGTTCGCTTCGATGTATTAGGTGCTACCCGAACGTTAGCTACGCTTTGTTGTACGGCAGCTTGCACTTCACCTGTGAACCCGGTGGCAATTACAGTAATTCTCACCTCACCTTGGAGTCTGTCATCAATTACAGCCCCAAAAATAATATTGGCGTTGGGATCAACTACTTCATAGATTGCTTCTGCGGCAGCATTTACTTCATGCAAGGTAAGATCAGTACCACCAGTAATATTAAAGACAACCCCTCTGGCCCCTTCAATAGAACATTCTAGTAGTGGTGAAGAAATAGCCGCGATCGCAGCTTCTCTGGCTCTAGATTTTCCAGAACTCACGCCAATTCCCATCAATGCCGATCCCGCATCTGCCATCACAGCTCGGACATCAGCAAAGTCAACGTTTACCAAACCAGGGATCGTGATGATATCAGAAATGCCTTGTACCCCTTGACGGAGTACATCATCTGCATAGCGAAAAGCTTCTTGCACAGGCGTTTGTTCGGGGATCACTTCCAGCAATTTATTGTTAGGGATAATGATCAGTGTATCTACTCTACTTTTTAGTCCTTCAATACCTTGTTCTGCTTGGCTGGTGCGACGGCGGCCCTCAAAAACAAATGGACGTGTGACTACACCAACAGTCAGGGCGCCCATTTCTTTTGCTACTTCTGCCACAATCGGGGCTGCACCCGTCCCAGTACCACCGCCCATACCAGCGGTGATAAATACTAGGTCTGCACCCTCCAAAGCCGTAGCAATTTCGTCCCGCGATTCTTCAGCTGCCTTTTGACCAATGGCAGGATTACCACCCGCTCCTAAACCCCGCGTTAGCTTCTGTCCAATTTGCAATCGACTGGGAGCGCCAGCTAAGGTCAGAGCTTGAGCATCAGTGTTAATTGACCAAAATTCTACCCCAGAGACATCAGACTCGATCATGCGGTTAACAGCATTGCCACCACCACCACCGACACCAATCACTTTAATGTTGGCGACCCGACCAGGAACAATCTCGCCAATTCGGCTATTTTCCGTAAAAATCTTCTTATTGTCGTGATTTTGTCCGAAGTTCATCCCAGAATTATTAAAGGGGTTAGTTGAGTTAACTGCCAGAGAGAACCCCGGCTGTCCCGTAGATTGGGAATTTTTATAGTTAAGTCCTTGGTTATTATCAAGTGTCATTGGATTTGTGAAAGGGTAGATAAACGACTTTTTCAGGTGTTATTCACCTCAGGGTCAACTTTAGTTTGACAGTGCCACAATACTATGGCATTGTTCTTTATTGTTTTCACTACTGCCAAGCCTAACAGAACTGGCAGTGCGAAAATTTGCTATGGGATAAGCTTTTAAGGCAGCCGATCGCACAGCCAATTCTAGAGAAGTATACCTATATTTATCTAAAAGTGACCTGTATAACTTCAACCAGACATTAATCTCTTCATTATTCTCAGCGGAGGGCATAACTTGTAAAGACACACTACAGGGTATTTTCTCTGCCTCAATAATAATATTGTTAATAGGTTTCACCATTGGGTATGATTGCAACTTTAGACACAAAATTTACATTCTACTTACTTATTTTTAAGCCTAAACTAAGCAAGAATTTACTTGTCAGACTATACCTGATTAACTTGTTGTTTGGGGGGTCTTAATGGACACTTTGTTGGAGCAATAGTATATCTGACGATAACCCTCACTAGTGCAGTCAAACAATTTTAGATTTTAGATTTTGGATTTTGGATTTCAGGGTCAATCCAAAATCCAAAATCCAAAATTGGCACGGTCAACAAATCAAGATTTTCTAAGAGGTTTCGTTACCCAATTAAGAATTACGGCACAGATTAGTCCAAACTTATTGCCCAGAAGCAATGCTTACGCAATTTTGGGCGGCATTTTTAGTGACAGATTCAAAGGGATTGGGTACTGAGGATTGGGTATTAAGAAAACTTTTCTCTAGTCCCCAATCCCTAGTACCCAGTACCCAGTCCCCAGTCCTCAATCCCTTTGAATCAGTGCCCTCTGAAAAGCGAGTCTGAATCTTAATGAAAAACTCAAGCATTTTTCTCTTTTCCGCACTGGGTTTGGTCAAAGAGTGTATGGGTAGAAGGCGTTTTGTACGCCATAAATAGGTAGGCGGGAATAAACCAAACTATATTACGAAACGTAAATATGGCTGAAATCCTTACCAATGACCAATGAAAAATGACAAATGACGTCCCCCACCAGTTAACTTTATTTACGCCCATCTACTTAGACCATCATTAGATTGTCTGACATCTTGTACCGTACTATTTAGATATTAGGGTAACGATTGAGGGTCTTTTACTCGCAATGGAGATTTTCTGATTGATCTTCTCATTTTAATTAGAAGTTAATGCCGATTTTCGTGCGGTTTACTGGAAAACTGAAAATAATAAATATATTTATCAGCATAAAGCTTCTTAATTTACTAGGAGTTATCAATACAACATTAAACACGTTAGATGTTTTTAGGGATTTTGGGAGTTAATTTCTGGACTTTTTGGTTCATCTGTACTAATGGAGATTCGGGATTTTTCAGATCAATATACTCTATTTGACCGGAATTGAATTTTGTTGCTAGAGGGCGCATTTGGGCGAGTAACTTAATTTGTTCAGACAATTGGGGGCCTGGAACGCCGAGATGTACATTTCCTAGTTCTGTTTTCAAAATTAAATTCGTTGGATTTTGGCAATCAATTTCCATCACTTTTATGGGGCTATGAATCACAGCTTCATGGAGTTGAGTCCAGTAGGAGCAGTATTGTTTTGGCGAGCCAATGACTCTGAGATTGGGTAATTTCTTAGTGGGATTGAGTGATGTGTATTTTTCTAAAGGCATCCAGGCTCCACTGGCATCTAGTAAGCCGATTGTTACTTTGTTGTTGCCACGTGTTTGAGTCACCGCGACAGGCACTCGTTCTTGAATTTCGATGATTAATCCAGGAGGAAAGAGGCGGCGTCTGACGATCGCTTGGGCAATGGTTGGTTGTTTCTTCAAAGAGTTAGCGATCGCTGACGGTTCAATCCGCCACAAAGACTGGGGGTAAGACAGCACCAACAATGACTGAGTTGTTTGATCCGACAGTAATTTATTGCCTGATTTCATCACTATTTGTTTGGGAGCCTTGAGCATCCACACTGGTTGGATTGCCACCCACAGCAATCCACCCGCCAAACCAGTAATGGCAAAAGTTCGCCAAATAGCCTGAATAATTTTCATTTGCCGCTGCCGACGCAATTTTTGACGACGCTGGGCTAGATCCGTGCGGGAAACTGATATTATGCCAGCCATTCACACCCCTTTTTGGTTGCAATCTAAATTCCTTGACACGCTCGTATCATTATTAATTTCAGTAAACACTGTTGGCATCTGTTAGCCGCTCTCCTCAAGACTTTTTTTATTTTTAGTAACACTTTACAGTAACTACACAAGGATTATGGCGCTAGTTATTATTCCGATTAAAGTTTCCGGTGTCCATTTTTAACTGACTGTAGTCTTTTTGACAAGTTATTTTTGAAGATTTTTCCCTAAAGATTACAAAATATTAATTGAGATGTATGGGATTTTGTTTCCTTGACAAATAGAATGTGAAGTGATATATAAGTATTCCTGGATCTCTGTGTACCTTGCTATAATTCATACCAGTTATCCCCGTCAGCTATCCAAACTGAGAACCATGAATTTTTGTAGCTTTTTTTACTTCTTCCCTAAACGATACAATTTTGTGTCAGGCCAAACAGAAGCTAGAGATTGTCAAAACCTCAATAGCAGGTGTAAAAAGGACAGATATGCTTAAGGCTATCAGGGTCAAGTAAATCTCTACCATATTACTGACAGTAATCCTGCACCAAGTGCTGTCCTTTGCAAGACACTACCAACTTGCGAGTTAATCCTATGCCTACATCCCGGATAGGATTAATTGTATAAAAAATACAATCTAAACTGCATCTACATACACCTCTACATACATGAAAACGACGTTAAATTTGTCACGTTTTTATAAAGCATGTAACCCCAGCTACACGCTAAATATAAGTAACGTGCTAGATCGGCAGTATTACATAGATTTTGCTGATGTACGTGGTTGCAAGATTGTCGAAGAATTGCAACGGACTATCGTTCGGATTTCCCCTGATGAGCCAACCTGCCAGTTATTTACAGGTCATATTGGCTGCGGTAAGTCAACAGAATTGCAGCGCCTCAAGACAGAACTAGAATTGGCGGGATTTCATGTGGTTTATTTTGAATCCAGTCAAGACTTAGACATGGCAGATATTGATATCAGCGATATTCTGCTGAGTGTAGCCCGTCAAGTCAGTGCCAGTTTAGAAGGGATTAGCATCAAACTTAAACCTGGTTACTTTACCAATTTATTTAAAGAAGTAGGCGATTTTTTGCAAAGCCCCATAGAGCTTTCTGGACAAGCGGAGTTGTCTTTGGGTATTGCCAAAATTACCGCCAAAACCAAAGATAGCACCCAGATGCGGAATCAACTGAGGCAATATCTGGAACCACGTACCAATAGTATTTTGCAAGCGATTAACGAAGAAATTTTAGAAAAGGCTGTTGAACAGCTAAAACTAAGGGGCCAAAAAGGATTAGTAGTAATTGTAGATAATTTGGATCGAGTGGATATGCGGCCTCTAGCATCCGGGCGATCGCAACCAGAATATCTCTTTATCGACCGAGGCGAACAGCTACGCCGACTTAAATGCCACCTAGTTTATACAATTCCCCTAACGTTAATCTTCTCCAATGAGTACGAGACACTGAAAAATCGCCTGGGGGGAGGGATTGCGCCAAAAGTCCTACCGATGGTATTAGTGCGGCAAAGAGATGGCAGTGACTACGAACCAGGGATGTCACTAGTGCGCCAGTTAGTTCTAGCAAGAGCTTTTCCAGAAGTTCCTTTGAATGAAAGGTTTCTATTAGTTACAGAATTATTCGATCACTCCCAAACTTTAGATCGTATATGTCGCGTTAGCGGTGGTCACATTCGTAACTTATTGGGTTTACTTTATAGTTGCCTGCAACGACAAGATCCGCCTTTTTCTAGGGAATGCCTAGAAACCGTAATTAAGGACTACCGCGACGATCTGCTATTAGCTATTGATGAATCCCAGTGGGAATTATTGTTTGAAGTAGTGCAGCAGCAGAGAGTTAAAGGTGAGTCTGACTATCAAAGCTTACTAAGAAGCATGTATCTGTTTGAATATCGTGACCCGGTAGGGCGCTGGTTTGGCATCAGTCCAGCCTTGGCAGAAACAGAAAAAGTTTTGGCTTGGCAACAAAACAAGTAATAGTCATTAGTCATTAGTCATTAGTCATTAGTCATTAGTCATTAGTTATTTCCCAATGCCCCATTCCCCATGCCCAATGCCCCATTCCCTATGTCCAATACCCAATACCCAATGCCCCACCATATCCAATGACTAATGACAAACAGCTACACGTCTACACCAAAGAAAATCAGCATACTTTGCAAAGACTGATTAGAGCGATCGCACTTTCCGAAGGTCAATTTGCCCTGATTTTGGTTCGATGTAACTATGGGCGATTACGTGAGCAAATGTTAGAGAATATTCGCTCCACCAGCCAGGACATTAATATCAGAGAAATTTTTCTCAATCCATCAACTACTTCTTTACACAGCACAATAGTCTCAGAACTATTTTTAGATAATCCTGCCGTCCTTACAGATTCTTTGCCTTCGGCTGTGATGGTTTTTGGTATTGAGTCAACTACCGATCTGGAAAACTTACTTACAGGTATCAACCAAGCACGAGATATCTATGCTGCAACTTTTCCATTTCCAGTGGTGTTGTGGCTACAAGATGAAGTGGCATCATTGCTTTCAAGATTAGCTCCTGATTTTAAAAGCTGGGCTGCAACCACTATTAAATTTGAAATGGCCAAAGCAGATTTAATTGCTTTGATTCACCATGAAGCAGAATCTCTCTTTGCCAAAGTCCTAGAAGCCGGTGCTGAAACATTTTTATCTAATGCCTTCCTAGATTTAGATCCCAAATCCCAACATCGCCATGAAATAGAATCAGCCCGTAATGATTTGCTACGCCTGTATGGCGTTCAATTAACACCAGGATTGGAAGCAAGTTTAGAATTTGTGTTGGGGCGAGATAAATACGCCAACGATCAAATTAATGGTGCTTTAGCCAATTATCAAAGAAGCCTCGCATTATGGCAGCAAGAAGCGAGGAGAGTTGCAGAGTGGGAGAGTAATTCTTCTTTGCCCCTTTCATCAGCTTACCCTATCCCTGCCTCGTCTTTACTTAAGCAAGCAATCGTGCTATTCCACCTGGGGCTTTGTTATCACCGAATGGCAGACTTATACCAGAATACTAGTAGCTATTGCGAACATGCTCTGTCGTGGTTTAAACAATGCTTAGACCTATTGGAGGAGGTACAAAGAGAAGACTTAGTTGCTAAATTTATTTTGCCTGCTTGTGAAATGCTGGAACGCTTAGAAGCCTGGGATGAGTTAAAAGAATTAGCTCAAAAATCATTACACCTACATAAAACTTATGGAACTCCCGCACAAGTTGCTCAAAATTATGGTTTTTTGGCAAATGTGGCGGCTTCTGAGTCCAATTGGGTACTGGCTCATGAATTAGCGAATACAGCACTTTCTATCTCGGAAGAAGCAACACAAGTTTCTCTGCGAGACGCTTTGCGAAGACGACGACAAGAAAGTTGGTATCTTCTCTTGCTAGCACGTACACAACGGCATCTGGGCGAGTCTGAGGAAGCTATTAATAACTTGGAATGGGCGAAGGTCGTTTGTGAACTACAACATCAGCCATTACTTTACTTAGAGATTTTAGAGGAACTGCGATCGCTTTACTTTTTTGAGCGTCATAACTACACAGAAGCCTTTAAGCTAAAGCAAGAAAAAATTAAAATAGAACATCAGTATGGCTTTCGGGCCTTCATTGGGGCAAGTCAATTACAGCCGCAACGCCCCAGAATTAACCCAGTACTGGAACCTCACAAAATACCATTTATTCCTGAAGAAATTGCTCAAGAAATATCTGCTTCTGGACGGCAACAAGATGTCAATCGCTTAATTGAAAGAATTGCCCGTGCTGACTACAAACTCACAGTCATTTATGGCCCATCAGGTGTAGGAAAAAGTTCAATTCTCAAAGCTGGTTTAGTCCCAGCACTCAAAGGAAAAGTTATTGGTGAACGCATTCCTATCCCGATTGTTTTGTCTGTTTATACTGATTGGATCACAATCTTAATCAGCAGTATCAACCAAGCCCTAGCATATACAGAAATATCGGTTAGTCTTAACTCTACACCCACCATAATACTAGAAAAAATTCGGTTAGCATCTGAGCGCAATTATACTATAGTTATCATATTAGATCAGTTTGAAGAATTTTTCTTTGTTAGTAATCCTCCCACGCAAAGAATAGAATTTTATAAATTCTTTAGTGAATGTTTAAATATTTCATTTGTAAAAATTATTCTTTCATTAAGAGAAGATTATTTACATCATTTATTAGAATTTGAACGTTTGAGCCATAAAAATAGTACTGGATTATATGATTTAGGCATAATTAATAAAAATATTCTCGATAAAGACATTCGCTACTATTTAGGAAAATTTTCTAGCCAAGATGCCAAATCCATAATTCACAGTCTTACTCAGCGTTCACATTATGAACTGAGTGAAGAATTAATTAACCGATTAGTGCAGGATTTGACAGGAGAATTAGACGAAGTACATCCAATTGAATTACAAATAGTCGGCGCTCAACTACAAATAGAAAACATCACCACACTCGGACAATATAAGCTTTGTGGTGGATCGACAAAATTAGTAGAACGCTGGCTTGGGGAAGTTATCAAAGACTGTGGTCAAGAGAACGAAGAGTTAAGTTGGAAATTATTATTTGAGTTAACTGATGAAAAGGGGACACGACCGTTAAAAACTAAAGCTGATTTGGCAGCTGCATTAGTTAATAATCAGGATATAGATACAATATCAAGCTTTGACAAAGTTGGGGAACTGATTTTAGAAATATTGGTGGGTTCCGGCTTGGTGTTGCGAGTCAGAGAAGAATTAGGCGATCGCTACCAATTGGTTCACGATTATTTAGTTGAACCAATTCGCCAAAAGAACAACTATGGTATGCTCGCCGAATTAGAAAAAATCAAACTTGAAAAAACTCGAGCGGAAGTAGCTCAAAAACTTAGTCAAGAGCAACTTAATTTAGTATTGCAACGGCGACTGCGAGAAGCACGGATAGCAGGCGCAATCCTAGCAATCATGGGCGGAACAATCGCAGCATTATGGTGGCAAGCCGACTTACAGAAAAGAGCCGCAGTCCACGAAACTCTACGAGCAGAACGCAGTGAAACCAACTTGAACATTAGTGCAATCACTGCTGCTAGCGAAGCTTTGTTTGCCTCTAATAAAGAATTTGATGCCCTATTAGAAAGTTTGCGGGCTTGGCGAGGACTTAAACAGGCGGATGGAGTGCAACCAGATACCCGAATGCGGGTGGTGACAGCCTTACAACAGGCAGTTTATGGAGTAACGGAGGCTAACCGCCTGGAAGGGCACACTGATATTGTCTGGGGAGTAACTTTCAGCCCAGATGGTCAGTTGCTAGCATCAGGTAGCCGAGATCAAACGGTGAAAATTTGGCATCCTGATGGTACTTTACTCCAAACCCTCAAAGGTCACACTGATGCTGTTACCTGTGTAAGTTTCAGCCCTGACGGTCAAACTCTAGCATCTGCCAGCCTCGACAAAACAGTGCAAATCTGGCGTAAAAACCCGGTTACAGGTGAATTTGACCCCAAACCATATAAAACCCTCAAAGGAAATGAAGATTGGGTTTATAGCGTTGATTTCAGTCCTGATGGCGAATTATTAGCTACTGGCAGTAAGGATAAAACCGTAAAACTCTGGCGCAAAGACGGTAGCTTAGTAAAAATACTGAGGGGACATCAGGGGTGGGTTAACTGGGTAAACTTCAGTCCCGATGGTCAATTTATCGCCTCGACCAGCGACGACAAGACAGTGAAAATCTGGCGACGGGATGGTAGCCTCGTAACAACTTTGCAGGGACATAAGCAAGGTGTGATCGTAGCTGTTTTCAGTCCAGACGGTAGAGTGTTGGCGTCAGCAGGTCGAGATAAGACAATAAAACTTTGGCAACGGGAAAATAATAGCTCTACTAAAGATGGTTTTGACTTTCGTCCTTACAAAACTTTACGACAGCATAGCAGCACAGTATGGAGTTTGAGCTTTAGTTCTGATAGTAAAAAGTTAGCTTCCGCAAGCGAAGATAATACCATAAACCTCTGGAGTATCACTGGTACTTTACTCAAAACCTTCAAAGGACACAGCGATGCTGTTGTTAGCATTGCTTTCAGTCCAAATAACAAATTCCTGGCTTCAGGAAGTTATGACAAAAGCGTAAAATTATGGAGTTTAGAGGCTCCAACACCGTCTATTCTTCATGGGCATCAAAAGCGAGTTTTAAGCGTTGCTTGGAGTCCTGATGGTCAGATGCTAGCTTCTGGTAGTAGCGATCGCACTGTCAAACTTTGGCAACGATACACCAGTAATGGCGAGGTCAAAACCCGACTTTACAAAACTTTGGTAGGGCACACAAATAAAGTTCCCAGTGTCAGTTTTGACCCTAAAGGTAAAATGTTGGCTTCAGGAAGTTATGACAAAACTGTGAAACTTTGGCGGCTTGACGGTACTTTAATCATGACTCTCCACGGACATACTGATAGTGTAATGAGCGTCAGTTTCAGCCCAGATGGTCAGCTTTTGGCATCAGCTAGCAAAGATAAAACAGTGAAACTTTGGAACCGTGAGGGCAAGTTGCTCAAAACCTTAGTGGGGCATCGGGGTTGGGTAAATAGCGTCAATTTCAGCCCTGATAGTCAAGTTTTAGCCTCTGCCAGTGACGATCAAACTGTGAAACTTTGGCAGCGCGATGGTACTTTGCTGAAAACTTTCTTGCCCCATGACAGTTGGGTATTGGGTGTCAGCTTTAGTCCCACTGATGAGTTGCTGGCTTCTGCTAGCTGGGATAACACCGTGAAACTGTGGCAACGGGATGGCACGTTGTTAAAAACCTTATTAAAGGGGTACAGCGATAGCGTCAATGCCGTAACTTTTAGCCCCAATGGTGAATTCCTCGCCGCCGCTAGTTGGGATAGTACGGTGAAACTTTGGAGCCGTGATGGCAAATTAATTAAAAGTCTCAATGGGCATCACGCTCCGGTGTTAAGTGTTAGCTTTAGCCCAGATGGTCAAACATTAGCATCAGCTAGTGATGACAACACAATAATTCTGTGGAATTTACACCTTGACGATCTGCTGGTTCGTGGTTGCAACTGGGTGGGTGATTACCTCAAACACAACCGCAATCTTGAGGAGCGCGATCGCCTTCTTTGTGATGGCATAACCCGTACAAACCCTTTTTAATATATCGCGGAAGTCCCCACCCTCAACTCGTGAGTTCGGTGGGGATTGTGAGCGGGGGGTGAGTTATTAATTCAGAGCTAGAAATAATTTTCGAGCTAATTAGCTAAAGGAGCGATCGCTCTCTAAAACTTCGTGGCTTTTTTCTTCGGGAGTCTCTTGTGGCAAATTCGCTAAAAAGGCTTGTAGTCTCATGCGCTCAATGTAAGGCCAGCCGCCCTCAGACTCAATATCTTTCAGCAACGAGTAGAGTTGCCGACGGTTAACAGGTAAACTCTCTTGAAAAATTCCATCCCGAATTTCTCGGTGTAATTGCTCTAATTGGCGCAGCAAAGCCAAAAGAGCTACAGTATCACCTTGGCAATCTTGAACGGCATCATATACCACAGTTGCGATCGCTTGCACTTTACCGGACAACTTCTCTGATTCAATATTTTTGTGAGCGTTCATGCCACCCTTTCCGTATAAATGAGGTCAACTCAAATTTACCGGAGATTTTTAATTTTCCCTAGTTTGTCCCCTCACTTGCCCGACTCAGGGGTGAATATAACTAGATTTGTATCTTTATTAGAAGCAATTGCGATCGCTCCTAAAAGAGCGTAATCACCTTTAGTATAGGCTCCACAGGAGCTAGATGCGATCGGAACGAGACTTTCTTGGATTTTGAGAACTTTGATTTTGAGTTAAAAAAAATCGTATGATCTGGCTGATTTACCCATCACACAATGGGCTGTATGTAGTGGCGTCACATACATGATACAAAAAGACTTGGGCGACGCCGCTTTTGCTTATGGCAAAAGCAAAGTGCGAAGCAGACACCCCTGTTCGCACTCTTCGAGGCAAGCATTTATGCTGCTCTGTGTGAGGCTTACTCATCCACCCGCCCAACTCTAACAAATGCCACCAACAGTAAAACTGCTGGTTTTTTGCTCCCCTAGTAACACACATCCAAAATAGATGCAGTGTGCTTAGTCTGGGGTTTACACCCCAAGCTCAAGAGAGCGACACGTTTAACTACGTTTAGCAGAGAAAAGTTTGAGCAGCGGTTGACAACCTAAACACTCGGACACTTGCTTCAACTCTCTTAATCAGAGCAAAGCCGTGTCCGAACAAAGGTAGCTTTTCGCAGAGTAGCGGCTTCTCATCAGAGATCAAAGCTTCGATGCAGTTTTACAACTTAGATATTAATTTTTGAGATTGAGGTTGACCATGAGGTATCGCGCTTTAATTGTTGCATTCTTGGCTTTGTGCCTGGGACTAATAACTGCTTGTAGTGATGCTCCTGCTAGTAGTAGTGGTAGAGATGTACTCACTTACGATCAAATTCGTGGCACTGGCTTGGCTAACAAATGCCCCCAACTAGCAGAAACAAGCCGTGGTTCCATTCCCATTGATTCTAGCCAGTCTTACGGCATCAAAGAACTTTGCTTGGAACCAACTAGCTTCTTCATCAAAGAAGAACCTGCTAACAAACGCCAAGAAGCAGAATTTGTTGCTGGCAAATTGTTGACCAGATACACTTCCACCATTGACCAGGTGCAAGGTAATTTAAAAATCAACACAGATAATAGTCTGACCTTTACCGAAACAGATGGTCTTGACTTCCAAGCCATCACTGTGCAGCTTCCCGGTGGTGAGCGAGTACCTTTCCTTTTCACCATCAAAGACTTGGTTGCTCAAACCCAACCCAGTTTGACCAGTATTAACACCTCCACGGACTTTGAAGGCAGCTTCAAAGTTCCTTCCTATCGTGGTGCTGCCTTCCTAGATCCCAAAGGTCGTGGTGTCGTTACTGGCTACGATAATGCCGTAGCTCTGCCTGCTCAAGCAGATAATGAAGAACTTACCCGCACTAATGTCAAGCGTGCAGAAAATCTCAATGGCAAGATTTCTCTGCAAATCGCGAAAATAGACAGTTCTAGCGGTGAAATTGCCGGTACTTTCGAGAGCGAACAGCCATCTGATACAGATTTAGGTGCTGGCGAACCTAAAGAAGTCAAGATTCGCGGTCTATTTTATGGACGAGTTGAACCGACTCGTAGCTAAACCCTTGAAAGTCAGGCAACTAACTGGCACTCAGAACGAAAATTCTGTAAGTATCAGACTTGATCGCAAAAGTTAACTTATTTATCCTCTATTTTCAGGCTACTGTGTACACACAAGTCGAATTACCCCCCTTAATCCCCCCGATGTATTGGGGGGAAAAAGAAATCTAGTTCCCTCCCCAATACATACAGGCAGGGCTAGGGTGGGGTAAAACCTTGGGTTTTTCAGCTATTTCAGACTTGTGTATATACCGTAGCTATTTTCAGGAGGGTAGATAGGTTTTTTACTCTGTCTGCAGAATCTCAATGTCTTTAGACCTGAAAGTGTCAATATAAAGACTATAGACTTAAGTACAAAAAAGGGTGATATGCCCTTTTTTTTTATTGGCTTCCGTAAATATACATAGGATTTTTTTAATTATTAGTAGTTTTTAATTATTGGATAAATCTCAGTTAAATAGGCACGTAATTTTACTGTAAATCTTACTTTTGCTTATCAAACAAAAGTCCAAATTCTGTTGTTTTCTTTCTCTAAATTAACTTCATCATTAATTAATTCAAGTTAAGTACAATCTCGGTTTGATATTTAGTGATTAATTTTATATTTTATTCCTATGTAGTTCTAAAAAAACTACAGGTCACACCAAAGATAAATAACCAACTAAATAGCGATTTCGCCCATTTAAATTTTGCTCGATTGTCAAGTAAACTATGGAATTTTGATAGAAAGTCTTTATTATATACCATAGTATTTGCTAGCAAACATAGTGCGATATCGTCTTTGATATCGTGCGATCGCAGCTAAATTTAAAAGTGAATAATTAGATTCTTTATTTGCTCAATAAACCCGGTGCTATGCCTACCACAGTCACCAATGAACTAAAGCACGAAATTTGGCAGTTGTTGCGAGAATATCAGCAATCTCCGTCAGAAAATGTTCGCAATCAACTGGTAAAACTCAATTTTGGACTTGTGAGAAAAGAAGCTCACTACTGGACAAATCAATGTCATGAAACCTACGATGATTTGCTCCAGGTTGGATGTTTAGGTTTAATCAGGGCTATTGAAAGATTTGAAATTTCTAAGGGACATGCCTTCAGTTCCTATGCTCTTCCATATATTCGGGGTGAAATTCAACACTATCTCCGAGATAAAGGTGTCACCGTGCGAATTCCTCGGAGATGGTTAGCACTACAACAGCAAGCAATAGGAGTATCACGTTCTTGGCGTGAAAAACACAATCGTCAACCAAGCGACTCGGAATTAGCAGCAGCATTAGAAATTTCTCCAAATGAATGGCAAGAAATTAAATTAGCATGGATCAATCGCGCTCCATTGAGTCTTGATGTGCCAATCCAAGATGGAGAAGAAGGTTCTACCTGCTTAGGAGAATTGGTTCCAGATCCTCACTATCGCAGCTTTCAACTGGCACAAGAAGACCAACTGCGTTTACAACAAGCATTGGTTCAGCTAGAAAAACGCACCCGCGATGTGTTGGAATGTGTGTTTTTGCAAGATTTGACACAAAAACAAGTTGCAGAACATTTGGGGATCAGTGTAGTTACGGTTTCCCGTAGAGTCAAGAAAGGACTGGATTTGATGAAAGAGCTTATGGGTGTAGCAGAGGATTAACTATAAATAAAGTTAGCCGCAGTTACTCTGGGTAGGCAGTGCTAAAAATAACCCTTGAAATGTAAAAAATTAGGTTATAAAGGGAAGATACTTTGCCTTGGATATAAATTTAAGGCATGTTGATTTCCAGTTTTAAATTTTCCAATGGCTTTTGAGAACAGCTCATGGGCAGAACTTCAAAAATTACAATTGCAGCTATTCTAACTTTGGCGATCGCTGGATGTGCTTCTGAAGATACACAACAACAAGCCATCAATCCTGCGCCAATTCCCAAAATAGCAAAAAAGTCGCCACCAGCGGCTCAATCCTTTAAGAATCCAGTGATACCTGCCAAGCAGGTTTCACAAGTTAATTCTGCATCTGCTAGCTTAATTCAATCCACTAATGCTACAGAGAGGGCACGAGAACTTGTGGTATCAAAAGATCGGAGCGATCCTTTTGCACAACTTTTCGGGCAGACGACTCCCGGAATGTCTAAAACATCTGGCAGACCAGTTCCCGTGTTGCCTAAGCTACCTACTGCATTAGTAGTAAAACCAAAACTTCCAACACCCAAAATAGCTTTAAATCCACAGAAATCTGTACCAAAAAAAGTCAATCCTATCTTGACTTCAGTCTTACCTAAGGTTTTGCCTCAAGTTGTTGCCAACCCTACTTTAGTCTCTGTATTGCCACCGCCAGCACAACCTGAGTTAGCAAGGGCAGTGGTTGTGACTGGTGTAGTTCTAATTAGTAAGGAACCACAGGCAATTATCAAAGTACCCGATGAGCCAACAAGTCGCTATGTACAGGCGGGACAGCGATTAGCAAATGGCGTACTGATTAAACGTATTGAAATGAATCAGGGCTACAACCCTATCGTGATTTTGGAACAATTTGGTATTGAAGTTGCCAAAATGGTAGGGGAAGGGGCCGTAAACTCAACGCCGTCAGCTACATCTGCTACTGGCAATCCTGTTTCAGTGACACCACCCCCCCCAAATTCTTTTAAAGTGGGAGCTTCATAAAGATGGGAATTAAGGAAAAAATTGAATTCGCTGGTTTGCCTTTAGCTGTCTATAGAGAAATAGCAGCGCATTTACGTCAAGTCGAAGGGGTGGAAGTGGATTTAATTCCCCAGTCATCCCAGCAGTTTGATTACAATCAAAGTCAAATTGGTGGTTTGAGCCTCTCGTGGACCGCAAATTCTGGTTTAGAAAGTCGGCAACGAGTTAACCAGATTTTGGCTTACTATCAAAGTCGCTATATTAACCCTATTTGATTTTTTGATTTGTGAGAATTGCAAACCGCAGATCCCCGACTTCTTAAAGAAGTCGGGGATATTGTTATGTTCAAATACATGAAAACTGCTGTAAGTTGACACCAATGATCCCTATTTGGCAATAAGACGAAAGAAATGTAAAAATATTCGCGATTATACCTTAACACCTCTATCAAAGAAAAAGAACAATGGTCAAATGGTCACAAGCCCCTAAATTTATTTATGGAACGAAATAAAAACATTTATTTCGAGACGCATAGCGCGTTCGTCTTTGGCGTTTCGTAGAGAGAAATAATACGTCATTATCAAATCCCCTCAATTTATTTATGAGGATTATTTTTTTACTTCTTAATCTCCCCTGAAACTTTTTCTGATGGCTTGACTTCTCCATAATCTTTTAGTAATTCTTCCAGATAGTCTTTGGCAAATTTGTCATGTATAAAGCGCGTCATTTCTATTGATCTACAAATGATTTAACAAACACCAGTCCACTATATAAATGAAAAGCTGAATCCCAATTACTCTGCTCCCGGCGAAACAGATTAATGTGAGACTTGATATGACTCAGCATTTCTGTTTGATCTAATGTTGTATCTGCAAAAGACGTGAAATCTGACCAGATTTTGACTTGAGGTAGTTGCTGGTTAATCCAACTAGATAAATTATTCCAATTAATTCTGATTGTATTTTGGCTAGCTTGGGGAATGATTTCTAAACCTTGCTGGAATTCATAGCCGTTATCATAAAATCGGAGAATGCAACGTCTACCAGGTATGTGTAAATCACAAAACTGAGCATAATCTTGTGTTTGAGTTTTCCATTCGAGTTTATGGTAGGGATCAACATCTACAACTTGTTCAAAAATAGGCAACAGTCCTACTACTCTTGCTGTGACTTCTGACCAGTCAAAGGTGAGAGAACCGAGTTGGTTTGTGTCATTACGGCAAACAATAGTAGCTTGTGGGCTAGATTCTTGGAAATGTTTGACTTGATAAACTTGAATTTGCTGAATTTGAGCTATTGTTGCCCAAAAGCAAGGAATGCCAGCCTGCTGTAACTGTTTTCCATAAAATTTTAGTTCTCCCACTTGACCAGTGCGGTACAACCTCCAGCCACGACTTGGCATTAATAGCCGTGCAGTGTAGGGGTCTAGCTGCATAATCTGGGCAAATTTCCGAGACGCTTCTGTTTTCAGTTCATTACTAAGTGGCTCTAAGACTAGTACGCCAAGTTCGGTGTTATTCGGTTCAGATTTTGCTTGAGAAATGGCTCTTTGTCTTTCTTCTAGTTCCATTTCTTGTATTCGTTGCAAACCTTGACGTGCTAGCGCCACTATTTTGGTATTTGTCGTATCTCGCAGCAGTTGCCGATAAATTTTTTCTGCATTCTGACGCTTTCCAGATACTTCATGCAGCCGACCAAGATAAAATTGGACCCAAGGATTGTCTGGTGATTCTTTTTGCAGCTGTTTGAGTAATTTAGCCGCTGTTTGATAGTCTTTATGCTCAAAGGCGATCGCAACTTGCTCAATCATCACTTTAAATACACGCTGGAGTGATGTCTCACCCAAAATTACTTTTGCGTGAGCTATAAATCATTTATACTTCACAAGCTGCGGAAATCAAGGATAATGCTACTACTGGGGCTGTAACTGCTCTCAAGATGCGACGACCAAGGGAAACAGGTTTAAATCCAGCTGACTCCGCATTCTCAATTTCTTGTATTGTCCATCCCCCTTCTGGCCCAGTAGCAATAACAATCTCGCTAGAGATGTTACTCAGCACTTTGTTTAAATGGGGATACTCACCACGAGCCTCACAAATGTAACGGTGACTTGTCTGATTGGCGGTGATAGCAGTATTAAAAGCAACAGGCTCTAAAATTGTCGGCACGAATGAGCGTTCTGATTGTTCAGCGGCTTCCGCAGCGATGCGCCGCCAGCGTTCGAGCTTTTGAGGACTAGGATGAAGTAAAGTGCGATCGCTCAATACTGGTGCAATACAAGTTACTCCCAACTCTGTACAACACCGCACCACTTCATCAAATCCATTGCCTTTGGGCAACGCCACCATCAGCGTAATTGATATAGGTAATTCTGTTTCTACTACAAGCAGTTCTAAAACCTGTGCTTGTTCCCCTGCTAGCTGCGCTAACCACCATTTCCCCATACCATCCATTGCAATAAAGCGATCGCCTTCACGCAAGCGCAACACACGCCCTAAATAATGCTGTTGTTCTTTTGTAAGTAAAATTTCCCCTTGCTGGAGTTGGGAGGGTGTGATCGCAATTCTTTGCAGTTGAGACATTTTTCTTAATAAATTATTGCCCTGCTGTAGACATCTGCTGTCTAACCCAGGTACGGAAAGCACGAGTTGCTGCTATTTGTCCAATTTTCTTGCCTTCTTTATAAATCGAGGAATCTCCGTTACCAGCATAGGCGCAAAAGTTGGACTGCGATCGCTTTGCGAGTATTGTTTACTTCGACTTGTCTGTACACCGTAGCCTTATAAAGGAGAGGGTTAGGGTGGGGTGCAATGACTGTGGGAATAATAACAAATTATCTGGACATGATATTGCTCCTAAACCTTTGCCTAGCTTCTGCAAAAAGTTTAAGGACTACTTGGTGAAATTGGAGTTTTGTGGTGGTAATTACCGTACAAAACCGAATTTACCAGTAACTTAGTGGAGTTTGTTATGGTATAGTTAGAAAGTTAAGACTAGCTTTGCCAAAATTACACCACTCTACGGGCCAGCAATAATTGCAGAATGGGAAGCAGTTTTAATTAAGCATTTACCAACAAAATCAGAATTGAATCGAGGTTATGACTCAGCAAGTGATTCACCCAATGGTGAAATTGCAGCGCAACGTGCAATCACTCATAGAATCGAATATTATCAAGCCAAGCGATAGCATCTGGAAAATCGCTTTGCTATATGGTAATGAATGGCAGCACTGGAAACAGGAACTGCTTGACTTTGGCTTTAGTATGCAAGACCCAGTTAGCGAATTGCTAGCTGTAGAAACTTGGGATGAGGAATAGAAATTGAGGGTGAGGGGGATGAGGGAGAGAGAAAAATAAAAAATACTTCTCGCTTGCTCCCTCATCTCCCGCTACTCCCTCATCTCCTTATGATTGGCAAGTAGCTAAAGCCGCAGCTAATTCCTTTGCAGTTTGATAGCGATCGCGTGGCAATGGTTCTGTAACGCGATCGATCACATCTCTTAATTGGGAACTAATGGTGGGAACTTTTGCCACATCAAACCTGAAGTTTCGTCCTCGTTGGCGATAATACTTAAACGGGTTTTCGCCTGTGAGCAGAAAAATCAGCGTTGGCCCAACTGCATACAAATCAGATTGAGTTAAAGGTTGTCCTCGTTCTTGTTCAGGAGCGCAGTAACCTTCTGCACCAATTCGAGTACCGGGCGCTGTACCAATTTCCTTAACTGCGCCAAAATCTAGTACCACCATGCGATTTACCGAACCTCGCACCATTAAGTTGGCGGGTTTAATGTCGCGGTGAATCAGTGGAGGCTCTTGGCTATGAAGATAGTCTAAAATATCGCAGGTTTGGATCATCCAGGCGATCGCTTGGTTTGGTGTTACTGGGCCAGTGGTATAGACACGTTTCTCTAAATCTTGTCCGTGGATTAGTTCCATTGCCAAGTATTTTTTTCCGTCTTCTACAAAGAAATCGTAATACTTGGGAATTCCCGGATGGTTAAGGGATTTGAGAGTGTACGCTTCCCGCTCAAATAACTCTTGAGCTTTGGCAATTCTGGCCATATCAGCATTCATTTGCTTCAACACCAGCAGTTTTGGTGTACCTGCAATCAGACCAGCCGCATCCCAAGCCAGATAGGTAGTACCCATCCCTCCTTGTCCGAGAGTTTGCAACACCTGATAATGGCGAATCTTCTGTTGCACTGAGAGAGGTTGACCGCAGTGGATACAGAATAAATTATTTGGTGAGTTGCCTTCGTGCGTGCAAGTGTAGGATAAATTTGCCGGATTTTTTGCTGAGTAAAGTGTCTCGGCGGCATTTTCTTCTGTTGCTGGTATTTGTTGTGATCGCACACCAGTTTCCAGTACTGTGACATCCTGAATTTGGAATTGCAGTATTGGGCCTCCCTGTGCCAGTTGCAAAAGGGAATTATCTGGTAATGGACTTTGAATTACAAGGACACCGTTGAGAAAAGTCCCATTTGTACCTTGACTAATCAGCTGCCAAGTACCGCCATTGCTAGGGGAACCGACTTGTCTAAGTTCTAGATGATGCCGCGAAACTAAACTATCAGTTAAAACAACGTGATTATCTGCCGCTCGACCAATCCGAATTATGGAGGAGTTCTCAAAGCACCACTGCTGGAGGGGCGTTTTCTGTTGCGGTTCTAACAGGGTCAGACTAACCACAATACAACCTACAAGGTAAATGGATTAGGGATTGGGGATGGGGCATTGGGCATGGCTAATGGCTAATTGCTAATTGCTAATTGCTAATTGCTAATTGCTAATTGCTAATTGCTAATTGCTAATTGCTAATTGGGAATTGGGTATGGGTTCTTCTCATTGTCTCCCTCATCCTGCCTATTAGCCATTAGCCATTAGCCATTAGCCATTAGCCATTAGCCATTAGCCATTAGCCATTAGCCATTAGCCATTAGCCATTAGCCATTAGCCATTA
>NZ_JBALDZ010000167.1:0-25437 GCF_036917155.1 Nostoc sp. | reverse complement strand
TGTTCCCTGTTCCCTGTTCCCTGTTCCCTGTTCCCTGTTCCCTGTTCCCTGTTCCCTGTTCCCTGTTCCCTGTTCCCTGTTCCCTGTTCCCTGTTTCCTGTTCCCTGTTCCCTGTTCCCTGTTCCCTGTTCCCTTCAAAAGCGATCGCATTTCTAGCTTGGGCTTGTCCCCATAACTGACGGTTAGCTCGTCGATAAACTTGCAGCCGCTCAATGCCAATTGGCAGGTATGGGAAAGAGTGATCGCCTTCTTGGAGTGTAGCCGCACCAGCCAACTGAAGTCCGGCATCCAGCAGAATAGGATGGATTTGGTATCCTTGTGTAGCATTCATACCCGTCTCTTTTGGCAGTTCGATTTGGGCATAACTTTGTCCGGCTTTGCAACCTAGCTGCTGTAGGGAATGGAAACAGACACCGAATGAAATACCTTGCTCTTGCGATCGCTGATAAAAAGCTTGAGGATCAATCTCTATATTATGAGATAGCCAATTCGTCAAATCAATTGTTTTTGGTACAGACCCGATTTCACCTGGTAAGACTGTACCTGTAGCATGGACAGTCCAGGGGTTCTCAGCATTTTCTCTCTTAGGATCGCGACTGCAAATCTCGAACCGATAACCCTGACTTTCTAAAGGATGCAAAACTACCTGCATAATCTTTTCGGGCTGGGCTGCTAAAATTAGAGGCTGCTCCATTGCCACGTTTTCCAACACGATGCAGTCAGATTGGAAAATATTAGCTCCCGCCGCGATCGCCATCTCTAGATAGGCTGCACCTGGCACAATTACCTGCTCAAAGATCTGATGGTCAGCTAGATAAGCCGGAGATGATGCACTAATTATAGATTCAAAAAAAATCTCTTTGCTGCGACCAGCTAACTGTAATCTCTCACCAAGTAAAGGATGTAAACTATGGCTTGGCTTTGTTGTGCGCTGAGGCGGAGTTTCTACCCAGTACTGTTGTCTTTGAAAAGGATAAGTCGGTAATTTCACCTTGCGACGGCGGTAGTCGCTCTCAAATCCCACCCAATTTACTTTTGCTCCCAAAACGTACAATTGTCCTAAACTGGAGAGCATTTGCTGCCAATCTTCTTGTCCCATTCGCAAGGATGGCAACCAGACACCGCTATTATCGGGTAAACACTGACGACCCATACCCAATAAAATCGGTTGGGGACTACATTCGAGAAACACCTCATAACCTTGTTGGTGTAATGTCTGCATACTGGCTGCAAAGTTGACCGGGGAGAGAATATGGCGACTCCAGTATTCCGGTGTTGTGACTTCTGAGGTGGCAATTGCTCCTGTAATGTTAGAAATTAACTTCAGGTGAGGCGAATGATAGGTAATCTGGCGTGCGACTGACTCGAATTGCGCCACCATTGGTTTCATCAGTGGTGAGTGAAAGGCATGAGAAACTTGTAGTTTCTTGCTCTTGACTCCCAGTTTTTCTAGTTCGTTAACAATAGCTTGCACTGTGGCTGTTTGACCGGAAATGACTGTACTTTGAGGACTATTAATAGCTGCAATTGATACTTGTTCTGAATATGGGGCAATTATTTCTCTGACTTGTGCGACTGGCATAAATAACGATACCATCATGCCCTCAGTCGCTAAATGCTGCATCAACCGCCCCCTGGCAGCAATTAGTTTCAGTCCATCTTCTAGGGGAAACACTCCAGCTATACAAGCGGCTACATACTCACCCACACTATGACCTATGACTGCACTAGATGTAATTCCCCACGATCGCCACAGTTGATAAAGGGCGTATTCTAGGGCAAATAAAGCGGGTTGGGTGTAAGCTGTTTGGTTTAAATGTGAATCTGTTTGAGGATAAAGTATTTCTAATAAAGAGATTTCTAGTTCCGAACGTAGAATTTCATCGCATTCCTGAAGTGCTTTTCTAAACGTTGGTTGAGTTTGATACAGTTGTTGCCCCATCCCCACATACTGTGAACCTTGTCCTGTGAATAGGAAGGTAATTTCTGGCTCGTATACCCTACCAGAACTAATCGTCATAGCTAGCTGTTCGACTAGCTCCTTTGTTGAACCTGCAACGATCGCCATTCGATATTCAAAGTGCGATCGCCCAGTATTCGCACTAAAACAAACATCAGCTAACTCTAATTCTGGCGCAGTTTCCAGGTAAGTTCGATATGCTAAAGCCAACTGCAATAAAGCCGTTTCACTCTTCGCTGACAGGCTAAAAAGATGGAGGGGACGCTCAGAAGAGGCAAGGGGGCAGAGGGGATGGGGGGTAGAGGGGCGGAGGGGCAGAGGAGCGGAGGGGCGGAGGGGCAGAGGGGAAATACCATTGTCACTCCTCCCCTGCTCCTCTGCTCGCCTGCTCGCCTGCTCGCCTGCTCGCCTGCTCGCCTGCTCCTTTAATGGTGCTTCTTCCAGGATGACATGGGCATTTGTACCGCTAAAGCCAAATGAGCTAACCCCTGCCAGTCGGGGCTTTTCTCCTCGAACCCAAGCCATGCTATCCGTCGGTATGGCGATCGCTAGTTTGCTCCAGTCAATGTAGGGATTAGGTCGCTTGAGGTGTAAGTGGGGAGCGATGCTGTCATGCTGAAGCTGTAGCACGACTTTTATTAGTCCAGCAATTCCGGCTGCTCCTTCTAGATGTCCGATATTAGTTTTTACAGAACCAACGATTAAAGGGCGATCGGGTGAATGACTGCTGCTAAATACTGCTCCTAGCGCCCCAATCTCAATGGGATCGCCCAAAGATGTGCCTGTGCCGTGAGCTTCAATATAGCTGACTTGGGCAGGCTCGACACCGCTTGCTGCTAGGGCGCGACGAATTACAGCTTGTTGGGAAGGGCCATTAGGAACTGTCAGCCCACTAGTATGCCCGTCCTGATTGATAGCGGAACCGCGAATTAAGGCGAGAATCCGATCTCCAGCAGCGATCGCATCAGATAAACGTTTGAGCAGAATAACGCCGCAACCTTCAGAGCGGACAAAGCCATCAGCACTAGCATCGAAGGTTTTGCAGCGTCCATCGGCAGACAGCATTCGCGCTTTTGTAAAGTTGATATTGAATACTGGGGATAAGAGTCGTTGGACTCCGCCAGCGATCGCCACATCACACTCTTGGTTACGTAGACTTGTACAAGCCAAATGCACAGCTACTAAGGAAGAAGAACAGGCTGTATCTACAGATAGGCAGGGGCCAGTTAATCCTAGCAGGTAAGACAATCGCCCAGAGGCAATACTGTGAGAGTTGCCAGTTGCTAGGTAGGCATCAATCCGCTCCTCTCCTTGGTTAAAGAGATTCTGGGTATAGTCATTGCTACAAATCCCAATGAAAACACCTGTTAAAACTTTCGCCAAAGCTTCAGGGGTAACTGCGGCTGCTTCTAGGGTTTCCCAAGTAACCTCCAACAGAAGGCGCTGTTGCGGATCGAGGGATATAGCTTCGCGGGCAGAGATGCCAAAGAAATGGGGGTCAAATTCTTGCGGGTTATTGACAAAACCCCCATAGCGTGTATTCATCTTCGCTGGCGCATCGGGATCGGGGTGATAGTAGGCGTTGATATCCCACCGATCGCGAGGAACTTCGGCGATCGCATCTTTACCCTGGTGGAGTAGTTGCCAGAACATTTCCGGATCGTTTGCGCCACCTGGAAAGCGGCAACCCATACCGATAATCGCGATCGGTTCAGTCTTGGCACCCAAGAGGGCGTTCAGCTTTGCCTTCTGCTCCCTAATTTCGAGCAAAGCGTCTTTGAGAAGTTTGGCATAGTCCGGTTGAGGATTACTCTGACTCATTAACTCCACCTCCATATAGTTCATCAGCCAGTAATGCTGCCAACTCTTCTTGAGACAAATCGGCTAAATCAGTATGGCTGGTTTGAGTTATTTCCGTTGTTTCCAGTGAAGCTGACTGGTCATCAGGTAATAGATGGTCACTGAGCGAAGCCGAAGTTTGCTGCACTAAGTAATTAACCAGAGTCTCGATTGTAGGATAGTCCATAATCGCTGTTGCTGGCAGTGAATATCCCAAACTCCCTTGTAATCGGTTTCTTAACTCCACAGCAGTCAGTGAGTCCATTCCCAAGTCAAAAAAGCCTGATCGTTCATTAATGGTTTTTGCTGAAGCCATACCTAATACATGGGCTACTTGCTGTTGTACGTGGTTTAACAACAACCGTCGTCGATCGCTAGGCAATGCTGTCCGCCATTGTTGCAGAAATTCCGACTCGATTTTGACAGATGAAGAGTCGGTTTTCTCCTGCCAATCTGCTAAGAAACGGTAGTTTAACCAATGGGACAAGCCCTGTTTATTAGACCAGTCTATGGCAACTAACCCGACTTCTGCGGCTTCTGGTTGCTTCAGCAATTGTTCTAGGGCTAGTAATACCTGTTGCGGTTGAATCGGTTTTATTCCTAGCTGTTGGCCACGCACGTCAGCCCCTTGTTCTGCCGCTTCTCCGATTTGGGACACTGTTCCCAAGTGCAGACTTTGAGCAGGTAAACCGAGCGATCGCCGATAGTGGGCAAATCCATCTAGGAACGCATTCGCGGCGGCATGATTGGCTTGTCCAGGAACACCGAGTAATGAAGAAACCGAGGAAAACAAAATAAAGAAATCTATTGCATCTGTGAGAGTTAATTGATGCAAATTCCAGGCTCCTTGCACCTTGGGAGCCATCACACGAGAAAATTTTTCCCAACTCTGGTGTTGTAATGTGGCATCGTCGAGCATTCCCGCTGAGTGAATAATCCCCCTTAAGGTTGGCAAAGATTGGCGGATATGACTAAATACACGGCTCATGGCTTCATAATCGGCAACATCAGCTTGGATGACTGTTACCTCAACGCCAGCTTGTGCGATCGCGTTAATTTGTTTTTGCGCCGCTTCATTAGCTGGGCGACGACTGACTAATACTAGATGTTTGCCGCCTTTGTCCACCAACCATTGGGCAACTAATAATCCCAACCCACCCAAGCCACCTGTAATCAAATAAGTGCCGTCGCCAGAAAATGATAGGGCAGGGGAGCAGGGGGCAGGGAGCAGGGGAGAGGAACAGGCTTGTTGAGTCCAGAAATTGGGATAATTTATTTTTTGGAGTTCCCTTGCTGACTCATCCTCCTGAGTAACAACAATTTTGCCAATATGCTTGGCTTGTTGCATGTAACGAAAAGCTTGTACAGTCTGCTGAATGGGGAATACTGTTAATGGTGAAGGTTGAAAATAACCACTAGCAAACTTTTCTGCTATTTCTGTCAGCAATGAATGTATTAGGTCTGGTTGCTCTTGAGCAGTACGTACCAAGTCGAAAGTTGTATAAATAATATCTGGACGGACGGCAGCAACTTGGGCACTTGTCCACACCCCACGCTTGGCAATTTCGATGAAGTGTCCACCAACTCTTACAACAGAGAGACTCTTGGCAACAAAATCACCAGAAGTTAACGAGTTGAGAACAATATCTACCCCTTGTCCTTGGGTTAGTTGCAGCACCCGATCGCCAAATTCGGTTGTACGAGAATTCATAATATGTCGCACACCCATTCCTGCCAGGGTTTTCCACTTGGAGGGACTGGCGGTAGCAAAAACTTCTGCTCCAGCTTTTTGGGCAATTTGGACTGCGGCGATCCCAGTTCCGCCAGCAGCAGCATGAATTAAAACGCGTTTACCAAAAAGATAAGGCTCAAAGCCTTGCCCCTTGTGGGCAATACCCTGCTCCCCTGCTCCCCTGCTCCCCTGCTCCTCTGCTAAATGCTTCAGGGCATAGTAAGCAGTTAAAAAGTTGCTGGGAATCGAGGCAGCTTCGGCAAAGCTCAGGCGTTGGGGTTTGGCAATGACTTGGGTAGCCTTGACGGTGACATATTGACTAAATGCACCCTCAACTACGGCAATTACCGCGTCGCCAATCGCAAATCCCTCAACTCCTGCTCCTAAAGCAGCGATCGTCCCAGCACATTCGCCGCCAAAACTCACCATTTGTTTGAGATGTGACTGAGAAACACCATCCACTTGTTCTGGAATCAAATCTAGGGCAGCGATGACATCCAGAAAGTTTAGTCCAGTTGCTTTAAGTTGAATTTCTACTTCCCCTGGATTGGGATAGCGCCGAGTTGTCGATGCCAAGATCAGGTTATCTAAAGAACCTCGACTCGCCATTGTCAGTTGAAAAGGACTGGATGGAATGGACAATGATGGTTGCTGTGCCAAAATCTGAGAACTGGCAATTAAGCGAGGAACATACCGAGCATTGCGCCGCAAAGCAATTTGGTCTTCCTGATCTTGCGCCCACACTTCAGCCCAAAGACTAGCGGCTTGTGACTCAATACTCTCGCTGGGATCTAAATCTATGCGCGTACACCGTAATTCTGGATGCTCTAGAGCGATCGCTTTGCCCATACCCCATAAAGATGACTGCCCCACTCCAGATAGGTTTAGTTCTGAGCGCTCGGCGGGTTGCGTACCACGAGTTACTATCCATAGTCGGGGTTGTGGGAAAAGGTTAGCGGCGATCGCTGCTTGTACAAGGGATAAGACTGTACCACATCCTAAGTGAGCGATCGCTTCCAGATTTTGGGCATTAATCGCTGAAGCTTCAGGACTATCAAGTGTCCAACAATGAATAATGCCATGCAATCCTGGCGTTTGGGCGGCAATCTCTTTGATTAACTGCTCGTATTCTTGGGGGAAAGCAGACTGTTCTATTTGTAACGGCTGTTCAGTTGCCAAAGGTTGCTTGATTATTGTTTGGCTGGCAACAGGAAACTGGTTGTTCCTCTCTGTTCCTTGTTCCCTGTTCCCCGTTCCTTCTTTAATCAATACCAGAGTGCAAGTTTCGCCTTGAGTTTGCAGATGTTCGGCGAGTTGGCTGCCGACTCCCTGCCGATCTGCGAGAATCAGCCAACCCCGCTCTTTAACTATTGGTTTCTCTACAGGTTGCTCAACATTTTGGGCGATAATTACTGACTGTTTTGCTCCTGTAGCTGGTGGCGGTAGCACAGCAACAGGACTCAACCCATTAGTTTGTAGGACTTGTTGCCATTGGCAAACATTTAGTAAAGGGTAATCGGGTCGTAATTCTCGGTCTTGGAAACGCCACCAGCCTGGTAACAAACCGAAAATCAAATCTATCCAACGTTGGCGATCGGTTCCTTCTAGCAAAACGAGCAACCCTCCCGGAGCTAGTAACTGTTTGACGTGCTGTAGGGTTTGGTTGATATCCTGAGTGGCGTGTAAAACGTTGGCTGCTATCACCACATCGTATTCATGGGCATCAAAACCTTGGGCTGTTGGTTCTTGCTCAATATCAAGAGTTTTGTAATCGACAAATTTATAATTTTCAAATTGGTTTTGGGCTTTACTGAGGAACAGTTGACCAATATCAGTAAAACAATAACGCGTTTGACTAGCCTGTAGTTCTGGCAATAAATAGCTGGTCGTTCCTCCCGTACCTGCACCAATTTCTAAAATCCGAATTCCCCGTTGGGGGGGTGCATCAGCTATTGCTATTTTCACAACCTGTTGCACTAGGGTGTTGTAAATTTGCGCGGCGGGGGAGTCTTGGTAAAGTTGAGTAGCTGAATCAATATCTGCCGTGGGAAAAACCACCTGGGTTGGCTCGACAGCACCACGCAAGACTGCACACAGGTTCTCTCCACAGCGCTGCACCAAGGTTAGTTCACCTTGAATAAGAGTAGTGTATGGTTGCAAACTTTGGAGATAAATATCTGGGTCAGCAGCAGGTAGAGGCTGGCGCACTTGCCACTGACCTAAAGTTGCTGTCAAAATTTGCTCTGCCGTGAGAATCTGTAACAGGTGTTGTAAGAGTTGGTGGTGTTGGGGTACGACACCCAAACGTTGAGCAGCAACTAAGAGGGAGAATTTATCCCCGACTGAGAAAGACCAACCCAGTTGACTTAATGCTTGGATAATATGCTCTAAACTTAACTGCTCAAGTTGGGGCAGGAGGGTGGTGTAAATCTGGATGTCATCGCCAGTAATTAATCGCTCTAGGTGCGGTTGGAGTTGGTTAACGATCGCCTCTGGGGATGGAATAAAGTGGGGAGGTTCTAAGAAACCAAACCGGGACTGCGATCGCCATTCCACCTCATAAAGGCAATTCTGTAGAGAGTCTTTACCTTGATTTAGAAGTGCTTGAGATGTGACTGCTTGGAATCGCAAACCATCCAGCAATGCTACAACTTGGCGTTCGCTATCAAACAATGTAACCTGAGCTTTGAGCGCAAAATTTGACTGCTCTTGCAAAGAAGCAACTGCCCATATTTCTAAGCTGGGACGGCGATACACTATCAAACGTTCAACACCAACGGGAACGTAGGTGCGAACTCGATCTATTTCCACAAGACCACCCACAACCTGCATCACTGCATCTAACAACGCTGGATGGAGCCAATAATTACAATCTTGATGCAAATTTGCAGGAAGTTGAATCTGCCCCAAAGCTTGATTCTGTCCTCGCTGTAACTTTTGCAATCCCTGGAAACTAGAACCATAATCAATGCCCTGCTGTTGTAACTGCTGGTAAAATGCCTTAACTTCGATTGACTCCTGATTTGTCCAAGTCTCTAAATCTAATTCTGCGGGGATTGTGTTTGTCTCGTTTGCTAAAACTGTACCTGTAGTATGGACAGTCCAAGGGTTCTCACTATTTTCTCTCTTAGAGTCACGGCTGCAAATCTCGAAGCCATAACCCTGATTTTCTAAAGGACTCAAGATTACTTGGACAATCTTTTCCTGGTGTGTTTCTAAAATTAAAGGTTGAGCGATCGCTACGTTTTCTAACACAATGCAGTCAGATTGAAAAATATTAGCTGCTGCTGCGATCGCCATTTCTAAATAAGCTGCACCTGGAAAAATTACTTGCTCAAATATCCGGTGGTCAGCTAGGTAAGCTGGAGATGATGCACTAATAATAGATTCAAAGAAAATCTCTTTGGTACGACTGGCTAGTTGTAATCTTTCACCAAGTAAGGGATGTCGGTTGTAGCTTGGCTTCGTTGTGGGCTGAGATGGAGTTTCTACCCAGTACCTCTGTCTTTGAAAAGGATAAGTAGGCAATTTCACCTTGCGACGGCGGTAGTCGCTCTCAAATCCCACCCAATTTACCTTTGCTCCCAAAACATACAATTTTCCTAAACTTTGCAGAATTTGTTGCCAATCTTCTTGTCCAATTCGCAACGATGGCAACCATGTAGAGCCTTCATCAGATACGCATTGGCGACCCATACCTAATAAAATCGGTTGCGAACCACATTCGAGAAATACTTTATAGCCCTGCTGGTGTAATATCTGCATACTGGCAGCAAAATTTACAGGTGCAAGAATATGGTGACACCAATATTCAGGTGTTGTCACCTCAGAAGTGGCAAATGTGCCTGTAATATTAGAGATAAATTTTAGCTGCGGCGAATGATAAGTAATCTGACGAGCAACTTGCTCAAATTGCCCCACCATTGGTTTCATCAGTGGTGAGTGAAAGGCATGAGAAACTTGTAGTTGCTTGCTTTTGATTCCTAGTTTTTCCAGTTCGTTAACAATGGCTAGCACTGCGGCTATTTGACCGGAAATTACTGTACTTTGAGGACTATTAATAGCAGCAATTGATACTTGTTCTAAATACGGAGAAATTGCTTCTGTGACTTGTGCAACTGGGGCGAGTAAAGATACCATCATGCCTTCAGTCGGCAACTGCTGCATGAGGCGACACCTGGCAGCAATCAGTTTTAGTCCATCTTCAAGGCTAAAGACTCCAGCTACACAAGCCGCTACATACTCGCCGACGCTGTGACCGATCGCGGCACTAGGTGTAATTCCCCAAGACTGCCAAAGTTGAGACAGAGCGTATTCTAGGGCAAATAAGGCGGGTTGGGTATAAGCTGTTTGGTTTAAAGGTGAATCTGTTTGAGAATAAAGTATTTCTAATAAAGGAATTTCTAGTTCCGAACGCAGAATTTCATCGCATTGCTGAATTGCTTTTCTAAAAGTTGGTTGGGTTTGATAGAGTTGTTGCCCCATCCCCACATACTGAGAACCTTGTCCTGTGAATAGGAAGGCGATTTTCGGAGGTTCATTCCCAATTATCCCGCTACTGAGTCCAGGTAACTCTTCATGGCGACAGAAAGCAGTAAGTTTTGTTGCCATCTCGGTGACTGTTGCTCCTACTACACTCAAGCGATCGCTAAAATGTAAACGTCCTGTGTGAGCAGTGAAACAGATGTCAGCAAGTGGCTGCAATATGCCATCTAAGCGCAAGTATTCGCAGTAATTGAGCGCTAATTGCTTCAGTGCTGCTGCATTTTTGGCAGATAAGTTCAGCAGGTGCAGAGGGCGTTCCCCTTTCATCTCTACTGCATCCAGTAACGGTGGTGCTTCTTCAAGCACCAGATGGGCATTAGTTCCGGTAAACCCAAAAGAACTTATTCCAGCCCTGCGGCGATCGCACGAAACCCAGGGAGTTAACGTAGTCGGTATTTGGATAGGCAAATTTTCCCAATCAATTTTGGGATTAGGGTGCTGTAGATGCAAGTGGGGTGGAATGGCTTGATTTTGCATTGCCAAAACAACTTTAATCAGCCCTGAAACCCCTGCTGCTGCTTCTAAGTGACCGATATTTGTCTTAACTGAGCCAACAAATAACGGAGATTCTGGAGTGCGTTCGTGTCCTAGAACTGCGGCGGCGGCATTGAGTTCGATTGGATCTCCTAAAGATGTGCCAGTTCCATGAGCCTCTAGGTAGCTAATTTGATGAGGCTGGAGTTGCGCCGAAGCAAGTGCTTGAGAAATAAGTTGCTGTTGAGCCTGCCCATTAGGGACAGTTAAACCACTGCTGGAACCATCGTGGTTGACAGCACTGCCCCGAATTAGAGCTAGAATCCTGTCCCCATCGCGTTGAGCTTTACTGAGGCGTTTCAGGACTACCATACCGCAGCCTTCACCACGGGCATAGCCATCGGCTGAGGCATCAAAAGTTTTACACAAACCATCACTAGAAATCATCCGCGCACTGGAAGCCCAGATGTAAGAGGCAGGAGTGAGATGGAGTTTTACACCGCCAGCGATCGCCATTTGACATTCGCGTAAGTGTAAACTGTTACAAGCTTGGTGAATAGCGACTAACGATGATGAGCAGGCGGTATCAATAGCCAGGGTTGGCCCTGTAAAACCGAAGGTGTAGGCAAGGCGACCAGCCGCACTCGAAAAAGCATTACCAGTTCCCGCGAAAGTGCAAACAGGACTATCAGGGTTTTGCTGCAAATGTTGGGCAATTAACTGCTCGTAGTCGTGTCCGTCGTTACCGATAAAGACTCCTACAGACGCACCAGCCAGCCGCTCAGGAGCGATCGCAGCTTGTTCTAGAGCTTCCCAACTGACTTCCAGCAACAATCGGTGTTGTGGATCGATCGCTACAGCTTCGCGGGGAGAAATACCAAAAAAGGCAGGGTCGAAGCGATCTATACTGTTGATAAAGTTGCCGTAGCGAGTGTAAATTTTGCCTGGTATGTCTGGAGTCGGGTCATAATAAGTTTCAACGTTCCAGCGATTTTGGGGAATTTCTGCTCTAGTATTAGTTCCCGATGCCAGCAATTGCCAGAAGCTTTCGGGATCTGTAGCATTCCCAGGGAAGCGGCAACTCATACCAACTATCGCTATGGGTTCATAAATATCACCAACCTGCGCTTGAGGGAATAGGGAACGGGCAACGGGGAACAGTAAGGGTTTCTGTTCAACATCTGCCCTGTTCCCTATTCTCTGTTCCCTGTTCCCTTTTATTCCCTTGGTAGTTGCTTCAGCCAATGCCAATAAATCTGTGGCAAGATAGTGAGTCAACCGTTCAATGTTGGGAAAGTCAAAACTTAAGGTGCTGGGTAAATTAACCCCCAAAAGCTGGTTGAGGCGATCGCGTAATTCCACTGCCATCAGCGAATCCATTCCCAACTCAAAAAATCCTTCCTCAAGCGCTGGTAATTCCTCTGTCGGCAAGCCCAATACCCGCGCCACTTCTTTCTGCAAGGTGCGGCGTAATATTTCCAGACCTTCTGCGGCTGGAACTGATGCGAGTTGTTCGCGTAGTGGAGTTGATTGTGCTGTCTCGATTGCTTGCTCAAGTTGAGTTTGCGGTGCAAGTTGCTCCAGCAATCGCCGAGTTCGACCTACTGCATAAATTGCCCCAAAGCGTTGCCAATCTACGGGCGCGACGACAAATTGGCGATTCTGGGAATTCAACAGTAACCCCAGCGCAGCTTTAACCTGGGTCAAATTCAAACTCCCTACGCCGATCTTCTGCAATCTTTGGGTTAAGGCTTCAGCCCCAGGTTGATTTATCATGCCTGCGCCGATAACAGCAGACCAATTCACAGTTAAGCCTGGTAATCCTTGAGACTGGCGGTAAGCTGCAAATAGATTTTGAAATTCATTAGCAGCAGCGTAGTGAGATTGGTTTGCCGATCCCCACACAGCAGCGATTGAAGAGAAGTTGATAAAAAAGTCTAATTCCCAGTCCTGACTAATTTGGTGTAAATTCCAAGTACCAGCTACTTTGGGTTCTAGCGTTTGCTGTAGTATTGAATGCTCTAGCTCGGCAATCCGATACATACCACCGTCGCTACCTGCTGCATGGATAATTCCACTGATCAGAGGTAGTTTTCTTAGTAGCTCTGACATGGCATTTCGCAGACTTTCACCGTCACTCACATCAGCTATAGGCGTAATAATTTCTACTCCTGCTGCCTGGAGTTGCTTAACAGCTTCTTGTTTTTCCTTGGTATTAATGCCACTGCGACTGAGTAAAATCAAGTGTCGAGCGCCTTGCTCCACTAGCCACTGAGCGACACTTAATCCTAAGCCTCCTAATCCGCCGCTAATTAGATAAGAGCGATCGCTCTTAATAGAGAATTTATGGGTAGTTTCTGGGTAGCTTTTAACAAGTCGAGCAACATACCGGGTTCCTGAACGATAAGCTATGTGTTCCTCTCCTGAAGTTCCCAATAACTCCATTGCGATCGCCTGAGCTTGTTCCTCAACATTTGCTTGTCGATCCAAATCTATTAACCCGCCCCAATGTTGGGGATACTCCAGCCCAAACGCTCGACTTTGACCCCACACAGGTGCTTGAGAAATGGCTGGTAAATCTTCACCTAGAGCGATCGCGTTCTCTGTGATTACCCAAAGTTTAGCGGTGCTACTCCCAGGCTGGGATACCATAGTTTGCATGACATCCAGTAGTTGCCCGCAATTGGTATTTACGCTACCTGTCAAAGTAGCTGTAGTTAGCGTTTCCGTCGCAGGTAAATCCAAACTCCACAGGTAGATAATTCCCCTTAGGGATGAGGTGGACAAGGTAGAAAATACTCCCCCATCTCCCTCATCTCCCTCTGCCTTTCCTGAAGTTACTAGAGAACAGGTTTGTCCTTGTTGCTCTAAAACTTGAGCTAGGGTAGAAGCTAAAGTCCCTGAGTTGGCTAGGATTAGCCAATGACCAGGTGTAGAATTTTGAGGAGCAGGGTTAGGATTGGGTTGCCATTGCACTTCATACAGACAATCCTGAATTGAAGCGATCGCTTGTTGCTGTTGATGTTCTTGAATCAGCCGCTCTAAAATTTCAACTTGAGCAGCATTTAATTGGCGATCGGTTCTGCTTAAAAGTTGGGACAATTGCTCAGTTTGCCCTGCTTCCAGCATTGCTATGACCTGGGTTTGTTGCTCAGAAGTAGGTTTGTGTTTGTTTGCTTGTGTAAGTTCCGCCCAGTAGCGTTTTCTCTGGAAAGGATAAGTGGGCAAAACTACTTTACGATAATGAAGATTTTGATAAAATCCAGTCCAAGCGATCGCTACTCCACGCACATATAAATCTGCCAAACTTTGCAGGATTTGCTGCCAATCTTCTTGTCCGACTCGCAAGGATGGCAACCATGTAAAGCGTTCATCAGATAAGCATTGGCGACCCATACCTAATAAAATCGGTTGAGGGCCGCATTCGACAAACACTTCATAGCCTTGCTGGTGTAATGTCTGCATACTGGCAGCAAAGTTCACAGGTGCAAGAATGTGGCGACACCAATATTCCGGTGTCATTACTTCTTCAGTGGCAATTGCGCCTGTGATGTTAGAGATAAATTTTAACTGTGGTGAATGATAAGTAATTTGCCGAGCGACTTCTTCAAATTGCATCACCATCGGTTTCATTAATGGTGAATGAAAGGCATGGGAAACTTGTAATTGTTTGCTCTTAACTCCCTGTTTTTCTAATTGACTAACAATAGTTTTAACTGCGGTTTCTTGACCGGAAATAACTGTACTGTGAGGACTATTAATAGCTGCAATTGATACTTGTTCTGAATAGGGGGCAATTATTTCTCTGACTTGTGCGACTGGCATCAGTAACGATACCATCATGCCTTGAGTCGGTAACTGCTGTATTAGCCGACCCCGTGCGGCAATCAGTTTGAGTCCATCTTCTAGGCTAAAGACTCCTGCACAGACGGCTGCTACATACTCACCGACACTGTTACCGAGTAGTACAGTCGGTGTAATTCCCCAAGATTGCCACAGTTGATACAGTGCGTATTCTAGGGCAAATAACGCAGGTTGGGTATAAGCTGTTTGGTGTAAAAGTAAATCTTCGCCGATTTCTGGATGAAGTACCTCTAGCAAAGGGATTTCTAGTTGAGAACGCAAGATTTCATCGCAGCGATCAAGGCAATTTTTGAACGTAGGTTCGGTTGTATATAGCTGCCGACCCATGCCCGTATACTGTGAACCTTGACCTGTAAACAGAAAAGCAATTTTTGGTGAATTGTCAGAATTAGTTTTGCTGGTGTTTTGCCAATTTTTTAGCTTTTGAATCAGCTCGGTGGTTGTAGCAGCAACAAATCCAAGGCAGTAGTCAAAGCGATCGCGCCCTGTATTGGCACTAAAACAAATATCTTCAAGCAATACCTCTGGATGACTTTCCAAGTAGGTTTGATAAGACTGACCGAGATCGACTAGCCCCTGCTGACTTTTAGCCGATAAAGTCAGGAGATGGTAGGGGCGCTCAGAAGAGGCAAGGGGACAGAGGGGCAGAGGGGAAATACCATTGTCACTCCTCCCCTGCTGCCCTGCTCCCCTGCTCCCCTGCTCCTTTAATGGTGCTTCTTCGACAATTACATGAGCATTAGTGCCACTGAATCCAAAAGAACTAACTCCTGCCAAACGGGGCTGATTCCCCTTCGACCAGGGCATGAGTTGGGTTGGTACATGAATCGGCAATTCTGACCAGTTAATGTGGGGATTAGGTTGTTTTAAATGTAAATGGGGGGCAATTTCTTCATGTTGCAGTTGCAGAACTAACTTAATTAATCCCGCAATACCCGCAGTTGATTCTGTATGTCCGATATTCGTCTTCGCAGAACCAACAATCAAGGGTGTTTCTAGGGTGTGATTTTTCCCAAACACCCCATCCAAAGCAGTAATTTCGATGGGGTCTCCCAGAGATGTTCCCGTACCATGAGCTTCGATATAGCTAATCTGAGCCGGATCGATCTTGCCATTGTTCAGCGCTTGACGAATTACTTGTTCTTGGGCAGGCCCGTTAGGCACTGTCAAACCACCACTGCGACCATCTTGATTGACGGCACTGCCTCGAATCAGCGCTAAGATATTATCCCCATCCCGTTTTGCATCCGAGAGGCGTTTCAGAACCACTACACCACATCCTTCTCCACGTCCGTAACCATCGGCTGCGGCATCAAAGGTCTTGCAACGCCCGTCGGGAGAAAGTGTATGCGCCTGACATTCAGCAATGTAACTTTCTGGAACTAGCATCAAGTTAATGCCACAAGCCAGCGCCAAGTCGGATTCCCCAAGCCGCAAACTTTGGCAAGCTAAATGAACCGCTACCAGTGATGAGGAGCAAGCGGTGTCTACAGTTAGAGTTGGGCCTTGGAAACCAAAGGTAAAGGCGATTCGTCCCGCAGCAGTGCTAGGAGCCGAGCCGGAGGCTGAGTGGGCATTGATAGTTTCGTAGTTGGGAAAAGCGATGGTGGGGTACTCTAGGTTCATCAGCCCGACAAAAACACCCGTTTTGCTTCCTAGCAGCGATTTAGAAGGTACGCCAGCGGACTCTAAACTTTCCCAGCAAACTTCTAGCAGTAGCCTTTGTTGAGGATCTAAAAAATTGGCTTCTCTTGGGGAAATGCCGAAGAATTGAGCATCAAAGCGATCGATGGGTAGATTGAGAAATGCGCCCTGGCGGGTGTAAATTTTGCCTGGTGTGCCAGGGTTGGGATCGTAGAAGGCTTGAATATCCCAGCGACTTAGAGGTACTTCTGAAACCAGATCGGCTCCTGCTCTGAGGTGTTGCCAAAACTCCTCCGGTGAGTTGGCACCACCAGGAAGCCGACAACTCATACCGACGATCACTAACGGCTCAGTCTGAGCTTGTTCTAGCTCTGTGAGTTTTGCTTTTGTCTCCCGCAGCTTGACTAGTGCTTCTTTGGCTATCCGCGATCGCTCATCTGATGATGAAACCACTTGCTTTACCTCTCTAACTCACTGGCCAGTAATGCAAAAACTTCGTCTTCCGATAAGTCTGCTAATTCATCTTGGGACGATTGTATTGGAAGGGGACTGTTACCCTGTCCAACACTTACTCTGTTCCCTGTTCCCTCTTCCCTGTTCCCTTGAAAGGACTGTTCTAACATTTCCCGTTCCAGGTATGCCACCATTGCATCTAATGTCGGATAGTCAAACAACAGTGTTGAGCGCAGGGTCTTACCAAGACTCATCTGTAGCTGATTTCTTAAATCGAGTACCATCAACGAGTCGATTCCTAAATCGAACAAAGGTTGCTGGGGTTTGATTTGTTGGGGGTCGCTGATGCCCAAGACTCTAGCTAAGAGCGATCGCACGTAACTCATTAACAAAGCTCGCCTCTCAGGTACGGGTGTTGCTTCCCACTGTTTGAGAAATGGCGAATGCTCCCCAGTTTGCTGTCCAAACTGTTGCTGAAACACTTCTAGAAATGGTGATGTTGTCGCTGCGGAATTTTGTTGAAAAAATCGCGGCCAATTAATTGGCATCACTCCCACCTGAGCCATCGCTCCAGCCATTAACTGTTCTAATATCTGTAACCCTTCTGGTTGGGAGATGAAACTAAATCCTGACTCCACAAACCGTTGTTGGAGTTGCTGACTCAAACGGCTTGTCATTCCCCCTGGCTCAGATCCTACCCTGTATACAGAAGTTATCGAATCATTACCAGTCCTTGAATTACCCCACCCTAACCCTCCCCTTGTTAAGGGGAGCCACTGCGTTGGGCGGCTCTGCCGACTTGAAGCAAGTGGCGTGAAGGAACTAGATTTTTCTTTTTCCCCCCGTTTATTGGGGGGATTAAGGGGGGTAATTCGGCTGTAATACTCAGACCAGGGTCCCCACTGCACACTCAGTCCGGGCAGACCAAGTGCCTGACGGTATTGAGTCAAGGCATCTAGAAAGACATTAGCAGCAGCATAATTCCCCTGTCCGGCTGCTCCCATCCAGGCAACCATTGATGAGAAACAAACAAACCAGTCTAGGGACATATCTTGAGTGAGTTCATGCAACAGCCATGCTCCCTGAACTTTCGGAGTCATAACTTTCACAAAGCTTTCCCAACTTTGCTGTTGTAGAATGCCATCATCCAAAACTCCGGCGGCGTGGATTACCCCGCGCAAAGGTGGTAATTGTGCCTGTATCTTGGTAAATATCCTGGTCATTTCCTCCCGGCTAGAAACATCTGCTTGTTCAACCATTACCTTTGCTCCAGCTTGCTCCAGCTTGGCGATCGCCTCGGACGCAGCGTAGCTGAACGCATTTCTTACAGTTGGCGTTGGTGACTGACGGCTGATGAGGACTAAATGACGTACTCCTCGCCCCACTAACCAATGAGCAGCTTGTAAACCCAAGGCTCCCAATCCGCCTGTAATTAGGTAACTCCCTTCTGCTCGAATTGTTACTTGCTCTGATTTTTCAACCGTGCGATGACGAACTAACCGCGCTACATAACGCTGACCTTGGCGTTGGGCAATTTGGTCTTCTCCATCGGAGTCAAAGATTTCTTGGGCGATCGCCGTTGCATCTGCTGCACTTGTTGCCATTAGATCGAGGTCGAGCCGATAGCAAGGTAGATCGGGATACTCCAAGGCAATTACTCGTCCCAATCCCCATAATGGTGCTTGCTGAACTTGAACTTTAACAATTCCCTGCTCCCCATTCCCTATTTCCTTGAATGGTTCGACTACCTGAGATCCCTTGGTAACTAACCAAAGTTGAATAGAGTCAGATTGATGATTTTCCGTTAAGGATTGAACCAGATGTAACACACTGGCACAACTCAGTTCTTGCGATCGCCTCAACCCATCCAGATCGACTTCCTCAACCGGATCTCCGATCAAAGACCATAGATGAATCACCCCTTGTAGCGGTTTGGGGAGTGTTAGCAACAGGCTATGAAAATCAGTCGGTTTTAAAGGATTGATTTGGTAGTGTTTGTCATCAAGTTGTTGATAGGTTTCTCCAGGTATGGCGATCGCATAATCCTTTCCCTGTTGGGCTAACTGTTGCGCCAGTTGCTCTCCTAGTCCAGAGCCATCTGCAAAGATCAACCAATAACCCTCCACTCTTTCAGGTATGAGATTTTTAGGTAGGACTTTAGCTTGCCAGCAAACTTCATAGAGCCAATCGCTGAAATCTTCTTTCAGCATACGTTGTAGTGATTGGGGTGTTGTTCGGCGCATAGAAAGTCCCTCAACTTGAACCACCACCGCCCCACTCGAATCGACTAACTGGAGATCGGTGGCGATCGCTTCTGGCGCAGCGTAGCCGATTGCACTTTGGCTAGCGGATCTTTTTTTAGCTTGTACCCAAAGTTGATGCCCAGATCGTCTGTAAAAGTACAGACGCTCAATACCCACAGGCAAATACAGAGATGTTTCATCATCTGCTAAGAGTGCCTGTGTGAAAGCCGCACTCCCCCATTGGAAACTGGCATCGAGCAGAACTGGATGAATTTGATAGCCCTCAGTTTCCAGATTTGCTGGTAATTGCAGTTGAGCATAACCCTGTTCTGCTTCCACCCACCCTTGCTTTAAGGCTTGAAAATAAGAGCCATATTCCATTCCTTGCTGTTGAGAACGCTGGTAAAAATTCTCGCTTTCAACGACCTCTAAGGCTGATTCGACTCGATTTGACCAAGTTGCCAAGTCAACAGTCGGGAATGCAGCTTCACCGGGCAAGACAGTGCCCGTAGCATGAACAATCCATAAAGATTCCTGTGCTGCTGGCGATCGATTCAGACTGCAAATTTCAAAATGGTAACTTTGTCCGGCGTTGGGAGTCAAAATCAATTGCAGGGTTTGATTTTCTCCAGAGGAGAAAATCAGGGGTTGTTCGATCGCCACATTTTCTAGTACTACACAATCAGATTGAAAAACAGCAGCACCAGCAGCGATCGCCATTTCTAGATAAACGGCACCTGGCAATATCATCTGCCCAAAAACTCGATGATCTCCTAAATAACTTGGGTTTTCAGAACTTAAGCAAGATTCAAAGACAATTTCTTGAATTCTTGCCACCTGCAATTTTCGACCTAGCAAGGGATGGAAAAAGTCAGAACTTCCTTCTGCCCCTCCACTCCTCTGCTCCCTTGCTCCTCTGCCCCTCTGCCCCTCTGCCCCTCTGCCCTCTGCCTTGGTGGGTTTGGTTTCAATCCAATAGTTTTGGCGTTGGAAGGGATAGTTGGGTAGCAGAACTTTGCGGCGGCGGTGGTTGCACTCTAATCCATACCAATCAACTTTTGCTCCACGTATATACAATTCGCCCAAACTGGAGAGCATTTGTTGCCAATCTTCTTGCCCATTACCCAAGGATGGCAGCCAAGTCCCCTGCTCTAGTGGGAAACACTCACGTCCTATGCCTAACAGCACAGGCTTGGGACTGCATTCTAGAAATACTTCATAACCTTGTTGAGCTAAAGTTGCCATACCGGCGGCAAAGTTCACAGGTGAGAGAATGTGGCGACACCAATATTCAGGTGTCGTGACTTTAGATGTGGCGTAGGCGTAGCCCGTCGTAGACATCGCTCCTGTGATACTAGAGATGAACTTCACGCGCGGTTGGGCGTAACTGACTTGGCGAGCAACTTGCTCGAATTCTGCCACGCCGCCGGACGCTAACTGTTGCATCAGCCGTCCCTGAGTTGCAACTAACTTGAGACCATCTTCTAGGGAAAAAACCCCAGCTACACAAGCGGCAACATACTCACCAACACGGTTACCCATCACTACATCGGGTTTGATGCCCCAAGATTGCCACACTTGAGCGATCGCATATCCCAAGGCAAAAATCGCTGGTTGTTCGTAGACTGTTCGATCCAAAAGTGACTCTTCTTCTACCTCTGGATAGATTACAGATAACAGTGATTTATGTAAACGAGGTTGCAGGAGAGTGTCGCATTGCTGTAAAACTTCTCGAAACTTTGGCTGGGTTTCGTAAAGCTGCCGTCCCATGTTTACATATTCTGACCCCTGACCTGCAAACAAAAAAGCCACTTTCGGCACTCCTGCTGCCAGAGTAAATTGCTCTGCATCCAGGCGTAGCAATTTTTCACCCAAGTCAGTCAGGTCGCTAGTCACAATTGCCAGCCGATAATCAAAGTGCGATCGCCCGGTATTAGCTGTAAAACAGAGGTCGCCTAAATCATCATCAAAATGGTTGGTAATGCGATCATGATAACGAGAAACAAGCTGCCGGAGTGCTAACTCACTTTTAGCGGATAAAGTCAGAAGATGATAGGGACACTCAGAATTACTCCTCTGATCCTCTACTCCCCTGCTCCCCTGCTCCTTTAATGGTGCTTCTTCGACAATTACATGAGCATTAGTGCCACTGAATCCAAAAGAACTAACTCCTGCCAAACGGGGCTGATTCCCCTTCGACCAGGGTATGAGTTGAGTTGGTACATAAATCGGCAATTCTGACCAGTTAATATAAGGATTGGGTTGTTTGAGATGTAGGTGCGGAGCAATTTCTTCATGTTGCAGTTGTAGAACCGACTTAATCAGTCCAGCAATCCCGGCGGCGGCTTCCAGATGACCGATATTAGTTTTAACTGAGCCAACTATCAAGGGGTGTTGCTGAGAGTGACTAACGCCAAAAACTGCTCCTAGCGCTGTTACTTCAATCGGATCGCCAAGAGAAGTTCCGGTTCCGTGTGCTTCGATGTAGCCGATCTGGTCTGGTTTGATTCCAGCGTTGTTTAGTGCCTGACGGATAACCGCTTGCTGAGAAGGTCCGTTGGGAACAGTTAATCCGCTAGTATGACCATCTTGGTTGATTGCTGAAGCCCGAATCACTGCCAAAATATTGTCACCATCTGTCACTGCATCCGAGAGCCGCTTGAGGATAATTACGCCGCACCCCTCACTGCGGACAAAGCCATTAGCACGGGCATCAAAGGTCTTGCAGCGGCCATCGCCTGAGAGCATCCGCGCTTGAGAAAGGTTGATGGTAAATTCTGGCGAAATCAAGCGATTGACGCCGCCAACGATCGCTAAATTGCTCTCTCGCTGGCGCAGACTTTGGCAAGCTAAATGAGTCGCTACTAACGAGGAAGAACAGGCTGTATCGACAGCAAGGCTCTGACCAGTCAAGCCTAAAAGGTAAGATATTCTGCCGGCGGCTACACTGTGGGCATTGCCTGTAGCTAGATAGCTATCTATCTCGGTAACATCTTGGCTCAATAAGCGTTGGTAATTGTCATTCGTAGAAATGCCTACAAATACACCTGTTTGAGTCTTAACAAGCTGTTGAGGATTTAATCCGGCATTTTCCAGAGCTTCCCAACTGACTTCCAACAGTAACCGTTGCTGAGGATCAAGGGTGAGGGCTTCACGAGGGGAAATACCGAAGAATTGGGCATCAAATGCCTTTAAATCTTCGATAAAGCCACCGTAGCGCGTAGACATTTTTCCCGGTGCTTCTGGGTTGGGGTCGTAGTAAGCTGCCACATCCCAGCGATCGGGCGGAACTTCGGCGATCGCATCGATACCTTGGCGTAATAACTGCCAGAATAGCTCAGGAGTATCGGCACCACCCGGAAAGCGGCAACCCATGCCGATAATAGCGATCGGCTCCTTTTGAGAGGCTGCTAGCGCATCAAGCTTGCCTTGCAACTGTTCAATCACCAAAAAAGACCGTTGCAGGGGAGTTAGATTTTCAATGTTGTGGGATGAAATCTTAGCCATTGGCATTCTCCTGAATCAGCCGATCTAGCTTTTGGTTGATGAACTCTTCTAATTGCGCCTCCGAAAGCTCTTGGGTTCTAGCCAAAAGCGACCGCTCCATTGTAGTCTCTTCGAGTTCTTCGTCAAGAACAATATCAGCAGCTTCTAATCCCAAAACTTCCCCCATGAGATAATCAACTAATGCTCCCACCGTGGGATAATCAAACATTACAGTTGAGGCGATCGCGCACTCTAAGCTAGTTTGCAAGCGATTTCGTAATTCCACAGCAGTGAGAGAATCAATTCCCAACTCCACAAAACCTTGCTCTAAGCCTATCTGTGCGGATGATGGTAAACCTAGTACCTGAGCTACCTGTTGCCAGACATGGGCAACTAATAATTCTCGGCGATCGCTAGGATCTGCTACTGCTAACTGTTGACGAAATGCAGAGGTAAGATGCGGCCGCAATTCAGATGTTTCTCGCCAATCTGCAAAAAACGGCGAATTAGCCGACTGCTCTAAAAATTTTTGCCAGTGTATCGGCACTACCCCAACCGTGGCACGGGAGCTATTCAGTAAGAGTTGTTCCAACACTGCTAAAACTTTTTGCGGGGCGATCGTGCCAATTCCTCGCTGCTGCGCCCTTTCATCTACCTGCCGTTGGGCAGCAGAGCCAACTTCTGCCACCACGCCCCAGTTAATACTCAATCCAGGCAGTGCATTTGCCCGACGGTAAGCAGCTAAGGCATCTAAAAAAGCATTGGCGGCTGCGTGGTTACTTTGACCTGGAGAACCCAGTAAAGCGGCAGCAGAAGAAAATAATACGAAAAAGTCCAACGGTTGATGCTCAATCAACTGATGCAAATTCCATGCCCCTTGCACTTTAGGAGCCATTACCGATTCAAACCGTTCCCAAGAAAGCTGTTGCAGCACCCCATCCGCCAACACACCTGCGGAATGAATCACACCCCGTAACGGGGGAAGTGACTGTTGAATTTCTGAGAACAATTGCTGCATCGCTGTCATATCAGACACATCAACTTGAGCGATAACAACTTTAGCGCCTGCTTGTTCCAGCGCCTTCATCTGGGTCTGATTCACATCCCGAACCCCCTTACGCCCTACTAATACTAGGTTTTTAGCTCCCTGCTCTACTAGCCAACGGGCTATGAGTAATCCTAAACCTCCTAATCCCCCAGTAATTAAGTAAGTGCTATCACCATGAAGTTTATCTGTAAATGCTAAATTTTTTACCTCTAAAACTTCCGAGGACAAACTGATGACAATCTTGCCAATATGCTTGGCTTGCTGCATATAACGAAAAGCATTCACCACTTCCTGAATCGGAAATATTCTGAGTGGGGGAGGTTGGAGTAATCCGCTTTCAAATTGCTCGACTAATTCCCGCAGTATGGATTGGATTAATTCTGGTTGCTCCTGAGAAACACGTACCAGATCGATAACTTTGTAAGCCACATCAGGTCTGACTTGTGCCACCTGCTGAGAGTCCCAAACTACCCGTTTGCCAATTTCCAAAAATTGACCCTGGGGATGAATTACCGCTAGGCTATGGGCAATGGCATCACCAGAAGTAAGGGAATTAAGCACCAAATTAACGCCCTGCCCTTGGGTGATTTGCTGCACTGTCTCTACAAACTCGCTGGTACGGGAGTTCATAATGTGCCGCACGCCCATATTTCTGAGAGCTTGCCATTTGGGAGGACTGGCTGTGGCAAATACTTCTGCTCCTAATTGTTGAGCAATTTGCACGGCAGCCATCCCAGTACCTCCGGCGGCGGCGTGGATGAGAATGCGATCGCCTGTACAAATTTTGCCGGCATGATGGAACGCATAGTAGGCAGTCAAAAAATTAACCGGAATGGCAGCAGCAGCTTCAAAGCTGAGGTTCTTTGGTTTGGCAACCACATAAGCTGCATCAACCGTAACAAAGCGGCTGAAACTACCATGAGCGATCGCTATTACTGGATCTCCAATCGCCAAGCCGGTAACGCGATCGCCAATAGCAACAATTTCGCCCGCGCACTCCCCACCAAAACCTGTTGTTTCTAGTAAATGCTGTTGAGACACACCATCTACTTGCTCAGGGAGCAATCCTAACGCAGCAATGACATCCAAAAAATTTAAACCTGCGGCTTGTACGCAAATTTCTACCTCTCCTGATTTTGGAGGACGGCGATTTATTGGTTCCCACTGTAAGTTTTCGAGGATTCCTCGCTCCTGCATTGTCAGTCGGAAATTTTGGATTAATTTCTGTAACTCCTGACTCCTGCCTTCTGCCTTGTCTACGACACGCTGCGCGATCTGCCTCCTGCCTCCTGCCTCCTGATATCGCCCCAGTCTGGCAACGTAACGTAATCCCCGCCGAAATGCTACTCGATCTTCGATATCTTCCGAGCAAATTTCCGCCTGTAATGCTTGTGCTTGGACTTGTGAGGGTGCTTTGGGGTCGAGATCGATACACACACACTTTAATTCTGGATGCTCTAGGGCGACGACTTTCCCCATCCCCCACACAGAAGATTGACCGACTGCCAAAACTTCTGGATAGTCTTCAGAATCACCTGTGGGTACAGGTTGCGCTCCGCAAGTTACAAGCCACAATCTGGACTGTGCTAATCCAGCTTTGCCTAACGCTTGCACTAAGAATAAAGTCGTTTTGCATCCCTTTTCAAAAGCTACTGCTTCAGGTTGATCGAGACTCCAACATTGGATGATACCGTAAATATCTTGTGGCTGACTACTGATGAGTTGCAGAAAATCCTCTGGGCGATCGCAATTGATTACAAATGTGGCTGGTGCAATTTTCTGATATTTTTCTCCCGGAAAGACTAAGGTACAGATGTCTCCCTGCGCTTTCAGTTGTGCGGCTAAATGTTCAGCTACACCTCCTCGATCCGCAAAAATCAGCCAATCGTGATGCTTTAAACTAACCTGAGATATGGGAGATTCTGAAACTTGAGCCACAATTAAAGCTTGTTTTAAAGGGAACAGGGAACAGGCAACGGGCAACAGTGAAGATTTTTGGTTAGATGTGGAAATTGTTACTTGTTCCTTCCCTCGATCCACTAAAGGGTTAGAAGCCCTATTCCCTATTCCCTGTTCCCTATTCCCTATTCCCTGTTCCCTATTCCCTATTCCCTGTTCCCTATTCCCTATTCCCTGTTCCCTATTCCCT
>NZ_JBALDZ010000166.1:0-45609 GCF_036917155.1 Nostoc sp. | reverse complement strand
TGAATTTTGAAACAATTTTGACGGTGAATAAATTCACCTACCCCTTACCCCCATACATGAATGTAGGGGTTTCCACGGGGCGAGTAATCTGATGAATGAGACTTTAGCAGCCACACTAGGGGAATTACAAGCACAAATATATTGGTTACATGATGCTGAGAAGTTTGCAGAATTGGCATCAGCAGCAGCTACTATATATATGAAACTTGGTTATACTCAACAGCAGGCAGAAACGGCAGGTAACTTAATTAGTCAGGCTTATCAATTAGCGGATGATGCTGCTGATGCCCAGAAAGCAGGTAATTTTGACAAAGAAATGCAGTTTTATTATCAAGCTAAAGATAAATTAACCCAAGTAGAAACTACATTAGTTTATCAAACCAGTATCGCCATACATCAAATGAAATGGTGGATGTATTTTCGTCATAAACAAAAATTACAAATTCTCCTCCACTTATTTTTACAAAATTTTAAAACGGTAGGGTTAATTAACTTACTTACTGCTCTTAAACTTACATATTTTCTAATGGAAATAGGCAGAGTTCACAAATTACGTGACATCGAAACCACCAAACATAATGCTATAAAATACTGGACAGAATTATTGAAAATCAAACCGCCACAATATCCTTATCTCGGTTAAATTGCTTATTTTTAGGCTTGAGCGCGATTGGTAAACTACGCATCCTTAACTTTTCCTCTCTTGATTGGGGAGAGCGCTCACGCGAACGCTTGAATGGGGGCGATAGCAACGATAACAACACAGCCATCACACCTACTTGACCAACAAACCCTTAATTAATGTTTATTTATTTTCAATAATTATCGTAATCTAAAGCTTCATGTGTGTTTTGAGTAAAATTAACAATTGATATTACATTAGATTTTTTTTCATTTTTTTGGAAAGTATTATTCAACTCATTTATCTGATGAAGTTTTTGCGGTGATTGGTACTCCTGCCCAACCACCCAAACCTCGCGGAAAGTCTCCGGGCTGGACACCAGGAAAAAAGCGTCACCGTAAAAACCGATGTCCGATTGTTAAAAAAGCAGTAACATCACCACGTAAAAAGCCATCAGTTGCAGTTTAATACTAAAGACTATTCATAATTTCGCTAAGTCTCTGATTAACTCAGCCCTGCTGGTCATTTTGCATAGCTTAGTCTAAACTCCAGTAAAGAATTGGTATAAGGTAATTTGTAATAGCAGAAAGTTGGGGATTTAGACCCCAACAGATAAACACCACCAAGATAGACAATTACGCGCCAGTGCTTCGCCAATAATTACGAATTAGTTAAAGCCAAGCGGAGAAATCTTTGGCAAACTGAGAAAGCGATAACAACTGAATTCGCGGATCATTTTGGGCAGCTTCCCGTTCTACTTGGGTATTATAGCCCCAGTCTGCAAGGAAAAGTTTCACATCCTCAAGGTCTGCTTGCTGTTGAACTAACTGTAATGTCTTAAGTCTATCTTCTACAAACCAAAGACTAACTAGCTTGTCTCCTGCTGACTCGATTAATTCTCGCAAAATTTCATATTTGGGACGCTTGACTTCTTTGCCAAAAATTGCTTCGGGTGGTAAATTCACCCCTTCTTGTTGCAACAACTGCTGCACAAAACGCCCTTCTTTAGTTGTCACAATGTATAGCTTCACTCCACTGTCAATAGTTAATTTGATTTTTTCTACTACACCCGGATAAAATCTATGTAGGTTTAGCCAACCACCTAAATCTGTGGTAATCCATTTATCTCGTTGGTTATCTAGTTTCGCACCAATTTCTTTTGCTTGTAGCTTGTCATCTAGCAAAAGTTGTGGGGCGATGCTTGCCCATTGATGAAGAATATTTTCATCAGGAATTCCATCTATCAAGGCTTTAATTAAAACAGGCATTTCCCAACCAGTTTCAATTACAGGGCGTAAACGATAGAATCTCAAAGCTAAATCATCTGGTGGTGTATCGTTAGCAGACGACCAAATTTCACAGTAGGTACGCCATGCTACCTCAAAATATTCAATTAGTCCGTCGCAAATCACTCCATCAAAGTCCAGGGCTAAAATCGTGGGACTACTTGCGGTCATTGTTTTGAGGATTAAAACTGCTGTTGCCAGCTTACCCGACAAATCCAAATCATGCAGTAATTTTTGTTAGTCTTTTATAATTTATGACTTGCTTAAAAAGTATGGTGGCATTGTCCAATCTGATTTGATATTGGCTAGGTTAACGAGGATCTACAGCAGGTTTGCGATCAACTAAACGAATTTGATTTTGCTTGACTACTACAGTGATTAGTGGTAAAGAGCGGTTAGCTGGGCCATGAACAACTCGACCCTGAGAATCGTATTGAGATCCATGACAAGGACAAATAAAGTGATTCTTCTCAAGATCCCATGAGACTGTACATCCTAAATGGGTACAGATTGGATTGATTGCGTACTCAGCAATCTTTGGCCCGTCTTGGATAATCAGATAATCAACGCTACGATCTGGCAAGCCTTTTACGAGAATCGGAATTCCTGGCTTTGCAGTTGCTAATAGTGTATTAGCCTCAATTTTCTTGCCATCTTGAGCCAACGCCACCGATCCGGGAAGATAATTTTGACAGCGCGAATTCTCAGGATAAAGTGAGCAAAGGTTTTCTAAGTCTATCTCACGACTTTGGCTGACTTTGGGAAACAGATATCCCATAGCTACAGATGCAGCTGTAGTACCTAGCATGTAGGTTAAGAAATCCCGACGCGTTTTTATGATCGCTGGAATTTTGCCAGTAGAAGAATTTTCTCTCATAATTCGATTTACCAATAAAGGTCTACAACTATACTACGGCGTGATCGCATCAGGATTAATGTACATTTGTGTTTTTTGCTTTTTTTAAGAGTTTCTCCGGCAACTTTAATTTTTAATTCTTATTTATTTCTGGAGTAAGAGGTTATTTATAAACCTGAGAGTTTGAATCTAACCTAAGATATGTTCCTCACAAAAATTATTCAAAATCTCTTCTCAAACTCTCTCCAGAGAAAGAACTCTTTGTACCTTTGATTTTCTAAGCTGTTGTTAGTCAAGCCACATATTTCAATAACTGAAAAATCCATGACTGAGAATAATCAAGAAAATCAAATTAATCAACCAGTAAGCGAAGATTTAAATTCTCGTGAACAGCCAAATGTGAACGAAAGAAACTTAACCGCGAATCCGGGAGATAGAATCACTGATGAGTCTCAATCAGTTAAAGATAAAGCTCAACAGTTAGCTGTCGATGATGTTCCAGACATTACAGGTGATAGAATCACAGTCCCGACTTACTTTGTTGTGGATGAACCCAACGGCGAAAAGAAGGCGCTCCACCACGTTAAAGATGCTGAAGAGATTTCTGACGTAATTCGGCAAGCACGAGTTGACGAAAATGGAAATCGAGTTTGGTGGTAGTTGTTTATTGAAGACGCAGGGATGCGGAGAAGTTATCAAATACTTTGTCCGCTTCTTTGCGTCTCTCGTTGACCGAACAAGGCAAAAGTGAAAAGTAAAAAGGCACTCATAAAGCAATACGCTTGGGTTAAGGCTAAAACTCTTTGTCAAATTCAATTTTTTTAACGTAGACGCAAAGCGGCTTGCCGCAGGCTACCGCCTTCTCTGCGAGAGGCTTTGCCAACGCGCAGCGTCTCGTAAGAGTTGAACGCAAAGGACGCAAAAAGAAGAAAGAAATGCTTAACTGAACTGTATTGACTTATAAAGAAAAAGAAAAATGGTCACAAGCCCCTAAATTTATTTATGGGGATTATCTTTTTACTTTTTAATGCGTTTTCTTTGCTCAAGTTAGTCTATCTTATTTCAGCAATCTTAGTCCACTGAGGGTAACTAACACAGTAGAACCTTCATGGCCAATAACGCCGATAGGTAAGTTAATATTCCCCAGAAAGTTGCCTACTAAAAGCAACAGAATGAAACCCAACGCTACGACTATATTTTGTTTTACTATGAGTTGCGATCGCCTACCCAAATGTATCGCTACAGCAATTTTTTCTAACCTGTCTGCCATCAGTACGATATCTGCGGTTTCCAGCGCCACATCACTACCAGATATTCCCATCGCTATACCTACAGATGCTTGTGCTAAAGCTGGTGCATCATTAATTCCATCGCCTACCATTGCCACAGTTTGATATTGTTGCTGTAGACGGCGGATCACATCGAGCTTATCTTCTGGCAGAAGTTGGGCATATACCCGATCAATTCCGACTGCTTTGGCGATACTTTGAGCAGTTTCCTGATTATCCCCGGTTAACATGACAATTTGCTCAACTCCTAGCTTCTTCAACCGGCTAATGGTTGCAGCTGCTTGCGATCTTACTTGATCTGCGATCGCAATTACACCCATCACCTCTACTCCCCATGCAACCCAAACGACAGTTTTACCTTCTAGCTCCAAAGATTGAGCGATTTCTCGCAATTTTTCAGGTAAATTTATTACATACTGTTGCACAAAAACAGCATTCCCGACAATTATCTGTTGTTCTTGAGCAATTCCGACAATTCCTTGTCCGGGTATGGCTTGCACTTGTATTGCACTAACCCAATTTAAATCACGAGCCGCCTGTACAATTGCCTTACCGATGGGATGTTCAGAAGATGATTCCACACTAACAGCAGTTTTCAATACATCATCTTGAGTATATTCACTAGCTGAAATTACTTGGAATACCTGCACCTGTCCTGTTGTGAGAGTACCAGTTTTATCAAATGCGATCGCACGAACTTTGCCAATCTTCTCCAACTGCGCCCCATTCTTAAACAAAATGCCTTGTCTTGCACCATTGGCGATTCCCGAAAGCAGAGTGGGCATAATTGCAGCCATTAGCGCACAGGGAGAAGCTACTACCAAAAAGGTAAGGGCGCGATAAATTGTTGTTTCCCAATCCCATCCCCAAAGAAATGGCGGTAAAGTTGCCAGTAATATCCCAGCTACTACAATGACTTTGGCATATCTTTTCTCAAAGCGATCAATAAACTCTTGGGAAGGAGGTGCTTCTGTCTGCGCCTGTTCTACCAAACGAATCACACGCTGAATCAAGCTGCTTTGGGCTGGTTTGTGTACTTTAATTTGCAATGCGCCATAGCCGTTGAGTGTACCAGCGAATACTTCTTCGCCCACTGTTTTTTCTATAGGTAAAGACTCGCCTGTGATTGCAGCTTGATTGAGAGTGCTGTAACCAGATAAAATTATTCCATCAGTAGGAATTAGCTCTCCAGGTTTGACGACAATTTCATCACCCACTTTTAGCTGACTGATAGGAATTTCCTCTTCCCTTCCCTGAAGTAAAACTCTTGCTATATCTGGTGTCAGGCTCATCAAACTTCTGATACTGCGTTCAGTTCGCTGCATCGCATAGCCTTCTAGTGCGCCACTGATGGCAAATATCAGAATCAAAATTGCTCCATCAATAATTAGATGATATTCTCTTCGCCATAAGCCGAGGCTAGCAGCACCAATGGCGGCGACAATCATCAGCAAATCTACATCGAGTTCTTTTTCTTTGAAGAGGGTGGTTAATCCTTCCCGCGCACTTTCATAACCACCAATTACATAAGCAGCAGGTAGCAGCAGGAATGCCAATCCTAACCAACCGAGATGTAAGGCGAACCATCCGAGAAATAACAGTAAGCCGCACAAAAGGGCTGCTACGGTATCTGCGTGTTCTTTGGTGAATTGGGTAAAACGCTGGGGGTAGAGCATAAGAGATGAATTAACAAGGACTCTCTTACGCTAAACCTTGACATTAATGTTAATGTCAAGGTTTATAATGATTTTGAAACGCAGAGGGGCGCTGAGGGAAGCGCTGAGGTACGCAAAGCTATATATATTCTTGGAGCGTTTTTCAAAAGCGGGATGTGGGTAAATGGGACGATTTAACTGTTAACTTTAAAATTGCACTAGGAGGAAAAATCTATGTTAAAGCGAATATATATTGATAACTTTCGCGGGTTGGTAAATTTTGAGATGAATTTTGACTCGATTAACCTGTTTATTGGTGGGAATGGGACAGGTAAATCAACTGTTTTTGAAGTTTTACGGAAAATTCAAACTTTTGTAAGTGGTAGCAAAAACCTAGAAGAAATTTTTGAATATACTGACTGTACTCGCTGGCAGACTTTACCAATTCAGCGTTTTGAGCTAGAAATTACTGGCAATGGTGGTCATTATAAATATGAATTTGCCATTAGGCATAATCAAGACAAAAATCATGTTGAATATGAACGTCTTTGGTTTAATAACCAAATTTTACTAAAATTTGAAGGAGATGAAGTTCAACTTTTTAGAGAAGACACTTCTGAAGTAACAAAAATTTTATTTTCTTTGCAATTGTCAAAATTAAGTTCTCTACTAATCTTATTTTCGGGAGAGACTAATGGTACAAAGCTAGCTTGGTTTAGCAAACGAATGCAGCGATTCATTATTGTACAAATTGTTCCTAGTCTGATGGTTGATGGCAGTGGGAAAGAAGAAATAAGCCTAGATTTTAGGATGGAGAATTTTGTTTCTTGGTATCGCTATATTTCACAAGATCAAGGTAAAATTTCTGAACTTATGAACATTCTAAAAAATGTATTAGATGGTTTTGTAAGTTTTAAGTTTGAACAGTTCAGTGAAAAATATCGAACTCTGAAATTACGATTTACAACAGGTGAAGATAGAAGAAATATTATTGATTATCGCTTTAGTGAATTATCTGATGGACAAAAAGTACTAATTGCTCTGTATACACTTCTTTATTGTACTCAATCTGAAGATTATACATTATGTATAGATGAACCAGAAAACTTTTTAGCCCTGCCAGAAATTCAGCCTTGGGTAATTCAACTTTATGATTTTTGTATTGACGGAAAAATACAAGCTTTACTAATCTCCCATCATCCTGTATTAATTAATTATCTTCTAGCTTCACCGATAGGTTATTGGTTTGAACGTCAAAGTAATGCACCTGCACGAGTAAAACCAATTAGTAATCAAGAAGCTGAAAATTCAGGATTACCAATTTCAGAACTGATTGCACGGGGCTGGCTGTATGACCCAGAATAGAGTACAGATAGTAATTTTGTGCGAGGATCTACAACAGCAAGTTTTTGCATATCATTTTTTGAAAAAGCGAGGCTTTAATATAAGTCCAAAAAACATCACAATTAGGACTTCTCCAAAAGGTAAAGGTGCAGGAGAGCGGTTTGTTATAAAGTATTATGCAGCAGAGGTTAAAGAATACCGACGAAAAAACTATCGTTCAGGAATGCTAATAGTGTTGATTGATGCAGATACTTCAACAGTAAAGGCAACACTGAAAGAATTAGATAATGCACTGATAGAAAATTCACAGGAACTTCGTAAGCCTGATGAGAAAATAGCAATCTTTGTACCAAAAAGAAATATCGAAACTTGGATACATTATTTACTAACAGGAGAAGTTGTTGAAGAAGAAGCAGAAAAATCCAAATATCCAAAATTTCCTAAAAATGAAGCAACTTGTAAACCCGGCGTTGAACAATTAGCAAACCAGTGTTCTCAAGGGAGTTTGGATGAAAATGCACCGCCATCTCTTCAGGCTGCGTGTGAAGAGTTACAAAGAATTTTACCGTTATTAAATAACTTATGAACGCTGATTGCTTAACTATTAAAGAACTCACTGATGCGGTAGGCGGCGGTTTGACTCCGCGAATGGTGCGACATTATCATCAATTGGGACTGCTACCGCAACCAGTGCGATCGCGCAGCAATTACCGTCTCTACACCCAAAAAGATGTCCTCCGGTTGCAACGGATTGTCGCACTCAAGCAGCAAGGGTTTCAGCTAAACCATATCCGCCACATTTTGGAGGTGGAACCAGAAGCTGACACAACTGTTAACCTCATGGGACAACTCCAGCAGCAATATCGGGCGGTGATGCAACAAATTTCTCAGCTGCGACAAACTGCGTCAGCATTAGAAGGATTATTGGGGCGCGATCGCCATTGTCAAATTATCCAAGCAGAAGTTTTGGCGCAACTGAAGTTACTCGATGTCGAAACTCAAGCCGGATTGGGGGGATTGGAAAATCTCTGGAGTGGGTTAGATGGCGAAATTCATACCCATTCAGAAGTTTTTACCGAATCGCTACAACGTTTACTACCTGATTTGTCTCAGCGTTCGGAAATTGAACAGCATTTAATTTCTCAGTTGGTTTTGGCTTGTGGCGATGTCAGTTTAGTGTCTTTTATTAAATTGAGTCGAGATGCGATCGCAGCTAGTCGAGAAGCTTTATCTTCAAGCTGTGAAATTGTTGTCGATACCCAAACGGTTGCTGCTGCTTTAGATCAAACCCGATTACTTCACTTGGGATGCCGCACCGAAACCTTAATTGATAACCCCCATATTACCACCGCCACAGAGGCAGAACTCGCCTTTTGGCAACATCAAGAATGGCGAGAAAAATTGCAGCAAGTAAGTCAGGGTTGTGTGCTGGTAATTGGTTATGCTCCCTCAGTACTTCTCGAAGCTTGTGAAGCGATTGCTAACCAGAAAATTCAGCCTGCATTAGTAATTGGAATGCCCATTGGCTTTAGCCATGCTCCCGCAGCCAAGCGACAACTGATGCAACAAGGGATACCTTATATTACAGTTGCAGGGACTTTAGGAGGTGGCGCATTAGCTGCAACTGCCCTAAATGCGTTGGTTGAGTCACTAATTGATAAGCCAGACTGCCATTGTTATCTCAAATGAATAAGTATTCACTCAGCACTCATAACTCAGCACTACTGAAAATAATATTGTTAAATAATATTGAATTTGTTACACTTTACCAGTTTTAGTAATTCAATAATTCATAACTGTGGCCGTAAGCTACCAACTTGGTATAAGTTGCAATATAACTTAGAAAAATTTATAGTAAACAGACTTTGGCAATTAGAGTATAAATTATCATGCTATACAAGCTACAGCGAAGTATAAATCAGTACGAGTGCTTTGAAGTAATTAGAACTAAAGATAACTCAGATGTATAATTAGCGCGTCTCCTCCATAATTCCTAACAAGATCGCGATTTAGGAATGGCAGGCTTTCTATTTTTTACTTTAATTAAGGGCATATGTGGCAACAAGAAAAAAAAGATACTTCGATAGTCAGGCTGGTATTATGGGTTGCCTTAGCTACAACCCCGATGGCAGCAACTCTGGTGTTATCAGCGCCAATGCTGGCACAATCTACACCGGAAGCGACCTCTTTTCCACTGCCAACAACAGTGCAGAATGGCTCAACAGTGCGGATTGACGGTTCTAGTAGTTTGAGTGCAATCAACCAAAGTCTGAAAAAAAGTTTTGAAAAACAGTTTGTCGGCACAAAGGTTGAAGTTGCTGCTAATGGTACTAGTACGGCACTAAAAAAGTTGCTAGATGGCAAAATCGACATAGTAGCAATGGGGCGCGGCTTGACACCAGCCGAAAAAGCCCAAGGACTAGAGCAAGTTCGCTTGCGGCGTGAGAAGATTGCGATCGTGGTTGGTGCAGATAATCCTTTTAAAGGAAGCTTGACTAGTAAACAATTCGCCCGGATTTTCCGGGGACAAATTACCAATTGGTCACAACTGGGAGGGACTTCAGAGAAGATTCGGTTAATCGATCACCCGAACACAAGTGAAACTCGCAATACTTTTCGTACTTATCCAGCCTTCAAAACTGCTGAATTTGCGACAGGGGCCAATGCTACCCAACTAACTGAGGATAATACCGCAGAAATCATTAAACAACTGGGCAAAGACGGTATCAGCTATGTGTTAGCTAATCAGGTATCGAAGTTGAAAGGTGTGCGAGTTCTGCAATTACATCAAGCCTTACCAGAAGATGCGAAGTATCCCTTCTCGCAACCTTTAGTCTACGTTTACAAAAAAAATCCCAGCTTAACTATAGTTGATTTTCTCGGCTATACTTTGGCTCCCCCAGGACAGCAGGCTATAGAACAAGCTAGAGTTGCTGAAGCAGCGGCGATCGCAGCCAGGGTATTACAACCCACTGCTTTCACAGCTTTACCCAATGCCCAGACGACACCAGCAGCTACGCCTTCCCCTAGTACCACTACTTCTGTATTTGCCCAACGGCCCTTTGTGGCTGCTCCAGCACAAAACAGTCCAATTGTAAACAAAGAAACACCCTTGTGGTTGCTGCTACCTTTGTTTTTTGTAACTGTAGCTGGAGGATTATTCTGGTGGATTTTGGGAAAACGCCCATCCCCCACTGAGAAAACAGACAACTCGCCAGAATCAAATCCTCATTTACCGAACACAGAAGATGGAGAAACAGCGGTACTCAATGCCAGCACAACTTCCTCCCTCAATGGAGCGATACTTGAGGAGCAGCCAGTGTCGCACTTTCAAGAGCAAGAAACCCCCGATCGCACTCCTTTCAACATCTATGCTCAAACACAATCTGACCTGACCCAGAATGCTACTCAGGGGACATCAAATTTAGTGCAAGAGGCCACTAATGGTACCTCTAACCATTACGAAGGCACATCGGGCAAAACTAATGGATCGGAAAATAACAACTTGGGAGCCGCAGCTTTAACCGGTGGTGCGGCTCTGGCAACAGGTATCGGGGCAGCTACCTGGTCTACCTTTAACAACAAAGATACAGAAACAGACGCTATCAATAAGACAATTGAGCTAAATAATTATACGGGGACAAATCCTCCTGAGTCTGATGAAGTTGAATGGGACATAGAAGCCCCAGCAGCTGTAGTAAATACTCCATATCCTCACCTGGCTAATATTCCAGAAGATATTTCTGATGTGGAACTGCCTTCATCGGAGGTGACAGCCCCACTCCCAGAATTACCAAATCTGCCAGAAATAACATCTGATTTTGGATATTGGGACACAGCAATTGAAGATCAAGCAGATGAGGAACTCCAAGCAGAGTTGAACTGGCTAGAGAGTATTACCTCAACTGAAGATACAGCCCCAGTAGATGAATTGCCCTTACCAGAGTCTAGCGGAGTAGCAGCCGATGTAGAACCATCAGCGACACAAACATCTTCACTGTTAAATTTACCAGAATTACCAGAAGAAGATGCCTTTAATGTGGTGGCGGACGCGGCCGAACCCACTGTTGCTCTACCAGAAGAAACATCTCCAGTAGAACCGACTGCTGGGGAAAATGTTGCGGAAACGAACTCCACAGATTTTGCTACTGCTGCGGCTTTAGCAGCAGGCGTAGGGATTGGAACCTGGGCTAGTACTTTGGCATCAGATGGCCAAGCCCAAATTGATACTCCGGTTGACAATGAGCCAATTGCAGCCGAAGCAGCTATTGGTTTGGTAGATGTAGATGACGAGAGCAGTATTGTGCTGACCCTACATACTTATACATTGGCTCATGTCTCTTGGGAGATTTCCGAAGCCAAGAAAGCCTCGCTGCAACAACAGGGTGGCTCTCAATTGGTAGTGCGGCTTTACGATGTGACTGGCATTGACCTGAGTTATCAAAGTCCCAACCTTGTAAAGCAGTACGAATCTGAAGAGACAGTATACGAAGGACTGGTGGATATTCCTGTCACCGATCGCAACTACATAGCTGAAATTGGCTATATCGCTTATGGCGAGTACTGGTTATTCATCGCCCGTTCCGCAGTTCTTCGTGTCTTCAATCCTATCCATCCAGATCCCATCGTTGCTGATATGCCGATTCCTGATGAAACAGATATTCACTTAGGATATCTGGAAGAAGAGAGCAGTATTGTCCTCACACCCCGTACTCACCAATGGGCTGATGTCTCTTGGGAAATATCCGAAACCAAAAAAGCAGCACTGCAACAACAGGGCGGCTCTCAATTGGTAGTGCGGCTTCATGATGTGACTGGAATAGACCTGAGTTATCAAAATCCTCAGTTTGTCCAGCAGTATGAATGTGAAGAGACAGCACAGGATCGCTTTGTGGAAATTCCCATCAGCGATCGCGATTACATAGCTGAAATTGGCTATGTCGCTGATGGCAATCGCTGGTTATTCATTGCTCGTTCTGCGATCGTTCGTGTTTTCAGTCCTGTCCATCCAGATCCCACAACAGATTCTACAGTTTCTCCAGTTGAAAATGTCGCCTTAACAAGCGAAACAGCTATTGGTTGGGCAAATGTAGAAGCAGAGATCCCTGAAGAAGAGAGCAGTATTGTCCTCACACCCCGCACTCCCAAATGGGCTTATGTCTCTTGGTATATTTCCAAGACTCAGGCCGAAGCGCTGCAACAACAGGGTGCTTCACAACTGGTAGTGCGACTCTACGATGTAACTGGCATTGACTTGAGTTATCAAAGTCCCCAGTTGATACAGCAGTATGAATCTGAAGAGGTAGCACGCGATCGCTTTGTGGCTATTCCCGTGAGCGATCGCGATTACATGGTTGAAATTGGCTATATTGCTGATGGCGATGCCTACGGCGGTAAACTACCTTGGTTACTTATAGCCCGTTCAACTAACGTTCGGGTCTTCAGTCGTCCCCACGGAGATTTCTGGTTTGTGGCCGATGCTGAGTTGATTATTCACGGAGCAACCCAACCAAATACAACTGTAAACATTGGTGGTCATACCATCAAAATCAAACCCGATGGTACTTTCCACTTACGTCTCCCCTTTTCAGATGGTTTAATGGACTATCTGATCACAGTAGCTGCTGATGGAGAATCCACAAGAACTATTCATAAGAAGTTCTCTCAGGAAACTTCCGAAAGCTAAGATTACCGTGATTTATCCCCTCTCAACCTACACACTTTCCCCTTTGAGTTAAGTGTGGTGAGAGGGGATTTTATTATATATAGCGGTTTTCAAATGGATAGAATACACTACTCTAATCCCTAATTCCACGTGAGTTCGACGGAACTAAAAAATGGCAGGAGGTAGTGCAGGTAAATCTTTTGGGTAAATGTCAATCGAGGGTTTTTTAGGCAAGTAGGTATAAGCAGCTAAACCAGCCATCAAATTAACTAAAAAGTTAAATGGGCTACGATGGCAGCAAGCTTTTTTGGCTTTTATACCCGTCGAACTCACGTTAATTCCCTAGTCCCTCAATACGGTTCGGTTAAGGCAAGAGACGCGATAAATCGCCGTCTCTACAAAGGACTGATTACAATACTGCTCGGTTAAGGAATTTCTTGGTTGAGGCAAGCAGGGGGAGCAGGAGGAGAAATGGAGGCAGGGGAAGAGTTTTGCCTCCCCTACCTCCCCTGCTTATCCGAGCAGTATTGCCTAGTCCCTTTCCTTTGCCAAAGTGTATTTTACACAACCAACAAGCGTTATATTTTAGGTTATGTAATGCGACAATTGTCTCTTTCTTTCGATTTGTCGAGCAATCGTTGTTGATAAAGCGCACCGACGTAGGGAAATTGCCCCAATTGATGAGCCATGTTATCAATGGCTGCTTAAACTAAACGAGACTTTGACAATTAAATAGCTAAATGCTACTCATCGCAGCAACAACTATAATGTCATTCCCCTCTAACCAGATTCTCCCCTTTTAGGAGGAAATGGAGAGAGGGGATTTAGTCTATTTTTTGACTGCAAAAATCTTCTCAATCACATCTTCTACTACCTTATCTGGTGTGGAAGCACCAGAAGTAATTCCCACAGAAATTTCTCCCTTTGGCAACCAGTTTTCTGTAGTTATTAACTCCCCATTTAATTGTCGATGTTCAATGGAATTTCCTGATTTTAAGCGTTCAACAGTATCAATGTGATAGGAAGGGATTTTCCGCTCAAAAGCAATTTGTTGCAACTGAGTAGTATTCGATGAATTAAACCCACCAATTACTACCATTAAATCTAAATTATCTTCCACTAACTCCAACATGGCATCTTGACGTTCTTGGGTAGCGTCACAAATGGTGTTGAAGCTTTGGAAATGCTGATTTAACTCAATAGGGCCATATTTCTGCAACATAGTCCGCTCAAAAAGCTTACCGATTTCCTCAGTTTCACCTTTAAGCATGGTAGTTTGGTTGGCAATGCCAACTCTTGCTAAATCTCGATCGGGGTCAAATCCTGCTGAACAAGCTTTAGCAAATTTGGTCAAAAATTCTTCACGGTTCCCGCCATTGATAATATAGCTAGCAACATATTCTGCTTCTGGCAAATTTAACACTATTAAATACTTGCCAGCAAAGGAACTAGTCGCAACTGTTTCTTCGTGCTTATATTTACCGTGAATAATGGAAGTATAATCAATTTTTTTGTGCTTTTCTACTGTATTCCAAACTTTAGATACCCAAGGACAAGTAGTATCAACAATTTTGCAGCCTTTATCGTGAAGTATCTGCATTTCTTGAACGCTAGCCCCAAAAGCGGGTAATATGACCACATCACCAGTTCCAACAACAGAAAAGTCTTTATTCTTTCCTTCAACGGGGATGAATTGTACTTCCATTTCCTGCATCCGCTGATTTACAGAAGGATTGTGGATAATCTCGTTAGTAATCCAAATTTGTTCTGTGGGGAAGTGCTGACGGGTTTCGTAAGCCATTGCTACAGCCCGTTCTACACCCCAGCAAAAGCCAAAGGCTTTTGCTAGTCGGATTGTCACATTGCCCCGTTGTAGAGTGTAATTGCGATCGCGAATTTCTTGAATCAAGTTACTCTGATACTCTGACTGCAACTGAGTAGCAACTTCTGCTTGATGACCAAAGCCCTTGCGATTGTAATTTTCTGAATGTTGGAGGCTGCGCTTAAAAGCTTTTGTATCCATGAGATTTGTCTACTTAAACCACTATTTCTTATTTTCTCGTGCCCAGACGCGATTTATACAGAGTTGTATTCAAAGATATTATCAGAGAGCGGGAAAGGGGCTAAGGGATTTAATATCCTTACCATTTTCACTTTAACCTTTTACCCTCTTTTTCTTGCTGGGGTTTTAATTCGATCTCGCTATAAATCTGCAATGCAGAACGCCAAACTATATAACCTTCTGGACTTAAGTGCAAGCCATCAGTAGTAAATTCGCGGCGGAGATTTCCTTGTTTGTTGGTAAACAGGGGATGTAAATCGAGATATTTGACACCTTTTTTGGTACAGATGCTTTGTAGTTGCTGATTCAACTCGCGAATGCGACTATTGGCAACAGCTAACAGGTTTCCTCGTCCTTTCCAGGTTGCGTCCTCTGCCCCATGTGGCAAAATCGACTGAACAACAATTTGTGCTGTGGGATGCGTCTTTCGTAGGTAACTGATAATTTGCCGTTGATTATCTAAAATTTCTCCATCACTCATCCCCCGAATGAGGTCATTAATGCCAATCATCACAAAAATCACCTCTGGCTGGGTGCGGTTAAATATTGTTAATCTTTTCAAGAGACCATTGCTAGTTTCGCCAGAAATTCCTTGATTGAGCCAACTTTTACCTTCAGGTAATAACTCAGGGGGAAACCACAAACTCAGAGAATCTCCCGCCAGGATGCTTAAATGCGGAGGACGTTGGTCAGCAGCGACCTTGGCTTCTTGCTTGAGAATATCTACCCACTCCTGGTAAGTGAGTTGGTGACGGCGACCTAAATCAGGTGTAGCAATTGGGCGATCGCTATTTAGGTTGATTGGCTCTGGGGATGTTATTATCCCAAAAAAAGCGGCCAATCTCTGCTGTTGCCAAATTAGCAGAATGACCGCCAACATTAGGATGCCGTTGGTTAACAGCGAGAAAAATGCCCAGAGAGGAAAGGTTTTAAAAGAAGTAGACACGACTAGCGAAATTTACCAATTATTTGAATCAAATTTTAACGCTAGCGATCGCAAATGACACAACTTTAAATTGGGGATTGGGGACTGGGGACTGGGGATTGGGGATTGGGGACTGGGGATTGGGGACTGGGGATTGGGGATTGGGGATTGGGGATTGGGGATTGGGGATTGGGGATTGGGGATTGGGGATTGGGGATTGGGGATTGGGGGAGAATCATTCCCTACTCCCTACTCCCTACTCCCTACTCCCTACTCCCTACTCCCTACTCCCTACTCCCTACTCCCTACTCCCTACTCCCTACTCCCTACTGAGTCGGACGATCGCCAAACTCGGAGTTGTAACCTTCTTCGCCGTGTTCGTTGATATCTAAACCTTGCAATTCTGCTTCCTCTTTAACTCGCAGCCCGACTGTAGCATCGATAACCTTGAGAATAATCCACGTACCAACACCTGCGATCGCATAAGCAACGGCAATTGCTGCTAGTTCAACTCCCAATTCACCAAAATTACCACGCAGTACTCCTTCTTTACCTCCTCCGTTAACTTGAGTCGTGGCAAAGACTGCGGTTAAAATTGCCCCTACTGTACCACCAACCCCATGCACGGGATAGGTATCTAAAGCATCGTCAATTTCTAGCTTGTGCTTGAAACTAATGGCATAGAAGCAAACAAAGGCGGTGATGAAACCAATTAAAATCGCTGATAGCGGTGTGACAAATCCGGCGGCAGGAGTGATGCCCACCAAACCAGCAACGGCTCCTGTTGCTGCTCCCACGGCGGTTGGTTTACCCCGCAAAGCTGCTTCCAAAATTAACCACATTAAAGCCGCCGCCGCTGCCGCTGCATTGGTGGCGACAAAGGCTGTGGTTGCCAAATTTGTGACTACAGTGCCAGAAGTTCCACTAGCAACTGATAGGGCACTACCAGCGTTGAAGCCGAACCAACCAAACCACAGCAAACCAGCACCTAACAAAATAAATGGAACGTTGTGCGGCGGGCTAAGGCGATCAGGATGGGTTTTCCGAGGCCCAAGGACGATCGCTGCTACTAGGGCTGAAACACCAGAACTAATATGAACTACTGTGCCACCTGCAAAGTCGAGGGCACCCAATCCACCATACAAACCTAAAAATCCACCTTTCGCCCATACCATGTGAGCTAGAGGGGCGTAAACAAAGGTTGACCACAGTAGGACAAACAGTGAATAGGCACGGAAACTCATCCGTTCTGCGATCGCTCCAGAAATTAAGGCTGGGGTGATAATCGCAAACATGGCTTGATAGATCATGAATGCCTGGTGGGGTATCGTTCCGGCATAAGAGACGACTTCTGGCGGGTTTGACCCTTTGAGATAATCAGTGACTTCTAATCCGACACCATTCAACCCAAGCCACTGTAATCCACCGATAAACGGTAAACCTGGCGCAAAAGAAAGACTATAGCCCCACAAAATCCAGGTAACTCCGACGATCGCCATTAACACAAAGCTCATCATCAATGTGTTTAAGATATTGCGCGATCGCACAAATCCACCATAGAAAAACGCCAATCCTGGTGTCATTAGTAGTACGAGCGCTGCTGAAATCAGCATAAATGCCGTATCTCCAGTATCAGCAGTAGGTGGAGCAGCAGCAGGGGTTTGGGCCAAAGCATCGCCCATCAACGGCCCTGCCAAAAACAGTAGGGTCATAGCCCCAATCATCACAAATTTCTTCAACACTTCTTTCTCTTCCTAAGCACCGATGATTTGTATACTTAACTACATTTGATTACTTTTAGTTACACCTTTTTGTCTTTAAAGATACTTAACCTGAATTTTCTGGAAATGTTAACAAAAATATAATCCTGATTGTAGTTCCCAAGATCGAAATAAGGGTGTGACGATGCAATCATTGCATCTTTTTTTTGAAAAATAGCATTTTATTCAAGCGCTACAAAATTCCAAATTTTTAGTTACTTACTGTTACAAACCAAAATAATTCTGAGAATTGACAAATATTGTAAATTATCGCCAGTCTTATCGGAAAATTTGCACAAAAAATATCTCATGAGTTCTCTTCCTATCTCCCGTATAAACGCGTAGATATCTACTTGCCTGATTCTCATCGCTTAGTTGCTAAAAAACTTTTGCAATTTTGCGTGAGATTACCATCTGTTTTAAAAGGAATAATATAAAAGCTATTGGTCAAAAATAATATAGAAAATTTACTTAAGTTCTCGGAGCAAACATGATAATTAATACACTCGCTAAAGCTAAACATACTCCGATTAAGTCGTAACGGTCTGGAGTTACCCCGTCTACCTTCCAGCCCCAAAACGTTGCCATTGCAATAAACACGCCGCCATAAGCTGCATACACTCTGCCAAAATTTGCCGGTTGGAGAGTTGCAAGAACCCCGTAGAAAGCCAAAGCAATTCCTCCCAATAGGCCCCACCAAAAAGGCTTACCTTCGCGCAACCACAACCAGATCAGGTAGCCGCCCCCAATTTCAAAGAAACCAGCCCACAAAAAATACAGTAGTGACTTAATCATTTGATCGATTATTTAATAAGATCGAACTCAGTGAAATTACGCTAACGCTTTTAACTAAACTATTGTCATTAATTAAAGTAAGTTTGTTGAATTGGGCATTGGGCAAAACAGTTCCGTTAGCGGTAGCCGGGCGTTTAGCCCGTTCCGAGTTCTGAGTGCTGAGTGGGAAATCTCACTTCTTTACTCAGCACGGGCTAAACGCCCCGCTATCGCTAACAGCACTCATTACTCTTGAGGGGCATTGGTTATTTCCCCTCTGCTCCCCCTGCTCCCCCTGCTCCCCCTGCCTCCCCAATCCCCACTCCCCAATCCCCAGAATGTAGATAAGGCTCACGGATGAAAGCACCATTACCTGATAACGAAGCACAGAGAATTGAGACGCTTTTACAATATAAGATTTTGGATACGCCATCTGAAGCCGCCTTTGACGACCTTACCCGTTTAGCTTCGTATATTTGTCAGACTCCTATTGCCTTAATTAGCTTAATTGATACAAATCGCCAGTGGTTCAAATCAAAAGTCGGAATGGAAGCCCTAGAAACACACCGAGATTTGGCATTCTGTGCCCATGCTATACTCCAGCCTGACGTTTTGGTTGTGCCTGATGCAACAAATGACGAACGATTCGCTACAAACCCACTGGTAATATCTGACCCAAATATTCGGTTTTATGCTGGTGTACCTCTGATTAACCCTGAGGGATACGCACTAGGAACCCTGTGTGTAATTGATTACGTACCACGAGAACTTAATCCAGAACAACTGGAGGCATTGCGAACCTTAGGTCGTCATGTCATCAAGCAACTGGAATTACGCCGAAATTTAGCAAGTTTAGTACTTGTTACTAAGAAAGGCAAACAGGCGCAGAGGGTAGGCAAACAATTTTTCAAAAAGATTGCAGCAGGTTTGGCTTTCGCGTCGGCAATGGTAGTTCTAATGGGCGTGGTTTCTTATCAAAATACAAGAGTATCTACTAATAATCGTAGTCTAATAAAAAAGACTTATAAAAAAATCAACAGCCTAGAAAAACTACTGTCCCAAATCAAAGATGCCGAGACTGGACAAAGTAGTTATATCTTCACTGGAGAACAAATTTATCTAAAACCTTATCAAACAGCACTCGCTAACGTCGATCAAGAAATTGCCAACCTGAAGGATTTAACAGCAGATCAACCGAACCAACAAAAGCAGATTGCAACCCTTGAATTTCTTATCACGGCTAAACTTGCTGAACTAAAACAGACTATCGACTTGCGCCAGAGTCAGGGATTAGAGACGGCGTTACTAGTACTACAGAAAAATAATCAGCAAAATCTCATGGACGATATCCGCAAGGCGATCGATGAGATGGTGGAAGAGCAAAGGGGACAGCTTCAGCAGCAGTTACAAACAGCAAAGGCTTGGATTCGCAACACAATTCTGACACTTGCGATCGCAATCTGCCTAAGTTTTATTGTTCTTGCTGTAGTCTACTACTTCATCTATCGTGAGGTTACAGAGCGGAAAAAAACAGAAGAAACCTTAAATCAAGAACGCAATTTTATCTCAGCAGTCCTTGATACAGTAGGTATGTTGGTAATAGTTATCGACACTCAAGGACAAATCGTTCGTTTCAATCAAGCTTGTGAGCAAATAACAGGTTACTCCTTCGATGAGGTGAGGGGTAGGTATTTCTGGAACTTATTCCTACTTCCTGAAGAGTTGGAGCCAGTCAAAGCAGTTTTTGAGCAATTGCTAACTGGTGGAGGCTTCCTGAAGTACGAAAACTATTGGGTAATGAAGGATGGCAGTCGGCGACTGATTGCCTGGTCGAATACCTTCTTAAAAGACTATGAAGGATCAGTGGAATATATCATTAGCACTGGCATTGACATCACGGATCACAAACGCGCACAACAGCATCTAACTGCCCAATATGCTACAACCCGCGTCTTAGCAGAGTCCACCACAATCGGCGAAGCTACTCGCCAAATTTTGCAAGGTATCTGTGAGAGTTTGGTATGGGATTTGGGTGAAATTTGGATGGTCGATGAGCAAACAAATGTACTGCGTTTTCTCGATATCTGGCATAAAGCATCCCTGGAAATGCAGGAGTTTGAATCACTGAAGCGGCAAACCACTTTTCCGCCAGGAATTGGACTACCTGGACGGGTTTGGGCTAGTTCTGAACCTGTTTGGATTGCTGATATCGCTAAAGATATTAACTTCCCTAACTTCAAAATTGCTGCTAAAGTAGGAATACACGCCGCTTTTGGTTTTCCAATCCGCAGCGGTCAAAAAATCCTCGGTGTTATTACCTGCTTCAACCGTGAAATCTATCCGCCTGACCAAGATTTGGTAAAAACGATGAATTATATCGGTGAACAAGTGGGGCAATTTATCCAACGCAAACAGGCTGAAAAAGAAATACAACGCCAAAATTTGCGATCGCAACTATTTACCGAAATTACCCTCAAAATTCGCCAGTCTTTGAAAATCGAAGAAATTCTCCAAATCACTGTCGAGGAGGTACAAAAGATTCTCCAGACTGACCGAGTTTTGATCTATCAGTTTTTGCCAGATGAGTCTGCAACCACCGTTACTGAAGCAGTAGTTTCTGGCTTACCAGCAATCAAAGAGCAAAATATCACTCCCCTTTATTTACAAGCAGAATATCTACAACAGTATTATCTACAGCAGTACCGTCAAGGACAGATGTTAGAACTGACTAACTTGGATCTGCCAGAAGTTGAACAAACTCATCTGGAATTGATACAACAATTTGGTGTCAAAGTCAATTTGGTTGTGCCCATTCTTGTCAAAGAAGAACTTCGCGGTTTGCTCATAGTTCATCAGTGTGACGATTCCCACCACTGGTCTAGCTTTGAAACTCATCTTTTGCGGCAAATAGCCGACCAAGTAGGTATTGCCTTAGTTCAAGCCCAACTATTAGCAGCAGAAACTCGTCAGCGCCAAGAACTGGAAATTGCCCGTCGCCAAGCTGAATTAGCTTCTCAGATGAAAAGTGCCTTTTTAGCAAATATTAGTCATGAAATTCGGACTCCGATGAACGCTGTATTGGGGATGACCAGCTTGGTATTAGATACTCCTTTAGATGCAGAACAGCGAGATTTTATTGAAACAATTCGCAGTAGTGGAGATGCCCTTTTAAGTTTAATCAACGAGATTTTGGATCTTTCCAAACTTGAGGCTGGAGAGATGGCTCTCGAAACTCTAGATTTTGACCTATCCACTTGTGTAGAAGAAGTGGTGGAATTATTGGCTCCCTCAGCCCATAACAAGGGATTAGAAATTGCCGCACTGATTGAGCATAACGTCCCCACCCACCTTAAAGGAGATACTGGTAGGCTGCGGCAAATTCTGATGAACTTAATCAGCAATGCGATCAAGTTTACCAGCGCTGGTGAAGTATTAGTGCAAGCCGAATTGCGTTCCCTTTCCTCCACTACAGCCACCATCCATTTTGACATCACAGATACAGGTCTTGGCATTAGCCCTGAAGACCAACGCAAACTCTTTACGCCATTTACTCAAGTGGATGCTTCTACCACTCGTAAATATGGGGGTACTGGTTTGGGATTAGCTATTTGTAAACAACTTGTAACCTTGATGGGAGGAGTGATTGGGGTAGAAAGTCAAACAGGGAAAGGATCGAAGTTTTGGTTTGAGGTACTTTTTACCAAGCAAGTTGAGCCTGTTTTGCCAAAATGCGAACACCCACTTTTACACAATCACCGCTTGTTAATAGTAGATAACAACGCTACTAATTGCAAAATTATCTCCCATCAAGCTACTCATTGGGGAATGCAGGTAGATCAAGCTGACAATATTGCTGCGGCCCTGAAAGTTATTCAGCAAGCTTGTGAGCACGGAAAACCATATCATATCGCCTTGATTGATATGCAAAGAACTCAAACTGATGGCATGACAATCAAAGAACAAATTCAAGCTAATTCTGCACTTGCTGAAATCCCTCTGATTATGCTCGCCTCTACTAATCAACGGGATGAAGTGCAGCAGGCACTCAAAATCGGATTTGCAGCTTCTTTGGTCAAACCCATTAGGCCATCACGACTCCTCGATACCATCATCACTATTTTAGGAGTGCAGTCGGAATCAGAACAAGAGGCTACTAAAGAAATCCAGAGTCCAGAAAATTCAGACATTCTTGCTTCCTCTTTCCCTAACCCTTCTACGAAATCCAAGTTAAGAATTCTCCTAGCAGAAGATAATTTGGTGAATCAGAAAGTAGCCTTGAAACAACTCCAGAGTTTGGGCTATAAAGCCGATGTCGTTGCCAATGGAAAGGAAGTTTTGCAGCTATTAGAAAAAATTCCTTACGATTTGATTCTCATGGATTGCCAAATGCCAATTCTCGACGGTTTGGAAACCACAAAAGAAATTCATCGTTGGCAAGAGGACGCCTTTGCCCTGGGTCATCGTCCTGTGGTGATTGCGATGACGGCAAATGTGATGAAAGAAGACCAACAAACGTGTCTCAATGCCGGAATGGACGACTATCTGAGTAAGCCAGTTTTTAAAGAAAAATTGGCTGCCACTCTAGAGCATTGGACAGGCGTGATCACTTCCCAACAAGAGACAGTTGTATATGAACAAGTAGTTTCCACCACAAACAACGGCATAGATGATCTAGCAATTGATTGGGAACACTTGCATCAGATATCGGGAAATGATGAAGAATTTGAACTAAATCTATTGCAATTATGCGTTGAAGATATTAAACCACGTTTAGAGATCATTGAAATAGCGATCGCACATCATAACTTTGACCAAATAGCACGAGAAGCTCATCACCTTAAAGGTGCTAGTGCCAACATTGGAGCCACAGCTATGTATCTAGCCGCTGACAAACTAGAACAACTAGCTAACGATCAAGACCTTAGAGGTACTACCAACTTAATTTCAGAATTAGAAGAATTTGTCAACCGCATTCAAGAATTTTTAACAAATATAGAATAAAGGCGTCAGAAGCCAGGATTCAAAACTGAATTCTGTATCAATACTTTTCGGTTAAGAATTAAGCAGTATTAATAATGGAAAAATTGAGTGGCTGGCGTTGATTACCAGTGCCACGATGAACAGGCTTCTGAGAGGATGTTTTAAAAGTATTGGGCGAATAGAATTCGCTACTACACTAGCATTGTCCGCCTCCGCAGACTAACACAAAATTAAGGTTTTCAACCCACGGAGGTGGGTAAAGTCTCGTGTAGCCGCGATTTCTAATCGCTTTTTGGGCACGAGCGAGAGCCGGATGGCGCTGTAACTCTCTCTGTCTTGTCCTCTCGCGGTAGAATGTAGTAGCGCAGTAAGCTTAATTTATTGGGTTGATTAATCACAGAATAGTTCTATTTGGGACTTTCTAGGCGTAAGACAAAAAATCTGAATTGAAATGTGTAACATCCTAGCAAATTCCTGACTATACAAGACTTTGGAGAATATTTTATGAACAGCCCAGTTTATCAAACTGTTATTGTCGGTGGTGGCTTCACCGGCTTATTTACAGCCTTAAACCTAGCTCACGAAGATTATCCTCGCTCTGTAATTTTGATTGATCAAAATGAACGCTTTTGCTTTAAGCCGTTACTCTACGAATATTTCAGTGGCGAGATGGATGCTTTTCAAGTAGTACCGCGTTTTTCGGAATTACTTAAAGGTAGTGGTGTGATCTTTGTTCAAGATGCAGTGGAATCCATAGACTTACATGAACAACAAGTTAAATTAGCTTCGGGAAACTCCTATAACTACAGTAACTTAGTATTAGCCTTGGGTAGTATTACTGGTTATCATCATCTTGAAGGTGCTAAAGATTACGCTTTCCCCTTTTGGACAGAAGCCGATGCGATCGCTCTTGAGCAACATTTAGGCGACTGTTTGCAAAAAGCAATCCAAACAGAAGATATAGAACAACGTCGTCAACTGTTAACAGTAGTAATCGTTGGTGGTGGTGCAAGTGGTATAGAAATGGCAGCTACTTTAGCTGATTTACTGCCACATTGGTATACCGCTTTGGGAGGAAATTCTGATGAAATTCGTGTGATACTGCTCAATCACGGTCAAGAAATCCTCAATGGTAATGTTAACGATCCTCTGCGCCCAATTGCTGAAAAAGAATTACAAAAACGCACGATTCCAATTGAAATTCTCAGAGGTGCAGAAGCCACTAAGATTCATGCTAACGCCATTGAATATAAGCACAATGAGCAAATTGAGACGTTGCCAACAAGTACCACAATCTGGACAGCTGGTACTTCTATTCATCCACTAATTAAAAGTTTACCAATTTCCCCAGAACATCGAGATCGTCGCGATCGCCTTCTAGTTACTCCCACAATGCAACTACTTGACTTCCCAGAAGTCTTTGCCGGCGGGGATTGTGCAGCAGTTCCAGATAACTCACTACCGCCAACAGCCCAAGTTGCTTATCAACAAGGAGCCAATATTGCCCAAAATTTGCAAGCGATCGCTTTCGGCCAAGAACTCAAACCAGCAAAGGTAAACATCCGTGGAACTCTCTTAAAATTGGGGTTAAATAATGCTGCTGCTAACCTTTTCAATGTTTTTGAAGTTGCAGGCGAATCCGGGCATTTAATCCGCCAAGGCACTTATTTAACCCTATTACCAACACCAATTCATGATTTCAAAGCTGCTAGTGAATGGTTAGATGAAGAGATTTTTCACCATCACCTTGATCCCCATGATGTGGGCAAAAAAGTTGTCCAAGCAGTGGAAGTAGTTGGCGCAGGAGTTATGGGCATTTTAGCTGCAAGAAAACTACTAAAAATGCTGGGGAATAAAAGCAGTGTAACCTAAGGTTGTTGCGTAAGTCATAATATTGTGAAACCATAGCTTGTGACTTGCTAATACAACTGCAACTAGCCTATTTCTAGCCTCACCTAGAAAAAAGTCCTGGTACTGGTAACAATAATGACGCAATCCCCAAATTCAGGAAACAATCAGGAACCATCTAATCCTCGTCTGTGGCTCCTACTTTTACGACGTACCAGTTTGGCTGTGGGTGGGGTTTTGCTAATTGGAATTATAGTTGGTGTTTGGTGGGCTAGAAGTTATGTATATAAGGACTTAGCCCCGTTAGTGCAGCAAAATCTCCAGCAATTACTGGGGCGTCCAGTAAAAGTTGGGGAAGTTGAGCGTTTTTCGCTCACTAGTATCAGATTTAGCTCTCTATCCATACCAGCAATTCCCACCGATCAAGATCAGGTGGTAGTAAAAGCTTTAGAGGTGCAATTCTCGCCGTTGCAACTCCTCCTCACCCGAAAACTGGCATTAAATGTCACCTTAGTTCAGCCTAATGTCTACATTCAACAGGATAAAGATAGTCGTTGGGTGACAACCCAAATTAAGGCTGGGGGAGGACAAGGCTTGATTAAAATTGAGTTGGAGACACTGCAAATTCAAGATGGCAATGTCGAGTTGATGCCATTCGCTGCACCTACGAAACCGAAAGGCTCAGTAATATTAGATCATGTTGGTGGTGTTGCCCGATTTTCAGACCAAAATCAAAGGATCGGTTATGACATCAATACTCAACTCACCAGGGGAGGCGCTGTTAAAATTGTTGGCGAAACCCAAATAAAAGCTCAACAAACTAACCTGCAACTGCAAGTACAAAATTTACAAGCATCTGATATTACTCGATTAATTCAGTTACCGATCGCTTTACAAGGAGGATATTTAAATGCTGATTTAGGGGTTCAGATTCCACCAAAACTGTCAGATATAGCAATTACAGGAACAGCGACAGCTAATCAAATCACTGCCAAAATTCCCAATATTCCTCAGCAGGTTTCTAATTTTAATGGGAGATTTCTATTTCAGGGGCAGACAGTTGCTTTAGATAATCTGAGTACGAACTTTGGCAAAGTTCCCATCCTGGCTAATGGAACAATTAATTCTCAAACAGGTTTTAATGTCTCTGCTCAGATCAAACCAGTTAGTGCGAAAAATATCTTAGATACTCTGAAAGTCAATTCGTCAGTCCCAGCTAGTGGCGAAATTCAAGCCAAGATTCAGGTATTAGGTCTACTTCAGCAACCTGTCCTCAGTGGTACGGTAAGCAACACCAAACCTATTCAAGTTGACCGCCTTCAATTTAAAAGCATCAATACTGATTTCCGGTTGAATGTCTCTCAAACTGCATCTCAACTTGCTGTTTCCAATCTGAAAATAGTCCCCGTAGCTGGTGGTCAAATTATAGGCGCTGGTCGAGCGGCTCTAGGAAGCAAAGATGAGGTAATATTTAATGCTCAAGCTGATGGAATATCAGGAGATATACTAGCACGCAGCTATGGCGTGACTCTACCGATCGCAGTTGGCAATATTTCTGCAAAAGCTCAAATTTCTGGCTCACTCCGCAAACAGCCCTTGAACCTTAATGTTTCCAATGTTCGGGTAACACCAGCAGCCGGAGGGCAAATCACAGCTAATGGTCAAATTCAACTGGCTCCCCAAGGTCAAGTAGGTGTAAATATTCAAGCCCAAGGTATCCCAGGAAATGCGATCGCTCAAGGTTATGGTATTTCAACGCCAATTAATGTTGGTGGTATATCTGCAAACGCTAAAATTTCCGGTTCTCTGGGTAGACCATTAAATGTCAATGTTGTTCGCGTTCAAGCAAATCCAGAGGTGGGAGGACAAGTTACAGCTAGCGGTCAAGTTCAGCTTGCACCCCAAGGTAGGGTATCGTTGAATGTGCAAGCAGAAAATTTACCAGGGGATGCGATCGCCCGAGCCTACAATTCCTCACCCTCCATCACCATTGGGAATGTCTCAGCAAATGCGAATATTTCCGGTACTCTGAGCAACTTGCAAACAGTAGCACGAGTGCAAGCCCCCAACGCCACCTATCCCACTACCGGACGGGTTGTTGTTACCAAACAAGGAGAGAATATCCTTTTCCCCGATGCGGTTTTGAACGTCGCAGGTGGGACAATTCGGGCCAGAGGTGAAGTTGCCCAAGAACGTTGGCAAGGGGGTATCAAAACTTCTCAAATTCAACTCAACCGGTTCTCACCACAACTACGAGGACGGCTCAATAGTAATATTCAGTTAGCAGGTACAACAAAATCTTTCCAGCTTGCAGATATTCGCGCCGCCGGACAAATTCGCCTATCCCAAGGGGTAGCATTGCTGGCAAAACCGCTCACCGCCCAATTTCAGTGGAATGGACAGCAGATTATCGTTGAAAACGCAAGTACTCCAGGGTTGAGTGCTAATGGTGCGATCGCTATTCAGTCTCCCCCAACTGGCGCACCCCAAATTGCCGGATTTAATTTAAATGTACTGGCGCAGAATTTCAACCTCAAAAATACTGGCTTTAAAGTTCCTGGTGACGTTGCAATAGCAGGGCTACTAGATTTTAATGGAAAAGTTACAGGCACTCCAGATGTACCGCAAGCTAATGGCAATATCCGACTGCGGAATTTCCAGGTTAGTGACTTGGCATTTGACCCACTTTTAACCGGAAAGGTGAATTTTCAAGGGGGACAAGGGGCAAGGCTGCGATTAGCTGGGAAGCAAGATCGGATTGCGCTTAACTTAGGTGCAGATTATCGTCCCACTTCATTTTTAGTTCGGCGGGATGGCGCACTCACCACAGGTAGAACTGAGGGAGATAACTTGCTCATCAACGCCCAACAGTTTCCCATCGCTCTGGTTGGGGGCTTTTTACCTAACAATCAATTGAAACCATTGGCGGGGCAACTATCGGGTAATTTAGTTGTCAATCTGAATAATTATGCCATTGCGGGGGATGTAGCGATCGCCCGGCCTCGGGTTGCCAGAGTTGCAGCAGATGAATTTCGTGGCAGCATCAATTATGCCGATGGTACTGCTAGCTTGGCTAATGGTCAATTGCGGATTGGCGATAGCAACATCGCTCTTAGTGGCAATGTGCAAACAGGGAATGACCCGAAATTTCAATTCCAAGCTAATTTTGCCCAAGCCAAAATCCAGAGACTTTTACAAGCGTTCAATATCTTCGACTTTCAAGACCTTGGTAGTGGGTTGCAGCCTCCCACCTTAGCGGGAGCAGAGGCACTTAATACCAAGTCTATCAGTTTGCCCAATGCAGATTTGAAAACACAGCTAGCATACTTCTCGAACCTTACAGCGGCCAACGCCAAACAACAGCAAGTAGAAACAAAACAAACCCCATCTTTGCCCAGCCTTGCAGAATTAACGGGTGCTTTAAGCGGAGCAATTACAGCCAATGGCTCGTTAAAATCTGGGTTGAATGTCGGCTTTAATTTTCAAGGTGCAAACTGGCAATGGGGTGAATATTCCATCAATCAAGTGGTTGCTCAAGGCAATTTCGCCGATGGTATCGTCACACTTTCGCCCTTGAGTATTGGGATAAATCAAGGACTAGTGGCCTTTTCAGGACAGTTAGGAACTGAGCAACTATCTGGAAAGTTGAATGTAGCAAGTTTACCCTTATCACTTTTAGAGCCTTTTATCGAAAAATACCCCATAGATATCACTGGGAAAGTGAATGCTGATGCCACCTTAGCAGGTAGTTTACAAGACCCTAGTGCGAAAGGCAAAGTGACTTTAGCTGATGCGACTCTTAACAAGCAACCTGTGCAAACAGGAGAAGTGAACTTTGATTACAACAAAGCTCGTTTGAATTTTGATAGTACCTTATTAGTGACAGGAACGCAGCCAGTCGCAATTACAGGTAGCGTACCTGCTCCCTTACCTTTTGCCGGCGTGCAACCGGATAGCAATCAAATCAGCATCAAGGCCAATGTGCAAAATGAAGGATTGGCATTGTTAAACCTGTTGACTAACAATCAAATTGCTTGGGTAGACGGTCAAGGAAAAGTAGATTTAAACGTTCAAGGTACTTTAAACGAACCAATTATTAACGGAAATGCCACACTTAATAATGCTACTTTTCGCGCTCAAGCCTTATCCGATCCCCTAACGAATGTTACTGGAACAGCACAATTTAATGGTAGTACGGTAAGCGTTGAAAATATCCAAGGTAATTATAATCAAGGGCAAGTGACTGCATCAGGAATCCTGCCGATTCTTGATTCTCAGCAAGTCGCGGCGAATCCTCTGACAGTATCAATAGCAAACAAACTAAATTTTAAGCTTGCAGGACTGTATGAAGGCGGTGTCGGCGGCGATATTGTCATTCGGGGAACAGCATTAAAACCTGTAATTGGTGGAGAGATTAAACTGAGTGATGGTCAGGTGATTATTGGAAACTCGTCTACTGCTAATCAAAAACCAGCAGCCACAGCAGAGGCTAACGCTAACGTTATCAATAGAGAAGAGGTTAACGTTAACGTCAAAGCTACAGCAGAGAATAATACTAATCCAGTGGCGACAGCAGAGAGTAACAGCAACGCAGTCACTCCACCCAATTTACCTGTAGAGTTTGCAGATTTAAAGTTGATTTTAGATAAGGGTGTTCGTGTTACCAGTCAGCCTCTACTTAGCTTTGTACCAGGAGGAGCCGCTTTTAGTCAGCCGATATTGAGCTTTGACGCCAAAGGCGACTTGACAATTAATGGTACATTAGCCAAGCCGCGTCCTGAAGGACTCATCCGTTTGACAGGAGGACGAGTCAGCTTATTCTCTACTGAGTTCACCTTGGCGCGGGGTTACGAACAAACTGCGCGGTTTATTCCAAGTCTTGGGCTTGACCCTACTTTAGATGTCCGACTGACTGCAATTGTACCGGAAGCATCGGTAAAAAACAGTCAAGTTTTGGAATCACCATTGTCTGCTGAAATTAGCGATGTTTCTGTAAACAACTTTGGGACTTTACGTACCGTTACCGTTCAAGCCAGTGTAAACGGGCCAGCGAGTAAATTGGGCGACAACCTAGAATTGACCAGTGACCCTAGCCGTAGTAAGGGGGAAATAGTTGCTTTGCTGGGTGGCTCAATTCTGAATTCTTTCGGTCAAGCAGATGCAGCCCAAGGACTGACTAACTTCGCTAGTTCTACCATTTTAGGTGGTTTGCAAGGAACTATCACTGCGATCGGACAGGCTATTGGTTTCAGTGAGTTTCGCATATTTCCCACCCCTGTTACTAATAATCAAGCTTCAACAGCTTCAGTTCTAAATTTATCAGCAGAAGGTGTGTTTGACATCAATAGAAATTTCTCTGCCTCTTTATCGCGCGCCCTTACTAGCGATGACTCTTTCCTTTACAATGTGCTTTATCGAGTCAATGACGAAATTCTGATGCGAGGCTCAACTAATTTGGGGGATGAAAATCAATTCCAAGTTGAATATGAAACCCGATTTTAGAGGATGTATGAGGAACGAACCGCAAAGGGCGCATTCGCGCAGCGTCTCGTTAGAGAAGGACACAAAGAAGAAAGAAAATTTGGCGCAGCCTCACAAAGAAATGGTATAAGCGATTAAGCGGACTTGATATGACAACTTACAAGCTGTGAAGAACGTTAAAATGTCAGCCCTACTTATGAGGCTATTGAGTTAGCACCACTTTCAATACGGTTCGGATAAGGTTTTTTGATAACAAGCCTGATTATTAGACATCTCCAGAAATTAAATATGCTTTACCCATAACCCTTGTAGAGACGTAGCAGTGCTACGTCTCTACATTGTTTTTCGGAGATGTCTATTGTAGAGACGGCGATTTATCGCGTCTCTTGCCTTAACCGAACCGTATTGACACCACTTTTAGTAAGAGGAATTATATGGTCTACAGTGAAGGAAACATATTGCCATTGTTCCGATGCGTGACAATATTCGCACAGAAACTTGGCTCGTTGTCGTACTTGATTTTGAGTAGATTCACGCTTTGTAACGATTCGCAGACAAATCTCTGATTCCCTATAATTCACTTTGGTTTTGAGTTAGCGATGAATTTCTGAGCATCCGATTCACCAAACTCAGATAATCGTCTAATTCTTCATATTCATCTAATTCTTTTTCTTCCTCTGAAGTCAGTGTAGATTCTTTTTGCTTAATTAATAAGGCTTCAATTCGCCCCTGTACTAAGCTGGAAGCTCGAAATATTGGCACTCCTTCTACTAGCTCGATGCGGACAGCACCATCTAATGGTAAACTGTTGGGCAAGTGTGACAATTTCATAGGTAAATTGATTGTCATAAATTACTTTTTCCAAACTGTCGGTGAGATAATTTTAGCGGACTTGTCATCTAAATAGAAATTGTAAACAGGTTCTCCTGATAATTCACAGCGAAGCGGCTCAAGAATTTTAGTAAACGGATTCCAAACTGCTGTTACAGTCCGTTTTACTTTCTTTCGTTGCAACTCACACTGAATATGTACCGTAGGGAGATGGATAATCATTGCACTGTGCAACGAAGCTTCTACACTCATTGCATAACGCTCTTGGATATCCAACAATTTTCTCTCTAACTCTCTATTAGTGGCTTCAATTCGTGCTAATTCCAAATCTAGTTCATCACCAATCAATTTTTTTAACTCAATCTTGTTGCGAATCGAGTCGCTAATCGTGTTGTAATAATCCTTGAGTCTTTCTTCATCCCTAGCTCTAGCTCTTGTTAATTTAGCCTGCCAATTATCTAGAGATTTTCCAATCAATATTGCACTTTGATGTTCGATTAACCTCAACAACTCTTCAATTGGCATCGCCAATGGTGTCTCTTGATGCTCCACAGTCATTAGGTCAGACTCCCAAAACAAAGCATCACCAATTTCTACTGGTGTTACTCCTGTTATTTCATTGATAATGAACGAAACTAAGCCAATCCTTTTTTCGGAAGCATTGGCTGTGTAAGCCACATTACACAAGATGTAACGAGTAATTTCTGGTTTAGCATCTAAAAAACGAATTAAGCCATTTTGAGGTGCGAGTCTCTCCAATAAAATTTTCTCAAAGCCTGTGTTTTTCAGATGTCCATCGATTTTAACACCCAACGCACTAATAAGTCCTTTAACAGCTAATAGTTCAGATAGCTTATTTAAGACTTCTGAATGATAGGTGACAAAAACACTTTGGGGTACATCAGCAATAGTTGTAAAAGTAACTTCTTCTGGGAGCGAAAGCAGCGATGCTATATTTTCCGTCAACAACACATTCAAAATGTGTTCACCAGCAGGTTCTGCTATTCCATCATGCAGAGAAACAATTTTTTCTAAGGTAGCAATAATTGGGTCTGATAACATATTTATTCAAATCAATCTCTCAAGCTTCAAAATCTTCGCCAAAAATCTGTTCATCCAGTTCCTGGATTTGCTGATACTGGTTTTTGGCTTTCAACAAATTATCTGCCAATTGCTCGAAGGCTGTATCTAATTCTGGTTTAACCTGATGCTTGAGCCAGATATCCATAACAATTTCACTAAAATCAAATTCATCATCCACGTTCCCTAAAATTGTTTCAATCTCTCCGACCACTAGTTCAAACATATTAATTTTGTCATGCAAGATCCGCAGAATATACTCTTCGATACTGCCCTTGAGACAAAAGTTAAAAATAAAAACATCCTGGGTTTGTCCAATGCGGTGAATACGACCAATGCGCTGTTCTATTTTCATTGGGTTCCAGGGCAGGTCATAATTAACGATCGCGTTCGCAAACTGGATGTTACGTCCCTCTCCGCCCGTTTCAGATGCCAGCAGTACAGAAACATTATCCCGAAATGCGGCGATCGCCTCATCTTTCTGTTTAAGGGACATCCCCCCAGTAAATTCTGCAAAGGGGATATTTGCTGCTTGCAGAGTTTGAGCCAAATAAGTGCTAGTTGCTTTATGAGTTGTGAAGACCAAGGTTTTCTGGCGAGATTTTGAGAGCATCTCTACCAATACTTTTGCTTTCTCGACCTGCTTCACCTGGGCTGCTCGTCTTGCTAAAGACTTCAGTTCTTCATCAGGTAGGCGTTTGGTCAATTGCTTGAGGGAGTCAGCCAAAGCACCAGGGGATGAACCAGCACGCATTAGCAAATTGGTGCGGGAGAGTCTGTCTAGCTTGTCCTCTGAGGAACGTAGATACTCGCTCAAGTCCTGGTAAAGTTTCTCCTCGCCTGCTGCTGGGGTAACAGTAATTGTGGTGGCGAAGCGTTTGGGCAGTTTGACATCTACTAGGGCGCGGGTATTTCGCACCATGACTTCCCGCATCAGAGAGCGTAACTTTTCGGGATTTTTCGGGACTCGTCCATTCCTCGAATCGACGTATTCTTTTTTAAAAGCGGCTTCTGTTTGTAGTAGTCCCGGTTTGAGGAGGGTCAGCAGATTAAACAGTTCAATCAGGGAGTTCTGCACTGGCGTAGCAGTGAGCATGAGGATAAAGCGCTTATTGAGGGCGTTGACCAGTTTCCAGTTGAGGGTAGTGCGATTTTTTAGGTGGTGGGCTTCATCGACAACAACTAAGTCCCAAGTGCGACTAGTGACGTGGGGATAATGTTTAGCAGACTTAGCCGTGTTTAATGAAGCGATAATTCGCGGATTATTCGTCCAAAATTCGTCTATGGGTTGTTGCGGGTCACGGTTATCTGTGGTGATAGTAGCAATATTAAATTTGTCACTTAACTCTGATTGCCACTGGGAAACTAGGGATGCGGGAGTTAACACCAGCATAGACTGCACCATACCCCTTGCTAAGTACTCGGCTATGATTAGTCCCGCCTCAATGGTTTTGCCCAATCCGACTTCATCGGCTAGTAATGCGCGTCCACCCAGTTGTCTAAGTACTTTTCGGGCTGTTTCAATCTGATACCAGTATTTGTCGATGGCAGTTAGTGTGGGTAGGCAAATCAGCTGATCGTAGTCTGCCATTACGGAGAGGTTGAACAGGTCTAAACGCGCCTCGTAGAAGTTGAGCGGGTCGTATTTACCAGCTTTCAGGGCTGATAAGGCAGTGTCAGAATTGAATTTGAATGTATAGTTTGTCTCCATGATGCACCCGTAAATAGCTACTTTTAACCACACCGCGCACGTACATTTGACCAGTTCAGCACTTAGTCGCCATAGAGTTCCGAGTCTAAGTTGGCAGCTAGGGAGCCTTTCGATACTGCACCAATGAAGTTTGCCAGAGGGTCGCTACTGGAATTGGGGGGGTTGGTATCTGGTGATTTCTGAGTACGTGCAAGCTGTTGAACATACCGCAACACGTCTTCTTGGTGCTGGGATGGCAGTTGTTCAATCGCTTCAAAAATTGCTTGTTTGGTTGTCATAATTTAGCATTGCCAATTTTACCAACATAGGCGAGGATACCATCTCGAACACCATCGGCTCCCGGCGTAGCCCGCCCTTAGACATCGCCTACTGTATCCCAATTTTACAGCCATACTTATGAGGCTCTAGTTTTAATATTCAGTTTTTCTTTGCGCCATTTGTCCACACTTTTTTTAACTGCTTCTATTTCTGCAAAATCTACTTGCACAGTTGCAATTTCAAATTCCACACCCAAAGCGGTGGTGACTTCGAGAATTTCTACAAAACTGGCACATTGATAATCTGTATCCTCATACTCATAAACTCTTTGTTCATCAATTCCTAATATATCAGCAAGTTCTTGCTGACTAATTTTTGCTGCTATCCGAGCTTTAATTAAAGCATTTGGCAGCTTATTTAAAGAATCAACTTTGTTGTGGGGCAACTCGCGGTAGTATAGATCAGGGATGATTACTACATATCCTTCATGGGCGATTCGGGCTGCTACATCTTGGATATGTGACGTTAAGCCAAATGCCTCCATCAGCAGTAGAATGGCAGACTGACGGTCAGGATGAGTTGGTGTAAACAAAACAGCGGGCATCTGTCCATCTGGTGTGGAAATTAACACCTCGGTTTGTTCAATTGGCATCTTCTTTCTCCGATAGAATCTGTTGTTAATAAGTAAGTCGGTGCTAATATTTCTAGCTATGTTAAGGAATTTTAATGTAGGGTGTGTTGTTGCAGAGCGCAACGCACCGTCAACAATCCCAAGTGCGTTGCTATAAGGCATAACACACCCTACAGCTAATTTATATTTCTTCATATACATTGAATTTTTCTCACCGACTTACTTAGCTTAAAAACTAGTAATTGAGGATTCTAGAAGAAAGCTGCGGGATTTTAGTATATTATTGCGATCGCTCTTGTAGGAGTTCTTTTGGTGTGACACCAACCTGGCGTTTAAAGCATCTTGTCAAATGGCTTTGATCGGAAAAACCTGTTTGCGTCGCAATATCCGCAATGCTCAGATTGCTTTGCTTTAACAAATGTTTTGCCTTCTCAATTCGGCGTTGTAGGATGTATTGGTGGGGTGTGATTCCCATCCGTTGCTTAAACAGACGTAGAAAATAGTAGGGACTGAGTTGTGCGATCGCACTCAATTCAATCAACTTCAAGTCCTGATAGAGATAGTCATGAATATAGGCTGTAATTTTTTGCAACGTTCCTTGAGATAATCCATCTGAATAACTAGAAAGCTTTGGTTGCGTGCTGCAATAGTTCCGTAAAAGGTGAATTGCTAATGTCGTTTTGAGACTGTCAATCAGCAAATCACCGCCAATTTTGCCTGACTCTAATTCATCTCTCAAACTCGAAAAAATTCCTTGAATTAGTGGCAGCCCTGAACGAGAGTTCAGTGAGGTCTTAAACATAGCCCTTTCAAGGTGAGTAAAAATTTTGCTCAAAAAATTCCTCTTTAATCTCTTAACTCTGTGTTCTCTGCGTCTGGAGTGGTGAAATAAATTACTTTTAAACAGCAGAGGCAAAGAGTTGCCAGTGCGCCCTTGCGGTTCCCCGACTTGTACCCCTGCGGGGATCTTGCTACGCGCAGCGTCTCCCCTTCTCCCAAAGGGAGAGGCTAGCGCCAAGGGAGAAGCAACTGGCGCGGCGCAGAGAGAAAAACAGAGATTTTACGAGTCACCTTGAAAGGGCTAGGGGTCTTAAACCCTTCCTCGATAATCAACTTTTTGAAGGAAATAAATGTTGCTTTACCACATCTAGGCGTGAACAGTTCCAATAATCTATATGGGAGACAATCAAACCATCAGAATTAAGACCTAATTCACTCCAACCAGGAATAGAGATCCTTGGCTTCCAAGGGAGAGGAGTATTCCAACTGAGTGTCCACTCAGTTTTGATTGTGTCTCCTAAACGTTGAATATTATGTACATCCATCTTGGGATTTAAAAACCAAGTTTGGATAAAATTAATCATTTCTTTGTAACGTTTAACACCACGAAATTTATTCAGCGGGTCTTGAAAATAAACTTCTGGAGCATAAATATTATAAGTTTGATTTACTGGGAATCTTTGATAGTCTTCTTTGAGGATTTCAATGATATCCATGATAGATAAATATATCTGTAAATTGGTTTAATATGAAAACTGAAAAATGGAAATTAACCTTCATTCCATAGACGTTCTAACTGATGCCGCCAAGCAGTTAGGACTTCTTCTCGTCCTTTTGCAGATGAGTCTATTTCGCCCATCATTCCTTCTGCATAAAAGCGTTCTAAGGTTTGCATAGTAGCTTGCAGAGATTGTCCTTGCTGTTTTGCTGCCTGAATAATTTGCCGGATGCGGCTTTCAATTAGTCGATTAAAGACATTATCTAATCTGGCTTGATAGAGAGATGCAAGTCGGTTAATTGCATTGGACAAATCTGCACTGACTAAAGTGCCACTGTGATGTTGAAACACCCCCCAAATTACCCCTTCATACAAAGCGTAACGTACTTCTTGAGTATCATCGAAGTTAGCTTCTAGGAACTGTTCTAAAAATGGCTGGGCTTCTTGGATGGGCACAATAGGCAGTAAAACTCGCAGCCAAGTATTATCTTCGGAAAGCAGCACCAACAGCCGAAAAGTAGAAGTGTCTACTTGCCACGATCCAGGAGCAATGCCAGCAACAGCCGATGTGCCAAATAATTCTGTGAGCGTATCCGCAATCTCTTCAGGTGTCATAAGCCTTTATTTAGATATAGCCTTTAGATTAGCGCAGAGGTGCATCAGCTTATTCAATCGCTCCCATTAGTTTTAATGCTATGCGTTGTACAGGTGCCAGCCCTGTTACACCTGTGATGTTCAGCCCTGCACACAGTTTATACTAAATTACCCGCAGACAGTCACCAGTAGTTGCATCCCAAATATGAATGGTTCATCATCACTGCCACTGACAATCTAATGACGATAGGGGGAAAATTTGTCAATATTTAGAGGCTGGTCTTAATATTAAAAATTCTTATATAGGAATCATATTTGATTGTTGAAATACACGTAGGGTATGAAAGCAAAAAAATAGTGCATTAGACGTAGGTTGGGTGGAGCGGAGCGCAACCCAACATATATCAGGATGTTGGCTTTGGCAAAGCCTCCACCCAACCTACAATTTTTACAACATTTTAGCCTTGTCACACTACTACATATACTTATACTTAGATTTTTTCAGGAATCAAATAGGATTCCTATATTACTTCAAGTAGTTAAGTATCAAATTGTAACTACATAAATCAATTCATCGTTCATTTGGCAAAGAGATACACCATGACAAATGATGTGATTCAACAACAAATTGAATACTATCGCGCCAGAGCTAACGAATACGAGCAGTGGTTTTATCGAACTGGTCGTTACGATCGTGGTAAAGAACTCAATCAACGCTGGTTTGATGAATTAGCTATCGTCAAAACCGCCTTACACCAAATTGAGCCAGTCAAACACATCTTAGAACTCGCCTGTGGTACAGGAATCTGGACACAAGAACTTTTACAAATTGGTCAGCAAATTACAGCAATCGATGCCGTTTCTGAAGTCATTGAGATTAATCAACAAAAACTTCAATCTCCCAAAGTTAATTATCAGCAATGGGATTTATTCACTTGGGAACCCTATCAGCAATACGATTTAGTGTTTTTTTCTTTCTGGCTCTCTCACGTTCCTCCGATAAGACTCAATTCGTTTCTCCAGAAAGTTTCTCACTCTGTTCGCGCTGGAGGTGAGATATTTATCATTGATTCTCGCTTTGAACCAACCTCTACTGCAAAAGACCATATTCTTAAGAACGACGAAAGTATTTATAAGGTTCGTAAATTAAATGATGGTCAGAAATTTCAGATCGTCAAGATTTTCTATGAACCAGATGAATTGGATAATGAATTGGTGAGCGCTCACTTTAAAGCCGAAGTGAAGATAACAGAAAACTACTTTATTTATGCTTACGGTAAGAAGATTACATGACTTTTTACGGATATAGAAAAGGGAAAGGGGTTCAATACTTTTCCCTTCTGCCAGCCACGACCGAGCAAGAAAGATATCAGTCGAATAGGTGTGCGCCCCCAAGAATGAATAGACATCTCCGAAAATGAATGTAGAGACGTAGCACTGCTACGTCTCTACAAGGACTCTGGATAACGCATATTTACTTTCTGGAGATGTCTAATATATTCCACTGAATTGAAATATGTGGTTTAAATGATCGAATTGCTCAAAAACACGATGCCGATCGCACACAAAGCGAAGCCAGCAATGCTCATTTTCCAGGGTAAAGTTCGGTTGATTTCTCCCATACCCATTGCCACACCAATTTCTCTAGCACTCATCGCAACCGCAAACAGAGTTAAGGTAATGCCTAGTATATATGCAATTACTGGTATTATTCCTACCCCAATCATAGATTCAGCATCAGCGTAACCCTGAAATAAACCAGCGCTGATGCCCACCAGAGCAAGCACCATCAAGTTTGGTTGATTTGGCACGATCAGCATAGTACCAAGAACAATGGTAGAAATTGCGATGGCTGCGCCAACGCTTTCAGCGAACGCTATTTCTATGCCTGGTAAATTTAGCTGCAATAAATGAATTACAATGCCCAAAACTGTTGCGAAGATAAAACATCCCGCGATCGCAGCGCCACGAATAAACACAGATGAGAGTAAGCCAATTGCAACAATACCAACTAAACAATTTAAGCTAATTACTGGATCTGCCAATCCCCAGAGAAAGCCTTCCCAGCCGTTAGAGATGCTATGGTCAACTGATGTACCACTCAATGAACTCAGTAAGCTAATTAAAATTAAAGCTGCGATCGCTCCAATATGGCGATGCATTAACTTCGAGGTATAAAGTTCCTTTGAGACAGAGGATTCTGATAATTTAGTCTTGAACATCACTATAGGCCAAATTAGTTTTTTCGGTAATCTATACTACCCACCTATTCCAAAAAACTAACGTAGTCAGAAAAGTATTAGGCGAATAGAATGAGACTGTTGGCGAATTAATAGAGGGTCTAACCCATCATTCCTCATTACTCTGATTTGGGTCCGTTTCAACGGACTTGAGCGATTAGCCCGAAATTTATTTCAGGGCGGGAAAGCAACGCCAAACCAATGTTTTAGGGGTGAGGGGTCAAACCCACCGTGAATTGACCAACAGTCTCATAGAATTCGCTACTACACAAAACTTAGTCCACTGGGGTGGACTAAGAGAAAATCAAGGATTTTTAACCCACGGAGGTGGGTTTTGTTTATGTAGCCGCGACTTCCAGTCGCTTGGTGAGTAATAAATTAGACTTTTCAAACAGACTTAATCGGAATCGGAATCTCAATGATGAACTCTGCGCCTTGAAGCGGTGCAGAAATACACTTGAGTTTACCACCATGTTTATTAATAATTTGGTAGCTAATCGACATTCCTAAACCTGTACCTGAACCAACAGGTTTAGTTGTAAAAAACGGGTCAAAAATTTTTTGCTTTACTGCTTCTGTCATACCGCAGCCATTATCAGCAATCCGAACTATCACTTTATTCGTGTCTAAAACCTCAGTGCAAATGCGAATCTGGGGATTGTTATTTATCGGTTGTTGGTTGCCAGTTTTTTTTACATTGACCGCTAACAGATCGCAACCAATTATTGATTCTCTCAAAGTATCAATAGAATTATTCAGGATATTCATAAATGCTTGATTGAGTTGTCCAGCATAGCACTCGACTTTAGGCAAATTGCCATATTCTTTGATCACTTGAATATCTGGATGATTTCCTTCGCCTTCCAAGCGATTTTGCAAAATTAAGAGAGTGCTATCAAGACCTTCGTGGATATCAACTACTTTTTTTTCTGCTTCATCTAGCCGTGAGAAGTTACGCAAGGATAAAACTAGGTTGGAAATGCGCTGGGTTCCCAAATTTATGGAAGATAAGATTTTTGGTAAGTCTTCTTTAATAAAATCAAGTTCAATTTCTTCGGTATAAGCTTTAATTTCTGATAGTAAATGGTAATCGCATTTCTGATAAAGCGTAATCAAATTGAGTAAGTTTTTAATATATTCATTAATAATAACGATATTACCGTCAATAAAATTCACAGGATTATTAATTTCATGGGCAATACCGGCAACTAATTGCCCTAATGAAGACATTTTTTCAGTTTGAATCAGTTGAGATTGGGTATTTTCAAGTTCCTTTAAGGTCAGTTTGAGTTTGCAGTTAGCTGTTTCTAGTTGTGCAGGACTCGGTAAAGCCAGAGCTTGGGGAATGATGGGTAACAGTGCGATCGCTGTATATAGTGAGATAATAGCCGTAATAAATTTGATGAAGCTGGATAACCAGTAAGTTGGATGCCAAAGCGTCCATACATCCATTACATGGGTTGTACCACAAGAGATGATAAAAGCTCCAAATAATAAAAGTATCCATTTGAAGGGGAAATCCTTTCGCTTGTGGACAAAGTAAATCAGGATGATGGGGATAGAATAATACACCAAAGCAATCAGAGAATCTGAGATGATATTTAGCCACACTAAACTCGGCTTCCAGAGATAACAATGTCCATGTGGAATAAATGAACTCTCAGTCAAAAAATTTTGCAAAAGTTCCAGCATACATCGCCAAACGAGGTAATTTATCATTTAATAGTTGACAAATTATACACGCCGTATAAAAAATTGTCCTTAATGCTTAAGACTGTACTAGTACAACACGGCGGAAATAAACCACCCCTTCGGGTTCGGCAGTTCCTCATGGGGGAAACCCCCAAGACCGGACTGCCTCACCATTCAAAATCAATGAAACGCTTACGCTGTATTCATTTTTAATTTTTAATTTTTAACTCCGCCCTGCGGTACTAGTGCAGTAATTCCTCAACTTGATGTTGGCTCCACAAAGTTCTATATAAACCCTGTTGTTTTACAAGTTCTAAGTGATTGCCTATCTGTACAATTTTTCCCTTTTCCATCACAAAAATTCGGTTAGCAACTGCTGCTGCTGATAATTGATGCGTGATAAAAATTACTGTTTTACGTCCAGTCCCATCGGAGAGATTTTTGAGGATTTGCGTGGCTGTTTGATTATCTACACTAGAGAGGGCATCATCCAAAATTAACACTGGAGCATTGACCAGCATAGCCCTAGCTAAAGCAGTCCTTTGGCGTTGACCGCCAGAAAGAGTAATACCGCGTTCACCAACAATAGTTTCATATTGCTGGGGAAAATTGTGAATTTCTGATTCAATTTGGGCAAGTTTAGCAACAGATTCTACCTGCTCTTGTTCGCTAACTGGATCGCCGTAGCGGATATTATTTTTGATTGTAGTACTAAATAGAAAGCTATCTTGAGGAACGTAGGCGATCGCACCTCGTAAATCTGCCAAAGCAATCTTAGTAATATCCATCCCATCTAAAAACAATTGTCCTGATTCAATATCTAACAAGCGGGGCAAAGCATTGGCCAAAGTTGATTTCCCCGAACCAATCGCCCCAACAATAGCGACAGTTTCTCCAGCAGCAATGGTAAAGTTCACATTTGCTAAAGCTGGAGTAGTTGAACCAGGGTAATTGTAAGTGAGATTTTTCGCTGTCAGTTCCCCTTTCAGTTCAGCCATCGGCAGATGTATGGCATCGGCTGTATCTTTAATTTTCGGAGTGACAGAGAGAATAGATTCCAGCCTATCAATACTAACTTCACCCCGTTGGTAGGCAGTAATTGTGAATCCTAAAATGGCCGTGGGGAAGGCCAAACGCTCTACATAAATTAGCAATGCTAAAAAGTCGCCAACCTCAAGCGTCCCAGAAGACATCCGCGCTGTCCCTAGCCAGATGATGATCAGTGAACTGATATTAGCTAGACCGCCAATTAGCGGAAACAGTGTATTTCGGATTTTTGCCAGTTCCAGGTTAGCAGTCAATAGCTGCTGATTTTTCTTGGCAAAAGCTCGACGCTCGTTTGCTTCTTGGGCATAGATTTTAATTAAGGCAATGCCACTGATATCCTCCTGAATGAGTTCGCTAATGTCAGAGAGTTGCTCTTGGACTGTTGCTTGTTGTTTACGTAAGCGAGTGCTAAACAGACTCACCAACAAGAACATAAAAGGGTACACTGCCAGGGAGGCTAGTGTGAGATCCACACTAATCGCCAGCATGACTGGCAGTGTCAGGGCATAAGCAAAGGCTGTATTTGCCAAACTCAAGACCGCAAAACCCAACAACCGCTTGATATTGTCCACATCACTGGTAGCCCGACTAATCAAATCGCCAGCAGTATTACTGGTAAAATAAGCAGGCTCCAGCTTGAGTAAGTGTTCAAAAATCCGTTGTTTGAGATCAAATTCCACTTGACGCCCCACACCAAATAGCCAAATGCGTGATGCCATCCGCATTAGCCACATCGCCGAACTGAGTAAGACAATGATTACTACATAATGTAATATTTGGTTCCAGTTGAAGGTTGTTGAGAGCTTGTCAACACCAGCACGAATCAACCAAGGGATATAAACGCCCAGTGCATTGACAGACAACAAAGCGAGAATGCCTAAGGACGCCTCCTGCCAATGGGGTCTTAAGTAAGCACTGAGTTTAGCGAGTCGTCGAGATTTTGCCATTAAAGCAATTTTGCAACTTTATCATCCTAGATTAACTGCTAGTCTAAGAAGGCAGCTATGTAGGGGATTGGGGACTGGGGATTGGGGACTGGGGATTGGGAAAGAATGGGGGTCTGAATCCCTATTTAAATTTTCTCAATCCCCAGTCTTTAGTTTAATGAAACCCTTGCAAATTCGTAATTCCGAATTCTGGGTAGCGTTACTAAAGCGTGGCATTGGGGTCTTTTTAGTATTTCTTTTTTACTTTATGACCGCTGAACACGCAAGAACCTGTAAATTTCAACGAGATAACTTTCCCAAGTTCTGGTTGTCAATTGCAACGTTTCTGCATTTGGTACAAAGTCTTCAAGTCGTAAACCCCGTGTGCGAATATCTTGAGGATTTCCTTGTAAGAGGTAGGGAGGCACTTTCAAATTATAAGAAAGAATGCTGTCCCCCATCACATCTGAGATGTTCGCTGTGGTGCTTGGTTGCCCTAACGCCACTAGTGTCCCAGATGTTGGTGTAGCAGTTGCTACATAATTTTGACCTGCCATTGCTCCTAGAGGTGCGCGATAAAGGAAATAGGCGACCGCTGGTGTACTTGCCAACAGCAAAATCGTCAGTGCCCAACCGAGCAAGAATCCTCCTGGTTTTTCTATCCCACCTCCTTTGATTTTCTGAGCTGCAAGAATCATCAGCAAAACAGAGGCTCCTAGAGGCTTAAGTGGAAAAGACAGCATCCTCCATAACGACGCCACAGCTGGTTCACTGGGGTTAAGAAATGATAGGGCTACGATTACCAAGATAACGACTAAGATTAATCGCCCAACAAAAGTTCCAGAGGGATAAAATCGCTGGAACAGAGAATATACGATAGTGCCAATCAGCAGCCACAGCAGTACCCGGCTTAGCAATAGAAACATAGATTAACTCTCAAATTTTCTGGTGCGGTGAGCCAGTGTGGTGATGAGGCAGCCCGTTTTGATCGGGGTTTCCACGCTAGTTCTTCAACGGGGGGAACCCCGGTAATGAACGTAGTGACTCCCCTGTTGGGACTGCCGTGCATGATTTCCCTGAATAAAACAACTGGCGACTTCTTAGCCATAGCAACGCTAGCAGCATCACCCGTAAGGGTCAACCTAGAGGTTTCGGGAAATGGATTTATTTGATTGTCAAATTGTAATCGCACTGTTTGACTTAAAATATCTCAAACCTCACACCCAAAGACTACCGTCGTAGTGATTTTAGTGCAATTTTTTGACACTGCGTCTATTATTTATAATTTTCCAGAAGAGTAATCTAGTACCGGTAAACTAAATTAATTGAATAACCCACTTCAAAGGAAAAACTATGTCGCCTGGAAAGCCTAGCATTTTGGTAACGGGGGGAGCTGGATATATTGGTTCCCATACGGTGCTTGCTTTGAAGCAAGCGGGTTATAACGTTGTCATCCTTGATAATCTGGTCTATGGGCATCGCGACCTGGTAGAAAGGGTTTTACAGGTAGAACTGATAGTAGGGGATACAGGCGATCGCGCCTTGCTCGATCGCCTATTTAAAACCCACGATATTGCCGCTGTGATGCACTTTTCTGCTTATGCCTACGTAGGAGAATCGGTAACTGACCCGGCAAAATATTACAACAATAACGTCCTTGGTACTTTGACCTTGTTAGAAGCGATGCTGACGGCATCTGTAAAGAAATTTGTCTTTTCTTCTACCTGTGCCACCTACGGCGTACCAGAATTCGTGCCCATTCCCGAAAACCATCCCCAAAATCCGATTAATCCCTATGGCGCTACAAAGCTGATGGTAGAGCGGATTCTCTCTGATTTTGATGTCGCTTACGGTTTGCAATCAGTGCGTTTCCGCTATTTTAATGCGGCTGGTGCTAATCCCAGTGGCTTACTCGGCGAGGATCATAATCCAGAAACCCATTTGATTCCCTTGGTGCTGATGACAGCTTTAGGCAAACGAGAATCGATCTCAATTTTCGGCACCGATTACCCCACGCCCGATGGTACTTGTATTCGTGATTATATTCATGTTAACGATTTAGCAGATGCCCATATTTTGGGATTGGAATATTTATTAAAAGGTAGCGATAGCGAAGTTTTTAATTTAGGTAATGGCAGCGGCTTCTCTGTCAGAGAAGTCATTGCCGCCGTCGAAGAGGTGACAGGAATTTCCATATCAGTAGAAGAACGCGATCGCCGTCCTGGCGATCCCCCAATTCTCATTGGCACCAGTGAGAAAGCCAGAACAATCTTAGGCTGGCAACCGAATTATCCATCCATTCAAGATATTGTCGCTCATGCGTGGCAGTGGCATCAAAAGCGACACAAATAGACTTGATGACCGAATAATTATTAATTCATAAATAGAGAATGGGTACAAACTATCCACTGAGTTTTTGATTTAGTGGTCTTCAATCAGTGGATAGTTCAAGAGCTACCACCCCTAGCTATCTAATTGGTATACAAAGCAGGTAAGCTGATATTACACCTACCATCGGTAAAAAATTAGTGATAGTAAAGTTGCCTCGCCATCG
>NZ_JBALDZ010000165.1:0-105983 GCF_036917155.1 Nostoc sp. | reverse complement strand
ACCTTCTATACCAAAAACATTTTGCTGAACGAGGGTATCCGCGCTTGGATGGCTCCTCAAGATCAACCCCACGAACAATTTGTATTCCCTGAGGAAGTTCTACCTCGCGGTAACGCTCTCTAAAAATTAAAATCCGAACTTATGTTCTGAATTAGGGTTATGGTTGCTGAAAATTGACACCACCGAGATGAAATAATCTCTTTGTAACAACCCAAGAAAGTGTCAATATTCCCCATTCTCTAGTTGTCTCTCACCAAAAGGTGAGAGATTTTTTTGTATATGCTTAATATCTCTAAATTTATATGTTATGTTAGGTGAAGGTTATAAACCCGGAGTAAATACTCTGCCCTTTGAAAACTAAGACCGCTTAGGCAATAAGGAGGTGATGCCCATGATAGAAAGTAGTAAATGCATGGGTCATCAGGTTGCAGTTAGCCGGCTGTGTGCCGGGGCTGTTCTCTAAAAGTTAGCCTTAGTCATCTTTGAGATACTAAGTTAGCTCAAGTAGCTAGGCAAGCTCGGAGTTCCTTCCGGCAGTCTGGTTGCAACCTGAAGACCCGCTAGACCGCTCTTACTTAGATCATCCGATCTTAAGTTAGGGCGGATAGTTTTTTATAGGTGACTTTTATTGGTTGCTTTTGAAAACTTAGATAGCGATGCCTGCGGCAAGCAAACCTAACGAATTAAGTTTTTTTAAAAAGAAAAATATCTTACATCAAACCTTGGGGTCTGATCAGATGTGAGCAATAGTGTCTATCTACCAAGTTTGATTTACAGCAGTTTGCGAGTAACTGATGTCAGATGCAAAATGTAACCAATCAATATATAACTAGGAATTTTTTGATATGGCACAACTACTTACCGAAGCGGAAATTCAAGAACAGGCTAAGGTTTTGACAGATTGGACTGTTGAAGACTCCAAGTTGCAGATTACCCGCACATTCAAAGATTTTATTGAAGCAATTGGGTTTGTCAATAAACTAGTAGAGCCGGCTGAGTCAGCAGGACATCATCCAGATATAGAGATTTCCTACAACAAAGTGAAGATTACACTCACAACACATGATGCAGGTGGGTTGACGCAGCCAGACTTTGATGTAGCGCGGGCGATTTCCCAAATCAACTAAGTACAGCATTTCATTAATTCGTAGCGAAGAAATTTGGCAAACATCTGTGTCCCTCTGCGTTTAAAAACGCTACGATTTTACGCAAAGCTGTACTAAGTGATTTCTTTTGATATGTTGCACCAGGCGACTAGAAGTCACCGCAACACAGACTAAGTTGGTAAGCGTGAATAATTAAAGGCTCGTAGTAAGCGACTCCAACCTGATTCTCAGGGCTAGAGCCGCTTATTATCAGCCAATTAAATTGACATTGCGTAATCAGCAGTAGGGAGCGAATGACCTAAACACTACTCCCTGCTTAGATATTTAGATCAGTAGGTGTGACAGTTATTAAGGCGATCGCTCCAATCTTGCCATCTAGATCAGATGTTTTATAATGTTATGATATGAAGATATGTTTTTGCATAAGTTAATCACATAAGTTTTTAACCCCAAGTTAATCGTTTATTAGCTTTGCAAAAACTAAAATTGTAGTAATGGCAACTATGCCTCATCCACAGGTTTCAATAAGATGTCGCATTTTTGAGAATGTAGGTGTAACGAAACCAATTATCTAAACAAGGTGTGAGGAGTAAAGTAAAGATGTCTAATCTATTGTGGAAATCCTTAGTGGTTAGCCCAGCAGTTTTGGGAGCAACATTGCTAGTTTCGGCAACAGCAATTGCGGCTCCAAGTGCAACCACTCAAGTGTCACCAGCTAAACAAACAGGTGTAACTGAAGTTGCCCAACAGCCAGAAGTATTGGCTCAAACAACGATAGATCAAGTTAATCGCTACAGTAACGAAGGCAACCAAAATAACTCTCAGTCTCAAGTAACATCAGTTTCTCAATTTTCTGACGTACAACCCACCGACTGGGCATTCCAAGCATTGCAGTCCTTGGTTGAGCGTTATGGTTGTATTGCAGGTTATCCGAATGCTACTTATCGCGGTAATCGTGCTTTAACCCGTTATGAATTTGCCGCTGGTTTGAATGCCTGTTTGGATCGGGTTAACGAATTGATTGCCACAGCAACAGCTGACTTGGTGACTAAACAAGATTTAGCTACCTTGCAGCGGTTACAAGAAGAATTTTCCGCAGAATTGGCAACTCTACGCGGTCGCGTAGATTCCCTAGAAGCGCGGACTGCTGAATTGGAAGCTCATCAGTTCTCCACTACTACAAAACTAGTCGGTGAAGCCATTTTTGGTGTTACAGATGCGTTTGGTGGTACCAATGGTAACAATAATAATACTGTCTTCCAAGATCGGGTACGTTTAGACCTGCAAACCAGTTTCACGGGTAGAGACGTTTTACATACCCGTCTAGCAGCCGGTAATGCACAAGCTTTTACACTGGCAAATGGTAACGCTGGTGCTGAAGGCACACAAACATTTCAAATTGGTACTGGCAACGGTGGCAACTCTGTCAGTATAGACCGCTTGACCTATGAAGTTCCCATTGGCCCAGCCAACGTTTACATTGCAGCTAGTGGTGGACAGCATAGCCAGTATGCTGCTGTCAACAACCCTTACTTTTTCGATAAAACTGACGGTGGTAACGGTGCTTTATCTACCTTTGCTTCTGAAAGTCCCATCTATCGGATTGGTGGTGGTGCAGGTATAGCGCTGAATGTACCTCTTGGTAAAGGTGGTGGCATTCTGGGAAATAGCTCAATCACTGCGGGTTACTTGGCATCGAATGCTAATAATCCTGGTCTTAATCAAGGTCTGACAAACGGGAGTTATGCTGCTTTAGGACAGTTGAACTTTAGTGTTGGCGATCGCGTGGCTTTAGCTGCTACTTACGTCCACGGGTATAATGCCGGTGGTGGTTCGTTGTTCAACTCAACTGCGGTAAACGGAATTGGACCAGCAGTAGGTACTAATCAAGCTAACACTTTACTAAATGCAGGTTCCAGCAATTCCTACGGTGTTGAGGCAGCCTTTAGACCCAGCGACAAACTATCAGTTAGTGGCTTCGTCTCTTACCACCAGGTCACTGGCTTCGGTGCAAATGATGATTTTAACGCTTGGAGTTATGGTCTTGGAGTAGCCTTACCTGATCTCGGTAAAAAAGGTAACGTTCTAGGTATCTTCGCTGGTGCAGAACCCTATTCCTTTAACCGACCAGGTTTTGTTGGTAACAATGTACCATATCACTTTGAAGGCTTCTACAAGTATCGTGTATCAGATAACATCTCAATCACCCCTGGTGTAATTTGGTTGACCTCTCCTGGTCAAAACAGCAATAATGACGATGCAATTATCGGTACACTCAGAACAACTTTCACCTTCTAGAGTGTTGACTATCCACTAACAATTTTTAAATCTATTTCTCCCCGCCTGACGGCGGGGCTTTTTGTTTGGGAGCATCTCAATCTCAATGAGTGTAAAAACACACCTTGCCCTGATGAAATGATGCCTCCGGCACGCCAAGGGCGAACGCGGCTATACGAGACTTTACCCACGGAGGTGGGTTTCAAATTCTTTGAGTCTGCGTAGGTGGTCACTGAGCCTGTCGTACCACTTCGTGGAAGCAAGCTACGCGCAGCATCTCGTAGAGAAGTGCGGACGAAAGTTTGTGCAGCCGCGATTTCTAAGACACTGTTGGTCAACTCTTGATGGGTTAGACCCCTCACCCCTAAAACCTTGGCTTGGCGTTGCTTTCCCGCCCTGAAATAAATTTCGGGCTAAGAGCTACTGTCCGTTGAAACGGACTAAAATCAAGAGCAATTGCAATGATCGGTTAGACCCCCGATCAATTCGCCAACAGTATCTTTCTAATCGCCTGGTATTTTTGCTTTCGTTGAGATGCTCCCTTTTTGTTTTCAGTAGCAGCAATGGATAAACCCCAGTAGTTAACCGGAGTATACTATAAAAGTTAGGAGTTGTGAGTTAGAAGTTGTGAGTTATGGTGGTTTTTATTATGAATAGACCAGAGTAGGGTAGTCATTAGTAATGCCCCCTCTACAAGTGACTTACCCCGGATTTCTCACCAGATTTATCAAACCGAGGTGCAGAGGTCGTAGGGGCGGGTTAAGCGAGACATTCATGAATGATGGATCATATCTGTTAACCCGCCCCTACTGAAGAGTGAGAAATGCGGGTTACGCCGTGAGCAACTTTTTATGATTTAGGTTGGCGGTATAAAGTTACACAATGTGTAATATCCTAACTCTGGCAATTTTAGATTGAAGGAAAAAGCGTTCGACTGAGCGCTCACGCCGAAGTCTAAAATCCAAATTAAATGACTCCTAACTCTTAACTCCTAACTCCTAATTCCTAACCCCTAACTTATTGCTGCTTGTGGAACTATCTTGTAAATCGGAATACGCAATTCTCGCCTTATTAGAAATGGCCGCTCATTACGAAAGCGGCGAACCGCTGCAAATTCGACAAATTGCAGCACAACAAAATATACCCGATCGCTATCTAGAACAGCTACTAGCAACCTTGAGGCGTGGCGGTATAGTCAAGAGTCAGCGCGGATCAAAAGGTGGCTATCTGTTAACGCGAGAACCACGGAAAATCATCGTTTTTGAGATTTTAGAATGTTTAGAAGGCTTGGAGGTGGGCACTGGTCAAGAAAATCTTAATCCCAAAACGCTAGACAGTTCGGTTATAGAAGAAATTTGGCAAGAAGCAAGTCGCGCGGCAAATTCAGTGTTGCAAAAATATACGCTCCAGGATCTTTGTGAAAAACGAGATTCGCGGCGGCAGTTGGATATCATGTACTACATTTAGTCAAGAGTCATTGGTCATTGGTTAATGACTAATGACTCTTGACTAATAACGAAGTAAGTGGGTAGGAATAAATCAAACTATGTTATGCAATGTAAATATAATTAAGCTAGCTCGTAGTAAGCGGCTTTCTCCCTGAAAATAGGGCTGAAGCCGCTTACTACGACCCTTTAATTATTAATACCCACTTGTTTAATAACTAATAACTAAGGACTAAATTATGCGAATAGCTCGTAACATTACAGAACTGGTTGGTCGTACACCTCTAGTGCAGTTGAACCGTATTCCTCAAACAGAAGGATGTGTTGCGGAAATTGTAGTGAAGTTGGAAAGTATGAATCCCTCGGCATCAGTTAAAGACCGAATTGGGGTGAGTATGATTAACGCCGCAGAGGAAGACGGATTAATTACTCCTGGGAAGACAATATTGGTAGAACCCACCTCTGGAAACACAGGAATTGCCCTAGCAATGGCAGCAGCAGCTAAGGGTTATCGATTAATTTTGACAATGCCAGAAACGATGAGTGCGGAACGACGAGCAATGTTGCGGGCTTATGGAGCAGAACTGGAACTAACGCCAGGAATGGAAGGTATGAGTGGAGCAATTCAGAGGGCGCAGCAAATAGTTAATAACACACCAAATACTTATATGTTGCAGCAGTTCCGCAATCCAGCCAATGCAAAAGTGCATCGGGAAACTACAGCAGAGGAAATCTGGGAAGATACTGATGGACAGGTAGATATAATCGTGGCAGGAGTGGGTACAGGTGGTACGATCAGTGGTGTAGCAGAAGTGATTAAAGCACGCAAGCCTAGTTCTAAAGCGATCGCAGTTGAACCAGCCAATAGCCCAGTTTTATCTGGGGGACGACCTGGCCCCCACAAAATTCAGGGGATTGGCGCTGGGTTTATTCCTCAAGTATTAAAGATAAAATTGATTGATGAAGTGATTACCGTCACCGATGAAGAAGCGATCGCCTACAGTCGGCGTTTGGCAAAAGAAGAAGGGCTACTATCTGGTATATCCAGTGGAGCCGCTTTATGTGCAGCAATTCGTCTTGGCCAACGTCAAGAAAACAAAGGACGTTTAATTGTGATGATTCAGCCCAGTTTTGGTGAGAGGTATTTAAGTACACCGTTGTTCCAAGACTTAGAGGCAAGGTTAGCCGCTAGCGTTAGTTAACGCTACATTGAATTAATGGTCAATTCTCAGCACGTTTCTAACCATTACGAAACTCTCAAAGTTAGTCCAAGTGCAAGCCTTGCGGAGATTAAGCAAGCTTATCGCCGCTTGGTTAAGTTGTTTCATCCTGACAGTAATCAGGAAACAGCCGATCGCGAGCAAATTATCCGCATCAATGCAGCTTATGAGGTCTTAGGCGATAACCAAAATCGCCGCAATTATGACCAAGAACTGCAAGATGACCCTCAAAAATTAAATAGCGATCGCCAACAGCGTACAGCATCAGCACAAAAACATTACCAGACAAGACGAAAAACTGGACGGGATGTTGATGAGCAAGTTGAAGAATGGCTGCGCCAAGTTTACCAACCAGTTAATCGCTTACTTTGTAACATTCTCTATTCGTTAGAAGAACAAATGGATCAATTAGCGGCTGATCCCTTTGATGATGAGTTGTTAGATGAATTTCAGGAATACTTACAAGCCTGTCGAGATGATCTCAAGCAGGCACAAATTACTTTTCGCTCCCTGCCGAATCCGCCTAGTTTAGCAAGAACGGCGGCTCATCTTTACTACAGCCTCAATCAAGTAGCAGATGGACTCGATGAATTAGGTTACTTTCCTTTGAATTACGATGAGCGTTATTTACACACAGGTCAAGAACTATTCCGCATAGCTACGGGATTACACTGTGAAGCACAAGCGTCTGTTACATAGTTATTGCCCAATGCCCAATGACTAAGAAATTAGTTTATGCTGGAAACAGAAAAAGGTTAAGAAATTTTAAATTCTGCTCATAGTATACTCATGCCATGTATTGTTAATCGCCGCGCCCAGTTTTCAGCAAGTCATCGCTATTGGTTGCCAGAACTGAGTGAAGCCGAGAATATTGAGAAATTTGGTGCTGGCTCTAGATTTCCGGGACACGGACATAACTATGTCTTGTTCATCTCCCTAGCTGGGGAATTGGATGAATATGGTATGGTGCTGAACTTGTCTGATGTGAAACACGTAATTAAACAGGAAGTTACCAATCAATTGGACTTCTCTTATCTCAACGATGCGTGGGCAGAATTTCAACAAACTCTGCCCACCACTGAGAATATTGCACGGATTATCTGGCAACGACTAGCACCACACTTGCCTCTAGTCCGTGTGCAGTTATTTGAACATCCTGAACTTTGGGCAGATTATATGGGAAATGCAATGGAAGCCTACCTCACCATCAGTACTCACTTTAGTGCCGCCCATCGGCTAGCTCATCCTAATCTCAGTAATGAAGAAAACACTGAGATTTATGGTAAGTGCGCTCGTCCCCACGGTCACGGGCACAACTATCATCTAGAAGTCACTGTCAAAGGGAAAATTGACCCGCGTACTGGCATGATTATTGATTTAGGTGCATTGAATCAAGTGGTGGAAGATTATGTGGTAGAGCCATTCGATCACACCTTTTTAAACAAAGATATTCCCTACTTTGCCGAAGCTGTGCCCACTGCTGAAAATATCGCACTTTACATTAGTAATTTACTGCGATCGCCGATTGAGGAATTGGGAGCTAAACTTTACAAAGTAAAACTGATTGAAAGTCCCAATAACTCCTGCGAAATCTACTGCACTGAGTCAGAATCAGATTCAGTCAGTGCATCTGTGAATCAGCCAACACTAGCACGAGTTTAGCTAATTGAAAATTAGGCATTGGGCATTGGGCATTGGGCATTGGTTATTAATCATTCTCCCAACTCCCTCACTCCAAATGCCCAGTTAGAAAAGTTTACTAACTAAGCAGTTAAAACCAGGTAACAAAGGACTTGTCAATTCATCTTGACTAAATAAAGTAGCTGCTAACTTTAATGCAGCTTGTTCACGTCGATAAACCTCAACTTTCTTCTGTACAGAATCGCAAATCCAATATTCTTGAACCCCTTGCACCGAGTACAGCTTCAGCTTTGTTTCCCTGTCACGTTTCTCATTTTTTTCGCCGGGTGAGAGAACTTCTACTACTAACTCCGGTGCGCCCGTCAGGTGTCCAGCTTCATCTAGCAAGTTTTTTAAGCGTTCATGACTTGCCCATACCACATCAGGGATCACATTGTCCGAATCTGAGAAAATAATTCCAGGTGTGATCGCAGCTTTACCTAAACCAGTTTCATCTGACCAATTGTTAAGAACTGTAACAATATTGCCACAACTTGATTGATGATCCCAGCTAGGTGATTTAGTCACAAATAGTTCTCCATCAATAATCTCATAGCGATTTCTGCGATCGCTAGCAAATAGCTCTAGGTCAGCAGTCGTCCAACGCACTGGAGTTGTTTGCATAGAAACCCCCTAGCATTTTCTTAAATCATACTTTTAAAAATACCGACGGCGGGCGGAATGTCGCAAATAGCGATAAATGCCCCACGCTAAAACTCCAAAAAAGAGATTTAGTAAAAAACGACTAACTATAAACCACAAAATATCACTGTCAAAAAGCTTTGACGGACTCAAAGGGCTAACAGTCCTGGCTAAGAGAAACAGACCAAAAATAGCATTTCCACCCAGCACAAGGGCAAACAGTACTAAACTTCTCTGCCAGTAACGGCGCTGAATTGTACGGTCTGAAATTAGGGTAATTACAGGTTTACCCTGCACTTTTCGCAGTAATTGTTCTAGTCGCCAAAACATCCATAACAGAAACGGAAATAAACCATAACTCAGGAAACGTAGGGGTAGTGAGTAACGCCAAGCACTAGATAAGACATTAACTAGGGCATGGCAGATTACAGAATTTAGCCAAGCCCTAAAAATAAACTTTTTGTCTTGATTTAACCGAGTATTGGAGGAAATATAAATTCCTAAAGCATATCCCCAAGGAGCAGAGAACATGGCGTGGACTGGCGTGCCAATAGTGCGGTCAAGAATTGATGCGGTATCGTGGAAAAGGTAAATCCAGTTCTCTTCGGCAGTAAATCCAAGAGCAACGGCGATGGTGAAGAGGAAAACCGTCGAGTGAAGTAATCGATATTTGCGTTGCAGATAGTAGGTTGGGATCAAAACCGCAGCTAACTTGCAGCCTTCTTCAATTGTACCTACTTCCACAAGCTGCCGCAAGGCTATACCAGGAAGCCAACGTTTGAGATGTTGCCAGTCTACAAAATAGTTCGCTACAGTTTCAAAAACCCATTCGAGGCTAAGGGCTAAGATGCCAGATATTGCCCCAATGATAAAGAACATCAGTAACTTTAACAAAGGTGGGGCAAATGGCACCCGACAGTAGTAGTAGCCTAGCAGCAACAAGGGTGGTATTACTGCCCACAACAGTAGAGAGAAATCAACCACTCACCTGAGCAATCACTGTACGGTGACGGTGGGTATTGTTGGTGATAGTGGGAGTTTGGAAACCCGCCTCAACAATAGCTTGCTCAATGTCCAAAGCGAAATATTCATCTAAATACGGTTCAGTACTTTTGAGCAAAGTCAAAATGTAGGCTGGCATTTTTTTATAAACTTCAGATTTGGGATTCATATCCATGATTGCCAAGTAGCCACCTGGACGCAGCACGCGCCGCATTTCAGCTAAAATCTGTCGGGTTGGCGCTTGGGGTAATTCGTGGCACATCAGGAAAATGGAAACTAAATCAAAAGAGGCATCAGGTAGCCCTGTAGATTCCGCTTGGGCATGAAGCCAGTTAATCTTAGCTTGACGTTGTTGGGCGCGGTAATTGGCAACGGCTAAGAAGTAGGGAGACAAGTCCAAGCCGGTGATTTTGGCATGGGGATAAACTGCTTGTAAGGCAAAACTACTCAAGCCAACACTACACCCGACATCTAAGATATCTTGCGGCTCCTTGGGAATTTGATTTTTCAGGATATTGTGGTAACTCTGGCGCAGCATAGGATCGCCTTGTGCTTCTTCAGCATCCTGCCAAATCTTCGCGTGGACAGCGTAAGCAGCAGGTTCTACCTCAAAAGCGGCTTGCCAATTGAGATTTCCAGTTTCGTAGGCATGGAATGAGGTGACGTAGTAATCGGGGTAGGAAAGCTGAGGATTTTCTACTTGAGCGAGATCAGCTTTCCAATCAAGCGCCTGTAGTGTTTTGACTTCTTGCGTCCAAGGCACACCAATTCTTTCGGCACGTTTAATCATCATTTGTCTAGCTTGATGCTTGGCTAGGTTAGCTAAAGGCTGGATTGCCAGTATGCCATTTACCAAGCGGGAAGCTAAACCAGGATTATTGTTTACAGCAGCAGTCATAAATCAGTTTGCATTTAAGAGCCTTTTCTACTTATGACATAGTTGCTGGAGGCCAGTCTAGATGCAAATTGAAAAACATTCTGGGGGATGGGGACTGGCGATTGGGGATTGGGGATTGGAGAGATGGGGGAGTATGGAAAGTAGGGAAGCAGGGGTGGAGAAGAATTAATAACCAATACCCAATGCCCAATGCCCTATTTTGCCGTAGGTTTGAGAGCTAACAACATCTCTAATTGACTGGTGGATTTATCGGGGCTATTGGCGGTAAAACCAAGGCCACGAATAGAACTCAGAATAGTGACGGTATCGGCGTTAGATGATACAAAACTATTGAACAGGGGGACAGTTTTAGTTTTATCCATATCCAGGTAGAAATAGCCACCGTTAGGCTTTTGCAAAGAACCAGTAACGGCTTTGAAGGCGTCGCTAGTATCAAGAGATGGATTTTTACGATCGCTAATTGCGTCAGCAATTGGGCCACCAAGAGCTACAAATACAGTATCTTGATCTAGCCAACCATGTGCCAATAAAGCTCCTTGTCGGGGAATTTGCCATTCTGTTACGTCTTTACCACCAATATTTCTGTTGGCGACGTTGATTTGTTGGGTTTTGGCAAGGGTATCCAATTTTGTCAAGGTGGCTTCGGCAGTTTTGCGATCGCTAGTATCAAATACTAAAGCACCGCCAAAACCAACACTCGCTAATACCCCTTGATTTGACGGAATCGCACCAAGGGCAAATTCCCCATTCATCCAGCCAAAAACATCCTTATCCAGGTCAATATTCACGAGTTTCAGTTGTCCTCGCGCTTGTTCCAGAGCTTGCTTCATTTCTGGATAATCTTTTGATTGTTCTACTAGCGTTTCCCAGCTACGGCTGATGCCATTACCGCTAATCAAAGCAAAGGTATCTGTCGGAAATTGCCCGACTATATTCCCAGGACTTGATTGATACTGAAATTTATTTAGTTGCGGATCTAAATTAGCGATCGCTTTTACCCGCACTCCGGCATCATCAACACCAATACCCGCTACCACAGATTTGATCTGCTTTAGTTGCGTCAAGGTTTGTGGGGGTAATTGCTTTGCCTGCGGATTTGCACCTACTAATTGCTGTACCATCCCGGCATAGTCTGGTACATAAATTTGGGCAAGGCTGTTTTTGACATCCACTCCTTTCAGAATGCTGCTAGCACCTTCTGTACTCGCGAAAGAAGACTGTCCTTTAAAGGTATCAATTGCTTTTTCTATAGCTTGCTTTTCGGGGGCTAATACCAGCTGACTATTATTTAAAACTACGCTATACGTCGGCTTGCCATTTTGGGTAGTTTCGACAATTTTTTGACCTTGATAGTCAGACTCCTGTAATTTCACCCCTTTTTGTGACTTCAATTTGTTAGCAAAATTCAATGCGCTGAGTTTGTCCTTGATTCCCACCACTATCAGGATATTCGGTTCCTGCTGTAAATTTGTTGGTACATTAGGTGCGCCAGAGGGCACGTTTAGCTGTACCGGTTTTACAGGATTTGGTGGCAGTACAGCAATCATCACACCACCAGCCCAAGGCTTGATGTCTTTTTCATAAGAAACATTACTGTCACTGAACATTTTCTTATTGAAATCTTCCAGACCTTTCGCCACTAATTTTTGTGCTTCTGGAGTGCCAAACTGCTGTAATTTAGCCCAAGCTTCAGGGTCAGTAGTAACATAAGTTGCCATCAATGCTGTTGAAGGTACTACCTTAGCACTGCCTATAGCGTCTGAACTACCTCCCGATGGGCCGCCTTTAAAATACGTATAAGCTACTATACTTCCTACTACAACTACAGCAGCACCAACAGCAGGAATGAGAAATTTTGATTTACTTTCAGGCATTTTATTATCCTCTTTTGCTCAGATTGTCACCGAGATTTATACAAGTGTCATTGTAGAGTTTTCGGATTTATTAATATTTTCCGCTCATTGATCGGTATTTACTGATAAAATTAGTAGTCCTATAAGTTAGCAGTCTAAGAATTACTCGCAAAAATAATTCAAAGGGATGATGAGCAAATCCGCAAATGATATGCTGTTCCTCTCAAACAAAATAGCCTGATTAGTAGCAACAAGCTATCCTAAGTTATAAGAATAATTAGGAGTATTTGTACTTAATGAGAATTTATCGAGGTGCAAGAGACTCTTGACTCAATGACAAAAAAACGCAGAACATCAGGAAAAATAAATGCGGTAGGGATATGAAAAAATTCCCAGGATCGGTAGCCGATCTTCGGAAGTTCGGGTGAGATTCATTTCAATCCCCCAATCCCCAAGGTGAATTCTCACCTCCATAATGCCCTATTGATTTGGGAAATACAGATACCGCTATTTAGCTTAACAACATCCAACCAAGCCAGACTTTTCAGGATTACAAGGTCAGTAAGGATCAATGTCGAAGTCTTATTTTGATACAGATAATAACGGACACAAACCTTTTGAGTTACCGGGAGCAAGACCACACTACAACCCCGATCGCCCCGGACAGGTAGAGCATATTTTTCTCGATCTCAGTTTGGATATTCCTAAGCAAAGCTATCAGGGCAGTTGTAGCATTCGCCTCTTACCAATCCGTAATGGCATTGATCGTTTAACTTTGGATGCTGTCAACCTGAATATCGAGTCTGTGCAGGTGGACGATGTGCCACAAAATTTTGACTATGACGAGGAACAGCTTTCTATCAAGCTTTCTGAGGCGACCCAGGTTGGTAAACGCTTGCTGATTGCGATCGCTTACTCCGTGGCAAAACCGCAACGCGGTATTTACTTTATCCAACCAGACAAGCACTACCCAAACAAGCCTACTCAAGTTTGGACTCAGGGAGAAGACGAAGACTCTCGCTTTTGGTTCCCCTGTTTTGACTATCCAGGACAACTGTCTACTTCGGAAATTCGCGTCCGCGTTCCCAACCCTCTCGTGGCGATTTCAAACGGCGAATTAATTGACACCACAGAAGATGGTGATTACAAAATCTATCATTGGTCACAGCAACAAGTTCATCCTACCTACTTGATGACTTTAGCTGTAGGTGATTTTGCTGAAATTCGGGATGAGTGGAAGGGTAAACCAGTGACCTACTATGTAGAAAAGGGACGGGAGGGAGATGCTAAACGCAGCATGGAAAAAACTCCCCAGATGATCGAATTTTTGAGTCAAAAGTATGGTTATCCATACCCTTTCCCGAAATACGCCCAAGTTTGCGTTGATGACTTCATCTTTGGCGGCATGGAAAACACCTCCACAACCCTGTTAACAGATAGATGTTTGCTGGATGAACGCGCCGCCTTAGATAACCGCAACACCGAAGCTTTAGTCGTCCACGAACTCGCGCACCAGTGGTTTGGTGATTTGGTAGTGATTAAGCATTGGTCTCATGCTTGGATTAAAGAAGGGATGGCTTCTTATTCTGAGGTGATGTGGACAGAACAGGAATATAGTCTCCCAGAAGCAGCTTACTATCGTTTATTGGAAGCTCGTCGTTACTTAAGTGAAGATAGCAGCCGTTATCGCCGTCCAATGGTAACGCACGTTTATCGAGAAGCTATTGAACTTTACGATCGCCACATCTATGAAAAAGGGTCTTGTGTTTATCACATGATTCGGGCCCAATTGGGAGATGAATTATTTTGGCAGGCAATTCAAACATTTGTCCAAGATAATGCCCACAAAACCGTAGAGACAATAGACTTGCTCAGAGCGATTGAAAAAGCTACCGGACGTAATCTTTTGTTCCTCTTTGACCAATATGTTTATCGTGGTGGTCATCCCGATTTTAAAGTAGCTTACTCTTGGGATGGGGATGCCAATTTGGCAAAAATAACAGTGACTCAAACCCAAGCTGCTGAAGGTAAAAATGGCAGTAAGGATTTGTTTGATTTAAAAATACCTATTGGTTTTGGCTATGTACAGCAAGATTCATCTACCAAAGCCAACACGTCATTTTCAGCACTGACTACTTTTGCTGTGCGCGTGAATGAACGCGAACAAAGCTTCTATTTTCCCCTAGAAAATAAGCCCAAATTTATCAGCTTTGATGTTGGAAATAATTACCTGAAAACAGTAGCTTTAGAATATCCAATCGCGGAGTTAAAAGCACAGTTAGAATTTGATCCCGACCCAATTTCGCGTATTTATGCAGCAACAGCTTTGGCGAAAAAAGGCGGCTTGGAAGCAATCATTGCATTGTCTAAGTCGCTAAAAAATGACCCATTGTGGGGTGTGCGTGTGGAAGTGGCGAAGCAACTAGTCAAAATCAATTTAGATCAAGCTTTTGATGGCTTAGTCGCTGGATTAAAAGATAAAAATGCTCACGTGCGACGAGCTGTAGTAGAAGCACTTAATCAAATCAAAACTGCTGAAAGCTATAAACTTTTGAGAGGAATCTTGCAAAAGGGCGATCCTAGCTATTACGTAGAAGCTGCTGTTTCTCGTGTAATTGGGGCGATTGCATCGGCAAACTTGGAAGACAAACCCAAGGAAGACAAGGTATTAAAGCTGCTGAAATCAGTTTTAGAAGAAAAAGCAGGTTGGAATGAAGTTGTGCGGAGTGGGGCGATCGCTGGTTTAGCTGAATTCAAAAACTCAGAAGCAGCTTTAAATCTGCTCATCGAATATACCAAACTCGGTGTACCACAACCCCTACGTTTAGCGACAATTCGCGCTTTGGGAAAGATTTCTGTAGGTCAAAGTCCGGCTAATTTGGAACGTATTTTAGAAAAATTAACAGAACTAGCCAAAGAAACCTTCTTTTTAACCCAAATAGCCGTAGCCGCAGCATTAGGACAAATGGAAACACCCAAAGCAGTGGGTATTTTGCGATCGCTAGCTGAACAAACAGCTGATGGGCGTGTACGTCGTTCTGCTGAAGAAGAAATTTCCAAGGTGCAAAAGAATATTGGTTCAGAAAAAACCCTGCGTCAATTGCGTGAAGATTTTGACCAACTCAAACAACAAAACCAGGAATTAAGAAGCCGTTTAGAAAACTTGGAGGCCAAATCTAAATAGCACTACATGATAATTAAAAGTAGCTAATTGGTAATTGGTAATTGGGGCAAAACCACTACCAATTACTAAATTTTTAGTTAACGTTGTAATTTTTATTGTGGACACACTGAATATTGTATTTTCCACTTAAATTGCAGGGTATAAATAAATATAATGCCAAGATCCCCGACTTCTCACAGAAGTCGGGGATCTTATATTGTAAGCGGTTACTGAGTTCTCATCTCTTCCTTCAATTTGCATACGTATGCAAATATTTATATTTATATAAAGGATAGTTAAGAAAAGATAAAATCGTCTAGAACCTGGATAATTAGTTGTAGTTTTATAAAGTATAATTAAGAAAAAGATAAACAAATCTAGGCAGTATATAGATACTAAAATCGCCTCGAACACTATCCCCAAAAGATAGAGTTCTAGTTGTTTTAGATAAAAGACTACCGCTATTCTGAACTTGCAACTAACTTGTGGGTCAAGAAAAAAACAATCATTGTAAATTTTTCAGTTGAAGAGGCAAAAAAAGGCGTGGGTCAGTATCAACCTACTCAGCTAAAACTCTATAATCCAGATGCGATCGCTCGCTACTATAGTTACCGCCCCTGGTTAGCCTGGGGGCGACTGCTGAGAATTATCTCCTCTTTTGCAGGATTTATATTCAATCTGAAGTGGGACGAATGGCAAGATCGAGTTGAGCAGAACAAGGGTAAACGAGCTATCCAGTTGCGAGAACTGCTCACCAACCTCGGCCCGACTTTTATTAAAGTTGGTCAAGCCCTCTCCACTAGACCAGACCTCATACGCAAAGATTTCTTAGAAGAACTGATCAAGTTACAAGATCAGTTACCACCTTTCGCTAATGCGATCGCTTACCAGATAATTGAAACTGAACTAGACCGCCCCATTCACGAAAGCTTTAGCGAACTCTCACCTAACCCAGTCGCGGCTGCTAGCTTAGGTCAAGTATACCGGGGTCGTCTAGTTAGCGGCGAAGAAGTCGCGGTAAAGGTGCAACGCCCCAACTTACACCCAGTAATCACACGCGATCTATATCTGATGCGTTGGGCAGCAAGTTGGCTAGCTCCTTGGTTGCCTTTAAATCTCGGTCATGACCTGACTTTAATTGTGGACGAGTTTGGCATAAAGTTATTTGAAGAAATTGACTATATTAATGAAGGCCGCAACGCCGAGAAATTTGCCAGCAACTTCCGCAACGACCTGCAAGTAAAAGTTCCAGGCATTTACTGGCGTTACACCAGTACCCACGTTTTAACCTTGGAATGGATTGATGGCTTTAAGCTGACGGATACTCAACACATCCGCGAAATAGGTTTAGACCCAGAAGCAATTATCCAAATTGGCGTTACCTCAGGATTGCAACAGCTTTTAGAATATGGCTTCTTTCATGCTGACCCTCATCCTGGCAATTTGTTTGCCGTGCCTGATGGTCGTATGGCTTACATTGACTTCGGTATGATGGATCAGTTGGAAGAAGGCACCAAAGAAACATTAGTCGATGCGCTAGTGCATTTGGTGAATAAAGACTACACCGACTTAGCCGAAGACTTTGTAAAATTAGGGTTTCTGACTCCAGACACGAATATTTGTCCGATAGTGCCAGCATTAGAAGCAGTGCTAGGAAATGCTATTGGTAAAAATGTCAAGGATTTTAACTTCAAAACTATTACCGATGAATTTTCGGAACTGATGTACGAATATCCTTTCCGAGTCCCGGCGAAGTTTGCTTTGATTATTCGTTCCCTGGTAACTCAAGAAGGTATTGCCCTGAGCCTCAACCCAGATTTCAAAATAGTGGAAGTGGGTTATCCCTACATAGCACGGCGGTTGCTGACAGGCGAATCAGCAGAATTACGGCGGCGGTTATTGAATGTGTTGTTCAAAGATGGTAAATTTCAGTGGCAGCGGTTAGAGAATTTAATTGCGATCGCACGTACCGATAACAACTTTGATGTATTGCCCACAGCCCAAATGGGGTTCCAATATTTAATGTCGGAAGAAGGCAAGTTTCTCCGGCAACAGCTGGTACTTGCTCTGACAGAAGATGACCGCCTCCACACCGAAGATGTCCAACGCCTGTGGAACTTGGTTAAAGATGACTTAAAACCAGATCGTTTATTAAATGTAGCGATCGGTATTTTAACAGAGTTATCCAGAGAGGGTGCCGCTGCTATCCTCCCAAAAGCTACATTACTTGGGTCTTTTGCTGAAAACCAGTCAACAGATAAAAACTAAAAATCTTTAATATAAATCAGGAGTTTTCATGTACTATTTCCCTGAGCAACCGCCTTATTTTCTCTTACTGGTTGGTTTTCTGACAGCATTAACATCTGGTTTAGCATTATCTGGCACTTTAAAAGTAATTGTGCATAAATGGCCAAGCCAGCGTACAGAAAATACTAAACCACGTTCCTCACTGAAACAACTGCTTGTACCATTTATCGGCATAACAGGCGGTACTTGTCTATTTCTCTCTTCAGGCTTAGAGATATTTGGCTTTCCCTCCTCTTTAGCTTTAGGAGTCGGTCTACCAATTAGTCTCTTTACTTGTTTATTAGTTTGGTTGCAGTTGGGAAGTATGATGACCTTTATAGAACGCGAAGGTATGCAATCTTTAGATTTAGATTCTTTTTCTTAGGATATCACGAACATGCTGACATTGGTGCTGCCAAAACAATCAAAGATAGAGGTTTGGAAATAGTACGTGGGGACTCTGCGAAACTAGTTGTGAATCACCAAAACGCCCAAAAGACATCACCACGCTCTATGAGCAAACGTGGTGAGTTTGGGAACCTGTGTAAACAGGATATTAAGATTGTAAAGTCTTAAGAATCTCCTCGCCTTCAGGCAGGAGAGTGTCAATTAGTAATTCTATCCTTTAAATTACGATAGTTAAGCTTAATATTATTGATTTTCTGATTGAAAAAACTTGTAGTAGTCTTTTTCAGACGTATTAGCGGACTCTGAGACCTAAAGCTTTTTGGTCTTTGCTCTGGCGATTTTAAATACCTATAATGCAAAAACACATCTCGATATGGAATATTAACATCTTCACCAGCGCAAAGTTGAGTAAAATTTGAGGAACTGATACTCATATAGTGTATATAAGTCAGCTGCCGTCCTTGGTCATAGAGGATATTATCTACCGCATCAAATTGAGAAGCCCAGTGATTACCAGTTGCCTGTTCGCAGTCATGAAAAGCAAAGTTATAATAGGAAATTCCACTTCTCAACACCATATAGTTAAATAAAGATTGGTCAGGCGCTAAAAAAGCCATGACATCAGCTTCACCCGCTGCTAATTTGTCAATTAAGTCGGCTCTGAACGCTGGAGAAAAAACATTTTTCTTAGTAGCAAACCAACCAGCACAAAAGACTTTAGATTGCAAGTTATCTGAGTTGAAAACTTGCTGCATAAGCTCTGGTGAACCATCAAAAATAAATTTTAAATCAGACTTATACTGAAAATCATTGACTACCCAATCGTAATTATCTAATTTTTCATATACATAATCTACGGGGCCCATTAACAAGGTATCTGCATCAAAATAAATAAATCTATCAAAGGGGCCATCCACAGCACAAAATTTGCGGTGCATTGGTAACTCATAGAGTTCCGGAAAGCCCCATTCTCGCCAAGTTTTTTGCGCTCTAGGATAATTTTTCCATATCTGAGTAGCAAAGTTATCCCAATAAGCGATGGAATCAGAATCTTCAAACAAAGTGATATTATCTCTAGATGCAATCTCTGCTTTTACCTTGTCTAAGCGATCGTTATATGGAAGTATACAAATAGGAATTTTCCTACCAGCATTAGCTTCTATACTGTTGAGCAACGCAATCAATTGGTCATAGACAACATCATTGGCTAAGATGTAAATGCCATCAATCATTGGGATACTCCTAAATATTAAGTGCGGGCAACAACAAAGGGAAATAAACGGCGAGTCAGTTTGGGAATGAAAGCGAATTTACCCTCATGGAGATAGCGATAGTGTTCCCACAATTGCCAATAGGGACTACCAGTTTTCATCCGTGTACCAGCCCAATGAAGATATTTTAATCGTTGTCCTCGGTCATAGAGGGCATATTCTCGCTGTTGGAAATTTTGCGAACCTGCCCAACTCCCAGGGCCTCCCCCAGGAATTTTGACGAGATTTCCACGCTTGGCAATTAGTTTGAGAACAAGATAATTTAAAATTGGTTGGTCTGTAACTCCTTCAGAAAAATCAAAATATTCGCGATGCGTTGCACATTCGCGCAAAGCTTCATCCATCTGTTGTTCGGTAATAATTCCTTTTCTCGAAGCCCAAAAACCGCTGTTGAAAACATCTTGAAGTTGAGCATCGGAAAAAATTTGCTGCTCTTTGACAAATGCGGAAAAGATATTTCGCAGCTTTTCATTAGCATGATGGTAATCACAACAGAAGAAATCAACTTCTGAAAGTTTGTCTAAATTGTCGGCGATTTTTTCAAAAACGACAATATCCGTATCAATATAAATAAATTCATCTAAAGGCCCAAACCACGTTACCAATTTACGCATTTTGTTGGGTAAGGCAAGGAAATCGCGATCAAAAATTTCTCCGATGCGTTTGGTAAATGTATCAATAAGTTCTAAATCTGGAAAAATTTGGACGTTGTGTAAGGTGGCAAGCTGTTCTGCTACCTTGTGATAATTGTCATTAAAAGGTATAAGATAAACGGGAACTTCTCGATCATAGTAACGAATGCTATTAAGTAAAGCAATAGCATTATCGATAACCCGATCATTGGCAACTATATAAATACCCCTACTCATAAATTATCCTTGGTTAATTAACTTAAGTTTTTGCAAAGCTTTTGTAAGTAAGTTTGGTATTGGAGCGTCATTAGAAATCTTCGGAGGATTTTTAAAGACTGGACGTTTCTCTGGCTCGTGTAGATAACGATAGTAGAGAAATAAATCTCGATAGGGAAACTCAATATTTTCTCCAGCACAGACTGCTTGATTGATATTAGGAGGAATACCAATATAATGGAGATAAGTTAGTCGATTGCCTTTGTCATAAAGAATTTTATCTTTTTCTTCAAAATGTACAGAAGTAACAGAGTTGCCTGTAACCTTATCGTCTGGTAAATGATGAGCAAAGTTATAAATTGGTATACCAGACCTCATAAACATATAGTTTATAACTGGTTGATCTCCTGTTGGATAGAGTATTTCTCTTTCATTTGCTCTCAAAAAAGATAATAGGGTTTCTAATTTATTTTGTTCAAACAGTCCTTTTTTAGAAGCGTAAAACCCTGAACAAAATATTTCTTTTTTGATGCGATTTTCATCAAAAACTTGTAGTAGTTTCGCTGACTGAATATTATAAACTTTATCTGGATGTTTAAACTGGAAATCGTAGACAACACAGTTATATTCATCTAATTTCTGAAAAATCAAATCTAGTGAATTCATCACTAAAGTATCGGCATCCAAATAAACAAACCGATCGAAGGGCCCATCAAAGGCACAAAATCGCCGATGACCACCATAAATTCGATATTTCTTTTTGTTCATACTAGCAGGACTAGCCTCTAGCATAAATTGATCCCAGCGATTGATTGATTCTTGATTATCGTAAAGAAATACATTAGGGCGTTTAGCAATTTCGGCAGCAATCCGTTGTGTCTGATCGTCAAAAGGATAGATACAAACAGGAATTTCTGACCCTAAGATAACATCAATACTGTTTAGCAAAGCCACCAGTTGATCGAAAACATAATCATTGCCAAGGGTACAAATACCATTCATAATTTATGAGTGTTGATCGACAAAGTTTGACAACCAGTTAAGCAGGTTTAATTTGTGTAAGATAATTTGACGTGCTTCTGCGATCGCATCTTTGGCAGCATACCAAGCATCAGGTGTAGCTGTCACTTCTTTGATATAAGCAATGCCTTTTTCATCTAAACTGGGCAATCTTAAAAAACTACCCGGTGGCAATAATTTATCAGCTGCCGGGCCACCATAATAAATTGGCAGACACCAAGCAAGCAAACTATCCCAAAGTTTCTCACTTACATACCAATTATTATTAGCATAGTTTTCAATTGCCAGATTGTAATAGTATGGTGCCATGCCATACCACTTATTACCTAATTCTCCCAACTTTTCAACCCATTCTGGCAAGTTACGCCCATATAAATCAAATTTAATATCACTAGATTGTAGGGACTGCAAAAAGTCTAAACGCTGGCGATGATTTGCTGTGCGATTAATACCCGAAGTAATCCAACTACATGGAGAAACTTTTTCAGGACATGGCATTTCATTTAAATCTTGAAATGAATTTGAGTGATACCAAATAGCAGGCATATAATCGGGATTAGGAGCAAAATCATCAGGGCCAGAAACGTATCCGCAATATTTTTGTGCTTGTTGATAATTACGATTATTTATTTCGACAATTTCATCTAAAGGCGGTTCTCTGAGTAAATAAATAATCCGCTCTTTGTTAACACCACGCAGTAGAGATTCAACATCTACTACTGGTTTTTGCTGCCGTTTGCGAAAACGATCTAACCAAGATATTTGTGGTGATGCTTGAGGAAAATCAAATTGATATGTCACCAGAAAATCTGGTTTTGCTGCTAGTGTCTGCATTTGGATATTGCCCCAAACTCCAAATGGATTTGGGGTCTGTTGCCACAGCCAATCGCCTCTGGATTCTAAACCTCGATAGCTGCTAATCATACCTACAGTTGCAATAGTCATTTTAGTTATTAGTTATTTAGTTATTAGTCATTTTATTTAATCTCCTCAATTTTTCCTTACACAATAAGTTGGGGAAGCAGAGATTCATCAACATAACTAAGGATTTTTGCTGCTCGATTTTCCCAAGAAAACTGCTTGACAAATTCGATACTATTTGTATAGCCTTCTATCTTTCTGGGATGAGTTTCTAAAACCCGCTTCAGACTTTCGGTAAATTTGCTGGGGTTATCTGGTTCACACCAAGCAGCGATGGCTTGGGTATCTTGAAACTCAACTAATGATGGAATCTCCGTCGAGACAATGGGGGTTCCGGAGGCGAAGTAGTCAAACAGCTTTAAAGGAGATGTAAAACTTGCCGCTTTTCCCGAACAATGGGGGTGAGCTAAAACATCAGCTGCTTGTAGCAAAGATGCTAACTCATGATGCAAAACATATCCCAAAAATTTAAGATTATTAACCTGCTTTTCTTTTACCAATTGCTGATAATATTCAACTTCTGTTGGCTTACCACCTGCACAGGCAAATTGCACATTAGGCATTTCGTTAGCTACATCAATTAGTACATCAATACCTTTAAATTGCTGTAGCGCTCCAGCATAAACTACCAATTTTTGGCTTTCATCTTGCAATAGTTTTTGACGCCATTCTGCTGCTTTTTCTGGTTGTCTCTCCATAAATAAGCGATTAAAACCATTGTGGAGCTTAATCACTTTTTCTGGTGGCATCCCATTTTTAATCATGCTTTCGCGGATGGTTTCGACAACGGTGACAGCAATTTGCAACAGCGGATTTGTGACAATTTCTGGCTCAAATGCCTTGTCTTCGTGGTGGTGATGTTCGTAAATTGCAGGAATGCCATTTTTGATAGCAGCTTTGACAAAATTCCAGTTGCGACTGTGGACAAGTTTGGTAGTCGGAAGTATGTGAAATGGTAAATAATATTTGCTGGCAATGGTGTTAGATTCAGTAAATTTGCTCCGAAAATGGTCAATGGGCCAAGGCATCGGTAAGGGAGCAACTTTTAATTTGTCATGGAGGTTGTAATACTTAATAAGTTCTGTGGGTGTTTGTCTTGGTTGAAAAGGACGAACTAGATTAACTGGGTTAATTGCTTTTGCTCCTTTGTCAAAGTACACCAAAACTGTTGAGTATCCCAAATTGGCGGCGGCGTTAGCTGCATTTGTAGACTGCACTAGATGAGCCTCTGGCTGCGGCAACTCTTCACCGATGAAAAAAATATAGTGCTTTTTAAAATTAGGATTTTTCAGATTTTTAGACATTAATACTATCCTCAAACTTTCCTAAATCATCGAGCAGATATACAGCAGATTCATAACTTTCAGTAATTAATCCATTTTGTTCTTCTGTGGTGTATGTCAAATTATCAGCTAGAGAGCGGAGAGAGCTAAGTATGAGGTTAAGAGGAGTCCGAAACTCAACGGAGATTTGATTAAAAATTTGATAATGCTTACTGATAACATTTTGATTTTGGTCAGAGATTGAGATCATTTGCCCACGAATTTGCAAGTTAATGACATCCTCAAAAACATCAATGGTATTGAGAATTCTTAAGGCTGATTTATAAGAGTCTTCAATTAATTCGTGCCGTTCTTGAGAATCGTCTACTAAATCATCAAGTAATAAACGTAGGAACCCAATCATCGAGTTCATCTGCGTCCGAATTTCGTGAGAGATCCGGAGCAAGCTTTGATTGTGTTTGGCAGCAGTTTCAGGACGTTCTGCAAATTGCATTGAGTACAAACGCGAGTAGTAGCCACCCTTTTGCAAAAGTTCTTCATGGGTTCCGATTTCTACTACTTGTCCTTGATCTAATACGGCTATTTGATTGGCTTTTCGGACTGTGGAAAGGCGGTGAGCAATTACTAGGGTGGTGCGATCGCGACTCAAATCATCGAGTGCAGCCTGTACTAAGCGTTCGGAAACCGTATCTAAAGCGCTGGTGGCTTCATCTAAAATTAGAATTTCGGGATTTTGGAGGAGGGCGCGGGCGATCGCTAATCTTTGCCTTTGTCCACCAGATAACATGACGCCGCGATCGCCAATTAAGGTTTCAAATTCCTGAGGCAATTTGCTAATAAACTCATAAGCATTGGCCCGCTTGGCTGCTGTCAGAATTTCATCATCAGTAGCCTCTGCTCGCCCATAAGCGATGTTATTTCGCACCGAGTCATTAAAAAGAAAGGTATCTTGACTGACAATTCCCATCCGCTTTCGCAGAGATACAAGATCGAACTCCCGCAAATCAATGCCGTCAATGCTAATACTGCCAGCGATCGGATCGTAGAATCTGGGCAAAAGGTCCGCCAAAGTCGATTTACCAGCACCAGAACCACCTACCAATGCTAAGGTCGTGCCATGCGGTAAATATAAATTCACATCTTTGAGTACCAACTTCTCATGACCAGGGTAGGCAAAGCAAAGAGAATTAAAAGACACCCCCTCTTTTAATTTTGTATAGGGAAGCTTACCTTTGCCCATGAACGGCTTATCGTGCAGGCTTAAAAACTCATTGGCAGCATCCACACTGGCAGAGGTACTGGCAAAGTTGCTGCGAATCGTATTTAACTGAGAAATCAATGGCAGTACTCGCAGCAGTACTAATAAATATGTCAGAAGTACAGTAGAAAGAGAAGAAACTTGGTTAGCAAAGAAGGTTTTACTTAAAATTACAATCAGGAGTATAGCTGTAATACCCATCACCTCACTCACAGGTGTAATCGCTTCCGAATTAACCTGAGATTGAAAATCTGCTAATTCGCGATCGCGAATTAATTTTTTAATCCGTTGATATTCTTTTTCTTCATTTCCCGTTGCTTTTACCAGTCGAATTCCGTTCAGGGTTTCTAGTATAGAGATTGAGTATGCTCTAGACATCTCACTCAGCTGCTTCCCAAAATTTTTAGACCGAGAAATCGAATACTGATTTATTAACGTCACTAACGATAGCAAAAGCGTCGCAGCAATTGTCAACTGCCAAGATATTGACAGCAATAAACCGACAAAAACTAAAATTGTGATTCCCAAAATAACTATCTTGACCGTACTACTTATAGCACCAGCAGCTCGGCCAACTTCTCCACCAAGACGGTTGATTAAATCACCAACCTTTGTCTTGGCATAATAATCAATATCAACGTCTAGTAATATCTTTAAGCCATCTTCGCGCATGTCTGATGTCAGCTTTCGGCTTAAAGAACTCGATGCTAAGGAACTGGCATAATTAGCTAAGTTCTTTAAAATAATTGTGAAGATAATCGCTCCAGCCATGACTCCTACTCGGTAAGTCTCTGGAGTATTATCAAAGGGAGACATAATCTTTTTTAGAATGGGGGGAGCCGTACTTAAATCTATTTGTTGCCCCACAATTTTTAAAACCACTGGCACAATTAAAGCTGTGCTGATCCCATTAAATAAAGCTCCAGAAAATCCTAACAATATTGTTAGCAAAATCAACCCTGGATATGGTTTAGCGAATCTTAGTAGTAGTTTTCTAGTAGACATTGGATATTTTTATGACACTTTTACTTATTAATATTATTCACAAAATTACTTGCCAAATAAAGCTAATCATCAAATAAATACAGGACTGGGTACTGGGGATTGGGAAAGAAAATATGATTAAGATTTGGTTGGGTTCCCAATCCCGAATCAAGATTCACAACCGAGAAATTACTAACTTGAGCGTGGAAGCCATAGCTTCTATGCTATAATATGCCACACATCTTTCTCTTGCCTTGATACCTTGCTGGTTTGCTGACTCTAAATCCTGAAAAATCAATTGAATTTGTTCAGCAAGCTGTTCAGGAGAAGCAGGTTCGACTAAATAACCAGTATCACCTAAAATTTTGGGAATATCTCCAACGCGCGTTGATAATACAGGTTTAGCCATTGCCATTCCATCTGTCAACTTCAGGGGAAATTGAGCGCGAGTTTCTGGGGTGTTTCGCTGGGGAATGACTACAATATGAGCTGCTGCTACTAAATCAGGCATAACATCAGCTGGATACTTTGGTAATTTGATAATCCAGCGTCCCCACTTTTGTTGGAGTTGGCGATCGTAATCATCATAAGGACTACCACCTACAATCACTAGTCTTAAGTCTGGTTGATTAATTTTATCCAGCGCCATGAGAACATCTTCTAGACCTTTGTAGGGTCTTGGCGCACCAGGAAACATTAAAATACGATATTCAGATAAACCATAACGATTTCTGCTGGACTCAGCATCATATCGAGTGGGATCGAATAAAGAAATATCTTTACCATTAGGAACAAATGTACCGCCAAAACGCTGCTGCAAAAATTCAGTATGCACCGTCACAGCATCAGCATGACTTACTAAACCTTCCATCCATTTCACATACAAAGGATGATAAGGATTCCTGAGTGCGCCGTCTGGTTTCAATAATTCTCTAGCTAATTGTTGAGGTGTAAGACTATAATGCCAGTCATCACCACCATACCAACTGAGTTCCCAATCATCTATGTCTAAAATTAACGGTTTTTTGCTAAATATTTTGTTTAGTAGAGCTACTCCAAAACTCGCTATTTGCGGTTTGATAGCGTAAATTATATCTCCATTAATCTTTGGTAAAAATTTACTAATCTCTCCAAAAAACTCTGGGAAATTTTTGCCCGGTAAATTATAAACTTTTAATTCTGATGGTAAATTTCGATATAAGTTATTTCCAAATAAAAACCCCATGATTTCAACTTCATATTCTAAACTTCTGAGGGCTGTTGCTATCAAGTATGCACGCAAAATAGCTGCGCTTGATAAATCTGAAACTAACAGCGATATCTTGGAAAAATTTTTCACGATTTTTAGACTTATTTTTATTTAGTACGCCAAGGATTTGTAACTTGATTCGGTAAAAATACTTGAGCAAATCTGTCAAAAACCCTTGTGTATAAGGAACGAGTAATGTTTTTAGCATACTGGGGTCGATAAGGATAGGTACAGTGAAGAACTTTAATTTTATCTTGAATATCATAATCCTCTTCCCACTTACTGAGATAATTATAGGTGGGTGGTAGGATTTTTTTATGAGGTTGTACAGATGCGATCGCAGATGCAAAAGCCCCTTGATCTTTTAGAAGTAATCTATCTTGGTTATTTTTGACAATCTCAAAATAACGTTGAAATTCTTCAAAGAATATCTTGGTTACTTCTGTTTTCCGAAAAGCCATAAATCCGCCATTGTACTGGATACTATCTGCTTGTAATGGCAAACCTACAGATTGCAAAATTGGCAAAACATTTGGTAAAAGGTCATCTTGCTTTCCACGCAGTAAATTTGTAGCTTTCAGAATAGAAGGTTGCACATCTTCAGTTAACAGAAAATCATATTCATCCAAATACTCAAATACGTCGTTGATATCGGAAAGTAAGCAAATATCTGAATCCAGGTAAATCGTTTTATCAAACTCTGAGGCTGCATATAAAGCCAGTTTAGCTTGCCTTGATGCTAAAACAGTATTTTCATTTGTAGGCGCTGGCTTTAAAATTACATTTTTAAAAGCCTTTAATAACGGATAAAGAACTACCGGTACTTGGTCAATTAAAATAATTATTGGCTCTTGATGGAACTTTCTAATTGCCGCTAAAAAATGAATACAATCTTGAAAAGAGTAAAGTCCGGTTAAAATGGTAATAAATCCTCTTGTAGAATTCATAAAATATCTCAGATAAAGAGTTAATCTAAAAGCTTTTGCACTTTTAAAGAAAATTTTTCCCAACTTAAATCTTCAACGGTTTTACTGATATCAGTTTGAATATCAAATGCTTGCTCAATTAAGTCGCATACTACTTGATATGGACTATCAGTATCAAATAAAAAGCCATTTTGCCCATGATTGATAATATCAGGAGCAAACCCTGTTTTACTCGCTACTGGCACAATATTACACATCATCGCCTCAATTAAAGGTATTGGGCCACCTTCTAATTTTGACGCTGAAACAAAAACATCCATCTGAGCATAATACTTCGGATAATCCGCATAGGCAGCTTGAATGTAAGATAGGTTTGGTAAAGCAAGTAGTTCTTCAAATATTTCGTATTGATCCCAATTTCTTCCTAGGAGAATAAACTTTCTATGGGGCATTAATTTGATGATATTGAATATCATCTCTGGAGATTTTCTGAGATAGTAGGCTGTACAAAAGCCAATAGTGCCATTTGAGCGTTGATGGGGTTGAAAAATCTTAGGATCGGCACCACCTAAAATAAAAGTCGTTTGTTTTCTATTTACTCCTTGACTATTAATCAATTCTGCAAATTGGGAACAAGTACATATAACTTTAGTAGTTTGATTGAGTGTATAAATAAGTTCTTCATTACTTCTACCAATATCTTTCGGATGGGTATACCAAACGAGTAACTTGCTTTGCCAAAGAATTGGATTTTGCTTCAAAGCTATGGGTAGAAAAGAGTAGTGAGCAAAAAAGTATGCTTTAGCTTGAGGGAGATCGGCCAGAGAATAGGCAAAAAAGTAATCACCGGGAAAATATCTAGCAATTTCTCGGCATATACCTTCGAGTATCCAGCCTTTAGCATCGTTAATTACAAAAACTAGATCGTACAGTTTAGCTGGCGAACTATCTCCTAATAACTTGCTAATGTTTGATTTAGTTCTCTCAAAAATATATGGATATTTATAGCTTTCTATTCGACCTATAGTTAAAATTTTAAAGAATATTTTTTTAATTAACGCCCGATCTAAAAAATGCATTTTTAATAATCCATTTTATTAAAATTATGAATCTAATCTTAAGTGATTTGTATTTTTAAAATCAAAAAAGAATACAATAAATGTAACTTTTTATTTGCGGTTATTACCAGAGAAATTTCACTGATAAATTCAGATTTATTTTACTTTTGTTAAGTGTATTTACTGGAGAGTTATAGTAGTATATTGTCGGGTTCAATATAGCAATAGGATTTGATTTTTTAACTCATTTGCATGGCGCGCGTTGGCGTTGGCAAAGCCTCTCGTAGAGAAGCGCAAGCGCAGGGAGTAGGGATATAGAGAATCGGCCTTTTTAATCTGTACGGAGTTTTTTCACGCAATTAAATAGGAGTCCTACGGTAGATTACAGTTATACTGAACCAAGTATAAATACTTGATATAGCTTGTGCAAGTAGCCTTATTACTTGATAAGTCTTAAGATTATAAGGAATATGCCGAAAATCCTTGAGGAACAGGCGCATAGCGCCCTATTCCGTACTCCAGGCTGCGTGATGTTCGCCCTTGGCGTCTCCCCTTAGGAGAAGGCTGGCTGAGTCCTTCAGGACTCCATGAAGTTTTGTTTTGCCTTGATTGTTAGTTTATACCAAGTAATGAATACCAAACATATATTATGTTGTGAGGGAGGCAGAGGTAATGCAGGTAATCCGTCTGGAAGCACTCTCAGACAACTACATATTCTTGTTACACGACTACAAACAAAATATCGCCGCTGTTGTCGATCCAGCGGAGGCTCAACCAGTATTGAAAAAACTGGCAGAATTAAAAGCTGAGTTGGTAGCAATTTTTAACACCCACCATCATAACGATCATGTGGGTGGTAATAAGCAATTAATAGAAGAATTCCCCCAACTGATAGTTTATGGAGGAGCCGAAGATCGTGGGAGAATTCCTGGACAACAGGTGTTTTTGCAACAAAGCGATCGCGTCCAGTTTGCAGACCGCATAGCTGAAGTTATCTTCGTCCCCGGACATACCCGCGCTCATATCGCTTACTACTTTCCCCCCGAAAAAGCTGGTGATACAGGTGATTTATTTTGCGGCGATACCTTATTTTCTGGTGGTTGTGGTCGCTTGTTTGAAGGAACACCGGCCCAAATGGTGGACTCTTTAAGCAAACTGCGTTCTTTACCCGATGATACACATATCTGGTGTGCCCACGAATACACCTTAAAAAATCTGCAATTTGCCCTAACTGTGGATGGCGACAACGCCGACTTACAAAGACGCTTCAATGAAGTGAAGGCTTACCGTAGTCGAGGAGAAGCCACCATACCCTCGCTATTAGGAGACGAGAAGCGAACCAATCCCTTTTTACGTTGGGATCAGCCATCATTACAATCAACCGTTAAGAGTGGCGATGGAGTGCAAACCTTTGCACGTATACGGGAAATGAAAAATAACTATTAGTCATTGGGCATTGGGCATTGGTTCATCTTTCCCAGTCCCCAGTCCCCAGTCCCCAGTCCCCAATCCCCAATCCCCAATCCCCAGTCCCCAGTCCCCAGTCCCCAATCCCCAATCCCCAGTCCCCAATCCCCAGTCCCCAATCCCCAATCCCCAGTCCCCAGTCCCCAATCCCCAATCCCCAATCCCCAGTCCCCAGTCCCCAATCCCCAATCCCCAATCCCCAATCCCCAATCCCCAGTCCCCAGTCCCTAATCCTCCAACTTTCTAGGGCGAATAGTTGCGATCGCACCCTTTCTTTCGCTACGATCTGTAAGCTTTAGGGTATTAGGCCAAAAAGCTTGGAATACAGCACTGAGATTGTGAGCTATGCTGCCCAAACCCAAATTAATCAGATTTTACAGGAAAAACAAAAAACGATGGCGAAACGTGTGCAGTTAGTTTTAAATCAGGATATCAGCAAGCTGGGAAAATCTGGCGACTTAGTAGAAGTAGCTCCTGGCTACGCTCGTAACTATCTGATTCCTCAGAAATTGGCAACCAATGCCACTCCTGGTATTCTCAAGCAAGTAGAACGGCGTCGCGAACAAGAGCGTCAACGGCAATTAGAACTCAGACAACAAGCCCTTGAACAAAAAGAATCTTTAGAAAAAGTTAGCAGCTTGACAATTGCCAAGCAAGTTGGTGAAAACGAAGCAATTTTCGGTACTATCACCACCCAAGATGTTGCAGATGCAATTAAGGCAGCCACCGGTCAAGAAGTCGATCGGCGTGGTATTACTATCCCCGATATTAACCACCTTGGTACTTATCAAGCCGAAATTAAGCTGCATTCTGAAGTAGCGGCGCAAGTCAATATTCAAGTCGTGGCTAGCTAACTCAGGAGAGGGACGAGGGGGATGAGGGGGATGAGGGAGCAAGGGAAGTAAAAGTGAATAATAACTCCTAACTCCTGTACAGACGCGATTAATCGCGTCTCTAGCAAAATATTAAAACTAAAATCGTTTATGGCTGAAGAACGGAGTTTTCAAGGCGACGGTAGCGATACCTACGGCGGTAAACTACGCCTACCACCACAAAATATTGAGGCGGAAGAAGCGATTTTGGGGGGTATTTTGCTAGATCCAGAAGCGATTAGTCGAGTTAGCGATCGCCTCCTTCCCGAAGCTTTTTACATTAGCTCTCACAAAGATATTTATCAGGCTGCTGTGAGGCTCCACGCCCAAGGTAAACCCACAGACTTACTCTCAGTCACAAGTTGGCTAACCGACAATGAAATGCTTGCCCGCATTGGTGGCAGAAATAAGTTAGCAACTCTAGTAGATCGCACCGTGTCAGCCGTTAACATCGACGCCTTAGCAGGGTTGGTGATGGAAAAATACCTGCGGCGACAGTTAATTAAAGCTGGCAATGAAATTGTGCATCTTGGTTACGAGACAGAAACCGAGTTACCACAGGTTTTAGATCAGGCAGAACAGAAAGTATTCGGCGTTACTCAAGAGCGTCCCCAATCGGGTTTAGTTCACATTTCTGATACTCTAATTAATAATTTTCAGGATATTGAAGATAGAAATCAGGGTATTGCCTTACCTGGAATTCCCTGCGGATTTTACGATTTAGATGCTATGACTAGCGGCTTTCAGCGTTCTGATTTAATTATTGTCGCGGGCCGCCCATCAATGGGAAAATGCCTAAGCTTTGATTCAGAAATTGTCCTTGGGGATGGACAGATTGCCACAATTGAAGAATTATATAACCAACGTTATGGCTCATTATTGACGTTAAACAATGATTGGAAATTTACCTTTACTCAACCATCTGCATTTGTAAATGATGGTATCAAGCCAGTTTTTCGTGTCACTACTCGCTTAGGGCGAACTATTGAAACCACAATCACTCATCCCTATTTAACTATTAAAGGCTGGCAAAGACTAGAAAATCTGAAAGTCGGTGATAAAATTGCTGTCCCGCGAAAAATAGATGTATTTGGCACAAAAACCATCCGTGAGTGCGAAGTTAAGTTATTAGCTTATTTAATTGGCGATGGCGGATTAACTAACTGCAATCCCCGATTTACAAATGGTAATCCATTACTGCAAGCAGATTTTTCGCAAGCAGTTGCAGATTTTGGTGGTTTAACAGTTCGTTGGGAAACTTCTCAAGGAAAACGCACACCATCACTTTGTGTTCGAGGAGATTTAGAATTTATTGCTATTCAAAGACAAGTTTTTGCTCAAAGTTTTAAACTAGCAATTCAATCGCAGTTATTGACAGGAAAAGAAATAAGTCAATTAGTTGGAGTCAGTCCCACTTTACTTTGTGCTTGGAAGCAAGGAGAGTGTGTACCAAATTTAGAAACTTTTGGTTCATTATGCGAAATTTTACAATTAGAGTCAGAAGAGTTTGTATCTCATGGATTTGCCTGCATGAGCAAATCTCGAAAGAATTCGCTGACACTTTGGTTAGAAGAATTAGGTTTGTGGGGTAAAGATGCTCATTCTAAAACTATCCCAAACATAGTTTTTAAATTAGAGCGATCGCAAATAGCCTTATTCCTTAATCGTCTCTTTGCTACAGATGGATGGGCTACGCTCCTTACTAGTGGACAATCACAGTTAGGGTATGCAACAGTCAGCAATAAATTAGCAAGGCAAATCCAACATCTTTTACTAAGATTTGGCATCATTGCCTCTCTTAGAAAGCGGTCTGTCAAGTATAATAACACCCGCAGAACAGCATGGCAATTAGATATTACTGATGCCTTATCTATCAAAACTTTTATTGCAGAAATAGGTATTTTTAGTAAAGAAGAAGCAATAGCAAAAGTTGCAGATGCAATATCTCAAAAAAGATATCAAACTAATCGTGACTTGATACCTATAGAGATTTGGGAACAAATAGCAGTAGCAAAAGGCAATGAAACTTGGAGTAGTTTAGCTAGACGTGCAGGTATTCAAGGCTATACAAATATGCATGTTGGCAAACGTGCTTTAAGGCGGGAAAGACTTTGGATACTAGCCACAGCTTTAGATAATTTACCACTTCAACAGTTAGCAGCAAGTGATGTTTATTGGGATGAAATAGTTGCCATTGAGTCAGTGGGAAACAAGCAAGTTTATGACTTAACAATTCCAGAAACACACAACTTTGTTGCCAATGATATTTGTGTTCACAATACAGCATTCTGCTTAAACCTCGCTCATAATATTGCCGCTTCTTATAAATTACCAGTTGCTATTTTCAGCTTGGAAATGTCAAAAGAGCAACTGACGCAACGGTTATTAGCTAGCGAAGCGCAAATTGAAAGTAGTTATCTGCGGACTGGCCGCCTCAGTCAAACGCAGTGGGAACCTTTAAGCCGTGCTATTGGTATCCTTTCGGAGATGCCAATTTATATTGACGACACGCCGAATATTACAGTTACACAAATGCGTAGTCAGTCAAGAAGACTACAAGCTGAAATTGGAACTGAATTAGGACTAATTGTAATAGATTACCTGCAATTGATGGAAGGAGCAGGCGATAATCGCGTACAAGAATTGTCAAAAATTACGCGTCAACTCAAAGGTTTAGCGCGGGAATTATCTGTACCAGTTATTGCCCTATCTCAGTTGAGCCGAGGAGTGGAAGCACGCACTAACAAGCGTCCGATGTTATCAGATTTGAGAGAATCCGGTTCGATCGAACAAGATGCCGATTTAGTAATCATGTTGTACCGCGATGAATATTACTCTCCCGATACTCCCGATCGCGGCATTGCAGAAGTTATTATAGCTAAACACCGCAACGGGCCTACGGGTACTGCGAAACTTTTGTTCAATCCACAGTTTACAAAGTTTCAAAATTTAAAAATTTAGCCTCAAAGTTACAGATACTTTTCTCATGTTTTCTAGCTGTACTTCTGCCCCATCTGTACTCTGAAATACCTAATTTTTTTGATAGGGCATTGGGCATTGACAACAGAGAGAATAAAAACTTCTTTTAATAATTTTCCCTTGTCCCCAGTACCCAATCCCCAATCCCCAGTCCCTAATCCCTATTTAACTCCCAGCAATTCCACATCAAAAATTAGAGTTGCATTGGGTGGAATCACGCCACCAGCACCACGAGCGCCATAGCCTAACTCAGATGGGATGATTAACTTACGACGACCGCCGACTTTAATAGTGCTAACTCCTTCGTCCCAACCTTTGATTACTTGTCCAACGCCTATTTTAAAGCTGAAGGGTTGGCCGCGATCGCGTGAACTATCAAACTGAGTACCATCTTCTAGAGTGCCGACATAGTGAACTTCAACTGTTTGTCCAGGTTTAGGAGTCGCCCCAGTCCCCTCTTTTAAATCGACATACTTTAATCCAGAGGGGGTAGTTACGACATTAGCATCAGACATAGTATTACTCGCAATTAAGATATTGTTTTCAGTTACAGCTGTGGATACTGGCGGCGTTTGGGTTAACTCAGCAGCAATGGCAGTACTCTGTTTACTGCCTACTTGCCCCACAACCAAAAGCACAACACACACCAGCATGAACGCCACGCTGAGGAAAATTGGTTTCAAAATCAGTTCTCCTTACTTAAGTATCCTGGCAAAAACATTACCAACAGGACACAATTAGTTTAAATCAGAAAGGGCATTTTAACGCCAAAGCTTATTTTCTAAATCGCGCAATTGACGCTCTAAACGGTCAATTCTACCCCTGAGTTCGTCCACTTCCGACTGGCGAGCCACTCCCAAATCCTGCATCATATTTCGCATTTGCCGCTGCATTTGGATATCGAAGTTTCCCTGTTCCGACTTTAACTGCTGGGCAATATCATCTATTACCGCCTTGGCTTGCTCAGGATTGAGCTTACCGTCTTTAACTAAATCATCGCTGACTTGCCGCAGTTTTTCTGCGACTATAGACGTTGTACCAAGACCGACCATCATTAGCTGTTGTAACCAGTTGTTGTTGTCCATACTCCCTTCCTCTTACTTATTAACCAGCCGACCCTTGCTTGCTCCTGAGTGTAGGCAATCAAGCTTCTTAAAGCGTGGTTATTCTAGCCTACATCTCTATTTTGGCAAATTGGCAAGCACAAAGATAAGGATCAAAGGATGTGATTATAGAACTCCTCAAGTTTAAAGTTGCCCAAATTTACCTATTTTGGCGATGTCAGAGGCGATTCCCCATAAATTACAAAGCTCACATTCACCGCAAAGGGTGAGTGTGAGTAGTTCATGGGAAGATTTTATCTAGAAGGAGGCACAAATTTGGAGCGAGGGCTGAATATCGGGATTTATCCTTAAACAAGAAGTTAAATTTGTGTACGCCATTTCTGCAAAGCAATCTCGTAATCCTCTGATTTGCTCTGATAAACACTCCACCAATGAAAAAATAGTCCTAATCCCCATCCTAATACTGGAAAAATAGCCCAAAAATAACTAGGACTAGTGATTAAATTTAAGAGAATGAGGAATAAATTCACCGCGAGGAAAGAAACAAAGTGTGTCCAAAAGGCTCTGCGTCGGAAAGTATTAAATGTGTGTCGTGAACGTTCTTCTTCTTGTTGAGCCAACCATTTTTGTTCAGTTGTTTCCAAAATATTAGAAGAAATACCTAACTCAGATGCCATTTCTAAAAGCTGTTCTCGTGAAAATTCACCTTCGTGTTTACGAGTGAGTGCTTTTTGCAGGATTTGTTCTACATCTTCAGAATCGTAAGTCATTTTAATTACCTTATAAGTTTGTGTGTAAATGCGCCTTTTATTTCACGAACTTATCTCTCGGTTTCGTTCAATTCAGTTAGCAAATGCATCCACATTTTGCACCCAATACTTAGTTACATTCGCAACACTATTATTTTCTCACAATTGATTTATGGCTACTGTATTTGTCAATACCTCTATAATTGCTTTGATGAGTGCGATCGCTATTACGGCATTAAGCCAAAGGAGTCTGGTAGCTCGATTCCAGGCAAAGAACCAACTACATCTTGCTGCCTCAATCGAGTAAATATCGCTGAAATAACTCTTTGAAATTTCCGCAAATATTAAATTTAATGGAAGATTTAAGATATCAGGAAGGGTGTACGCTACCTAGTAGTCTGTCAAGTTTAATTTGATAGGTTCGTAGTTTGCACTTTAGCGCAAACTACGAACAATCCACACCCCTCAACTATTTCTTGATAGACCAGTGGGAATCCGTCAATAGAGGACTCAATCAATGGGATATGTAATTGCTACTGCAAATATGAAAGGTGGCGTTGGTAAAACCACCCTCACCGTCAACTTAGCTACCTGTTTAGCTAAAAATCATGGCAAGCGGGTGCTTGTCCTTGATTTAGATAGCCAAATTAGCGCCACACTCAGTTTGATGTCGCCTTTAGATTTTGCCAAGCGCCGTAAACAAAGCAAGACATTTAGGTATCTGATAGACGAAATTATCAATCCAGACCCGCAAGCAAAACTCACAATTCAGGATATCATTCAATCCCCGGTTTGTAATCTTCCCGGACTAGATTTATTGCCGGGAGACATCGATTTGTATGATGAATTTGTTGTTTCAGAAATGCTGCATAAGCAAGCAACTGCTTTGGGTGAACAAGACTTTGAAACAATTTGGAATCGCTTTGAAAGGGTTTTGATTAATAACATCTTAAAACCAGTACGTCAAGAATATGATTTTATCCTGCTCGATTGTGCCCCTGGCTATAATCTATTGACTCGTAGCGCTTTGGCTGCCAGCGATTTCTACATACTTCCTGCTAAACCAGAACCATTATCTGTAGTAGGTATTCAACTGCTAGAAAGACGGATTGCCCAATTAAAAGACAGTCATGGACATGAAACAAAAATAGATATAAAAATGCTGGGAATCGTATTTAGTATGTCTAGCGCTAACCTGCTCACTGGTAGATACTACAAACAGGTAATGCACCGCGTTGTTGAAGATTTTGGTGTAGAAAAAATTTGTAAAGTACAAATACCAGTTGATGTCAATGTTGCTAAGGCTGTTGATAGTTTTATGCCAGCTGTTTTAAATGCTCCCCAATCAGCAGGTTCCAAAGCGTTCTTTCAGTTAACTCAAGAGTTGTTGCAAAAGCTGTAGCCCTACTCGTTAATTTATGAACTACATGATTTCCGACTTATGAAATTAGATATATGAGTGAAAATTAGCGTTTATACAAGGGTTTACGGCAAAAAATAATTAATCTCACCATATATCTATTAAATTAGGTCGGAAGTCTGAATATTTCTATTTTTACAAAGCTTTGAAGAAAGAGAATTTATACTTACTCGGTGCGAAAAAAACTACGTGAAACAAATCTCAAATCCCAATTTTAAAATTCTCTATTGAAAAAAAAATTCTTGTAGGTATGGGGTCATTCTAAAATCTAAAATCCACAATTCAGTGACAAATAATTTATCCTTTTCTAAAGTTCAGCAGTTATACGGAAGCTATAATTGGTGAGATTCAGCTATTGAGTGAAAAGGTAAGTAAATCTCACTAAGAAACTCACTGAGAAACTAATGGTTAGTAACGATTCTGCGCAGGTAGAGAACAATCAGCATTTGCTAATACGCCTACCACGAACTCTGAGTTATCTCGAAACCTGGGGCTTTGGGTTAACAGGTCATGTTGGATGGATTGGTACTGCCCCCATCATTCATGCAGCGTTAGGGCCAAAAGCTATCTTAGTTTGGTTTTTTGGCACGATTATTTCCTTTTTACTTAACTTGCAGGTACAAAGTTTAGGTAGACATTGGCCAGATATCGCTGGAGGAACACCAAACTATACCACAAGGCTATTAAAGAACTTTCCTGCCTTAGGCCGTTATGCAGCCTTAGGATACTTTTTTAGCTGGGCAGCAGCACCAGCATTGTATGCGATTATTCTCACCGACCTAATTAAAGTCAATTTTGAAACATTAGGTATTTCTTGTCCAGAAACTTTATTAAGAGTTTTATTTACAGCGATTCCTTTTATTTTAGCCTTCAGTGGTACTCGTGCTTTAGCACTCCTGCATCTGTTTTTTGTATTCCCAGCAATTTTATTACTGTTATTGTTTTGTATTCAAGGCGTATTATGGTTAGTCTTCTCATCTGCTAGTTTTAAATTGATCTCAACTAGCACACATAGTTTGAGCTTTGAAGAATGGGCAAAGTGGTTTTTTTTAGCTAGCTATTCAATTTATGCTTGTGAAACTACTTCTTCTTTTGTTGCTGATAGTCGCCACCCATATAAAACTTTAAAGTTCTTAACTGTCGCTGCTTGGTTAATTCCTCCAGTGTTTCTAGGTGGTTCTTGGGTATTAATGTGTTCGGCTCAAAATCCTACAATAGGTGACGATACGTTCTTAAATCTGGTGGCAGCTTCTAAGCCTTTTTGGGGTGAATCTGCCCCCTTTTTAGTAACACTTTTGATTACTATATCTTGCCTTCTAAGTTCTGCTACGGCAGTTTCCAACTCTCCTCGGATATTATACCAACTTGCCTTAGACAGACAGCTTTCTCCCATATTTGCATTAGTTTCCCGTCAAGGTGTCCTTGGTCCTGCAATTTTAGTTACCTTTATACTCAGTTTGCTTTGTCTAAATTTGGGAAATGTATCTCAACTTGTCACAGTGGCGGGCACATGTTATCTCATGTCAATTATGGGATTACATCTGGGATTATGGCTGTGTCGTGGCAAACCCCACGTGTTATGGCCTTGGTGGTCACTAGGTTTTTTCTTGCTAGAAACAGTAGTTCTAATAGTGGGAGGTTTAGCTTGGAATTGGAGAGATTTCTTAGTGGGATTATTATTACCTATTATTCTGATGAGCGGAGATGTAGCGCTACGTCGCTTAAGATTTGCGCCATTACACCCAAACTGGTGGACACAGCTTTACGATACTAGGTCTAGTAGAAATAACCCAGACTTTGTAGTATTACAAGTGATTGTTTTAGTATCATTAATTTGTACTACCGCTACAATCAGTTGGATTATCCGCGATTTTTTAGATAGATTTTCTAATAATCCTCAAAACTCTTTACTAGCTATTTTATTAGTGACGCTTTCTTTTACAGGAGTAGCGATCGCTTGCTGGACAACTTTACCAGAAATTATTGCTATTGACGAAGCACGCAAACAAGCCAGAAACCTATTTATTACTACTCTCGATACTGTTCCAGATACAGTTTTAGTCTTAGATGAAGACGGTACAATTTCTCAAATAAATGCTGCTGCTGAAGAATTATTTCAAACAAGTGTTCAGCAGTTACTTGGGCAAAATTTGAATCAAATTCTAATATGCTATCGCGGTAAACCGGAGGAATGGTCTATTAGAAGTGAGCAAACTTTAAAAATCAACCAAGGTTTACGAATTGTTGAATCGACTATTTCACAGCCATTTAATTCGCAGCTACGGGAGTATATTGTGATCGTGCGTGACATTACTAAGCGAAAGCTAGCAGAGGAAGAATTAGTCCAGTATCGTTATCAGCTTGAGCAGTTGGTACTAGAACGCACTATTGAACTTATTAGAGTTAATCAACAATTGCAACAAGACATTCTCAAGCGTCAAGAAGCACAAGAACAATTACTGCATAATAGTCTTCATGATGGGCTAACTGGATTACCTAATCAACGATTGTTTATGGAGCGGGTGCAGCAGGCAATAGAACATAGTAAACTGCAAAATAATTATTTATTTGCTGTACTTTTCTTAGACCTAGACCGATTTAAAGTTGTTAATGACAGCCTTGGACATCTACTAGGAAATCAACTTTTGATTGCAATTTCTCATCGGCTAAAGTCAGTTTTGCGAGGCGGAGATATAGTTGCTCGTTTTGGTGGAGATGAGTTCACAATCTTAATTGAGGAAATTGAGGATATTAGTACCGCCATACAGGTAGCCGAGCGAATTAAAAAGGTTTTAGCTTTGCCATTTCAATTAAATGAGCATCGGGTATTTACTAATGTTAGTATTGGCATTGCTTTAAGTAAAGCAGATTATGAGCAAGCAGCGCAGATTCTACGTGATGCTGATGTGGCAATGTATTGCGCTAAATCACTTGGTAAGGCACGTTATGAGGTTTTTGATCCCAAGATGCACGAGGGTGCAGCTTTGCTTTTGGAGTTAGAAACTGCTTTACGTCATGCGCTACTCAAGCAAGAAGAATTTCGCCTGGATTACCAGCCAATTGTTTCACTGACAACTGGCAAAATTATTGGATTCGAGGCACTGATACGTTGGTATCATCCAGAACGAGGGCTGATTTCTCCTCAGGATTTTATTCCCCTGGCCGAGGAGACTGGAATGATTGTTAGTATCGGGCAATGGGTGCTTTATGAAGCCTGTCACCAAATGCACACATGGCATAAACAATTTCCTACCTCAACACCTCTGACAATTAGTGTGAATTTTTCTGGTAAACAAATCACGCAACCTGATGTGTTTAAAGAGGTTAAACATATATTACAGCAAACTGGACTGGAGCCGTGCTGTTTGAAATTGGAGATTACTGAAACCTTGCTGATGGATAATTTTGAATTGGCTATCACTGTACTTTCTCAGTTAACAGCGCTGAATGTCGAGATGCACATGGATGATTTTGGTACTGGTTATTCATCCTTGAGTTATTTGCATCGCCTACCAATCAAAACTCTTAAGATCGATCGCTCTTTTGTCACCAGTATAGGTAGTCGAGGAGAAAATTTAGAAATTATTCGAGCGATTGTAACATTAGCTCATAATTTGAATATGTCTGTAACAGCAGAAGGGATAGAAACTGTAGAGCAATTAGCACAATTGAAGGCTTTACAATGTGATTATGGACAAGGGTATTTTTTCTTACCACCTATGGAACGGGCAGAAGTAGAAATACTACTTGCTGCTAACTTGTACGGAAAAAACTTTTTAAAGAGATAAACCAGGAGTCAAAATACAGAATTCAGAATACTCTACCCATAAAGTCGCTTAACTACATCTACATTAATTAGTGTAGTGCTGGTTGTAGCTGGAAATCCTCTACGTTATTAACTAACCCTTCTTCTAACAGAAGTTCGTTAACAAAAATATCGATTTTATCCCGATTGATATTTTGCATGACTATCAGGTGTACCCAGTTTTCACAAATGGCTAACTGCCACTTTTTAATTAACTTTTGAGAAGGTTTTTGAAACACTACGGTATTGGAAAAATCATTGAGCATACATGGATATTCTCTGATTTTAAGTTGTTGGAAAAGATATTGGGCGTTATCAATACAGGTCTTTGCTTCTTTAGCTAATCCATGATAACCTCTTGTTTTTATTGCATACCAGAGAATCAGAGGTGTATGACCGTTTCTAGAACCCAGAATTGTTGTATCTGTTGAACCGATATATTCAATTGCTGTTTCAACTTTTTCTACCCATTTTTTCTTAGTTAAAACAACACCGCAAGGTACGGGAGAACCAATGAATTTAGCAGAAATAGCTACACTATCTATGGGTTTTTGAAAGTTAACTTGCGGAGCGCCATCTAGAAAAGGTAATATTAATCCTGAAAGTGCAGCATCGCAATGAATGTAGTAATCTTTTATCTGATTGCGCTCTAAAATTTCTAGAACTTTGTCTAAGTTATCAATCGCACCTTTGACAGTAGTCCCAATATTTAAATTTACGATCGCTGGACAATTACGATTTTCGCTAATGAGTTGTTCAAAATGTTCATAATTCATCTCTCCGTTAATTTGCGAATTAACAATATTATGTTGAATGCGGAATAATTTGGCTGCTTTGGGTATTGAGTAATGAGAATCTTCTGATGAGTAAATAATCCCATGAGGGTAGATTTCCCTTGCTAAGAATATTCCATATAAATTACCTTCAGTTCCGCCAGCAGTAACATAACCCCAAAACTTATTTTCTGGAATTTTATAGAGGTTAGCAAAAAAAGATAATACTTCTTGCTCAAACTTCCGAGAATGCAGTCCAAAATCTGGCTCAATATAAGGATCTCCAGCATTATTCAACAGAAAATTGAAAAATTTGCCGATCACACTGTAGTCACAACTTAAATTATATGGATAGCCTGCATGAAACTGCGATCGCTGTTCTATTTGCAGCAAAAAATCTGCCAACTCTTTAGCAACTGTATCTGACATATCTTTTTCTCTCTTAAATTTTGAGTTAATGGATGCTTCAGTCTAATTTCTACGTATTAATCCATACCTTTATATTTTCTTAACAATCTAGAGACTCCCCTTTCTTTAAAGAAGATACAGGTAAAATACGTAGCTATCTTCAGTAAAAATACTAGATTTTTTTGTTCTAAAGTATATTACCCTTAGGACTTACGCACTTTACAAAAGGACTATAATGTGTATTACGTAAAATATCTATTTCCAGCGCTGACTCAAAAGACCTCTCCCTCGTTTTACTACGTAAAATAATCCCTCTCCGATTTGGAGAGGGAAAGACTGGAAATTTAGTTAAAAATAAGGAGAAGTTCGGCGAATTAACGTATATTTACTAGAACTCTCCAGCTAAGGCTGCAACGCATCGTTCGCAAATTAAGGGATGTTCTGCTGATTCTCCCATACGAGTAGAGTAGTTCCAACAGCGATCGCATTTTTGCCCATCTGCCTTTACCACACCAATTCCCCAGTCTTCCGTCTGCGCGGTGTATTCTAATCCTTGCAATCCCTCAGCAGAATCTAATAATTCCACCTGGGAAGTTAGCAATAAATACCGCAGTTCGTCAATCCCGTTCCCCTTAACAGGATTAAAGGCTTTGATAGCATCGCCTAACTGTTTGTGAGGTATATGAATCAAAGCTTTGGCTTCCAGGGAAGAACCAATGAGTTTTTCTATCCTGGCTTGTTCTAAGACCTTATTAACATCGGTGCGGAGTTGTCGCAGCGCTTGCCAAAATTCTGCTAACTCAGGATTACGCCATTTTTCCTCAACCTGCACCCAACCTGCCTCAAACACTGATTTGTAAGGTGTTTTGTAAGGGAGATATTGCCAGATATCTTCAGCCGTGTGGGATAATACTGGTGCGATCGCTCTAGCTAAATTTTCTAAAGCTATCTTCAGCACTGTTTGACAACTGCGACGGCGGAAAGCATTCGGGGCGCTGATGTAGAGTCTATCTTTGGCAACATCTAAATAGAAGTTAGATAAATCCACGACGCAGAAATTCTGCACTGTTTGGAAGAAGCGGAAGAATTGGAAACTCTCAAAAGCTTCCGTCACTTCCTCAAATACTTCGGTGATGCGGTGCAGCATATAACGGTCAAGTTCTGGCAATTCCTCAAAGGGGACTGCATCTTTTTCCGGGTCAAAATCATCCAAGCTACCCAACAAAAACCGCGCTGTATTGCGAATTTTGCCTCTAACATCATTCATTTGTTTGATGATGTTTTTCCCAATGCGGACATCGCCGGAGTAGTCTACCGATGATACCCACAATCGCAAGACATCTGCACCGTAGGCCGGTTCTACTTTTTGATTTTTCCCGCCTTCAATGATTGTATTGGGGTCAACCACATTACCTTCTGACTTACTCATCTTCCGCCCTTGTTCGTCCAAAGCGAAGCCGTGAGTTAGTACAGTTTTGTAAGGCGCAATGTCATTTACCGCTACACTGGTAAGCAAGCTTGATTGAAACCAACCACGATGTTGGTCGGAACCTTCCAAATATATCTCAGCAGGGTAGTGTAACTCTGAACGCTGTTGAGTGACAGCAGCCCAAGATGAACCAGAATCAAACCATACATCCATTGTGTCTGTACCTCTGCGGTAAGACTTACCATTTTGACGATAAGATTCTGGTAATAACTCCTCAACTGATAATTCCCACCAAGCATCAGAACCTTTTTCTGCGATGATTCCTTGAACGTGATTGATAATTTCTTCGTTCAGCAGTACTTCCCCAGTTTCTTCATCGTAGAAAACGGGAATCGGTACACCCCAAGCCCGTTGACGAGAGATACACCAATCGGAACGTTCCGCCACCATTGGCGTGATGCGATTTTCACCTTGGGCTGGAATCCATTTTACCGTGGCGATCGCCTTTAGTGCTTCTTCTCTAAATCCTTCCACCGAAGCAAACCATTGTTCAGTGGCGCGGAAAATCGTTGGTTTTTTCGTCCGCCAATCATAAGGGTACTTGTGGGGGTATGCTTCTTCTTTCAGCAAGGAACCAGCAGCCGTTAATGCATCAATTACCGCCTGATTTCCATCACCCAGCACATTTAACCCCGCAAATTGTCCCGCTTCTTCGGTAAAATTGCCATTGTCATCCACTGGTGCAAGGATGGGCAAACCGTAGCGCTGACCAACGATGTAGTCTTCTTGACCATGACCAGGTGCAGTATGCACCAACCCAGTACCCGACTCAGTTGTGATGTAATCACCGCCCACAACAATCGGACTTTCCCGGTCATATAGAGGATGACGGTAAGTAGTATGTTCTAAATCATTCCCCTTGAACGTGGCTTTTAGAGTTAACTCAACCCCCAACGTTGAAGATAAACGTTCTACTAAGTCAGCAGCAACAATCAGGTATTTGAAATTACTCTGCGCCTCCGCATCTGGGCGTGAAACTTCCACCACTGCATAATTCAAATCCGCATTCACCGCCACAGCCAAATTTGCCGGAATTGTCCAAGGTGTAGTTGTCCAGATAGCCACACCCAAATCTGACTGATATTTCGCCAACAGTGGTTTTACAGCTTCCGCCAAACTCGTAATTGGGAAAGCTGCATAAATACTGCGGGAAACGTGACCTTCAGGATATTCCAACTCAGCTTCCGCCAAAGCGGTTTTAGAACTAGGACTCCAGTGAACTGGCTTCAAACCGCGATAGATGTAGCCTTTTAAGAACATCTGACCAAATACGCCAATTTGAGCCGCTTCGTATTCCGGCTTCAGAGTTAGATAAGGGTTGTCCCAATCGCCCCAAATACCGTAGCGTTTAAAATTTTGGCGCTGGTTATCTACCGTAGCTAGGGCAAATTCTTTCGCTTTTTGCCGCAGTTGTAAAGGCGTTAAATTTTGCCGTTCTGCTGACTTCATGTTCTGCAAAACTTTCAACTCAATTGGTAATCCGTGACAATCCCAGCCAGGAACGTAGCGAACTTTACGACCTTTTAGTAGTTGGTAGCGATTAATAATATCTTTGAGAATTTTATTTAAGGCATGACCAATATGGAGTGAGCCATTAGCGTAGGGAGGCCCATCGTGCAGTATAAATAATTCGCCGGGGTTATTTTCAAAGAGGCGATCGTAAATTTTATTTTCTTCCCAAAATTTTTGGATTTCAGGTTCACGCTTGATGGCGTTTGCCCGCATATCAAAGTTAGTCTTGGGTAGGTTTACAGTATCTTTATAACTTCCTGGTTCGGTCACAGTCTCATGCCTAGAATTAGGTGTGCAGGTTCTATTAATTATAGAAGATGGCATGAAAACCAAAATTTGCTATTTTGCTCACCGAAACAGTGCTGAGTGAAGAAAAAGTGATTTAGTGGTCTTCTCCCAAAGCAAAGACGCCAAAGGCGAACAATCAGTGGCGGGTCTGAATCCGAACACGAGCAAGTCTGGTTGTAGCTGGAGAGCCAGCGCTTGACCTTTGATGCCGTCTTCAGCTTGACTGCAAGCGTATTGTGCGTCACATACACTCAGCAACAAACATAAACACAGCTTGTACAGCTTGTGGTGTTAAAGTTGGATAATTATCTAAAATAATTATCTAAAATTTGCTCTACCGTCCAACCATAAATGTTTATATAACGGCAAATACAGCATTGAATATGAGAGGCAGGTGGTGTTCGCAAAAGCGATGATGGCATTATGCGATCGCAATATTTTAGCGAAAAGCGATCCACTCGGAAAAATCGTGCGATCGCTTAATATAAAAATATCCGCAACGCCCAGCCAATAGGTGAAAAGCTATGTCAGAGACTATCCTAGCTGCACCAGATATTCAACTCCCGCCCAGCCAAGCAGAATTGCCCTATGATGACGGTATCCCAATGGAAAGCGCACGCCATAAAGCCCAGATGGACTTGCTCATAGATGCTCTCATACCTTGGTTGGAAGAACGAGAGGATGGGTTTATTGGCGGTAATATGTTCGTTTACTACAGTCTGGCGCAGGTGCGAAACAAAGACTTTAAAGGACCAGACTTTTTTACTGTGTTGGGAGTTCCTAAAGGAGAACGTCGCAGTTGGGTAGTTTGGGAAGAGGGGAAAGCACCAGATGTAGTTATTGAGTTACTTTCTGACAGCACAGCCCAAGCAGACAAAAACTTAAAAAAGTTGATTTATCAAAATCAAATGCGTGTACCGGAATATTTTTGGTATGACCCTTTTAATCCTGATGATTTAGCTGGTTTCTCTAATGAAAAAGGAGTTTATCAACCCATCGCCACAAATGCTCAAAATCAGTTGGTGAGTCAATCTTTAGGGTTAGCATTGCAGCTTTGGCAGGGAAATTATAAAGGTATTAATGCTACTTGGTTACGCTGGGCAATGTCGTTAGGGGAATTACTGCCAACTCCTGAAGAAAAAGAACACCAAAGAGCAGACAAGGCAGAATCACAGCTATTACAAACTGCACGCAACTTACTTGAGTCTGGGATGACAATCGAACAGGTAGCTAGGTTAACAGGTTTGAATAAATCTGAAATAGAAATGTAGAATTCAGGAGTCAGAATGGGCCACGCCCCGTTGCGCTAACAGAATTCATTCTGAATTCTGAGGCGATTGTGGCAATCAGCGCAATATCTGAAAATAGCTTAAAAGCTGGTATAAAAGTATGTATAATTCATAAGGTAGCACATCTGTGCTACCATACATTGCACTTAACTAACCCTGACACTCAGCACTACTTGGGTGATTTCACTCCACCACTGTTACTGAAGCCCCTTCATTTGATGGAGGTATACTGGGTAACTCCAGACAGTATCCAGCACCATAAACTGTCTTAATATAGCGGGGATGGCGAGGATCTGGTTCTAGCTTGGTTCTTAAATGCCGAATATGGACTCGAATCGTTTCTATGTCATCATCAGGATCGTAGCCCCAAACTTCTCTGAGGATTTCGCTGGGAGAAACCGTTTGACCGTGGCGTTGCAGCAAGCAGTGAAGTAGCTCAAATTCCAAGTGAGTCAATTTCACCGTGTCATTGAACCATATTGCCTCAAATCTTTCGGGAACGAGGGTTAATGAGCCATAGTTGAGAATCTCACTGTGCTTTGCGGCTTGAGGAATGCGGTCAGTCCGCCGCAAAAGTGCCCGCACCCGCGCTAGCAGTTCTTCAACTTCAAAAGGCTTAGTGAGGTAGTCATCTGCGCCAGCATTGAAGCCTTCCACCTTGTCCTGAGTTTGGCTCAAAGCCGTCAACATTAACACGGGAATCTCAGAGGTGCGATCGTCGCGGCGCAGGCGTTGGCAAACGGTAAACCCATCTACCCTGGGCAACATTAAATCGAGCATGATCAAGTCTGGTTGTAGCTGGAGAGCCAGCGCTTGACCTTTGATGCCGTCTTCAGCTTGACTAACATCGTAGCCAGCCATTTCTAAGTTGACGGCAACTAGTTCTGAAATCGCTGGGTCATCGTCTATGACAAGAATCCTCGGCATTCTTAAAAAATTATTACTACTTATTAAGGATAATTAACAACCTTTGATAGATACAAAGATTTTTGAATCAATGATGAAAAAGTTTTTAAATCTTACATAAATATTAAGATTAAATGACTGTGAAATCAAGACTCAATTACACGAAATCTTATAGTCTATGATGTGTTATACTCCCCCCTACAATCCGTCTTGGTTTTTACAAAACGGTGTGATGATGACTGTATACACCGCTTTGTGGGGAAAGCGTTACTGGAAAAGTACTACTCTCTTACAAGAACCGTCTTATCACGAAGAAATATTTATTGGTGGCCAAGGTGTGCCAATTTTTGGCTTGGTTGCTATCCCAGAAAACGCTCATAGCACGATTATCGGTACTTATGGCATTACTGGAGAGTTGGAGACGGAATGGTTTTTGAGAGTGCTAGGACGTAAAGCCTACGCTCAAGGATACGCGATGGTGTTATTTGATTGGCGGGCCCACGGCAAAACTGCCGAATTATCGCCGACTCTCACCTCTGATGGTTTGTATGAGGGGGAAGATTTTGTTCGCATCGCTGCCGCTGCCAAGGCAATGGGATGTCCGGGGAAATTTTGGTTTACAGGGTTTTCTTTAGGAGGGCAATTGGCACTATGGGCGGTGAAGGTGGCTGGCGAGGTGATTAGGGAGTATGGAGATTTAGGACTAGAAGATAGCGATATTGGCGGTGGTATGGTGATTTGTCCGAGTTTGGATTCGGAGCGATCGCTATCTTATCTAGTTACAAAGCCCTTCGGCAGATATTTGGAAGCAGGGATTGCCCAAAATTTAAAAAAACTGGCATGGAAGATACACGATGCCCATCCTGGAAGTATTGACCCAGCGGCGATTGAACGGGCAAATAGCATTTGGGGTTTTGATCATGAACTGGTAATTAACCGGCTAGGTTTTTCTTCTGTGGAAACATATTACCAAGCGAGTAGTGCTTTACAAATATTGCCGCAAATCTCGAAACCGACTTTGATTTTATATGCTGCTGACGATCCACTTTTTGACCCAGCCATCATACCAGAATTACAAGAAGCGTGCGATCGCAATTCTGTAATAGATTTGTTCCTCACTCAATACGGTGGCCATGTTGGCTATTTGAGTAGCAAAGAGTGCCAGCGTGAAGTAAAGGATTCCGATCCTTGGTGGGCATGGAATCGGGTTTTAGAATGGTTGGAGGAAAAGCGAATAGCCTAAAAATACGGCGTCCTGACTTCAGAGCAACTAAATTTATTTACGGGGTTGACCCAGAAGCTACCACAATATCATTGGTAAACCAGCAATGACAGAAGCAATACCTGTCCAGAGGGTAAAGCGTTCAATATCTAGTTCATCCAAAGCAATGCTCATTTGCCTAATTGCTAATAGCAGCGCTGCCAGTAGTAGTATAAAAAAGGCAAAGTATTGCAAATTCATAATCATTCATCCTCACCAAAAAAGTTGTTCTAATAGGTTTTTAACAAGCTTTTGCAAGGTTTTTTTGTTCCAGATTTAACACTTTCAGAGATAAACTATTTATCAGTGAAGAGATACAGCAGATTTCAGGTAAATGAGGTGCAAAATCTCATAAAAAGATCCACCCATAATAATCGTTGTAATTAAACAAACTATTAGAGTACAATTCCCTTGACTTTTTGACCCAATGATCGGTTCTAATGATATTTGGCAACCTGCACCAACAGATTTAACTCTATTACAGGATGAGATTCATGTCTGGCGCATAGACCTTAACCAACCAGAATCACAGCTGCAAAATTTAGCTGCAACTCTTTCCAATGACGAAACGGCTCGTGCTGAACGGTTCTATTTTCCAAAGCATCGGCAGCATTTCATCGCTGGTCGCGGTAGTCTCCGAACTATATTAGGTCGCTATTTGGATATCGAGCCATCACAAGTTCAGTTCAATTATCAACACCGTGGTAAACCAGTATTAGCGGATACATTTGCCGATAGTGGACTGGCGTTTAACTTGTCTCACTCCCAAGAATTGGGTTTGTGTGCGGTGAATTGTACTCGCCCAATTGGTGTAGACCTAGAATATATTCGCCCGATGTCTGACTTGGAAGCTCTTGCCAAACGGTTCTTTTTACCGAGAGAATATGAGATGTTGCGATCGCTATCTCCCAACCAACAGCAAGAAGTATTTTTCCGTTACTGGACTTGTAAGGAAGCTTATTTAAAAGCAACTGGAGACGGACTATCCCAGTTAGAGCAAATTGAAGTGTCGCTAACTCCTACAGAACCAGCCAAGTTAGAGATATCTGAAGACTGGAGTCTTTTTGAACTAGTACCTGCTAACAATTATGTTGCTGCTGTTGCGGTAGCAGATTTTGGCTGGAACTTAAAATGTTGGCAGTATTGGTAAACTTCTAAGATTTTATAGACAAATAGGTAATTCTTCAGGATATTGCTATACATCAAAGTCTAGTTTTTTAGATCAAGATGATATACCAACTTCCAAAAAAGGTGTTAAACATTCTTTTAATGGGAAGAGAATAAAACGAGGTCTTTATAAATCTGCTAATGGAAATTTAATTAATGCAGATGTTAACGGGTCGTTAAATATTCTAAGAAAAGCAATCCCTAATGCATTCGCAGAAGGGATAAAGGGGATTGTAGTTTCTCCAGAGAAGGTAAAACTTCAAAAGTAAAAAGTGAAGGTTTGTCCACACTTTTTACAACTATTAATCTTAGTCATTAGTCATTAGTCATTTGTTATTCTTCTCCAATGCCCAATGCCCAATGCCCCATCCCCCTACTTATCTTCCTGCATACTTCTAACAATTTTTGTCACCAGCTTTCTAGGTGCAAATCTGACGCTTTTTGCCAATAGTTTATTGATAAAACCGGGAATAACAATGGTTTTGCCCTTCATTAAGGCGTGAAAACCAATTTCGGCTACTGTTCGCGCATCCATCATCTTCTTACCCTTGAGCAGCTTAGAGTCAGCCATTCCGGTTCTTTCATGAAAAGCAGATGCGGTTGAGCCTGGGCAAAGAACTGTCACAGTGACACCTGTACCTTCTAATTCATTAGCGATCGCTTCAGAAAAAGATAAGATATAGGCTTTAGTAGCAAAATAAACCGCCATCAAAGGCCCGGGTTGAAAAGCAGCAGCCGAGGCAACATTTAATATTTTACCTTCACCTTGCTTGACCATATACTTCACGAATAGCTTAGTTAAATGGGTGAGACACACCAAATTTACCTGTAGCATTTCCAATTCAGTAGCTAGGTCTGTTTCGTGAAATAATCCATAGATACCAAATCCAGCATTATTTACCAGCACATCAACCTCAATATCGGCTTTTTGCAACTCTGTAAAAATTTCTTCAGGAGCCGTTGATATAGATAGATCCTTAACAATAGTTTTGACAAAAATTCTAAATTCTTTTTGGAATTTAACTGCAATTTCTACAAGCTTTGGCCCGTTTCTGTCTACTAAAACAAGATTATAATCATGAGCAGCAAAAATACATGCTAATTCGTAGCCAATTCCACCGGCTGCCCCGGTAATAAGAGCAGTTTGTTTGCTCTGTCTTTGATGTGTTGTGTTCATGTAAGAATGTTGGTGAATTCAATTTGATGAAGCTGCGTTGCATTTACAGTGGTTCTCGTTCTACAATTAAGTACGCGTAATATCTGAACCGACAAGAAATGTCTTGAGTTATTACCCTTGCAAATGCTTGTGTGATGCGTTGGATAAATGTAGCAGTCCAAACGTAAACTTAGGATTTATGCATCGAAGAAGTTGGGCTTTAAAGGAGTTAGGTTACTTCAGACTGCTAGCATTTGGCTTTTGATCACTCACAAAAAGCCAGCGGTTAAAATCAAACTTTTATGCGCGACACTAACCATTCTATCCTCGATTGCTTCTGTCAAGGGGTGAATACTAAAAATTTACATGATTGAGCATAAAAAACAGGGCAATTATATTGCCGCTGTTAGTGTAGGAGTTGTTGCTGGCATTTGAAATATTGTCTATTCAGTAGTACTGAGTTTTAAAAAACATGGACTAAATAAAATTATCTTGTAGGGTGCGTTATGGAAGCAATAACACATCGAAAGTATCCAGGATAATGCGTTACACGTTGGGAGCATCTCACTTTTGTAGAAAGCTCTTTAAACCTCACCCCAACCCTCTCCTTACTAAGGAGAGGGAGCAATACTGCGTAGGTTTTGGAATTTCTTGGTTGAGGCAAGCTGTTCAATAGCCGGGGGAGAAATGGAGGCTGGCGTTGAGTTTTGCTTCCCCTGCCTCCCCTGCTTATCCGAGCAGTATTGGGAGAGGGAGCAAATATCTTGTTTCCCCCCTTACTAAGGGGGGTCGATTTAGAGTACATTTGCAAAACTGAGATGCTCCCTTACACGTTCCTAACACATCCTACGCAAGTTGTGAATTACTAAGCGATATTTAAGAAGCCGCTTTGAATCAAGTAGGCGGTATAAGTCATAAACAATTGAGAGTCAATTGGGGGACAAGCAATAGAACTACCTGCTAGTGCATGAAGAGTGTCTTGGCAGCTAATATGAGGTCTTCTAGCTTGTAAGTACAAATCAGGAATAGTTAGTTGTTCATCAGACCAACGCTCTAGTAAAAATGGTCGCAGAGTATACAAAGGATTGTCCACAGAAGAGACATTATTGATTAACTCTGATTGCCATTTTTCATAAGGAATCATCTCAACTGAATAACCAAAAGAGCGTATCCACTCAACGAGCATTTTCAAAGCAGCAGGTTGGGGATGTTGTAAATTGAAAGCCTTACCTATAGATTCTTTTTGCCGTGATAGATAAACGATCGCTTTACTTACATAGTCTACAGGTGACATATCCAACATATAATCTACATCAGGGAAATATCCCATTTGTAGACAGCCCTTGGTCATCAAATTAATAAAGTCATGTGTGTTACAAATGCCTGTTTTGCTATCACCGGAAATCAGTGGTGGTCTGTGGATAGTTACAGGAAGTCCCCGGTTACGGGCAATTTTGACTAACTTTTCAGCTACCCATTTAGTTTGAGAGTAACCAAGATAAATCCCTTCCCAATGATTGAATTCATCCTGTTCTTTGACAACCTTGCCAGCATAAGCTGTGGATTCAAAAACAGCCACACTAGAAACGTAATGTACAGGCTTGACTTTAATTTGACAAGCCAATCTCAAAACTTCTTGAGTGCCTAAAACATTGGCTGCCTTCAGTGCTGAGTATGGGAAAACATAATTCAACAAAGCAGCACTATGATAGATGGTATCAATATTGGCAGCTAAAATTTGAAACTGTTCCGAACCAATACCTAACAATGGCTGAGATAAATCGCCGACAATCGGAATAATTCTGGAGTTAAATTCTTCTTGCCAGATTGCATACTGCTGTAGATTTTTTTGGAGTTTGCTTTTGCCTTCTTCAGCATTAGCAGCACGCACTAAGCAATAGATATCCGCATTAGTTTCTTGTAGCAATTCCCGGATGATGAAAGCTCCTAAAAAGCCTGTTCCTCCAGTTAAAAAGATGTTTTTGGGTTCACCTATAACTACATTAGATGCAGCACCAGGATGGATGGTGGGGTCAAGAACAGCCTCAGCACCTAAATCTAGAACAGCGGGTGCAGTGTTAGCATTAGAAGCTGTCACCTTTGTATCTTGAATCGGTGAACCTTCTTGCACTTCTTCAGCTAAACGCTGTGAAAGAGCTTCAATATTTGGGTAATGCCACAGTAGCAACGGAGATGGTTGAAATCCGAGCAACTTTTCTAAGTTACTGACTAGAATCATTGCTTGGGCCGAATCCAACCCATAGTTTTCTAAATGTTCTTTGACATCTATTTCATCAGTTGCAACTCCTAGCAACTTAGCTAAGTTAGATACCAAAAATATTTGAATATCGTCTGCTGTGAAAGACTGTTTTATAGTCATTTTTAAATCTCCAACAATGATGTAGAACGAACAGGGTGATATTGACTGTAATAATCGGAAGTTTGCAGCCCTTGAATTTTCAAATTTTGGACACGATACAAAAAGGCTGCACCAGTCATAATTTGATTAGCAACATCAACTACACCACGATTATTTGGTTCAGACAGGTATGAACCGCGTACCCAGTCATTGAAACCGCCCATTGCCGGGCCACACCAAATTTGATAATCGACTTCTCTGCCTTTTTCACCAGAACTAGACCAACGAGAAGATAATCCTAGATACCAGCGAAAAATCAACGCCATTTTCAGTTTAGGATTATTGACTGCTTTCCCAAGTTTCTCAGGATTCTTTTGGGATAAATAAGCCGCAGTTCCTTCCCATACTTCAGCAATAGTTTTGCGAAAAACTTGTTTTTCTAATTTCTCTCTTTCTGCAAGGGGGATGCTTTCAATGGAATCATAAGCGCGATAGAGTTCAAATAATTTCTGCGCTCGCATGGGGAACATTGTACCCCGTTTGAGAACTTGTAATTTGACACCCATTTCAAACATATCTGCTGCTGGGGCCATAATCATATCAGCCATTTCTGCTTGGGCTAATAACTTTTTGGTATGTTCACAAGCCCCAGATTCAACGCATGACTGATTAATGGAACCAGTCATTACATAAGCAGCACCCATCATAAAGGCTGCTAATGCTGATTGTGGTGTCCCAATTCCCCCCGCTACTCCGATTCTAATGGGTGTTTGGTAATGATATTGTGCTTGAATTTCATCGCGCAAGGCAATAATAGAAGGTAACAAACAAACCAGGGGACGGTTATCTGTATGACCTCCAGAATCAGCTTCGACAGTAATATCATCAGCCATCGGAACTTTGGCTGCAAGAGTTGCTTGTAACTCAGTAATTAATCCTTGTTCAAGAAGTTCTTTGAGAATTTTCGCTGGTGCTGGTTGCAGAAATTTAGTCGCAACTTCTCGGCGAGAAATTTTGGCGATGACTTTATTTTTGATTTCAATTTGATTGGCGCTATTCAACCCCAATCCAGCAACGCGGTAATAAACAATGTTGGGGGTTAAGTCGAGAAATGCAGAGGCTTCTACTGTTCTTACTTGATATTTGAGGTATAAATCCACAGCCCGGCGTTCAATCGCAGGTTCATTCGGGCTGTGAATTAAATTAAATGCATAAGGCCCTTGAGGTAAAGCTTGTTGAATGCGATTTATGGATGCTTCCAAACGTTCTGGGGTTAAACCACCTGCACCAAAGGAACTCAAAATTTGCTCTTTTCCGAGTACAATGACCATTTCTTCAGAAGCAATTCCGCCAGCCATTGCGCCGGTAACGTAGGCATATTTCACTCCATGAGAGGAGAGAAAATTGGGATCTCCAAACTGTTGAATACGGATTGGGGCTGCAAATGTTAACAGTTCTACTTGTGCTGTTGTGCCATTATCACCTGGGGATAAATACCCCTCATTCGTGACACCGATTTTTCCGGCAACTTTCACGATGTAGCAGGGTTTATTTAACACCATCAATTTGTCTTTGATGGTTTGTTTCTCGAAAGATACAGTTTCTAAAGAACCTTTCCAAACCTGGTTTTTGTTATAAGACCAGGCGGAGAAGTTAAGGCCATTATCATGTTTACTTAGTACCGTATCTACGGTTGTCACGGCAGTTATCCCTCGGATTACAAGCAATGGATGATAAAGTTGAAGGGTGTAGACTCTTTATAGGAGTCTAGATTTTCATACCAATTCTCTAGGAAGATGCACGTAATAATTTTTAAACGAACCGCGAAGGACGCAAAGAGCGCAAAGGAAGAGAAAGTTGAGAGAGAATTGGTATGAGATATTAAGATTCGTCGTTAAGCAAGTTTTGGGCGCAAGCTAGTTGCAATTGAATGATTTCGCTCATCTGTTGACTGTAATCTTGTCTAGCTTGCAAGAAGGCAGTATGTGCTTTAGTTATCTTTGAATTATTAGCATTGAGCTTTTGATACTGTGTCTTATTTAAATCGAACATGCTGATGATGCTACTAATTTTTTTAGTGATGACAGGTGGTGAATGAAGAAGGTTTTGCTGCCCAATTGCGCTTGACTCAGAAGATTGTAATTGTTCTCTCAGTTCAAAAACGTTATCAATGATATTTTTCGCTTTTACTTCTTCTGGCTGAGGCAATATGTTAGGGAGGTAATTTTCTTCTGAGGTTATTGGGTTGGAAGTGTTAAGAGAATCTGTGATTTCAGATTGTTGGATGTTAGGTATATCTGGATGCTGTATTTTGAAGCGTTCACTCCTAATATCTCCAACAAAATCTTTAACAATCTGGCGATTTCCGTCGGTCAAAATTGTAGCAGTAATTGCTTTTCCACCCAAAGTAACTGTTCTCAATGTTGCTTTATTTGAATTAGCAGTTTCTTGGACTTTGCTATACAACGGTGATAAATCCACCTTCACCTGATGACTGAGTAGTTTTGCTAATGCTTTGACCATTGCAGCATGGTCATCCATCCCTCTACGATTTAGAGAGACTGTAATATGTTCTTGGTTGCCGAGAATTTTATCAATCCATCGTGAACAGACATTACCTGCACCGGCTTCTAGAAATATTTTGACACCATCGCCGTAGACACGATTAACTAATTGCGGAAAATCAAGTTCTTGACATAATCCTTTGGCGATGTTGTGCGCGATAGTGTTACTATCAAGTGTAATTGGTTGATAATCGGCGGCAGAATAAAACACAATACCAGGGAGGTTTTGAGATGGTAAGGTGTTTACCTTCTTGATTTCCTCGTACTGCGATCGCATCGCTTCACAATGTATCACATGGTCGAAGGGAGCGGGGAAAGCGTTGCAGCCTAGAGTTTCAATCACTCGCTTACAGGCGGCATCTTCACCAGCAATTAATACTTCTTCTGGTGTATTAATTTGAGTTAAGTAGACGCGCTTCTCATGTTTCAGGCATTCTCTAACTTGAGATGGTGTAGCCATGAGAACATAGGTATTCCAAAGATTGTTGTTTGGCGAATCGCTTAATCCCCAATATTCACGCACAGCATTTTTTGGCCCAGATAACTTATCGCCAAATAGAGGGGATGAGTTTAAGGTGTTACTTCCACCCTCAAAATCACTCCAAACCCCTTGGGCAACCATCATACTAGTTTCACCCAAACTATACCCAAATACAGATTGCGGCTTGACTTGAAAATCATCTCGGAAAATTGCTGTCATATATCTAGCAAAGGCGATTTCACTTTCAAACATTGCCAGTGAATCATCTAACAATTGCTTTTCGAGTGTTTCTAGTTGCCTGGTTGTCAATTTAGGTAAACTTCTGGGATAAACTAGCTTTTCAACATCGGCAGCCCGATTGTAGAGATTGTTACTTTTTAAATCCTCGAAGACTTTCGGAAATAAACGGAAGACACTGCGACCAATGCCGATATAAGAATTGACTGCTGCGGGGTAAACATAAGCAACTGCTCCAGTTTTGCCCAATGGTTTCGCTGTGAAATAGCTGCCTAGTGGTGTTTGCCAATCTGTGCCATTTTCAAAAGCATTGTTTACACCTTTGCGGGCAGATTCAATTTCCTTGAGTAAATCTTTTGTGTTACGTCCTGTAATTGATAAGACGTATTTCGGATTAGAATGCTGTTCAAAGGTAGCGAATGTTTGACTGGCGGTAGCTGATAAAGAAGAACTCGCTTCTATGGTATTTTGGAGATTGTTGAGAAGATCGGGGATGGTGGTGCGATCGCTAACTGCTATCGGAAACAGATGAAAAGGCATTTGCTGCAAATATCTGTTGTCGCGCTCCTCTTGGCTGGGTTCCTCCGATAAGATTAAATGGGCGTAACTGCCATCTATACCCATACTATTAATTGCTGCTATTCTGCGTGTGCCGCCTTTATCGACAAACCAAGGTCTTGATTCCATCGCCACATAGAAAGGACTACCTTCCCATACTTGCGGTATTTTGACACCAGACCATTTAGGTGTGGCGGGAATATACCTGTAATAAAGACAGAGAGCGGTTTTGATTAAGCTAGCAATTCCCGATGCTGTATAGGTGTGGCCGATATTGGCTTTGATGCTGCCCAATGCACAGTGCAGACCATTGCCCACTTTCGGATAAGCTTGGAGTAAACCTGTGATTTCGGCTTCATCCTCCTGGGGAACGCCACTACCGAAGACTTCCACATAGTTAACCTCTGTGGGTTGAATATCTGCCATCTGGAAGGCTTGTTTGCAGACGTTGCTGATAGCTGAAGCATCAGATTTTACCAGAGCGTCACTCAAAGTAGAATTACCTTGTGCGAAACTCATAGCATCAATTACTGCATAGATGCGTTCATTATTTTCTTTAGCAGCTTCGTAGCGCTTGAGGACGACAGCACCCGCACCTTCGCCAACCGTCCAACCATTGGCTTGTTGGTCAAAACCCAACGTGTTGACACCTGTATTAATTGGTGCAAATTGGCTGCGGAATAAGACATTTTCCACACCACCGGCTAAATCTACCGCACCCACAACCACCGCGTCTACTTCTCCCGTAGCGAGTAGCATTTGGGCAACTTCCAAAGCTTTGAGGGCAGAATTTTCGCCAGCGCTGACGGTGAATGCAGGGCCAGTGAAATTCCACAAAGCAGAAATCCGGCTGGCCATGATGTTGGCGATGTGACTCACATATTCGCCGATTTCTACAGGTTGGTGAATGCTATCTTTGACAATGGTTTCCAGTTGGGCAAGCTGTTCAGCAGGTAGAGAAATTCCTTGATTGAGTAAGCCATCCTTAACCTGCCAAGAGAGATTCCATCTTTGCTGTAGCTGATGTACAGAGAATTCTGTCTCGGCGGCGACTATAACCGCTACATTGCCGCCTTCCTGTAGTTTCGCATCTTTTAGGGCGCGATCGCTAACCTTCAGGAGCAACAATTGTTGTGGGTTTAACTTCTCTATTTCATTTGGTGGGATTTTGCACGATAAAGTATCGATTTCAAAATCTTTGATATATGCCCCTACTGGTGCTTTACCATCTGCTAAACCGTACTCTTTCAGGACATTTTCTTGATTTTCTATACCATGCCATCTTTGAGGCGGTAGAGAAGTAAAATGTTGTGTACCATCATAAATACTGCGTTCAAAAGCATCTAAGCCATTACAGTTACCGAAAAAGGCATCCATGCCGATGATAGCAATTTTACTAGGTGGAACAGGCGGAGTTGATTCAACTGATTCTGTTGTATTTCCTTGTTCTAAAATCAGATGAGAATTAGTGCCGCCAAAACCAAAAGCACTGATAGCCGCCCGTTTAATTGGTGCATTATTATTAGGCCATACCGTAGCCGTTCTAACAATTTTTTCGGCGGAAATTGTACTTTTTTCTGACGTTAAAGGATCAGAAACGTTCATGGTTGCTGGAATTACACCATGAGACATACTCAAAATCACTTTAGTCAAGCCAACCATGCCAGCAGCAGTTAGCAAGTGACCTGTGTTTGCCTTAGCAGAACCCACCAGAGGCGCAGCTTGATTTTGACCAAAAAATGTTTCTATGGAGTTGAATTCGGTTGTATCTCCCAGCAATGTGCCAGTGGCATGACACTCTAAATAATCGATGGTTTTGGGACTAAATTTCGCCTCATTATAGGCTCGTTCAAAAGCTAGAATTTGTCCTTTAGGATTCGGACTCAATAAATGCTTACCTTTGCCATCATTCGAGAGTCCATTACCGCAGATAGTGGCGAGAATATTATCACCATCTTTAACGGCATCAGAATATCTCTTCAGCATCACCATCCCAACACCATCGGCGGGAATTAATCCTCTAGATGACTTATCTAAGGGGCGGCTGATGCCGTTTTCTGCATACCCTTGAACACCGGAAAATAACATCCGCACGAATAGGGAATCTGCACAACTGATGGCTCCAGCTAACATGACATCAGCTTTGTGTGACCATAAGTAATGAGATGCTAGTTTAATCGCATAAAATGATGATGAACAAGCAGCATCCAGACATAAATTAATCTGAGATAGAGATAGAGCTTGAGCAACGATAGATGCTGGTAAACCAGATATCATCGCATTGTATAAAGACGCTTTAGTTGCACCTGGAAGAGCAGCTAAATCAAAGTCTTCATCCTGCAAAAGTTCTCTGACGGCAGGGGTAATAGCTTGCTGGTAAATTGGAGAGAATAATTGATTAGATAATTTTGTCGGGAATGACAAATTACCTAAAATTACGCCACATTTTGCCAGGACATTTTGATTACCCCAATAACCACTGTTTACAACTGCTTGTTTAGCCGCATACAATGACCATTTGAAGGTGTTATCTAAACCAGCAACAAATTCTGATGGTAGATTGTATTCAGATGGATTAAACTGGAAGTTGCGGATGTAACCGCCTTTGAGAGAATAGGTTTTGTCTGGTGTACCTTTAACTGGATTGTGAAATATTGTCGGATCTACTCCGATTTCTTCGACAGTTGCAGAGGATGTCGAATCTTTTTGATTAACGATATTTTGCCAATATTCTTCAGGATTCTTTGCATCGGGGAATAGGCATGATAATGCGATGATGGCTATTTTTTCCACGATTTATATGCTCCGAGTTTGGGTATTTAGCAAGAGATAATTAAAAGGCAGGATTTACGCTGTTCCCCAAACTTTGAAGTGGCAAGTTATAGCAATCCTAAGATTACTAATAGTTTTGATGGTTTGCAGTAAAGACTTTATTGCTTAGTACAAGATTTCTAGCGAAATCTCTGCGCTCCTTTGCGTTTCCCTTTGCGAACCTTTGCGTTTAAATTTAAACCCTCAATTCGCCACGACTTTACGCAAAGCTGTACTTATAAAATAAAAACTAAAGTCCTGACTACAAACTTTCAACAACCGATTACTAGCTTCTAAGCATTTTCATTGACCAAATAATGGCATGGGCACCGAGCATTCGTGAATAGATTTTACCTTGACGGTCATGTATGATGAAGTTTGCGATCGCACTACTTGGTGTCTTAGCGAGTACTTCACAAGAAACGTAAAATGTTTCGTTATGTGGTATGGCTTCAAACTGTTCAAACTTTTCCACTTTTCCAGGTAAACAACCTTCTTCATGAAAGTGTTGTGTCCAAATCCATAAGGCGTGCATACTCAAGTCAGTTGTATAAGGATTCACCCATTGGACAGGGAATTGTCCTTGTTGCTGTGCGCCCAGTTCTGGCCAAAGACATTCTGTAGTGATTTTTTCAGGGCTGATGTTTAAAACTCTCTTAACTTCCTGAAAACCGGGGCCGTGAAATAATGTAGCCCCACCATTTTGGTAAAAAGCTTTTCCTGTCGCAGTCATGATATTATCTGATTCGAGATTGAGAGATTCATAAGTTGGTGCAACTGGGATTTCTCGCTGGAGATTGAGTTGAGCGCTAAAATGAAAATGGATTCTACCTTCTGGGTTTTTACTCGAAATTTTGGCTTGAAGTTCGATTCTTTCAAGATTAACTTTAGAAATTTCTTCTATTTCTAAAATATGTTCCTTCGCTAATGTCTCATTAAAAGTAATCCCCTTTAAAACTTTGAAATCTTGGTAATTGAACAACCGATAGCCAGGATATAATTGTTCAGAAGCATTGATAATCCACGTCATTGCACAAGTTGCTGGTAAAACTGGATAACCAGCAATAGTATGATCGTGTAAAAATGGGTTAGCCTCTAATGTCATTTGGCGACGAATACGATAAGTTTTTAGTTCTGAATCTAACTCCGCCGCCAGTGGAACAAGTGGACTACCAATAACAACTTGTGAGGTTGCATAATTGGCATTATCCATTTCTTTCACAAGCATTTGTGCCCCAACTGCAATGGGAATTATATCGATTTTTCGCTCTTGAAAAATCTTCTTTAATTCTGCTGTCACCATCCCACTGTCCCAAGCGCCCCAGTTGATAGCGACTACATGACATGAGGGATAACTTTGCTTAAATATATGGGCTGATTTGTTCAGAATTTCATTTGCGATCGCATAATCAGATTGTCCAGGATTTCCGTAAAAGCCTGTTACGGAAGAAAACAAAACTAAATGCTGAAGTTGATTAGGGTTAACGCAAGTTAATAGATTTTCTAATCCCTGAACTTTGGCGGTGTAAACCTTTTCAAAATCCTCTCCTGTTTTCTTTTCAATTAACTTATCAGCTAAGTTTCCCGCGCCGTGGATGATTCCGGTAATTGGCCCAAGATGTTGCACAGCAGTGGCAATTTTTTCTTGTAAAGCTTGTGTATCTGTAACATCGACGCTGATATATTCTGCTTTAGCTCCGGTTTTTTCAATTGCTGCTAGGGTCTTTTTAATTTCACGGCTAGAGGTAATTTTGTTATATATTTTTTGCACATTCATGGGTGTGGGCTTCTCTCCTTGAGAAAGAAGATTTTCCATGATGCATTTTTTCAATGCGGATTCATCGGAATTTTGAGCATAATCTGGCTCGATTTCTAATAGTTCGGAGCGACCGAGGAGGATGAATTTGCAGGGTTGCTGTTGGGCTAATCTGATAGTACACTCAGCCGTAATCCCTTTTGCACCGCCGCTGACGACAAAGACAGATGATGGACTAAGTTGGGCTGTTTGTGTCATAAATCCTCGTGAATACCTACATAAATTGGGTTTTTTGATATACGAACCGCAAAGGGCGCAAAGGAGAGGCAGCGCGGTCTTCTCCCAAGGGGAGACGCCAAGGGCGATAGCGCAGCGTTAGCGAGTCCGCGAGCGTCTGGGGGTTTCCCCCATGAGCGACTGCCGTCGCCAAGTAAGAGAAATAAGCAATATTCTTGTAGTAGGAAGGAACGAATTAAAAAGCATACTAATAGCAGTCCTAAAAAATTTGTGAAATTCTCTGTTTATTTCTTTTCTTCGCGCCCTTCGCGCCTTCGCGGTTCGTTAAAAACAGGAATTTTCACAACTCAAATAAGACTGCTATATCAAAGGACTAATTAATCGGCAATAATGGTAACTCGTCCTTGTGAGCCGTAGCCAACTTCACTGATATAAAGGTTGGGGTCGTGAAGTTCGGCGATGATGTTTTGTACTGACTGTTTAGCATCAAGTCTCGGACTTAAGTCGATCGCACGAGTAAATACCTTTGGCCATTCCCATCTCAGGGTTTTGGTTAATCCGAATAAACCAGCGCCGATCGCACCGAAGTTGACTTTGTACTCTAAACCGAAGGCGCCATCAAGATGAGCAACTGTGCAGAAGCAAGTACGTCCATGCTTTGCGGCTTCGTTGAGGGAGGGTTTGAGGTGTTTCGCCATCAAAAATACGTGCTTGACGATCGCCTTTTCTGATTCGTTATAAGAAATACTTCCGGTGTGATTGGCTACAAACATCGGATGTAGATGGATGAAAGCCCCAATCGCTCCGCAATGAGATGCGATCGCTTGCAATTGTTGTTGGAGATGTTCTTCACTCAAGTTTGCTAAGGTGACGCGGGTTACTCCTGTGGGTAAGGGCGCTTGTTGGGCGATGAGCGATTGGGGGAAGCTGATAACTACTACTTTCCAGCCTTTCTCGATTAGGGATTCAGTTAATTTATAAGTGGTGAGGGAACCATCATCGGTGATTAAACCGATGTGTCCCTCTGGTAACGTGAAATCCAAATAATCTGGCTGTGGTAGGCTTTTGAGTTTGACGAGATGGCGCTGGATACTATGCTCTAATTCCGGTGGCTGCTGTTGGACAAACTCAGGCTCAGACTTTTTTTTTTCACCTCCAGCCAACTGCTGTAGGTAATCAACTATTTGACCAATGGTGCGGAGTTCTCCAAGTTCTTCGATATTTGGTTTGGGTAAGTTGGGATACGTTTCTTGCATCGCCCCTAAGATTTCTACCCGTTTAATTGAGTCAATCCCTAAATCAGCCTCCATGTCCATTTCCAGTTCCAGCATCTCCACTGGATAGCCAGTTTTATCACTGGTGATGGCTAACAGGGTTTCACCTAAGTTTGCAAATTCATCACCCTCCGGGTTCGCCAGTCCCTCTTTGTTGGAGGAACAAGACCGGGCTGGCTCAGTTGTTGCAGTTTCTGGTTCTGGGGTGAAGGCGACAACTACGCTTACTTCCGGTGCAGTCTCTACTGGAATCTCGGTTACTTGCTGTACTTCGTGAATTGCAATTTCGACAGAAACACTTTTGGAAGCGTGGGATTGCAGATACTCGACAACTTGACCGATGGTGCGTTTTTCTGACAGTTCTTCTAAATTGGGTTTGGGTAGGCTGGGGTACATCTCTTGTAGCGCCCCTAAGATTTCTACCCGTTTGATAGAGTCAATCCCTAAATCCGCCTCCATGTCCATGTCCATTTCCAGCATTTCGACTGGGTAGCCGGTCTTATCGCTAGTGATGGCTAAGAGGTTTTTATCCAAGTCAACAATATCGATGGTTGCGCCAGATACAGGTGTAGCAGTTGTAGGCGGTGCTTCTGGGATGAATGCAACAATTTCGTTGGCTGGAGGTGAGCTAATTTTGACTACAACCTCGGTTTGAGGTTCTACTACTGGGACAGGTGGCTCTACTGTCTCAACAGTGGCAAAGTGGGGAGTGGGCAGTAGAGACGCGATTGATCGCGTCTGTTCCGGGGAGTAGGAAGTTTCAACTACAGGCTCTACAGCAGCCGCCAGAGGTACTTGGGTAACATTTAAGCCATTTTTAGCTACAGGCTCAGTTACAGGCAAAGGCAGGCTTTCTACTATCTTAGTATTGGGCGGTACTGGTGCATCAGTAACAGTTGTTTCTGTGGTGAAGGGAGTGAAATTGCTGAGTTTCTCTGTTAGTTGAGTTACTCCCTCACCTGAGATAATTTGAGAATACTCTTGCTGTATGAGTTGGAAAAAGTTTTTAGTATATTCCAACTGCTCTTGAAGATACTGCTCATGGATGCGTAGAGTTTCACCTTGTTGGGAATGAAACTGCATCATGCTGCGCTCTAAGCTTTCCATGACAACGAGCTTCATTTTGGCAGTTTCGGCTGTTGATTTACTTTCACTCAACAAGGAATTCTGCTGCTGCATCAGTTGGAAAAATGCCTTGGCGTATTCCATTTGATGGTTGAGATAAGTTCCGTGAACTTGTAAATTCTCGGCTTGATTTTCCTGAAACTGTGTCAGGAGGTATTCTAAACTTGCTAAAAGTTGTTGGTAATTGGTAAGTTTTTCTGGTGTTGGTTGCATCTTAGATTCCTGGGCTGGTTGTGACAGGGTAACAGGATTCATCTGTTGCTCTGGCTGGGTGATGATATTAGCAGTCACACCGTTCATTACTGGGGTAAGTTTTTTATGTCCGTTAGTCTCTATCACTGCTAAAGGTGGAGTCACACCTGGGTTGCTAAACAAAGGAGCCGCAGTTTCAGAATATTCGGGGGTTGGTAATGTGACTTTGTGTCCATCCTGCAAAGCTAGAGCGAAGGCATTTTTCGTTTTTTCGGATCTGTAGTTGATGCCGTTTAGACGGACATTTAATGTCTTCTTCGTCTCAATTGGGGGTATAGTTTGGGGAAGTTGGTAAGGATCGAGGTTATTCAAAGTCAAACCAATTACCCGCAACTGCACAACCGCTTCCCGCAAAGAGCGATCGCTATTCTTTTGAGTACTGGGGTTCAAAGATACGGTAATATGTGGGCGATCGCCAAGGATCTCTTTCACCAAGTTGCTCAGAATTCTCCTCGGCCCAAATTCCACAAAGCAAGTACCACCCGCCGCATAGATATTTTCAATTTCTTGTTTAAACAGCACTGAATTAGAAAGGTGCGTCTCCAGGATTTTTTGAATACCTTGGGCTTCCTTGGGATACTGCTTACTGGTAACGTTGCTGTAAACAGGGATTTTGGGAGTTTGGAATTTGACAGACTTAGTCGCGATCGCAAAGGATTTCTGAGCAAAGGCAATTAGCGGTGTATGGAACGCTGCTGAGACAGGTAACAATACAGCTGTATATCCTTTCTCGTGTAAAGCTTCTCTGACTCTGGCTATTTCTGCGGTAGGCCCAGCCAAGACAAATTGAGTGGGAGAATTTTGATTAGCGATCGCAACTTGGGGAAAATGTCTCAGCACGGCTTCCACTTTGCTGATGTCTTCTTTGACAGCCAGCATACTACCCGCATCATGATCTGGATCTTCGGGTGCAGCCATTGCTTGACCCCTAGCTTTCACTAGGAACAAGTAATCTTCGGTACTCAAAACCCCCGCAGCCCATAGCGCTGTGAGTTCGCCAAAGCTATGTCCTGCCACAAAATCTGACTTAAACCCAGCTTGTTGCAGGATGCTGTACATCCCTGCACTCAACACCCCGATGGCTGGTTGAGCATATTCTGTGCGTTGTAAGGCAGCAATTTGGACATTTTTTTCTGCCTCTCCAAACACAGGATGAGGAAAAACGATTTCTGACAATGGCTGCAAATTATCTTTGAGCAAGAGGCTATCCATATAGCCATGAAGACGGCCCATCAAAGGGAAATTCATCACCAGTTCGCGGCCCATCTCCAGGTATTGCGAACCTTGACCAGAAAATAGAGAGACAACTTTTCCGCCCAACTCCATACCAGAGGCGCGGTAATAAATCCCTTGGGGATGTTCCCAAGATGCTGCTGACCCTTTGAGTTTCAACCAGTCAATGCTAGTTTGCAGCAACTTGCAAGCTTCTTCGAGATTCTCAGCGACAAACCCAAATCGGGGAGCAGAGAGGGGAATCTGTGGCGACTTGCATTCCTTGACTAATTGTGCATAATGTGTAGGTGCCTCTGGTGAACGCAAATTACCTAAAATCTCTTCAGATTTGCTCAACAATTGCTCTACTGTGGGAGCAAACAACAGCACTTCACTAGCACCACTATGTAAGCGGTAAGCGTGGTTTTGGTCGGCTTCATATTCTTCCAAAACGACGTGATAGTTGGTACCACCAAAGCCGAAAGAACTCACACCCGCACGTCTTGGTGCTTCCCCTTCTGCCCGAATCCAAGGTCTGGTTTCAGTATTCAAATAAAAGGATGAATTTTTAATGTTGAGTTTGGGGTTTGGCTCAGTGATGTTAATTGTGGGCGGTAATACTTTGTGATGTAAAGCCAAAGCAGTTTTAATCAAACTTGCTGCACCCGCAGCCGCTTTTGTGTGTCCGATTTGTGATTTCACACTACCCAAAGCGATGTGCTGCTTTTTGTCATCATGCACATCAAAAAAGTCTTTTAAAGAACCGAATTCTGTCGGATCTCCAGCCATTGTACCGGTACCATGTGCTTCCATCAAACCAACAGTAGCGGGAGAAAAGCCGGCATCTTCATAAGCACGTTCTAAGGCTTTAACTTGGCCTTCTTTGCGGGGAGCATAAATGCTCTTGTAGCGTCCATCGCTGGAAGTACCAATACCTTTAATTACGGCATAGATTTTATCGCTGTCCCGTTCAGCATCTTCTAACCGTTTGAGGACAATCATCCCAATACCTTCACCGAGCATCATCCCATCGGATTTAGCATCGAAAGGTTTGACATTTTCACTGGGAGAAACCGCCGGTGTTTTGCTGAACGAGATATAAGCCATGATGGTGTTGTCGGTATCAACACCACCAGTTAGCATCATGTCAGAACGATGCTCAACTAGCTCACTAATGGCCATTTTTAAAGCACCAAAGGAACTAGCACAAGCGGCATCAACTACACAATTCATTCCGCCAAAATTGAGGCGATTGGCAATTCTACCCGCGACTACGTTAGCTAACATTCCTGGGAAAGCATTCTCATCCCATTTCACATAAGCACTTTTGATTTTTTCAACGATTTTTTGCGTATCTTCATCAGATAAACCACTGCTTTTGAGTGCTTTTTCCCAAATCGGATATTCCAATCTGGCAGAAAGTGGCATTCCTAATTGCTTGGCCATAGCCACGCCTAAGATTACACCAACAGTCTCGCGGCTAAACTCACGTTTTTCGCCATAACCGGCATCTTCCATCGCCTCTTTCGCAACCACTAAACTTAATAGTTGCGATACATCTGTGACTTCCAAAATACTGGGTGGAATGCCGAATTCCATCGGGTTGAAATCAACCTCTGGAAGAAACCCACCTCTTTTACAATAGGTTTTATCTTCAGTAGTTCTGGGATTTGGATCGTAATAATCTTCCACGCTCCAATGTGTGGAAGGAACATCAGTAATACAGTCAATTTTGTTTACTATATTTTGCCAGTATTCTCGTAAATTTCTAGCTTTAGGTAATAGAGAAGCCATCCCAACTATGGCGATAGGATTGTGTTGTAATTGTCTGTTAATTTTGTTGATTGACACTGATTTATTTGGCTTATCTGACTTCATCTTTTTTTCCTCAATAGACCTCATCACAGCCTGTTCACAATTATTGACAAGGCTCTCTAACTCCGCTAAGGCAGTATCAATTGAATAAGCAGACATAGGGCATAGTTAGTACTGTGGATTGTGTAGCTACAGTAATTTCTGTTGCCTACTAAATAATGAAAATCTCTCGTCTTGTTAGCAGCTAGCTATCCTATCTGCCTCCAAATCGACACCACACGATACATACTGCCCTCATAAAGCCTTAGAAGGCGATTTTGGTAGCGATCGCGGAAAAATGTTATACAACGCTAGACGCTTAATATTGGGCCAATCAATTTTGGATTTTAGATTTGTGTTAGTGAGTCTTAAAGTGTCTTTTAGATTTGTTTCACCTACAATGAGTGCAGGACGAACCAAAAAAATCCAAAATCCAAAATCTAAAATGTTTTGAGCAATGGTATCCTAATGGAGCGATGAAAACTGAGGAGTAGCTAAGAGAACAGAAACGTTTTTTCACCCGAAACCGTTGGATTATCTAGCCTAACCACAACAATATAGCTGGTGTTAATGACAACGTTCTGTATCTTGATGAATGTCATAGCTAGTTTCAACGTCCGGGATAACATATTTTATGGTATTTGACCCAGTAAAGTTGACAAGTTCGTTACAGAAAAGACACCACCTTTAATCCGAGTTGAAAAAGTAATTAAACGATCGCAAGGTGATGACAAAGCAGTTATCTTTAGTTATTTTTAATTTAAAAATCTCAATTAAATAACTAGTTTGTCTAACTACTTTAAGGCATTGAATTAATAAAAACAATAACACACTTTACAGAAACTAAATCATTACTTTAAATTTATTTTATAAATAACCCGATACTCTTACTGATGTAAACTTTGAATAAAATTCAGCACTAAAAGTATAATTTATAACTATAGAAATGTATCAGAGATTTTCTTGTCTACGGGTTAGACATAAATATTCTCTTGATTAAATTAACAGTACAAATCTGTTGTTTAGTAAGTAACAATTCAATGAATACATAGATAAATTGAATAACCATAAGTATTTTTTCTCAGAGAAACATGATAATTGAACTAAAGTTTTTGGTCATTTTTAAATATAAGTCAAGTCAATAAGTAAAGCGGTTATTTATAAAGCAAATGTTAATTTTTAGTATGTTCCTTATTAAACATAATATGAGTGAAATGAGTCTTCAGTAAAAAGTTAACTGGAAACAAGGCTCAGAGCTTACATCTACGCGCTCCGCAATCAATAGTGTTCATAGCTCAAGTAGAGGCAATTCATAAATTACCTCTACTACGAATCACTATAAGAATGTCTTATAGTACACAACCTTGTTAATAATAATCTGTTAGTAATATCAAATCTGCTTAATAGCTAACTATTGGTTGGTATTCAATTGCTAGACAAGAGATTAGTAATGAGTAAATTCTTCAGTCTCTAATCTGACGATGATGAAATATTTTAGTGAGAGAATCAGGACTTATGCGAATTTAATTGGTTGACAAATCTCAATTTTTACGCCATGCTTAATAGCAAGTTTATCCCACCTTTGAGTTCATTTTTATTAGCGCTTCGTTGTTTTTGAGAGTTAAGTTTTCTGGCTAGCGCGATTGTATTTTACGCTACTGGACTAGATATCAAATTAGGATATAACTTAGGAAGCTTTGAAGTAACACGCCATTAATTTCCACGCCACAATAGTAAGTTTGGGCGGTAAAAGCGTACAAAAATCATATAAAACCAATTTAGATTCATCCACTTGATTAAGGTAGAAAACCTAGAGGAAAAGCCTCTTGGTAATTTGCGGATGAGTCTATTGTAATCGACTAAATATAACCAGGTTATCTCCTAAAAAAGCAGAATTGGAATGAAAATATGGCAGTAAATAAAGAAAGTCGATTATTCACAAAACCCGTAGGCCGATCGCAACTAATTTTAGCAGCTTCTCTCACTTTAGCGGCTGGATTAATCGCTTTCTATAGTTTGGCACCCTATTGGTCTAAACCCAAAGTTGTGACATCGCAAGCGTTTCCTCCCAAAGCTGCCACACCTGCAAAAGTTGCTGTGACAGCCTTGGGACGTTTAGAGCCAGAAGGCGAAGTTACTACTTTGACTGCTCCTACTTCTAATAATGGGGTACGAGTAGACAGACTGTTGGTGAAAGAAGGAGATATGGTTAAAGCAGGGCAACTATTGGCCTATCTCGAAAATTATGGTCGTTCTAGAACAGCTTTACAACAGGCTTTAGACCAACTGCAAGTTGCCAAAGCTAAACTAGCGCAGGTGAAATCTGGAGGTAAAACCGGAGATGTCGATGCTCAAAAGGCTGTAATTGCCCGGTTAGAGCCACAATATAAAGGGGATGTTGCGACACAACAAGCGACAATCGACCGCATCCAGGCGGAAGTAGACAACGCCCAAGCTGAGAATAATCGCTATCAGCAATTATATAAACAAGGTGCGATCGCAGCTTCTATAGCAGACACCAAAGCTTTGCAACTAAAGACTACACAACAGCAGCTAACAGAAGCGCAAGCCACCCTCAAGCGGACTCAAGACACATTCCAAGAACAACTCAAGCAAGCAAAAGCGCAACTCAAGAGTATAAGCGAAGTGCGTGGGGTAGATGTTCAAGTCGCACAAACCGAAGTCAACAGTGCAACAACTTCTGTGCAACAAGCAAAAGCTGACTTGGATTTAAGTTACATCAAATCTCCCATCAATGGCAAAATTTTGAAGATTCACGCCAAAACTGGAGAAGTCATCAGCACCAGCAGAGGATTTGCTGAGATAGGTAAGACATCTCAAATGTATGTGATTGCAGAGGTGTATCAAACCGATGTTCAAAAAGTGCGTGTAGGACAAAAAGCCACCATTACCAGCACTGCATTTACTGGAACATTAAAAGGAACTGTCAAAGAGATTGGTTGGCAAGTTGATAAGCAAAGCATCTTCAGCCTTAACCCTGGTTCAGATACAGACCGCAGAATAATTGAGGTCAAAATCTCCATCGATAATGCCGCAGATAGTGAAAAGGTAGCTCGTTTAACCAACTTACAAGTGGATGTTGCCATTCATATTTAGTCTATTAGGCATTAGTTATTAGTCATTCACAAATGACCAATGACCAATGACCAATGACAAATAACAACTAACAAATAAATCCATGATTTTCAAAATTCCTTTAGCATGGCTACAGCTAGCCCAGCAAAAAGTTCGTTTACTAGTAGCTGTAGCCGGGATTGGTTTTATTGTGCTACTCATGTTTGTGCAACTTGGTTTTCAAGACGCTCTCTATTCTAGCGCAACCGCAGTACATCAGAATCTCAAGGGAGATTTATTTTTAGTTAGTTCGCAATATAAATCTTTGACCTCAAATCAAAGCTTTTCGCGGACTCGTTTATACCAATCTCTAGGGTTTGATGGCGTAGAGTCAGTTAGCCCGATGTATTTGCAATTTGCTAAACTCAAAAATCCGGCAACTGGTGAGAAATATTCAATATACGTTATTGGTTTCGATCCAGGTAGACCTGTGATGAATATTCCAGAAGTCGAGAAAAATTTAGATAAACTCAAAATTCCCGATGTCGTGCTTTTTGACCGGAGTTCTCGTCCAGAGTTTGGCCCAATAGCTGAAAAATTTAATGCAGGAGATACTGCACAGACAATTGAAATATTTCCTTTCAATTCATTAATTGGCTATAAAGTGAGAATTGGTGGCTTATTCAGCTTAGGGCCTTCCTTTGGGGTAGACGGAAATTTACTCGTCAGTGACTCAACTTTTTTGAGGATAAATCCCAATACTCGTCCGGCAGATATGATAGATATCGGTTTGATTTCCCTCAAACCTGGTACTAATGCACAAACAGTACTAAAAAATTTGCAAGCAACTTTGCCTAATGATGTCCAAGTTTTTACACGTCAAGGCTTCATTGATTTTGAGAAAAAATATTGGGCTGTTAGAACACCCATTGGTTTTATTCTTAACTTGATGTTGACAATGGCTGCGGTTGTTGGTGTAGTAATTGTTTATCAAATTCTTTACAGCAACATTGCTACACAATTCGTTGCTTATGCAACTTTAAAAGCCATAGGATACGCCAATAGATATTTGCTGAATGTGGTATTTCAGCAAGCTTTAATTTTGGCAATTTTAGGTTATATTCCAGGATTTATTACTTCTGTCTTGTTGTATAGTTTTGCAGCAGATGCAACTAAGCTACCCATAATGATGACTAATAACAATGCAATGCTTGTCTTAACTTCAACAGTTTTGATGTGTATAACTTCTGGGGCGCTTGCTATCAACAAACTCCGCTCCGCAGATCCGGGAGATATCTTCTAAAAAAGACAAGAATACAAGTAAACTTTCTCCACAGCTTACTAGGCTTTTATTTTAATCCAAAATCCAAAATTGGCATACCCACTAATATATGAACCTCAACAACAAAACTCTTCTAATTACTGCAATTGATGAATTTGTCGGTTTGCGTACAGCAGAGTTAGCAATAGCGCAGGGAATGAAGGTTCGTGGATTACAAAGTTCTACAGAAAAGAACAAACAATTACAGGATTTAGGTGTTGAAACAATTATTGGTAGCATCACCGACTCTGCTATTGCTCAAAAGGCTTGTCAGGGAGTAAATGTCGTTTTACATACAGATCAAATTGCCGAAGAAGCTGGTGCAATTAGCCATTTTCGTGATGTCAATGTTGGGGCTACTGTCAACATGGCTAAAGCCGCGAAACAGGCTGGCGTCAAAACATTTGTGCATCTATCCAGTATAATGGTTTACGGTTTCAACTATCCTAATGGTGTTACAGAATCCGGGCCACTATCTGGCGAAAATAATCCCTACTGTCAAACGAAAATAGAAGCTGAAACAGCAGTCTTAGAACTAAATAATCCCTCAGATTTTGGCATCATTATTATTAGAGCCGGAGATGTTTACGGCCCAGGAAGTATCCCCTGGATAGTCAGACCAATTCTGATGATGCGTCAAAAGTTATTTGCCTGTGCCAATGATGGTAAAGGAGTGATCAATCATGTATATATAGATAACCTGATTGATGGCATCTTTCTGGCGATAGAAAAAGAAACCTACGGTGAAATATTTAATATCACCGACGGACAAGAAACTTCGTGGAAAGAGTATTTTATGCGTTTAGCAGCAATGGAAGGGTTACAAGCACCCCTTTCATTACCGAAGGATGAAATTAAGTTGTTTCTCAAGCTACGTGTTCAAGGGCAAAAACTTTTTCGGAAAAAAGTTGATATTTTACCAGAGTCTATAGATTTTATGACTCGTCCTTATGCTTGTTCTATTGTCAAAGCCCAAAGTCTGTTAAATTATAAACCAAAAATTGACTTAGAATCAGGAATGCAGCTAACACATGAATGGCTGCAAAAAACAGATATTCAAAGCTTGGTGAAATAGTTCACAGATTTTTTAAATCATTGTTGGATTGTAATGACGTAAAAATTTAGATCCCCGACTTCTTTAAGAAGTCGAGGATCTAGACACCACACATTATTCTGACTTCTGAATTCTGAACTCTTACGTTGCATCTACCTAACAGTTAGTTGTAATTAAGCATAAAATAATTCACCATTTTCCGAATACTTGTTTTCTATGAGTAGCAATCAGCCACGATTGAGCATCGGATTACCTGTATACAATGGTGAAAGATTTATCAAAGAAGCCATAGATTCACTCTTGGCTCAGACTTTTGAAGATTTTGAGTTAATTATTTCAGATAATGCTTCTACAGATAAAACTGAGGAAATTTGTAGAGCTTATGCAGAGCAAGACCAACGTATTTGTTACTACCGCAATGATACAAATATTGGTTGCGCCCGTAACTTCAATCGTGTCTTTGAATTGTCTTCAGGTGAGTACTTTAAATGGGCAGCTTATGATGATTTACACGTTACAGATTTTATTTAAAAAACAGCAAACCACACTTTGAATGCATCAATTCAGAAATAAAAGCTGGGGTTTGCAGTTTTTTATTCAGTTCCAAAATTACCTATTCTGACTACAAAATTATGCTGAAACTATCTCAATTATCTCATGTTTTGCTTGCTGCTTTAGTGAGCATCAGCTTTGCTAAAACAGTGAATGCAGAACCAACTGCGACACTAACTGTTGTAGTAAATGGAATACATCACAAAAAAGGCGAGATTTGCTTCAGAGTTTACGCAAATGAAAAAGGATTTCCGATGAGTAACTCTAGTGGATCTCAAAGTGGCTGCGTTAAGATTACTGGCACTTCTGTAAAAAAAGAATTTTCCGGTTTGAAGCCTGGAACTTATGCTGTCAGCGTACTTGATGATCAAAATGGCGATCGCAAACTCCATAAAGACTTTTTCGGTATTCCTAAAGAAGGTTTTGGGATTTCTAAAAATCCAACTGTGTCCATACAAACAGGTACACCAAAGTTTCGTGATGCCAGTTTTGTTGTAAACAAAAATACAACAGTCAACATCATCATGAAATATTCGCTTGATTCGTAAAGGGATTGGGGAGTGGGGAATGGGGATGAGGGGGATGAGGGGGATGAGGGAGATGGGGGAGATGGGGGAGATGGGGGAGATGAGGGAGATGAGGGAGATGAGGGAGATGAGGGAGATGAGGGAGATGGGGAATAACCAATGCCCAATACCCAGTGCCCCATACCCAGTGCCCCATGCCCAATGCCCAATGCCCAATGCCCAATGCCCCATGCCCCATGCCCAATGCCCAAGCAAGACAAGATTCTACCGGAGATTAAAAATTTAATGGAAGATTTGGCAATATTTCTGTCTAAGTCTTTGATGGGTTGGCTGGTTATTCAGGTGTGTTTAACGCTTGTCTTTATATGGTATCTGCGGTCATCTAAAAAAAACTTGTTACCAGATGACCAGTTGCCCAAAACAGCAGTGATTCTTTGTCTACGTGGTGCTGATCCGTTTTTGCCTAGATGTTTGCGATCGCTCCTAAATCAAAACTATCCACAGTATGATTTAAAGTTAATCGTTGATAGTCACGAAGATCCCGCCTGGAAAATTGCTAGTGAAACTATTACTGAGCAAGAAGCAACTAATGTTCAAATCAGCCCTTTGAGAATAGTCCGCAACAGTTGTAGTCTCAAATGCAGTTCTTTAGTCCAAGCTGTTCGTGACTTAGACGACTCCTATAAGGTGGTTGCCTTAGTAGATGCTGATACTATAGTTCATGTGAATTGGCTGCGAGAATTAGTCAGTCCTCTGGGCGATGCTAAAGTGGGAGCCACAACAGGTAATCGTTGGTATGTACCGACAGGTAGATATTGGGGTTCTTTAGTGCGCTATGTCGGCAATGTATCTACAGTAGTGCAAATGTTTATCTTCCAGATTCCTTGGGGTGGAACTTTGGCTGTGAAAACTGAAGTACTTCGCCAAACAGAACTCCTAGATAAGTGGGGACAAGCTTTAGGCGAAGATTTTATGATGCACGATATTCTGAAAAAACATGGTTTTCAGGTAAAGTTTGTGCCTTCGCTGCTGATTGTAAATCGTGAAGAGACTGATTTATTCAACTTAATAGACTATCTCAAGCGCCTCATTCTTTTTTCTCGACTATATCACCCACGTTGGTTAGCTCTTGTTAGTGAAGCTGTTTCTAGCATTTTGTTTCCGACTTTACTGATCATTTTAGTTTTAGAGTCGTTGTTAGAGGCAAAGTGGGAAGTTGCGGCTTTGTTGTTAGTCTGCTATGGAGTCTACACTGTCGGATTACTCTTGATAATGCTGGTGTTGGAATTAGAGATACAGCGAGTGGTTCGCTCTAATGACCAGGCGATCGCAAAATTATCAGCTGCTACAATCATCAGAATGTTAATTGGGATTCCCTTAACACAATGGGTTTATGGGCTAGCAATGCTATCAACCCTGTGGACATCAACAGTCACTTGGCGCGGTGTCAGCTATCGAGTTCAAGGGCCTTGGAATGTCCGCCTAGTGGAATATCGCCCTTATCAATGGTTAGATCAACCTATTAATAGCAAGGTTTCTCTTTGAATTGAATCGCTAGATATGAACTAGGGCATGAAACCCGCATTTCTCACAAGTTTGAAATGCAGAGGGGCAGAGGGGCAGAGGGGCAGAGGGGCAGAGGGGATTGAACTTGGCACATTGAACTCTCCTCTGCTCCCCTGCTCCCCTGCTCCCCTGCACAAGCACAGGCTTTGAGCATTGGTGAGAAATCCGGGTGAAAGTTCTTACACTAAACATTCCCTAGTATTCAAATTATATTATCTTATATTTAGTAGAACTATATTAGCTATAACCCTTGTCGAAATACACGCTTCTTATTGTTGATTAACAAAATGTATTTGCATTAATGGCAAGGGCTTAGACAAATATATTAAGGGGAATTTTGACTTAGTATTTTGGATGTTTTGATAGTTTCAATCCAGGTTGATAAACATCCACTTCAAATCGATAATTTCGGATATTTGACAATGCGTGAATCCTTAGTCTAACTGTATTAGTGGGGAATTTTGAGCCAAATAATCAGGATACTCATAAAACATTTGCTGCGTAAATCCTAAGTTCAAAACCAGCAATTTTGTGAAATATTCTCCTTTATTATGACTAAGCAAAAACTTCGCATTGCATTGTTTACAGGGTTGTATGCTCCTTTCTTGACTGGAGTTTCTGTTGCAGTTCACCAACGGGTTCGTTGGTTGCTAGAACAGGGACATGAGGTTTTTCTAATCCACCCGCAAATCAACGATCGCTACCCCAAAAATGTCGGCGATCGCCCCATGCCAGGTTTAGAAGAAATTCAGTCTTTCCCCAACTTCTCTGCTTACGCATTCCCTACAGAACCACTAGTATTCTACAAGTCTCTTCCTCAACCGTTGAACCATCGGCATTGGAGTGATACCAAGTTGCTGGAAAAATTCAAGCCTGATATTATCGTGGTTGAAGAAGCAGCACAAATGAGAGGTTTATACTCATTTTTCTTACAAGGTTATGGTCGTCCGATTGGCACCCAATACGCAAAACGAACAGGCACGCCAATAATATCACTCTTCCATACAGATATCGTTGCGTATATCAAATATTACTTTGGGGATCGCTTCTTCAATTTGGTTCGTCCTATCGTTCCCGTTTTAGTCAAGCAATTTAGTGAGTTTTATGACTTCAATTACTTCTCTTCTAAAGAACAACTCACTAAATACGAAGAACTGAAATGCCAACGCGCTGAATATGTCGCTTATCAAGGCATCGATTGCGAAAAATTTCACCCGCGAAACATCTGTTACGATCCAATTCCGAATGATAACCGACCAACTCTTTTGTTTGTTGGACGCATCACCCCTGAAAAGAATGTCAACCAATTGCTGGATATCTTTCCGGTCATAGCTGCTAAAATTCCTGATGTCCATCTGGTAATTGTTGGTAGTGGCCCGCTAGATGAAGAGATCCGTCAACGTGCTAAAAAGTTTGGATCGGGTATTACTATATGGGGTGAGTCTCATGGTACAGAACTTTTGGGCTGGTTTGCCAGAGCAGATATTTTTGTCAACCCCTCTGTCACCGAGAACTTCTGCACTACAAATAACGAAGCATTAGCGTCTGGAACCCCTCTGGTTGCCGTTGTTGCACCGTCTACCTCAGAACAGGTATTTCCTGGTCGTAACGGCTTCCTTGCCCAACCTAACAATCCTACAGACTTTGCCCAAAAGGTAATTGCGATTCTAGAAAATCCCGATTTGAAAGCAGATATGACTAGACACGCTCGCCCCTCTATACTTGACTTTGATTGGTCAGCATGTATGCAGAAATTTGAACAGAAACTTTACCAAATCGTTGAAGGATCGCAGAAGGTGGAGGTAGGTACAGGCAGTATAAGACACTAAACTATAACAAACATAGCGATCGCTAGTGTTTACAGTACTGGCGATCGCTAATTAGTTACTTTGAGTGACATACTCCTACACGGACTGCAAGCAGTGCAGTGTAGGCTTCTCACCCAATCCGGCTATTGCTTAGGAGGCGAGTAGCTCTATTAAAGAGACGGAATGCCCTACCGCCCCTATTTATTAATTTTAACTTAGATTTGTTCGTTTCCTCCACATCCCTTTTTCCCGTGCTTTACACATCCAAAAAGGGATAGTCGTCACCTCACTCGCATTCATCTCACACTCACTTTTAGGAGTGTGAGATGAATGCTGATCCAGCTAAGACAGTCCTGTGGCAATACTGTTCGGTTAAGACAAAAGACGCGATGAATCGCCGTCTCTACAATAATTTCTTGAATCTTTGCACTCTACAATTTCCATCAAAAAACCTTAACCGAACCGTATTGCCTCGCCACCCATGCAAAATAGGCATAGTAAACAATCCCCATGCCAAACCTGTAATTAACCCAAAAGGCGTAACTACATAGTTATTAAAACTCCACAAACCAAAAACTTGTGCTGCCAATTCCAAAGGATAAGCCATCATCAGCACACTAGCTAAAGCCGCACCACTCCAGCCATACTGACTTAACCAGTAAAATCCCTTACCACCGGTTAGCCCATACAGCAGACGAGTAATCAGCAAACCCGTGACAGTGCCATAGCAGCGCATACACACAGCCATAATAAACGGTGGTGCTAAATCAAACCCCATATCTGGTTGCGGACACACATGATTACCCATGAAATAAATGATGTCCGCAATCCCAGGAAGCAAAAACACTCCAGACGCAGCCAGAAAGGGAGCAATAGGCGGGCCAAAAACCATCCCTACCAACAAGAAATCAGCAATCAAACTGACCCAATTAACCTGCAACTCTTCACTAAAAGCTACTCTTGTCATCTCCCTTTCTCTGCGCCCTCTGCGCCTCTGCGGTTAGCTCTCTTAACCTACCTTATTCACATACGGACTTGTCAACTTATCCAACTGCTGAATCAACAGACTGAGGAACAAACCCACATCTGTCACCACACCCACTGATTCTACAGAACCGCGATCGCTTAACTTAGTTACCACAGCAGGATTAATATCCACACACACCATTTTCACACCTGCCGGGGTCATATTCCCCACGCCAATGGAGTGCAGCATCGATGACAACATCAAAATCATCTCTGCACCTTCAAGATGTTTGGCATATTCCTCCTGTGCTTGAATCAAATCCATTTGGGTATCAGGTAAAGGCCCGTCATCCCGAATGGAACCAGCAAGCACAAAAGGTATATTATTGTGGACACATTCATACATCACACCACTTTTAATTGCTCCCGCCTCCACAGCTTTCGGAATGCTGCCATAACGGCGGATACTATTAATTACCTTGAGGTGATGGCGGTGTCCACCACGGACGGCGACACCCCGCTTCATGTCCACACCCAAGGAAGTGCCCATGATATTTTGCTCGATGTCGTGAACTGCGATCGCATTCCCACCCAGCAACGCCTGTACATATCCTTCCCGAACTAGTTGCGCCAGGTGTTCGCCGCCACCAGTGTGAATCACCACGGGGCCAGCCGTGACAACTACTTTACCACCAGCATCGCGGATTTTACGCAATTCCCAAGCCACTTGCTCAACCACCAATTCCACGCGCCGTTCGCTGGAAACACCCGCCGACATGAAGCTGAATTCTTGGGTGCTGCGGAGTTCCCGCGATTCAGTTTTGCGGATGGTGCGGATACCTAAAACGTCTACAATTACCTGTTCGCCAACTTCTAAATCGCGTAGTATTTTACACCGAGCAACGGAACCACTAGGAGTTTGAGTAATGGCGATCGCGCCATCCATCCGCTGATTTTCTACCTTCACCCACTGACCATTAATTCTAACTTCGGTGGGATAAATGGTACTGACGTAGAAATCATCAGGCGCTACACCATCTTGGATTACCGGCTCCAGTTTGGCATCTCGCTCATCATGGGGTAAATCTACAGCACCCAAATCAATCAACATTGAGATGATTTCTTCCATCACCTCATGAGATGGTGCTGATACCTTCACCTCTGCGGCTGAGGTACTTTGGCGCTGTTCTCCCAAGTTGAAATTTAGGACTTGGAAACTTCCCCCAGCATCTATAATCAAATCCAAAGCGCGGTTGATTAAGCCAGCATCTAGCAAATGTCCTTCCATGCGAATGACGCGGCTTTCTACCGAGACATTGGCATGAATTTCATCTCTAACTGGTTCTGTAACCCGCAGAGTTAAGCATTTAGCCGCACCACCAGCTTTGAGAAATTCCGTCAGCGGTGTTTCCAGCACTTGGAAACCTACATCTGCAAGACGGGTTTTCAAAGCATCACTCGCCTTGTTCATGATGACGATGCTATCCACATTCACTGTATTACAAGCAAAGTTAACTGCATCGGCTTCAGCAATGGCGATTCGCTTTTCTGGTGCGACTCGCATTTCAATTAAGCGGTTGGAGTAAGAATCAAAAGCACCGGGATAGTATAGCAAATAGCCATTTGTTAAAGGACAAAAGCAGGTATCCAGGTGATAGAAACGTTCGTCTATTAATCGTAGGGATAGCACCTCAATATCCAGCCATTTAGCTAGATAAGGGTGAGAATCTAATTCCGAGCGGAAACCGTATCCCGCCCATAACCAGCGTCCTTCCCGATCCAGCAGTGCGTCTCCTGCTCCCTCAAAGGGCAAATCTTTGGGAAGCTCATTGACTGTGTAACCATTTGCCTCAAACCATTGTTTGAAGAAAGGCTCCTCGCCCTGACGTTCTTTGTGCAAAAAGCGACTGAGAACGACGTTATCACCTAGAACTAAGCCAGCGTTGGCGGTAAAAACCAAATCAGGCCAACCTTTTTCAGGTGGTACTAAATCTACAATGGCGTGTTGTTTGAGGATTTGATGTAGTCCCTGCCACTGTTCCACGGCGCGATCGCGCGATGATTTGTGAATATTCCCTTCCATCCAAGGATTAATCACATAGTCCACGTCGTAGTGGTCAGGAGGGCACATTAAAAAGCGAATCCGGGAAGTCATAAAAATCTTACAAGCGTTTTATATGCTACAAGCTTACTTTGAATACAGATTTTCGTTTCTCTACAGGTAAAATCTGCTACTAGAGCTTCTATTTTTTGAGAGTTGAAGACTTTACCAAGCCTTCGTTATCAATTCTATTACTGCAAGATGGTAATAATACTAATTCAAAATTCAAAATTAATAAGGGAACTCCAAGAAATAAATTAGACATAGGAGTGAAAATTAAATATCATTACCTGAAACCCTTTGTAGGGACAATTCATGTAGACGCAAAGCGGCTTCCCGCAGGGTATTGTCCAAAGTCCAATTCTTTAGATGTCTATTATCCAATATTGTGGGGTGGGCATCTTGCCATCAGTGTCAACTTAACGCGAAACGGGCGGTTAGAAACCGCGTCTACACAAACAAAAGCTACCGATCCTGGGTTTCAAAACCTTGATTTGACCTTAGTCTGCGGAGGCGGACAATGCCAGTGTAGCCGCGTACTCCTGCACAGAAGCAAGCTACACGAAGTGTGCCGCAGGCAATTCCATTCGCCAGGGCAAAAGTAGACACCAATGCAATACTGTTCGGTTAAGGCAAGAGACGCGATAAATCGCCGTCTCTACAATAATCATTCCTTTGTAGAGACGGCGATTTATCGCGTCTTTGGAATTTAGAATTTTAATCAAAAAACCTTAACCGAACCGTATTGGACACCAATGGCATCTTGCCCGCCATATAAACTGGGATCTCGTGTCGCCCACCCCACAAGAGTTAATTGGATATTTTGTTATTTGGAAATCCCTAAAGCCTGCTTTCATCTGGATTTCCAGGAAAGCGGGGCAGGTGAAAACACCGTTAAAAGCAGCAGATATTGGTAGAGATCGCGTCCCTTCCTCTTCCTTATCCTTTATATGACAAGGGATTGGGAAGGGGACAAGTTTTGCCCTTGTCCCCTTCCCAATCGCCAATCCCCAATACCGAGTTCAAGCAGTCACGATATAAGGCGAGTTGATCGCTGCTACACGCCCAGCATCCACCAAAGCTTGATACACGATCGCCGCTACCTCTGCGCGCGTAGCATCGTGGGTAGGATTGAGTTGTTTCAGGTTCGGGTGATTGACGATAATTTCCTTGTTGATAGCTTTTACTACCTCATCCTTGGCATATTCAGGAATCTTGGCTTGGTCATCGAAAACTTGGATAGTTGCCGTACCATCGCTAGATAACCCCAATCCATTCACCAGGGAGACAATCACTTGCACGCGCTGGATGTTTTTGTTGGGGCCAAAGGTATTATCGGGAAAACCAGAGAGAAATAAACCTTGATATGCCTGCTGAATTACCTTGGATGCCCAGAAGTCTGCTGGTACATCTTTGAATTTGCTCGCTGCACGATTTGGTGATGGGTTGAAAGCTTTTACCAATAATGCCGCATATTGTGCCCGTGTCATCGTTGCATCGGGCTTAAATGTGCGATCGGGAAAACCATTAATTATCCCCAATTTCACCAACTCCCGAATAAACCCACCTGCCCAATGATTCGCAATATCGGTTAATTCGATAGTTGGCGTTGGAGTTGTCGGTGTTGTCGGCGTTGGAGTTGTCGGTGTTGGAGTTGTTGGAGTTGTCGGTGTTGTCGGCGTTGGAGTTGTTGGAGTTGTAGGCGTTTGATTTGTCGGTGTTGGAGTTGTCGGTGTTGGAGTTGTCGGGGTTGGCGTTGTCGGGGTTGGAGTTGTCGGAGTTGGCGTTGTCGGGATTGGCGTTGTCGGGATTGGAGTTGTCGGAGTTGGCGTTGTCGGCGTTTGAGTTGTTGTGGTTGGCGTTGGAACCGAACTATCTGCAAACTCTATGTTTCCGGTGACTTTAGACGCATCTATTTTATTTCCTAGAGAAACCAGCTTGTTGGAACTGGCATTTTGCAAATCAAATTTACCGTTATTGCGTAGAGTATTACCCCCTGGATTATTGATACTACCGATATCTGGGAGAGCAGTTCCAATTACTGTGATACCATCATCAGTGTTATTTTCACTGACATTATTACGTAATATAGGACGAGCGCTACCAGAGATGATAATCCCAGAACGGTTTTCAGAAATTCTGTTATCTCGAAGAATAGGTGATGCAGTATCACTAATGGCAATGCCAAAACCTGTTTTGGAGCAGGTGTTATTTTCAATTTGACCTTTAGAATTTTTAGCGATCGCAATTCCATTAGCTGCATTATCACTGAACACATTACCTAGAACAACTGGATTAGCATCGCCTGTAGCAAATACTCCCTCCCGCTTATTATTGATGAAGGTGCTATTAGCAACAGTCGGGGCAGTTGATTCAATCCAGACACCACTACCACGGCTAGCCAAATTTGTTACAGTCACTCCCCGCAGTTCGGCTTTGTCCAGCAACACAAATGTGACATTCTGACCAGCAAAAGTACGGCTTAGGTAGTTACCACTTCCTTCAATCAAAATACCATTACCTTTGTTGGTTTCATTCCCCACCACTGTCACACCAGATGGAACCGTTAGCGGAAACACTTCACCGCTAGCAGCATTGTAATTACCATCTGCCAGTTGAATCTTGGTATCAACAGTAGCTACCTTGAGGGCTTGGGTAATGGTTTTGAAGGGGGCTTGTTGATTACCGGCGTTAGTATCGCTTCCTGATGCTGGATTTACGTAAAAAGTTTGAGCCATATTTATACTTTAATAAAATACATAGCTATCCTAGCGCTAACCGTGAAAGTGGGTAGCGTTTGATGCGTTAAGTAACTTAAAGTACTTCTCACTGCAAAGTAAAAAACTTATGCAAAAGCATTCATATAAGTTTTTATTCTCGCAAAAGCTATTAAAGAAGGATAATCTGCAATACCTCTTTTAGAGAACGAGAATCTATTACACGCTCAATCCAGCACTCAAAATTGGGCGGGAATAAGCTTATCGATTCTTATATAAGGGAACTCCAAGAAATAAATTATTCAATAAGGGTAAACGCCGTATAGGTGAGATTTACATATTATCTATCAGCAACACCTAACCTGTCGGCGGTTATCGGTGATAAATATTGAGCGTATTTCCTAAACACCAACTTTTAGGAGAAAATCACATGGTCTTCACAGTGGAAACAGCCCAGTTAAACAACCAAAGCATCTTACAAAATTTTGGTTTGGTTGAAGAACTTGACGCGCAATCTGCTGAAATAATTTCTGGCGGTAGAAATCGCCGTCGTGATGGCTGGGATCGTGATCGCCATTATTGACGACTCCCGCTTACAAACGAAAAAAAGCCAACTGCAAACTAATATTGAGCAAGCTAAGTTACAGCTAGTGCAAATTAAGGCTCAAATTCACACTTTTAACAGTCAAATTACCGCCGAAACTGCTAAAGTTAACCGGATTATCACTGCTACTAAGGCTGCATTAAGCGATCGCCATCGCCAATATCAGGAAAAAAAAATTACTACTGTGACTCCACCAACAAATAGCACAAATGGATCGCTTCCTTATGCCAATACCACTCCGAAAGCGGCTGTCTCAGGTACTTTTTATCACGTGACTATTGAGCCGGAAAGTCTGTTTTTAGGTAAAGGTAAAAATCTGTGTCCCATTCAGTTGGGAATGGAAGGTAGAGTGGATATTATTTCCCGTGAAGAAACAGTACTGCAATTTTTCTTGAGAAAAGCGAGGTTAATTGCAGATGTATGATTTTATCAGAAGAATTCATACTGAATTCTGTACGAGTGGGTGATAGCTTGCGGAGTGTGAGTCTACGATGCTACACGCCAAGAATCGTAGAGTGTGCGATCGCCTAATTTTATAGCGCAATACAGTTCAGATCAGCCCAAAACACTTGTAGAGACGGCGATTTATCGCGTCTTGAAAGATCAATTATCTACACTGAACCGTATTGTTTTATAAAAATGCATTATTGCACCACACAATATAGCCAAAAACCTTAAGTTGTGTAGGTTGGGTTGAGGAACGAAACCCAACCTTTTCATAGCTTTGTTGGGTTGCGCTTTGCTTCACCCAACCTACAATTTATCTCTTGCACCACACAATGATAGACAAAAACCCCCTTACTTTATAAGAAAGGGGCTAGACAATTTCTGCATTACATAAAAATCAAAAAGCGTGTCTTCTTCTTAATAAGGCCACTTCCAGTCACGAATTTCCGGCACATCGTCGCCGTACTTCTGAATGTAATGCTTGTGTTCAATCAGCTTATCCTGCATCTGCTGTTTGACATAAGCGGCCCTAGATCCTAATTTTGGCACGCGATCAATTACATCAATTACCAAATGGAAGCGATCTAAATCGTTGAGAACAACCATATCAAAGGGGGTGGTGGTAGTTCCCTCTTCCTTGTAGCCACGCACATGGATGTTTTTATGATTAGTGTGGCGATAGGTTAAGCGATGAATCAGCCAGGGATAGCCATGAAAGGCAAAGATCACAGGTTTGTCTGTGGTGAAAATTGTGTCAAAGTCTTTTTCACTCAAACCGTGGGGATGTTCACTTTTGGGCTGGAGTGTCATCAAATCGACTACGTTCACTACCCGCACTTTTAAATCTGCGAAATGCTGACGCAGGATATCTACAGTTGCCAAGGTTTCTAAGGTGGGAACATCCCCAGCACAAGCTAGGACTACATCTGGATCGCTGCCTTCATCGTTGCTTGCCCATTCCCAAATGCCGATGCCTTTGGTGCAGTGCTTGATGGCTGCATCTATGTTGAGATATTGCAATGCTGGCTGTTTCCCAGCAATGATGACGTTAACATAGTTGCGGCTTTTGAGACAATGGTCAGTTACCGACAGCAGAGTGTTGGCATCGGGCGGCAAATACACGCGAACAATCTCGGCTTTTTTGTTAAGTACATGGTCGATAAAACCTGGGTCTTGGTGAGAGAAACCGTTATGGTCTTGTCGCCAAACGTGAGAGGTGAGTAGGTAATTGAGAGAAGCGATCGGTCTACGCCAGGGAATATGTTTGGTGGTTTTCAACCATTTGGCGTGTTGGTTGAACATCGAATCAATGATGTGGATGAATGCCTCGTAGCAAGTGAAGAATCCGTGACGACCTGTGAGGAGGTAGCCTTCTAACCATCCTTGGCAAGAAGTTTCGCTGAGAATTTCCATCACCCGACCGTCGGGGGAAAGGTGGTCATCTTCGGGGTAAATCTCGGCTTCCCAAACTCGGTCTGTAACTTCTAACACAGGGTCTAGACGATTCGATGCTAATTCGTCCGGGGCGAAGATGCGGAAATTGCTACTTTCTTGGTTAAGTTGCATGATATCCCGCAGGAATTTGCCGGTCACTTTGGTAGCTTCTGCGATCGCCTTCCCTGGTTGAGAAACATCTACGGCATAGTCTTGAAAGTTGGGCATCTTCAAGTCATGCAGCAAAATACCGCCGTTAGCGTGGGGATTGTCACCCATGCGTCGATGCTTTTTGGGAGCAAGTTCTGCTAGTTCTGGAATCAGTGTGCCGTTAGCGTCGAAGAGTTCTTCTGGTTTGTAACTCTTCATCCAGTCTTCTAGGAGTCTCAGGTGTTCTGGTTTGCTTGCTATTTCGCCAAAGGGAACTTGGTGCGATCGCCAAGAACCTTCAGTTTTTTTACCATCCACTTCCTTGGGTCCTGTCCAACCTTTGGGGGTTCGCATAACAATCATCGGCCACTGTGGACGTTCCGTGAAACCATGTACACGGGCTTCCCTTTGGATACTTTGAATTTGGGCGATCGCGGTTTCTAAAGTTGCTGCCATCTGCTGGTGGACATCTGCGGGATCGTCACCTTCAACAAAGTATGGTTTGTAGCCGTAACCTACAAATAAACTCTCCAACTCATCATGGCTAATCCGTGCGAGTGTCGTTGGGTTAGCAATTTTATACCCATTCAGGTGCAGAATCGGTAGTACAGCACCATCACGTACAGGATTAAGAAACTTGTTGGAATGCCAGCTAGTCGCTAAAGCACCTGTTTCGGCTTCACCATCACCAACAACAGCAGCAACAATTAAGTCAGGGTTATCAAAGGCAGCACCATAAGCGTGGACGAGGGCATAACCTAATTCCCCGCCTTCATGGATCGAACCAGGAGTTTCCGGTGCTACGTGACTGGGAATACCACCAGGGAAAGAGAACTGTTTAAAGAGTTTCTTCATTCCCTCAGCATCCTGGGAGATGTTGTGGTAATACTCGGTATAAGTGCCTTCTAAGTAAGTGTTGGCTACCAGTCCAGGGCCTCCATGACCGGGGCCAGCAATGTAGATTGTATTTAGGTCATATTTCTTAATGAGCCGATTCAGGTGAACATAGATAAAGTTCAGCCCTGGCGTTGTTCCCCAGTGCCCTAAAAGTCTGGGTTTGACGTGTTCCAGCTTTAGGGGTTCTCTTAGTAGCGGATTGTCCAGTAGATATATTTGCCCAACGGAAAGATAGTTAGCTGCACGCCAGTAGGCGTTTATCTTTCGTAATTCTTCATCTGTTAAGGTCTTTGTTTGTGGAGTCGTTGCTAATGTCATTATCGACACTCCATTCCAAAAGGTTTTTGATGGATTCATCCGTAAGCAATTTTACTTGTTTTCCAGATTATGGCCATCTACCCATGATGAATTTTTTCAGCCTTTGCGACTAAATTTCTGTCTTTTACAGAGTTCTACAAAGATTTTGTTTTCTACCTCTATGTTTAAGCATTAAAAGATACTTTGCTATAATAAGTAAATATTTTTATAAGCTATTAGGTTATATGTGTAATGGGTGGAATCATGCTCCTGGGTGTGATTGTGGCTGGGGGGGAGCCTATGGGACTCACGGCGATGGAAACTTGCTTTCACCTAGCCTTGGAAATGTGATAAATCGCAGCCGTAATTCAAATATTTTAAAAGATGAGGAAGCAAAAACATTTCCAGTTTCCTGTCCGTGGTGTAAAGCAAGCGTTTTCTACCATACCAACGGGTTTGGTGATTCGGTTTACTTTGATAGCTTAGGCTATCCTTGGCAAGTCCATGAATGTTTTAAGAGGTATTGGGAAAATAATAAAGCTTCATTAAAAACAAATTCAAACTCGCCTGAAATCAATCAACTATCTGCCTTCTTTGGTATGATAGCCAATCAGCAGAAACGATTAATACTTGTAGGGGCTGCTCGCCAAATTCCAAATGTCATAGTTGGAGAATTTCTCATCTACAAAATAACAGAAGAATCCCTAGCAAAACAGATGAAAATTCCTATACAACAGCTGAGAAATCTTTATGGACATTTATATATTCAAGAAACTACTGGGATCAAGATTTTTTCAGATGAAGAATTAGAAGATATAATAAAATCGAAAGTTAAAACAAATACAATTAATAATCAGCAGCAAGCTTTTTCTCATAAATCTAATCAACCAAATAATCTTATTCCATCTCCATATGACCGTGTTCCATGTCGATATTGTAAACATAATGTTAGAAGCGACCGATTAGAAGAACACATCAAAAATAAGTGTGTAGTAAAAAATAGTCGCGTAAATGCAATTACCAACGAGAAGCAAATTGTCTCTACTAAATTTAATCAGCCAAATAATCATGTTTCGTGTCCTTATTGTAAGCAAGCTATTAGAAAAGACAGATTACAAACCCATCTAAACAAAAAGTGTTCCAAATTTTTCCGTAAGTAAATACAAATCAATCTGTCGCCTGGTCGATCATCAGAGGCTATGGAGGCAGATTAAGGAATAACCTAATTATTAATTTCCAATAACCCAGGCGGTGGTGTAATTTCAATGCGATTAGATTTCAAATCTACCACTGGTGCGATCGCTTCCACAAATGGAATCAAAACAGTCTTTTGCTTTTTATCGCCAGCAAATGATTCATGGAACTTTACTTCTAACAAATCATTGCCAGCAGGGATAATGTCTACCACCGTACCCACGAGTTCGCCAGATACCTGCATGAAGACTTCCAAACCAATCAAATCGAGGACATGATATTCATCTTCGCCTAATTGGGGGCGATCGCTAGCTGGCACCATTAACGTACAACCGCGCAACGCCTCCGCTTGATCGCAATTTTCCACACCAGCTAATTTGATTACATACAAGTTTTTGTTACTGATATAACGCCCTGTTAATAATTCGATTGGTTGCGGTTCTGTGTCACCTGAACGCAACAACCAACGTTTTCCCGGCACTTCAAACCTTTCAGGAAAGTCTGATACAGGATAAACCCGTAATTCTCCAGACAATCCTTGAGGGGAAACAATTTTACCAATTTCTAGCCAATTATCTGATTTGTCATTAGTCATTAGTCATTTGTTATTTGTTATTAGGCATTGGGGAAAGAATTCTTATAACTCCTAACTCCTAACTCCCCCTAATCAGGCAGTCACAGCCGCACGCTTATAAGCTTCTTCAGCTACTTTTGCTAAACGTTGCATAGCAGTGGCAATTTCCTCATCGCTGCCGGTGAGGCTGATGCGGAAGCATTGGTGCTTGTGCGCCCACTCTTCCTCTAAACCGGGGAAGAAGGTACTTCCAGGGACAATAATCACACCTACTTGCTTAACTTGCTGATAAAATTCCCAATCACTTATGGGTAAATCCTGTAACCATAACCAAGCAAAAATTGCTCCTTCACCGCGATGGAGGAACCAAGGTAAATCCTTGGGCATCGCTTCTTCTAAGCTGGTTTCTAAAACGGTAAATTTATTTTGGTAAAAGGGACGGATGACAGTGTGGGAAATTTCCACTAAAGCACCAGAATTGATTGCATAAGCTGCGATCGCTTGGCCGTAACGTGAAGAATGGAGACTCATATTTGCCTGAAAACACTCCAGCACCTCAATCCACTTTTCATCCCCAATAGCTATACCAATTCTTTCCCCTGGTAATCCCGCTTTCGATAAACTCATGCAGTGGAGGATATTTTCACCAAACACTGGTGTCATTTCGGTAAAGTTTAATGCTGGGAAGGGAGGCGCATAAGCGGAGTCAATTAACACGGGTAGATTGTAAGGCGCAGTTAGGGCGGCAATCTTTTTCACCTCATCATCGGTGAGGACGTTACCAGTAGGATTACAGGGGCGAGAGAAAAGTACACAACCAGTATTTTCTGTAATCGTAAGTTTGCTGAAGTCGGGGCGATATTTAAATCGGTGGGCAGCTGCATCAATATCGAGAGTTGGTTTGTAGGCAGTTAAGGCTTTTGGAACTAAGCAGATACCACCGTAACCTGTGTAGTCAGGGCTGAGGGGCAAAACGATTTGTTTTAACTCGCCGCTGGGGGTGTAGCCACCGAAGGTATTGGCAGCGTAGAAGTAGAGGGTTTGACTACCGGGGGTGATCAGGATATTGCGATCGCTTAAGTTTAACCCGTAGCGTTTGTTGAAGTCGTTAGCGATCGCTTCAATGAATGGTGCATAACCCTGACTTGAGCCGTAGCGGCAAACTACCTCACCATATTCTGGACTAGCAAGAAGTTGTGCAGTACAATCCCGCCATAATTGCTCTACCTCTGGCAAAATCAACGGATTACCAGCACTCAAATTAATAAACTGCTGCCCTGCACCCGCTCGTAATGTTTCGATAATATCCTTCATGATTGCTCTGACGCCAGTCAGGTTGGACATTTGAGCGCCGATTTGAGTTAGGGCAGGGTTCATAAGCTGTAATAAAATATATTAATTGAGGGGTGGACAAATTATTTGGGGTTTGCTGCTGACATCCAGTTTACATCGTTGTCAAAACAGCTGTTGCCGCCTTTAACCAATCTAGCTAGAGAATGATATTTTAACAAAGGTAATAATATTTATCGTTATAGCGGCGATCGTGCTGAGTAAATCCAATGAAGTAATACAAAAATTTATCATGTGTTTAATATTATGGCTCTTCAGTACTTGTTATACTAAATACGTCTGTAAATTAGCTTAAAACCCTTGCTGGGCAATAATAACAGCCGTCACTCTTAGCGCTTGAGGTAAGATTTTTGAAATTGAAGCTATAACTCCCTGTAAGGCTTGATTTTCAAGGCAAGTGACGGACTTTAATTAAAAGTTCAGCATAATACGTACTGAAGAACCAATATTATTTGATGAGGGGACTGGATACTGGGGATTGAGGACTGGGGACAAAGAGAATAACCAATGCCCAATGCCCAATGAAAAAACTATACAGGAGCGCTGACATTGGAAGTTAAAGCAGCAGTAGCTTACAGCGCAGGTAAGCTGTTGACGATTGAAACCGTTCAACTATCGGGGCCACAAGCCGGCGAAGTCTTAGTTGAGGTGAAAGCAAGCGGGGTTTGTCATACCGATGCTTTTACCTTATCTGGTGATGATCCCGAAGGTTTGTTTCCGGCTATTTTGGGACATGAAGGTGCTGGTGTGGTTGTGGAAGTAGGCGCTGGTGTCACTAGTCTCAAACCAGGGGATCATGTGATTCCTCTCTACACTCCCGAATGTCGCCAGTGCGAATATTGTTTGAGTTTCAAAACTAATCTCTGTCAAGCCATTCGCCTAACTCAAGGACGCGGTGTAATGCCCGATGGCACCAGTCGCTTTAGTGTGGATGGGCAGATGATTCATCATTATATGGGTACATCCACTTTTGCTAACTATACGGTGCTGCCAGAAATCGCCTTAGCAAAAATTCGCGAAGATGCGCCGTTTGATAAGGTTTGTTACATTGGCTGCGGTGTGACTACTGGTATTGGTGCAGTCATTAATACTGCCAAGGTGGAACCTGGGGCAAATGTCGTGGTTTTCGGTTTGGGTGGTATAGGCTTAAATGTCATCCAAGGGGCGCGGATGGTAGGGGCAAATATGATTGTCGGGGTAGATATTAATCCCAACAAACGCGCCTTGGCGGAAAAGTTTGGTATGACGCACTTTGTTAATCCTCAAGAAGTAGAGGGTGATTTAGTTCCCTATCTGGTTGATTTAACAAAAGGCGGTGCTGATTACAGCTTTGAATGTATTGGTAATGTCAAATTGATGCGTCAAGCATTAGAATGCTGTCACAAAGGTTGGGGTGTCAGCGTGATTATCGGTGTTGCTGGTGCTGGACAGGAAATCAGTACTCGTCCTTTTCAACTAGTAACTGGGCGCGTTTGGAAAGGTTCGGCATTCGGTGGCGCTAGAGGGCGTACAGATGTGCCAAAAATTGTTGATTGGTATATGGAAGGTAAGATAAATATTGATGATTTGATTACCCATGTAATGCCCATTGAGCAAATTAATGATGCTTTTGAATTGATGCACAAGGGTGAATCAATTCGGAGCGTGGTAACTTTTTAATTCTTAAAAGGGCGGTTAGAAACCGCGTCTACATAGGCAAAACCCACCTCTGTGGGTTAAAAAAAGCTTTATAATCGCCAGTTTTACCCAACATTATAAAAAAAATAGAGCAGTTGCACTGTAATACAACTGCTCTAAAAAGTACTTAGATAGATATTTTCTATCTATCCACAGATCCCATAATTACGTCAACACTACCGAGAATGACCACAATATCTGCAACCTTCATGCCACGCAGTAAATGTGGGACAATCTGGAGATTGTTGAAGTCCGCTGCGCGAATCTTCCAACGTGCAGGAAAGACGTTATCATCGCCAACCAAGTAAATTCCCAATTCACCTTTACCACTTTCTACACGAGAGTAGATTTCACCTTTGGGAATCTTAAAGGTGGGGGAAACTTTTTTACCGATGAATTGATAATCAAATGCGTCCCACTCGGATTTTTTACCTGCGGCTAAACGCTTGGCTTCCAGATTTTCGTAAGGGCCGCCAGGAAGTCCTTTAATTGCTTGGCGAATAATCTTCACAGATTCGCGCATTTCCCGCATCCGCACCACGTAACGGGCAAAGCAATCACCAGCAGTTTCCCACTGTACATCCCAGTCGAAATCGTCGTAGCATTCGTAATGGTCAACTTTCCGCAAATCCCATTGCACGCCAGATGCGCGTAACATTGGTCCAGAAAGTCCCCAGTTAATTGCTTCTTCACGGGTGATAGTACCAATACCCTCAACACGTCGCCGGAAGATGGGGTTATCGGTTACTAAGCGTTCATACTCATCAACTTTGGGTAATAGGTAGTCGCAGAATTCTAGACACTTATCTACCCAACCGTAAGGTAAATCGGCTGCTACTCCACCAACGCGGAAGTAGTTGTTATTCACCATCCGATAGCCTGTGGCAGCTTCCCACAAATCATAAATCATCTCCCGTTCCCGGAACTGGTAGAAGAAGGGAGTTTGAGCGCCCACGTCAGCGAGGAAAGGGCCAAACCATAGCAAGTGGTTTGCGATGCGGTTCAACTCCAGCATGATGACGCGGATGTAGCTAGCGCGTTTAGGGACAGCGACACCTGCAAGCTTTTCTGGGGCGTTGACAGTGACGGCTTCGTTGAACATTCCCGCAGCGTAGTCCCAGCGACTAACGTAAGGGACGTACATTACATTAGTGCGGTTCTCAGCAATTTTTTCCATTCCCCGGTGCAAATAGCCGATAACTGGTTCACAGTCAACGACATCCTCGCCATCCAGAGTCATGATTAGCCGCAGAACCCCGTGCATTGAGGGGTGGTGTGGCCCCATGTTTAGCACCATTGGTTCAGTGCGGGTTTCTAGTCTGGTCATAGATTTTGTGTTCTCCGTTCGTGAAAAGATTGAATTGAATCGCCCAGATGCCAACCAGACCCGATTTATCTAGTCTGCCAAAATGAGGTTTGTAGGAGCAATCTATATAATTAGGACTCTACAGGGTTATGTTGGAGAGAGGATAGCAGGCGAGGAGTTGTAATTGATGTTTCATTTCGTTGCACCTCTTCAATTATTATAGGGAAGCTTGATATGCAAGGGATTGAGGCACAGGTTTTTTTCATGTAATCTCTTTTTGCATTTAAAATCCTGATGTTGTTAAATCCTGTTCAATCTTGTATAAATTAGTAGCCCTGTTACAGTGAAACAGCCCTAAATGGTGAATCTCCCTAATTGATTTTCTCTGCTTGCTCTGTGCCTCTGTGGTTCGTTAAAAAAGCCAATTCTTACAAATCAGATAATTAAATTTATAGCCGCACAACTAAGAAATTAGTCCATCCCATTTATTTATCAAAAATAAAATTAAAGATGAAATCAGATTCACAAACACCGCTAGATTTAGAATATCTGGCTTTTTCCCATATTTCTGTTTTGGGTCGGGAGGTAATTGAGGGTTTGGCGGTGCGTCCAGGCGGACATTATTTAGATGTGACGGTAGGCGGTGGGGGTCACAGTCGCCTAATCTTAGAAGCTGCTGCGGATGTGCGGGTAACAGCAGTTGATCAAGATGAGGATGCTTTAGCAGCAGCGAGGAAAGAATTAGCTGAATTTGGCGTTAGCGTTCGCGAAGCGTCTCCGTCAGGAGAAGCTCCTCCGAAGGAGGCTCGCATACAATTTATTCATCGCAATTTTGCTGACTACGAATTTCCCACCAACACTTTCGATGGTATTTTAGCCGATTTGGGGGTGAGTTCTTACCATTTAGACCAAGCAGAAAGGGGTTTCAGCTTTCGCCAAGCTGCAAATTTGGATATGCGAATGGATCGGGGGCGATCGCTAACTGCTGCTGATGTGATTAATAATTGGGATGAAGCCGAATTAGCAGATATTTTCTTTAAGTACGGTGAAGAGAGATTATCGCGGCGTATTGCTCGTCGTATTGTCGAACGGCGACCGTTGCACACAACTACAGAATTGGCTGATGCGATCGCTTCTTCTGTTCCCCCTAAATACCGTTATGGGAGAATTCACCCCGCTACCCGTGTTTTTCAAGCTCTGCGAATTGTCGTCAACGATGAGTTAAAATCCCTAGAAACCTTTTTAGATAAAGCCCCAAATGCCCTTGTCCCTGGTGGCCGAATTGTGATTATCAGTTTTCACAGTTTAGAAGACCGCCCGGTGAAGCATGGTTTAAGAAATTCACCTTTATTAAAAGTCTTGACAAAAAAGCCGATTATTGCTCAAGAAGAGGAAATTGCGAAAAATCCGCGATCGCGATCGGCCAAGCTAAGAATAGCCGAAAAGCTGCTGTAACTGCAATGCAGCCTTAAACTGCTCCATCTCGTGGCTCAGGGCTGCTGCTGCATTAGCTCAATGGCTACTACTTACCTTTTTTCTTGTCTAGTGCTTCTTGGATAGCACGTCTACAGAATTCTGGCGGGTCTTCTTGTGCTTTCACCTCTTCCTTCATATCCTTAGTAACCCGGAAACTGAGATTATCGGTTAACTCTCTACTTGGTTGAGATGATTCAAAATTTTGAGGGTTCCCCTTGGGGTTAGGCATTGTTGAGATATATAAATAACGCTTGATTTGATGTATACAAGGAAATAGAGTTTTAAGTCGGTAGGTATCATCCCTGGAAAAGTTGTTACCTACCGATACCACTTTTACAAGAGGTAACTCTATTTTATGTTCACGCGTTCCGAGTTAGAATTGAACCTCACACCACTAGAAGTGGCGTGATTCCTGCTTCAACGATCTGAGCCGGAATAGAAAACAGGACTTACAAGTTCTTTCCCCTCTGCCCCTCTGCCCCTCTGCCCCTCTGCATTTCAAGCTTGTGAGAAATGCGGGTATAGACTTGCGATGCCTATAACGGGCTGCGCCTATGGAAATTGCCTGTTGCTCATACTCTTGCTCAAGTGTTGAGTACAAAATTTTTTTCACCACCACCAAGCCTTTCAGGTCACATAAGCGTTAGCTTAAGAAGATGTACCAGTTGTGCCAAACAAAAAGTAATTTTTAGAGATTTCTAGGAAACTAGTAAATAACTATATAATGAAAAACTTTCAGGAGGAGCGGTAGTGAGCCTACAGACTCTCGTTGACCAAGCCACCATCCCCCCAGATTCAGGGTCAGCATCTAGTCCCTTTGAGGTAGATAGCTTTAATGAAGCTGTCATGTCCACCTACGGCCGGTTTCCCTTAGCCCTAGAACGGGGTGCTGGATGCCGGGTTTGGGATACACAGGGAGGAGAATATCTGGACTTTGTGGCGGGAATTGCCACTTGTACTTTAGGACATGCCCATCCAGCGATGGTAGAAGCGGTGACACGTCAAATCCAGAAGTTGCACCATGTCTCTAATTTGTACTATATTCCTGAGCAAGGTGAATTGGCAAAATGGCTTGTCAATCATTCCTGTGCCGATCGCGTATTTTTCTGCAATTCTGGGGCTGAAGCTAACGAAGCCGCAATTAAACTAGCACGAAAATATGCTCACACAGTATTAGACATTGAAAAACCAATTATTCTAACCGCCAATGCCAGTTTCCACGGGCGGACTTTGGCGACCATTACCGCTACGGGACAACCAAAGTATCAAAAGTACTTTGACCCCTTGGTTCCTGGGTTCCACTACGTAAATTACAACGATATTAACGCTGTGGAAGTGGCGATTAGTGAGTTGGATGAAGGCGATTATCGGGTGGCAGCAATTCTAATCGAGCCATTGCAGGGAGAAGGCGGTGTACGTCCAGGAGATGTTGCCTACTTCAAAAAACTCCGGCAGATTTGCGACGAAACTGGCATTTTATTGATTTTTGATGAAGTGCAAGTTGGTATGGGGCGCAGTGGCAAATTATGGGGTTACGAACATCTCGGCGTTGAACCGGATATTTTCACCAGTGCCAAAGGCTTAGGTGGCGGTATCCCTATCGGTGCAATGATGAGCAAGAAATTCTGCGACGTTTTTCAACCAGGGGAACACGCTAGCACCTTTGGCGGAAATCCTTTTGTGTGTGGTGTAGCACTCGCTGTTTGCCAGACATTGGAACGGGAAAATATTTTGCAGAATGTGGAAGATAGGGGTGAACAGTTGCGAGATGGATTGAGAGCGATCGCAGCCAAATATCCTCAGCACATTAGCGAAGTTCGGGGTTGGGGTTTAATCAACGGTTTGGAGTTGCGAGCCGACATTGCCCTAACCGCAGGCGATGTTGTCAACGCTGCCATCAAAGAGGGCGTATTACTAGTACCAGCCGGGCCCAAAGTAGTCCGGTTTGTGCCACCGCTAATTGTCACAGAGGCGGAAGTAAACACTGCCTTGCAAGCTGTAGACAAGGCAATCGCGGTTCTCACCAAATAGAATACTGTTTGTTTTGTGTAGAGACGTTGCATTGCAACGTCTCTTTTTCATTCTGGGGAAATTTCCCGATAAGCTTGCCGACACTGCTCATAATTGTCTGGCAAAATATCGGCATTACCAAAACATAATTGCTCGTGAGTGGTAATTAAAGTTTCATAAGGCTGTATGGGAGTCACAGCCGATCGCAGTAATTGCAGATATTCTCCATCTGTACGGCTGAGTTTGTGAGGTGCGATCGCGTTTTGATGTAACTGCTGCAACATTGCTAAATAAATACAACGGCAAGCTTCACGGTAGTTACCTTGACGGTAAAATTCTTGCGATCGCTCCAACAAAAGGGCTATGGATGATTCACCAGAGGGAGTTTTGACGCGAAAATCAATGAGATTGCCAGTTTTATTGAGCCAAGAATATATATAAGGACTGAATTCTCGCCATAATCGCCAACACACCCAAGCGATAAATAAGCCCAGTACCAGCCAAAACAAGAATTTCAGCAACTCAGCAAGCCAAGGGCTAATCGACCATCCAGTAGGCAATTCTGGCAAAGCTTGCTCAAAGCGGTAAAACTGGTATTCCCACCATTCACCCGCTTGTTGTTGGAATTGAGATAACTGCCAACTCCAGCTAGTTTTTTCAAAAGTTTCTGTCATAGGGGGGAGTGGGGAGTGGGGAGTGGGGAGTGGGGGAGATGAGGAAGCAGGGGGAGCAGGGGAGAAGCAAGGGAGCAGCGAGCAGGGAGAAGAATTTTCCCCTCCGCCCCCCGCACCCTGCCCCTCTGCCTCTTTTCAATGCCCAATGCCCTTCAGGAGTGCTGAGTGCCTAGTGCTGAGTTGGGAATTTCACTTCTTTACTCAGCACTCGGAACTCGGAACTGTTTTGCCCAATGCCCAATGCCCAATAACTAACGACTCTTTTTTATCATTATCGAGCCGATAACAACAAGTAGGGCACCGAATGCAAGAAATCCTAAATCCCAAGCTAACTGATTTGGGCCTGGTTTCACGTGATGGATACCGAGAATTTGGTGGTCAATTAAACCTTCAACCAAGTCGAATAACCCAGTTCCAATCAGTATTGATCCAATAAAAGTCTGTGATGACCAAGGAACATCATCACGCCCTCCAGCACGCCATAGTAACACAAGTCCGACCACGGTAAATACCCAATTCAAGGTATGAAATAACCCATCCCACACAATGTTCAAATCTATATTTGCCGTGTTGGTCAGAGGTCGGATGTTACTGAGCATGTGATGCCACTGGAGGATTTGATGCAGTAAAATCCCATCAATAAACCCTCCAAGACCCACACCAAGAAAAATTCCAGCAGTAATCAGCGGTGCGCGTCGGTTGAAGGTTTCACTTTTCGCCTCCATTGTCAACCTCATAGATAGGCTTTTTTACCATACTCAGTGCTGAGTGCTGAGTGCTGAGTTCTGAGTAAGAAGAGGAGTACTCGGTACTTTCGCACTTGGGTTTTTGCCCTGCCCGAAGTCAAGCGGAATTTTTTTCTATGGAGTTGGTTGATACCCCGCCCCTTGTGGGCGGTCTTTCAACTCAGCACTCGGAACTCAGCACTCTTCATAAAAATACAACTCTTTGAGGAGAAATATCTTCTATCTTGAGGCAAGTAAAATCATTCAATTGACGGCGTTTTTCAAGTAATTGAACTACACCATTTACTTGAAAAATGCTGTAAATTAATCAGTCTTCAAATTTAATCTGCATACCCGCCTTCACTGGATCGAAATCTTGGGGAAAATGGGTGTTGCGTTGGCGTAGCCTACCGTAGGTAATCGTAGTCTACTTTTTCCAGGTTCGCTCCTTTGAGAGAGGCTTGGCGGAGATTCGCTGACATCAATAATGCTCCCCTAAGATCGGCATCCTTCAGATTCGCTTGACCCAGATCGGCAAAACTCAAATCAGTTCCCCTTAAATTAGCCCCACTCAGGTTAGCTTCACTCAAGTCAGCATAACTAAGGTCAGATCCTTTCAAGTTAATGCTTTGCAAGTCAGCATTACCTAGTTCTGCTTTACTAAAGTTCCGTTTTCCGGCTGCATAACTCTCCACAAGAGTAGCGGTACTATTGATGGGCTGCTGAGAATTGACTTCAGGCATATAACAGCGTTACAGGTTGCTAGTTATTACTTTCAGATACCCTTTTTAATTACGAATTAGTAATTATTTGGTCATCCTTCCTAAATGTAATACATTAGTTCCTTCTGTTCTCGGATTGCTCTTCGATCGCAAAGGTCTTGGAGTGTATATTTTTCCAAAACGGAGTTAGCAGCCTGACGTGCTTCCTGCCAGACTTCCTGAATTAGCTCACCTTCTACCGTGTTGGGAGTCGGCTCACAAGGAGAGACAACAATATCTGACCCCTCCATGCAGCTAAAAGCATCAAACACTGTAATCTTTGAAGGATCTCGTGCCAAAACATAACCACCTTTGGCTCCCCGTATACTTTTAATTAAACCTCCACGTCTTAATGTTGCTAGAAGTTGTTCTAGATAGCGGTTCGGTATGTCTTGCAATGCCGCTATTTCTCGAATTTGCAGGGCTTCACCCTTAGGGTAGCAGGTTGCCAACTCTAACAGGGCTAGAAGCGCGTATTCTGATTTATTAGAGATTACCACAGGCGTAATATTTTAAACTCATACCTAAAAATACAAAGTCTTGAAGTCTGTTTCCTTAAGCTAATGCTAAGAAAACTTTACAATCAACCTATTGTCGACCGGCTAACTCTACTTTAAAGACCTTTTAGGATAGAAGCAAATACTTTTTTTTTTAAATTCAATAAATAAAAGTGATTGATTATTATACAGTCTTCATATCTGAAAAGTGAGTTAAAAGCTTAGTGTATCTAGTACCGCAAGGCGGAAGTCGCTTCTCTACGAGACGATGCGCTAACCAGTCATACAGAATTCATTCTGTAACTTGCTTCCCTGAAAGGGTATTCTGACTCCTGAATTCTGTTCGATAAAAGCACTTTTTTGGGGCTGTGGAATTTTTACACTTACTCTTTGGCGCATTTGAGATACAGGAACCTAAGTAGAAGGGGGTTCAGCAAAGAAAATTGTTTCGTCTCGTGGCTGTTCTCCGCCAATACGTTCGACTTTTCGCTGACAACAGCCACAGAGAAAATAAAAGCGAATGCTGTCAGTGTCGGGTTTTATTAATTTAGCTAAACGCGATCGCAATTTAGCATACTGAGTGGAAGTAATATCGCATTCAAACACACTCAGCTGCATCCATTGTCCGTAAGACTTGAGAATTGAATGAATTTTAGTCCGACGCTTATCTTCTGGAATGTCGTAGCTGACAACAATGTACATGGGAGTGGGGAGATGGGGGAGATGGGGGAGATGGGGGAGGTGAGGGAGATGAGGGAGGTGAGGGAGATGGGGGAGATGGGGGAGGTGAGGGAGATGGGGGAGGTGAGGGAGATGAGGGAGATGAGGGAGATGAGGGAGATGAGGGAGAATGACTAATTATTTGAGAATTAAAGGGGGATATTTATCGATTTCGTTCATGAGGTACTTACTCAATAACCTCGCCTGAATTTCAAAGGCTTCTTGGTAGGTGCATTTGTTTCCCATGACTGGATGTTTGAAAGTTGATAGTTTCTTTTGTTGGTAGGCGCTAAGAAATGTACGTAATCCTTCTTTGGTTAAATTTACGGCACCACTGAGCGGTTCGGTGGTAAAGTCAGGTAAGGTGAGCGATCGCTTGTTAATCAGCGACAATACTACAGCATCCACTATTAAAGGACGAAATTCTTCCATCAAGTCTAAGGCTAGGGAAGGTCTACCATAACGCTCGACGTGTAAGTATCCGAGATAGGGATCGAAGCCGACAATATTTAAAGCACTTTGCACATCATGGCGTAGTAATGAATACCCAAAACTCAGTAGGGCATTAACTGGATCGGTTGGTGGGCGGCGGCGTCTGGCTTCAAATTGAAATTCTGAGGTTTTAATTAGCTGTTGAAAGCAACCGAAATAGGCTGCACTACCGACACCTTCTAAGCCTCTGAGGGAATCAATATTGTTAGTGTTTTCAATTGGTGCGATCGCGTTTTCCAATCGAGTGATGTTATTATTCAGGTCAATATCAGGATGTTCTCGCTGAGTGCGAAGTAAGCTATGACGGTAATTTTTTAATTTACCCCGCACAAATCCTTTGACTAAATGTATCGCTGGTTGTGATTCTCCTACAGCTTGCCATTGGGCTTTACGAACAAAGATATTTTTAGTAACTTCTGGTTCTAAACGCCCTAAATATCGTCCGTTTTCTGTGAGAAATGTTATACAAATATGACGATTTAAAAGTTCACTTACAACTGATGGTGAAACGGTAGCCCGTCCTAGTACTACAATTCCTTCTATTTTAATTAAAGGGATATCCAAGATTGTTTTTTGTTCAGCTTTGACAGTGAGACGTTCGTCAAGTTTGCCAATAAAAGCATCAGTTTGTGTTACGTAAACTGTTCCCATTTTTGATGATTCCTAGTAATAATTGGTGGTGGGCGAATTCTATTGGCCAGGGTATGATTTAATTCAATACAGTTCAGTTAAGGGCTAATGGTAAAAATTTTGGGTTTTTGAGACGCGATAAATCGCCGTCTCTACAAGTGTTTTGGTCTTATCTGAACTGTATTGTGATTTAATTTACTTCTTGATAACTTTTGACTCTATCGGTTGCTTTGGGTAAACATTGCGAATAAAGACTGCATCCTTGGCAGCGTTTGCTGTAAACTGGTTTTGGCATTGCTCCTGTTTCTAGGAGATTTGTGACAGATTCAATAGTCGCGATCGCACTTTGCCGTAACTCTTGATTAATCTCTACTAATTGCCGTTGATGGGAGTGGGCATAATAGATATATCCAGTGTTAACAGGTTGTCCTGTCATTTCTTCTAAACATAAGGCTTGGGCACAAACTTGTAACTCATCGTTATCCCATTCGCCTTTGCGTCCCCGTTTGTATTCCACTGGGTAAATTTGACCGGATTCGGCTTCAATCAAATCAGATTTACCGATGAGTTTATATTGCTCCGACTTGAGCCAAATTGCTCGAATCTGCCAAGTTTCTCCTCGCTGTATATCGCTTGTCGTGTGGACGCGATCGTGTAATGTAGTGCCTTCAATTGTATATTGATTATCCGTAAATTCCCCTGCACAAAACATCCGCCAACAGCGATGCGGACAATAGGGCTGCTACAATGTTTGCATATCAGTTAACAAAAAGCTGATTTCCACATTCTGAGCATTTATTGAGCATTATGGTAAACAGTAGTAAAACACCGACTGGGAAAGCTAGAAAAGGGCAAGTAACCATAAGGGAAGATTCAGGGTCAATCAAGGCTTGTTTCCCTAGGACTCATTTTGCTGATGAGAAGCAAGTCAAGTTAGCGACTGGTATCTCCCTAGTAGAGGGATGGGAAGCTAAAGCAAGTCAATTACAGCGACGATTACAATTAGAACTTGATGAAGGTAAGCTGGGTAAGGCGGATGGAACCTTCAATAAAGATAGATATCATGAAATACTGTTTGAGTATGGCTTTAGACCGAATTTAAGGGTCGTGAAAGGAGAAGACGTCGTAGGATTAGATAGTCAGCTTCCTCCCAAGCCTGAGTTATCTCTAATGGAAGTATGGGATATGTATTGTTCGTTTAGAAGGGAGAGTCTTGCAGAAACCGTATATCAATTAAAATTCAAGGGAGAGTATTTACGTGCCATCAAAAAATCATTAGATGAAGTTGGTGAGCGTCCTCTGGAGATACGTAATTGGTTACTAGAAAACTACAGTCATTCAACAGTTAAGCGAATTTTGTCTTGCTTATCAGAGGCTTATCGATTAGCTATTAAGCAAAAAATAGCTAATCAAAATCTTTTTGACGGGATGGCAGAGGATATTAATACCAAAAAAAAAGGTGAGCGTATTATCGACCAAAACAAAGAAATAGAAAGTGATGACGATGTATTAGACAAAAGTAAGGCTTACACGTGGGATGAAGCACAAGAAATATTGAAATATATCCAAAATGATAGTAGCAAGATCAAGCATTACTACAATCTCATTAAATTTAAATTCCTTACTGGATGTAGGACAGGTGAGGCGATTGCTATTTGGTGGGCAGATGTTGACTGGGGAAGAGAAAGGATACTGTTAAGAAGAAATTACAACAATCGTCTCAAAATCTATAAGTCTACTAAAAACGACACAACGCGTATGTTCCCCATGCCTAGAGATGGTGAACTATGGAATCTCTTAAAATCGATACCACAAGGTGAACCAAATGAGAATCTATTCAAAAATAAGGCGGGCAAAGCGATAAATGCTGATTCACTTCAGCGTGTATGGCATGGATACGAAGCCTCTCGCAATAAAGGTATTATCCCTGAGTTAATCAAACAAGGTAAGGTGAAAAAATATCTACCTTGCTATAACACACGGCATACCTTTATTACCCATCAGATATTCGATCTGGGTAGAGATTCAGCGATAGTAAATACATGGTGCGAGCATAGCGAGGAAATGTCTAGGAAACATTATAGAGATATTGCAAAGTATGCAACTCAAATTAATCCTGAACTACCAGCTAATAATCAGCAATCAGAATTTAATCTACTCAATGAACAACTTCGTAAACAACAAGAGTTGATTGATAAACTTCTCAAGGACAAAGAATGATACCCCATAAAATAAAGTGACAAAAAAACTGACATAATTTCTGTCAAAATAAATGACATAAAAAGTGTCACTTTAAAATATAGGGTATACCTCATAAAAATACCCCAAGATTGCAATACTGCTTTCCTGGGGTATTAGTGTGCTAACACTTTCTAGGAAGCAGTATTCCAAGTAATTCCATACATCGAAGAATAGTAAGCACCGATGCTATTGATGTTGGCAAGAGTTGGGGAAAGTACTATTGTCGTTTCTGCAATGTACCCATTGGTGAAATTTTGGGCGCTTCCATCCCACTTTGCACCAATAATATCGCGATTTTCGTACCCTCCGCTTACTCCTCTGATTGCCCCACTATTACTGCCACCGCTAATATTAGTTCCACCGTTCACCCAAGATTTCCACACATTACTCAGCCGTGCGAAAGCTTTGATGTACCAGGTATTGAGCGACATTGTGAGATTTGTTTGCACGAGTGAACCACCTGCGACACTGTAATCATTTGTGCAACTCATTTGTAATCCCCAGTTACCAGAAGTGGCATTCCCACCACCATAGCTGCAAGAGGCAGTAGTGCCATAATTTACTACTTGAAATATTACAAAATCGCCTGGGTCGGCTATCAAGTTTGCATTACCCAAGTCTAGGTAATTCGTGGAGCCATTGAATAGCAATGCTGGATAACCATTGATGATATTGGTTTTATAGGTTGGCTGGGCTGTACCCGATGCCGTTGCAGTAATGTTATTCCCGCTACTATCGCTAATCGACCCTACGCTAACGCCATTTACATATCCCGATTGCTGTGCTGCGCTAAAGCGATATTTTGGGGTAAGTGGGAATGTTGGCACTGTGGGTATGCTGCTATAGCTACCGATTATACTCCAGCCAGTAGAAGTGAAGTAAACTAACGTTACTTCAGTATTTGGGGTATTGATGTAAAAACTACTGTACGGGAATCCACTAGACGCAGCGATGCCTACAATATTGCTATTGCTGCTGTTGTTTTTCCCCAAGCCAATCGTTACTGCCTTGCCATTACTAGGAGCCGCTGGCAAAGTAATAGTAAAGCTACCAGACGAACAATCAGCAATAATGTTGTCACCCGAACTTGCGGTATAGTTACTATTTTTGTATATCCATACTGGACTGCTGCTTCCACTTGATAAGCCTGAAAATAAGTTTGCTTCAGTAATTTTGTAAGGAGTACCACTACTGCTAATTGCAAAAATATAGTCACCACTCACAGGTGAAGTTTGCACTGTTGATGGTATGGAGTTCGCCGCTACACCATTTTGCAGTGACGATATTTCACCATTTATTGTAGTAATGCTGGATGCTTGGGATGTTTGTGTGCTTTGCAGTGAAGATACTTCTGAGTTCAGAGTATTTATGCTACTCGCGTTAGCTGTAATGTTTGATGCGTTAGTAGCAACATTGGAGTTCAACGTTGTAATGCTGCTTGTATTACTAGATATGTTTGCCGTATTAGTAGCCACTTCACTATTAAGTGTCGTGATACTTCCATTAATAGAAGTGATATTGCTACCTTGGGATGTTTGGGCAGATTGTAGTGTTGATACTTCAGAATTTAGTGTAACAATGCTAGCTGTATTAGCCGCGATATTGGTCGTATTTGTGGCTACTGCTGTACTTGTTGCAGTGTTATTTTGCAAGCTTGTCACTTCACTTTCAAGTGTCGATATTTCACTCTCCAATGTTGCTAATTGTGAATCACTACTTCTATAAAGTGGCATATTTTTATCCTTCTATTAAATCGTTAGCGTCAACAGTTTCTGTGTACAAAAATAGTGTACCTATCACCACATCAACACTGTTATCTTCCTTGTCAACGGCGATAATTGTACCGTAATTTTCCTTCCCTAGCGAGTCCCAGAATTTCACTTTCTGCCCTATAGTGACAGTAATTTCTTCGTACTCTTCACTTCTTATTTGCTGGTTTGTATACAACATTTCGTTTTTTACCTGTAAGGTCTACTAAGTTAATCGGAGGAACACTTGTGCCTACATTCAAGTAAGC
>NZ_JBALDZ010000164.1:0-3389 GCF_036917155.1 Nostoc sp. | reverse complement strand
GGCGCAGGGGAATAGTAGTATCCCTGACCAACCTACGAATACGAAGCGATCGCGCTTGAGCCAGTCGTCGAGAACGTCAAACCACCCTCTACTGGTGGCGCGTCCAACTGCGATGGTCATTAGAGCAAATCTCCAAATGTTTATAAGTACAGGTTGTATCTGTATTATAGATGGCTATATAAAAGCCTTCTATAAGCAGAAAGTTAACCAGGTTGTTAACCAAGTTTACAATTTTTTACACACCTTTAATCATATTAGGTGTAAATCGCTAATTTTTCTAGGGGTTTTGTAATAAAAATTAATTTTTGATTCAGATGAGGTGGGGGTTAGGAGTTTAGGAGCAGGGGAGAATAGTTTTCCCCCTGCGCCCCGCACCCCGCCCTTCTGCCTCTTCTCCATGCCCAATGCCCATTTCCCTAGAATCACTCAGCTGACGCTAAAATGAGTCCACAGTTAAATTTGATTATTGCTAAATGTTTACCATCGATTTAAGCATCAGAAACACTGCTTTCCCGATCTCAGTACAACGTAAGTCAGCAGAAGATGCTGAGGCTGTCTATCAGCTAATTTTGGCAGCAATCCGTTCTGGGAACCCTGACATAGTGGAACTGAAGTGCGAGGGCAAGACAGAGAAAAAAATTGCTGTCCGCGCTAGTGAAATTTCTGGGGTGCAGATTGTTCAGAAAGATGGTACAACCCCTGGCGGTACCAGACCACCTGGCTTTTTCGCTGTAGCTGCTGAGTAACCAAGGTTGACAAATGGCTCAAGTGGGCATTGAGGTCAAGGATTTAAATTTCAGTTGGCCTAATGGAGAGAAAGTTATCAAATCTTGCTCTTTAGAAGTACCCAAGGGTGAGTTTTGGATGCTCTTGGGTACAAATGGCAGCGGGAAATCAACGTTACTGAGACTGCTGGCGGGGTTACTAGCTCCTGAGTCTGGCGAGATTAGGGTTTTGCACCCCGTTGGCTTTGTCTTCCAAAATCCAGATCATCAACTGGTGATGCCAACGGTTGGTGCTGATGTGGCTTTTGGATTGGTGGAAGAAAAGTTGCCACCTGCTGCTACTAGAGCCAGGGTTGAGGAGGCGCTAGGGGCAGTGAATTTGCTTACCCTGCAACGACGCCCTATCTATGCACTCTCTGGGGGACAGAAACAGCGAGTCGCGATCGCAGGTGCGATCGCCCGTCGCTGTGAAGTTCTATTATTAGATGAACCCACTGCCTTACTAGATCCAGATAGCCAGTTAGATTTAGTTGCTGGTGTCCGCCGCCTTGTCAAAAGTCGAGGTATTACAGCCCTCTGGGTAACACATCGATTAGATGAGTTAAATTACTGTGACGGCGCTTTCTTGCTAGAAAAAGGCTCTCTGGTAGATAGGGGTGAAGCCCAACGCCTCAAACAACGTCTGATGGCGGTAGACAGCGAAGCCTCCTAATTGAGTGTTGAGTGTTGAGTAAATGAAGAGTGCTGAGTACATAGTGCTGTACATGGATAGCGGGGCGTTTAAGCCCGTGCTGAGTTGAAAGACCGCGCCGCGCCACTTGCGGGCGGGGTATCAACCTTCTCCTAACCAAAAGATTCCACCCACAAGGGGCGGGGCTTTTACCATAGTGCAAAAGTACTGAGTATTCAATCTTCTTTTCTCAGCACTCAGTACTGAGTATGGTAAAATTCATTGCACTAGCTCAACCCTAGGGTTATCTCATTCTAGACATAAACCGCCCAGAACTAAAGTTCCGCGGCTCATAACTAAAGTCCATTAAAACGGACTATAACCTTTTATCAGTCGTCTTTAGACGACTTTTGCTATTAGACTCAGAATTCATTCTGAGGCGGGCTAGATGAGGATGAAATAGCCCTGGCTCAACCCTAGCTATCGCTAACAGCACTCCTGAATCAGCTGTCGCGCATTTAAATTGTATAATTTTGGGTTTAAAACCCTTCCATAGCCTAGAGGCAGCTAAAAAACTAGATGCGTGGCAGCTTACTACTAAAAAAGAACTGCAACGCGCCTCTTAAACTAAGGCGCATTTTAAGTTGGTGCGTCTATCTTAGGCTTGAGTTTTGTGAGGCTGCCGTATTTTTTATTCTGTGTAGCATAGTGTTACATACAATGCATCAATTATTATAAAACTTATGAATGAATTTTGTTAACTCTAGAAAATTGTGATTAAAAACCATGCCCCGTTCCTTACTCCAAGCCGTTTTGTTAGTGGACGGCTACAATATCATAGGTGCTTGGCCTTGCCTTAAAAAAACGCGTGATAGTGTTGGACTAGAGGCAGCACGGGGCGAACTTGTGGAAGCGATGACTGGTTATAGTGCGTTTCAAGGTTACACAACTCAGATAGTTTTTGATGCCCAATATCAGAATTGCTCTAGTAATAAAGAAATTATTACTGAGCTTTTATCTGTTTATTACACTGATTTTGGGCAAACAGCAGATACTTATATTGAAAAATCCTGTGCTTCTTTTCGCCAGCAAATAGCTCAATCTTTGATTTCTCGTGTGATTGTTGCGACATCAGATCGGGCACAACAGTTGATGATCCAAGGGTATGGGGCTGAATGGTTGTCAGCACAACAACTCTGTGGCGAAGTCGAAGCCACCGTTTGCCGAATGCGACAAAAGTATCATACGCGCAAACAATCTAAGAGTAGGTTTTTAGCTAATGCCATTGATGCTAAAGCGCGGCAACGTCTGGCTGAATTGCGAATGGAATTGTAAATATTTAGTATTTAACAATCTCTGCTTAAGTTCCTGAATGGGTTTTGGCTGCAAAATTTCTATAAATTAAGCATCTAAAAAAATATTATCGAAAGTACTTGCCAAATTCTATTTTTAGCCCTAAGATTATAAATCGTGAGTGATCCTCAGTAGCTCAGTGGTAGAGCGATCGACTGTTAATCGATTGGTCGCTGGTTCGAATCCAGCCTGGGGAGTTTATAAATTTTAGATTCTAGATTATCCATCAGAAGCTTATGGTCGCTTGACTCGGCTGTGACAGAACAAATAAGTGAATGTGGTCAGGTGCTACCTCTAGGGCTAGAATATCCCAATTTTTCTCTATAGCTAATTCAGCGAATATCTGCCTAGTTCTAGTTGCTATCTCTCCTGTCAAAACTTTCTTCCGGCGTTTAGGTATAAAAACAAAATGATAATTAATTCGGTGTTAATACCACAAAAAAGAGTGAAGCGATCGCTCACCTTTCTGTCTAGTACTTGAGGAATAGTAAGCGATCGCCTCGATATTTGTATTTTGAACCTACGCAATATTTATCAGTACAATTATTAACGTGTCGCGGAAGTCCCCACCTTCAATGTACTCATAAGGTGGGGATAGGGAGCGGGGGATGAGGATTGCATCTGGAATTGATTTTTTGCAT
>NZ_JBALDZ010000163.1:0-13678 GCF_036917155.1 Nostoc sp. | reverse complement strand
GTGGGGTAAGGGTTTTCACTTTATGCGCGAATCTAGTCGCCCCAAACCCTTGTAACTCCGTTGTCCAAATTTCATCTTATGTGCAAACCCACACATCAACTGCGGGGACAAACTTGGTTAGCATACCCTGTGAATGAAGCAGATATGCGTCAACGGTTAAAGGTGGTGAAGCCGATCGTAGTGCATCTAGTAACCGAGGGTGTTACCTTTGAACAAATTATTGCCCGTTGGAATGGGCAGTCATGCTGGTTCGAGGAAGTTGATCGCCGTACCGATCCGGCAATTTCTGAAACTCTGCAATCTGCCCTCAAGCAACTCACTCCATCTGAGGAATTACAGTTTAAGGGCATCACCCCAGAAATCCGCACAGTGTATGAATTAGCAAGTCGGCGCATTGAGGGTTTTAGTCAACCCCAACAGGATGAAAAGCGACTGAGAAAGGCATTGCAGATCGGCGGCGGTACCTTAACTCAGTTCCACGATCGCGGCGATTACTGGACAGTTGATTGGACAACTGCTGATGGTGTTCGCCATAGTAGTGCGATCGCAAAAACAGACTTGACTGTTGTCAGTTCTGGCATTTGCCTAAGTGGACGCGATCGCGATTTTGACTTGCAATCTTTAGTAGGTGTGATGGAACAACATTAACAAGTAAAAAGTAAAAAGATCAAAGTAAAAAGATAATTGCCATCAATAAATTTAGGCGATTCACAATTATTTATTTTTACTTCTTTCTTTTGGCTTTTTACTTTTTACTTGGAGCGAAGCGACAATGAGTATCTTTTTTCACGAACAGCTTTACCGCAGCAATGCTGTGATGGCAAAGCTGAAAAATTATCCGACAACAATTTGTGGCGCAGGAGCATTAGGAGCTAACATAGCTGAAAACTTAGCTCGGTCTGGTTTTGATAAACTGACAGTGATAGATCGCGATCGCATTGAGGAGCGGAATCTTTCGACTCAGCCTTACTACCGTTCTGATGTGGGAGCATTTAAGGCGAAAATATTGGCGAACAATTTATATCGAGCAATTGGTACTAAAATTGATGCCAAAACAAAGGAGTTGACATCAGCAAATACAACTCAACTACTCCAAAATAGCCAGCTAATTATTGATGTCTTTGACAACAGCTTGGCACGTCAAGCAGTGAAAGATTATGCCGATCAAAAAGGCATTCCTTGTCTTCATACTGGACTATCGGCTGATTATGCAGAAGTGATTTGGAATGACGTTTATCGCGTTCCTTCTGAGGTGAATGATGATGTCTGTGATTATCCCTTAGCACGAAACCTGGTGATGTTAACCGTTGCTGTGGCTTGTGAAGCAATTATCTCATTCATTGCAACAGCGGAGCAGCGTAACTTCACCATCACCCTTAAGGATATGACTGTTCAATCTTTGTTTTTGTAGGTTGCGTAGACGTTCTTAGGAAAGTGGATTAAATAAGATGCAAAACTTCATCCTGTCTCACGATCCCTCTCCAATATATCGGAGAGGGATTGAGGGTGAGGTAAACCAGGGACATAAATTGTATGTTATTTAATTCTTATTCCTTAGGGACTTCCAAACCGAACAGTATTGGGAACACTCTTATACAAATTCTCAGTCAACTTGCACTTATGCGGAGAAGCAAGCTACGCGTAGCGTCTCACAGACAAAGCGGTTGGTTTAAGAAAAATTAAGTGCATTCTCATAGCGAGATGACATTAACTGTCTTCTTAACTGTCTTATCTGTCATTGCATTTTCTTCCTGATGGCGAGAAAATACAAACATCAGGGTAACAAATCTTTGTCAAAAATGCAATTATTTCAATCGATTCTATTCTTTTATAGGATAAAAAATTATGAGTTCACTTAATCAAAGGCAAAACTATATATTAACACAAGGCAAAGACATTAATCTGTCTGGCAATCCCATTCAAACCGAAAATTTTTCTATTCAAAAGACCTTACGAAATGGTGGAAAAATCCGTTTTAAAATTCGTTATTTGGCTGAACTACAAGGTTTCTGTATGCTGGAAGTTTTTCTGATGAGAGCGCATAACGGAATACAAACTGCCAGCATGAGCATCCCTAACAGTGGTTCGACAGCCAATGTTCAAGAACAAGAGCAAGAATTTAGTATTTGGGAGCTAGGAGATTATTACTTCTTGTTTAAAATGTCTTGTAATAATGGAACATTTTATATAGAGGATTATCAGCTTTATTGGTCAGCTAGCTAATTGTTTATCTTTAATATGACGGTATGAAAAACGAATTATATTCGCTGAATACTTTTCAAACATCCTCTAAAGAACTCATGCTCAAGAGAAGTCTAAGCGGAAAAAGCCACCACTTGAACTTCTCTTTTCCTTCTGTACGATAGGCTGCGCGTAGCTTACTACGTTTAGCGTCCCGTAGGTAAGGGGTGCGGTAGGTGCGAGAGTAAAGAATATCTGATAGTTTCTCAAGCACGTTTTTGCAATGACTTATATTCAAATTCAGCAACGCCTAATTGTTTTTTAAAGTAGGCACGGTAGAGTTCGCAACGCGGTAGGATGCGATCGCCTTCATAAGCGATCAACCCTAAGCTTTCGAGCTTATGAGCGTCAATGGGGTTTAGAGAAATACTTTGCTTTGTGTTCACAACCTCAATATATGCCTTTAACAAACTGGGATTTTCTTGTAAGATTGCCCAGTGTCGCCATAAATGATAACGATAGATACCGCCGTTAGCGATCGCATCCTGTATCAGTTCTTCTAAGGTGATTCCTTGACAGCATAGATAATACAGAGCAATCCGAATCAGTGCGGGATGTCCCCCAACCAGAGACATCAGTTGGGTAACTTCGTTATTAGAGTTCCAATCTAGTCCGTGCCGTTGGGCTAAATATTTTACTTGCTGTTCAGTAAATTCTGGTAGATGGATCGGTAGTCCAATATTAAATGGAGAGCGGTTGATATCTAGAGAAACATATACTTCTGTGGAATAAACGACCACTAGCCTTAGTTTCTGCAAGTTGTTATCTTGTCGTGCTTCTTCATACCAAGAGCGCAACAAACCAAAGAACTCCTGAGCAATTTCAGGATATTCAAAAAAGCGATCAACCTCATTTAATACTAGAACCACTGGACTTTGACTCTGCTTGAGCAAATAAGATTGCAAATATAAACTGCAACTCAACTTACAGCCTATTTCTTCATCCCATTTGTCATCTAGCTTAGGATCAATGCCCAATTCTGTGGCAATTTGCCAGCACAGAGAACGCAAAAGCTTGTTTAAGTTTGTCAGACAGCTGGAATCTATTTGGTTGCAATTGACCTTTACCGGGCGATAACCTTGCATCTGAGCAAAGGCTAACAACCGTAGCACAAGAGAACTTTTCCCCATCTCTCTTGGCGCTCGAATCCGAATCACACAGCCAGGTTGAATTACTTCTCGATAAACTAGTTCTTCAATGGGGGGACGTTCAACATAGAACGGGGAATCTAGAGCTACGGGGCCATCTGGGTATGACCAAAGATTTTCTAGTTGCTCGTAGTACTGAGTAGCAAAAATATCTAAGAACAAAAACGGGGATAGCTTGTTTTCTTTTGTGTCTAATGTATCTAAGCTCCGGGAGAAAGCTTGAGAGCTTTCAGTATGATTCGGTTCACTGACGATCGCATAGTCTTCCCTGTGTAATTCTAGGTTAAAGGCGCTAAAACACAATTTCAGGGTTTTTTGATCCACGCCTGTATTCAACGACCATAATCGGTTTAGAGTTTTAGTAGAAACATTCATGCGATCGCCTAAATCTTCTAGAGTGAAGCGATGCCCATTGTTTTGTACCTTTTCTATGGTCAGAATCGCCGCTTGTAAACGCTTCAACCCAGCGATCGTCAGGACAAGTCCCCGCTTTCTCGTGCTTTTAGATTGCTTCATGTCGCTAATTATCTATCTGCTTTTTTTCTTTACCGTCTGAGCTATCTCCTCATTGTTTCATGTTTTCAAACAGTTATTCAACAGTTACTTACCCGTTCTTCGAGTATCGCTTAATTAGTAACAAAACATACATCTATCTTTAGAGAGATTTAGACAAGTGGGTATAAATAAACATAACTATATATACTATCTAAAGTGAAAGGGGCTGATGATTCTGCATCAAGTCTTTTTGATTACTTGCAAAGTTCACTTTATAAGAAGAATTCAGAACTCAGGAGCGGAGCCGGAGACGTTTCCGTTAGCTCCGGTCAGAATGAGCGTATGAATTCTGTACGAGTGGGTGATAGCGCAGCGTAAAGCCTTCTCTTCTCCTTCTCCTGTCGGAGACGCGGCGCGAACGAGAGGATGCGCCAACGCTTAGAGCGAGTCCGCGATCGCGCAGGGGTAGCGAGTATTTTCGAGTCACGTCTGAATATTGGTTAAAACCGTACAACTCTTAGAGACGCTACCGCGAACGTCCCGCTACGCGCTTTCGCCCTTGGTGGGCGAAAAAATTAAAATATTCTCACCTTAAAACTCTATCCCTTTATGAGTAGAGTATTCTGAATTCTGTTAGCGCAGGGGGGCGTAGCACATTCTGTATTCTGACTCCTGTTTTATTTGTAACGATTTACTCTGTGTGACTGAAAATTAAGCGTTCTAACTTCTGTGGCGCTTGCTATAAATCCAATATCTAATTTTTTTTGCTATGGTGATCCCAAAGGAATTGTTAAAGTGCTTACGAGGTGTAAATCAAGCAACTAGTTATTTTAAGTATATTAAAATACAAATATAGCGATTCCCATTCAGATGACGTACAAGATTATATTGCAAGGTGTAGGGGCAGGGTAGTGCCCATTGGTGTCAACTTAAGCTAAAATGCTTACCCGACATACGTTTTACCCCACCCCCAACCCCTCCCCGATGCTTTGGGAAGGGGAGATTTTGCGTTAGCAAAGCCGGGGTGGGGTGACGTGAAGAGTGATGGTAAGGAACATGGATTAAATAAGATGCAAAACTTCATCCTGTCTCACGATCCCTCTCCAATATATCGGAGAGGGATTGAGGGTGAGGTAAACCAGGGACATAAATTGTATGTTATTTAATTCTTATTCCTAAGTGAGTAAATTCAAGATCAAGTTTTGACAAGGGTTTTACGTTAAGTTGACAGCAATAGGCAGTGCCGTGCCCCTACGGGTGTACCTTACTAGGTCGGGAAACTCTATATACAATACATGGATACTTTATCTGTAAAGTGCATCAAGTTTGTTACTTAATGGGTTGGGCAATACGCGTTTCAATATCTTCCAAAGTTTGTAATAATAAACGACCTGCCTGCAATTTCCAACCCCATTTCTGAACTCTGTAAGCTAATACAGTCCCAACTATAGACGCTAACAAGCAGATGGGTTGATTTAAAGAAATTCCTAATAACAAACCCAATCCAGCAATTCCCCAAAATGGTAAAGCTACTGCTTGTCTTTGTTCTTCCACAACTTGGATAATTACATTAGATTTGATAGTAGCGAGTAATGCCTCTTTGACTTGTTGCTGTTCTGTTACCGACACCGTTAAACCTATTTTCCGGCGTAGTTTTTCCATTTTCCGAGCATCAGTACTGTACTCAGTTAGCTCATCTTCTGCCATTTTCAAGAGTCGCTCTAGTTGGGACATAGTGTATTACATCGCGGTATTTTGATAAAGTTATTAAACTGAAAAATTGTTAAATTTTATTGCTTATAACCTTGCATTTCATTGCTAAATATCAAACCACGCGACAGAATCAAAAATCTAAAATTTAATATGGGAAAAATATAGTACGAGTTATGCACTTACAAGTTGAGTATAAACTTAAAAGGTAATATTTATGGCTACAGTATCTAAAAGCACTTTATCTCTATCTGCCCAAGAGCGATCGCTGATCTTGTGGTTTGATGAAGTTGGCATTGCTGACATCCCTGTAGTTGGTGGTAAAAATGCCTCACTAGGGGAAATGATTCAACAGCTAACGCCCAAAGGTATTAACGTTCCCACTGGATTCGCCACCACTGCTTACGCTTATCGTTATTTCATTCAATCAGCAGGGTTAGAAGCAAAGCTACGCAAACTCTTTGCTGACTTGGATGTTGAGGATGTCAAAAATTTACGAGAACGGGGAAAAAAAGCGCGATCGCTATTAATCCACACCCCATTTCCTATAGAATTGCGGGAAGCGATCACCACAGCATACCATCGCCTCTGTGAACAATACCATACAGAGACAGATGTGGCAGTCCGTTCCAGTGCCACCGCTGAAGACCTCCCCGACGCTAGTTTTGCCGGACAGCAGGAAACTTACCTCAACGTTGTCGGTGCAGAAGGAGTTTTAGCAGCTTGTCATAAATGCTTTGCTTCCATATTTACCGATCGTGCTATTTCTTATCGTCACGCCAAGGGATTTGACCACTTTAGCATTGCCCTTGCTGTGGGCGTGCAAAAAATGGTGCGCTCTGACTTAGCAACCTCTGGGGTAATGTTCTCCATTGACACAGAAACCGGATTTAAAGATGCGGCGCTAATTACAGCCGCCTACGGTTTAGGTGAAAACGTTGTTCAGGGGTCTGTAAATCCCGATGAATATTATGTTTTTAAACCAACTTTAAAAGCTGGTTTTCGTCCAATTATCGATAAGAAATTGGGCAGTAAAGAACTGAAAATGATTTATGATGACGGTTCCAAATTTACGAAAAATGTTTTAGTTTCGGCCAGCGAAAGAGGTAAATTTGCTCTGAGTGATGAAGAGATTTTACAACTAGCAAATTGGGCATGTTTAATTGAAGACCATTATTCCCAAGTCCACGGTATATCTACTCCAATGGATATCGAGTGGGCAAAAGATGGAATTACTAACCAACTTTTTATTGTGCAAGCGCGTCCCGAAACCGTCCAGTCCCAGAAGACAGGAAACGTGCTGCGGAGTTATCGGTTGGTATTGGGGAATAGGGAATGGGGAATAGGAAATGGGGAAAAATCTTCCCAATCCTCACTCCCTGATTCCCAATCCCCAATCCCCCTGGTTACAGGAAGTGCAATTGGGGAAGCTATTAGTCAAGGGAAAGCACGTCTAATTTTAGATGTTCAGAAACTTGAGCAGTTCCAAGTTGGGGAAGTTTTAGTGACAGAGAGAACTGACCCCGATTGGGAACCAATTATGAAACGCGCCAGTGCAATTGTCACCAATTCTGGTGGCCGAACCTGTCACGCCGCAATTATTGCGCGAGAATTGGGTGTACCTGCGATCGTGGGATGTGGCAATGCTACAGAAATCTTAAAACCTAGTCAAGAGGTAACAATTTCTTGCGCTGAAGGGGAAGAAGGAAAAGTTTATGCAGGCTTATTACCTTTTGAAGTTGAAGAAGTCCCCTTAGAGAACTTACCCCGCACCCGCACTCAAATTTTAATGAATGTGGGTAATCCCCAAGAAGCATTAAGTTTATCGGCAATTCCCAACGATGGCGTAGGTTTAGCGCGGACGGAATTTATCATCGCTAACCAAATTCAAATTCATCCAATGGCGTTGATTCATTATGAATTGTTAAAAGATGAATTTGTGAAAGGTAAAATTACTGACATTACCTCACTTTACGACGATAAACCTCAATATTTTGTCGATAAATTAGCCCAAGGTATAGGTAGAATTGCAGCGGCATTTTATCCCAAACCTGTGATTGTCAGAACATCCGATTTCAAAAGTAATGAATATGCCAACTTGTTAGGTGGGCGACAGTTTGAACCCAATGAAGAAAATCCCATGCTGGGTTGGCGAGGTGCAGCGCGTTACTACGATGAAGGTTACAGAGAAGCTTTTGCCCTAGAATGTCACGCCATCAAACGGGTACGCGAAGAGATGGGTTTGACGAATGTGATCCCAATGATTCCCTTTTGTCGCACTCCCGATGAGGGGCGTTTGGTTTTGGCAGAGATGGCAAAAAATGGTTTAAAACAAGGTGTTAACGGCTTGCAAGTTTATGTGATGTGTGAGTTGCCCAGTAATGTGATTCTGGCTGAGGAATTTGCTGACGTATTTGATGGCTTCTCGATTGGTTCTAATGATTTAACTCAGCTAACACTGGGGATAGACAGAGATTCCGCGTTGGTAGCGAAATTGTTTGATGAACGCAGTCCAGCTGTAAAGGAAATGGTGAAAATGGCTATAAAAGCTGCAAAAAAACATAACCGTAAAATCGGCATTTGTGGACAAGCACCCAGCGATTACCCAGAATTTGCCCAGTTTTTGGTGGAACAAGGAATTGACTCAATTAGTCTGAATCCAGATTCGGTTTTAAAAACGATGCTGGAAGTGGCAAAAGTCGAGGGTACTAATAATTTATAATTCGAGTAATTTATGCCAGTTAGAGACCGCTACCACGAGAACGTCAAAAATGCCCTAATCAGAGATGGCTGGACGATTACCGACGATCCCTTTCATTTGAAGTGGGGAAAAAGGGATATGTATGTTGACTTGGGTGCAGAAAAATTGATTGCTGCTGAAAAGGAAGGACAACAGATAGCCGTTGAGATTAAAACATTTCGCAGCGTATCAGACATGACGGCTCTCGAACACGCATTAGGACAGTACCTTGCATACCGTTCTGTGATGACTAGAACCAATCCCGATCGCGTCCTCTATCTCGCCGTTAGGGACGAAGTATACGCCGATATCTTTGATGAGCCAATTGCTAAAATTTTGGTAGAAGATTACAAAGTTCATATTGTTCTATTTCAGCTAGAACAAGAGGTTATTTTTAAATGGATACCTTGGAGCAATACAGGCAGTTGATTCGGAATATTCTGATTGAACATACAAAAATCCCCTTCAGCGCTGGTGATATTCAATTTGAAACAGTTTTCGATAGCGATCAAGACCGCTATCTCTTGATGATTTTGGGAAGAGAACCAGCTTATGATTTGTCTCCGACTGTGACTCGTCGCGTTCATGGTTGTATGATTCACATTGATATTATTGATGGCAAAATTTGGATTCAACGTGATGGCACTGAAGAGGGGGTAGCAACGGAACTAGTTAGGGCTGGTGTAGCGAAAGATCGGATTGTATTGGGATTTCGGTCTGAGGAACTACGGAAAGATTCAGAATTTGCGTAGTTTACCGCCGCAGGCATCGCATAACCAACAGTAGTTGAACTTCTGGATAACTACCTGTATGATTGCGATCGCCATCAGCGGCTTGTGTAATTGTCTAGGACTGGGAACTCGGAACGGGCTAAACGCCCCACGGAACTGTTTTGCCCAATGACTAATGTAAAATGACTAAAAAATGGTTCCGAATTGGGATGGTGAGTGTATTTCTTCTCTCACTGGCCTTACGATTTTGGGGACTGGAGCGATTCAACACTCTGGTATTTGATGAAGTTTATTTTGCCAAATTCGGCAATAATTATCTCACGCGGACACCATTTTTTAATGCTCATCCGCCGCTGAGTCAATATATTATTGGTATCGGCATTTGGATTGGTAGTCACATTCCTTTTTGGCACGATACCGTAAACGGATTGACAGGTTCATTGCGATCGCCTTGGACTTATCGTTGGCTAAATGCCCTCACAGGCTCATTTATCCCTTTAGTTGTTGGTGCGATCGCTTATCAATTGAGTTATCGTCGTAGCTTTGCAATGCTTGCAGGTTTCTTTACAGCTTGTGATGGCATCTTTCTCGTTGAGTCTCGCTATGCTCTAAGTAATATTTATATCGTCATCTTTGGTTTATTAGGGCACTGGTTTTTATTATTGGCATTAGATAACCAAAATCGGCGACGTTCTTTTTGGTTAATTTTTTCTGGCATTGCTTTTGGTGCATCAGTTGGTACTAAGTGGAATGGTTTATGGTTCCTGTCAGGTGCTTATCTCACTTGGCTAGCAGCTTGGGTAATTCATTTGCTACATTCTTTTCCTAACCCCAAACTCTTTTTTACATCCCCCTCATCCCCCTCATCCCCCTCATCCTCCTCATCCCCCTTATCTCAGACACCACTACAAAACTTGACTCAGCTAAATATTTTTCAGATGCTGTTTTATCTAGGAATTATCCCAGCTTTTATCTACAGCATCATCTGGATTCCCCACCTTCAACTAGATAAAACTTATGGATTTATTGCAGTACATCAGCAAATTTTGAAGTTTCACTTACATTTAGGTGGCAATAGTCCTAACGTCCATCCTTACTGTGCTGCTTGGTATAAATGGCCTTTGATGACTCGACCAATGGCATATTATTATCAAACGGCTGAAAGTATCACCGAACCGTTACCTGTAATGGGGCCACCTTTGCCTGCTGGTGCTGGACAAGTTATTTATGATGTCCATGCAATGGGTAATCCATTTTTATGGTGGTTTGGTGTTGCTGCTATGTTGTTTTTAGTAGGAATGCTAGTGTCACAAGTCGTAATTCCTTTGCTGAAGAAAAAGCGTTTTTCTGTACCTGCAACTCTTAGTGTTGATACTTGGATTGCCTTGTATATAGTTATTAATTATGCTGCTAACTTATTACCTTGGGTGAGGGTGACGAGGTGCGCTTTTATCTACCACTATATGTGTGCAGTGGTGTTTGTATTTTTAGCGATCGCTTGGTTTGTCGATCAGTGTCTTCGCAGCTATTATCAACAACTCCGGGTGCTAGGTGTCACCATTACTTTTATTATTCTGGCTGCTTTTATTTTCTGGATGCCTATTTATTTGGGTTTACCCCTCTCCCCTGACGGTTATAAGCTCCGAATGTGGTTTAACTCTTGGATTTAATTAAAGGGGTATTGGGCTTAATCCGTAACTTCCACGTCCTTCAGGGACAAGACTTGATTTTGCACTATATCGTTGTAATCTTCCATAGGGCACGGTTGTAGTAATTGGTATCAGCACCAACGACTTAACGTATGACATAACCCATCCCTGTGAGCGGTTTTTAGCAATGCCCTCAAAATACCTAATCCTGACTTTTTCTCCATCAAAAAGCCCCACCGAGTGATGGGGATAAAGACTAATGGATTTTTGGCACTTTTCTCTGTTTAGGGCGCGCTTGGCAAAACTCTCTATTTATTCATTTCTTCTAATGGAGAGTTCTCAGGATTAGCTGATGTACTAATGACATATTCAGGGTAGGCTGGTATGCCATGCTCATGTAAATCTAAACCTTCCAATTCGCCTTCTTTCGACACACGCAGTGTCCCGGTCAAATTTACCAAATACATCAACCCCATTGCCACAGCGAATGTAGACACCGTAATAATTAGGTTGCCGATAACTTGTGCGCTCAATACTTGTATCCCCCCACCATAAAATAGGCCTCTTAAGGGTGCAGAGACATCAGGTGTGATGGGGCCAGTCGCGCCGAATTCACCAGTGGCAAACAAGCCCAGCGACCAGGTTCCCCAGATCCCGCAAAAACCATGTACAGGAACTGCACCGATGGGGTCATCAATCCTCAGCCATTCCAAAAGGTCTATTCCGAGAATTACAACTACACCAGCTACCGCCCCAATGATGATAGAACCTGTTGGATTCACCCAATAGCAAGGGCAAGTAATCGCAACCAAACCCGCCAAGAAACCGTTGACTGTGAAGCTCAAATCCCACTTTTTTGTTTTCGGATATCCAAAAAACAGTGCCGACAGACCGCCTGCACATGCTGCTAAGGTAGTATTGGCGGCAACCCGTCCAGTCCCCACAAAGTCCATCGCCGAGAGTGTCGAGCCGGGGTTGAAACCGTACCACCCAAACCACAGAATTAGACCGCCGGAAGCTGCAATTACAAGGTCATGAGGTAACATCGGCCCACCACCGTCGCGCTTGAATCGACGACCCAAACGCGGCCCAAGGACGATCGCACCCGCCAGGGCAATGAATCCCCCAATGGTGTGAACAACTGTAGAGCCTGCAAAGTCATGGAAACCAATTCCTAAGAAAGGCAGGAAACCGTCTTTGCTGCCCATCGTTGCCAGAAAGCCGTCTGGTCCCCAAGCCCAGTGTCCGATAATTGGGTAGATAAATCCAGAAACACCAAAGCTGTAGAGAAGATCGCCAATAAACCCTGTCCGCCCAATCATCGCCCCAGAGGTAATCGTTGAGCAGGTGTCTGCAAAGGCAAACTGAAACAGCCAAAATGCCAGGAACGCCACACCTGAAGTTTCATAGGTGGTAGGAGATCCTTGCAAGAAAAACCAATTCAGTCCAATCAAGCCGTTACCATGACTGAACATGAAGGCAAAGCCCCATGCATAGAACAATAAACCGCAAAGACAGGTGTCAACGATGCACTCCATCAAGACGTTTACGGTTTCACGAGAGCGACAGAAACCTGCTTCCAGCATCGTAAAACCTACCTGCATTGCGAATACCAAGAAGGCCGCTAGCAGCGTCCAGAGTGTATTAATCGGGTTAACGATGTCATTGCCTTTGAGTACTGGATCGGCTGCCAGAGCGGGTGTTTCTATCAAGTTGGGGATGAAGGTAAATACCATCAACAGCATCATGATAGCCATTGTCTTGCCCAGCAGTAGTAAGTAACCGTAGCGCCTCCACTCCGGATCGCGTAAACGCTGTCCCAATCGTGCCAACTTGTTAACTTGCTGACTTTGCCCAACAGTAAGAGGCATTTTCTTGATTCTGGGGAATTGCTGATGCTTAAAGAGGAAAAAGCCTTTCTTAACTGGGGTAGATCCCGCCTTTACGAAAAAGATAATAAAGCTTGTTACCAAATAGCCAAATAGGTTGAGGCAATTCCGGCTGTTTTTTCCCAAAGAACTACAAGCTTTAAACAAGATGGTTTTTAGTCTGCTTCTCTTGTTAAACACTAAGTAAAACCTCCATCAATGTAAGTATTTTTCAACAACCAAAACCTCAATTGTCAGTCAAGCTGTTGAGTAAGAATCTGAAGTATTTATGTCAAATAAACTTGAGCATGATTGTCTCAAAACCGATAGGCTATCACATTACGATAGTTGCGACGCCATCAACAACAAAAAAGAAGTTTTTCTGTAAGTTTTTAACCACATTTTTCTAATATCAAAAACACTGATATTTTGATAAATCTGAATATTCACTTACAGGAATAAACTAATAAATTTGACTAATTGTTTATTTCTTCCTGATAAAAAACTGTATTAAATAATACATTTTATGGTCAGAATTTTGCATGAAGTTACTCCTGCCACATCAGATATAACCACTGTATTCTTTACTGTATCAGTATTTCCCGATATCTAAGATAGAAACATTCAGAATGTTATTAATTTTATATACAACAAGTCAATAAGTTGTTACTTTTTGTATTCACAGCCTCATCAATATCGTCACACCTTCGTCATATTTTTGTCATATCGTCGTCAATCTGATATGCAATTATTCTCTAAGACAGGTTTATTCGTTTTTATCAGGTGGGATTACCTGCCTTTCACTTATCTTTAAGTTCTCCTCATCACCTCAACACATATTCCAGAGGCTTGATTAATTTCTCTGACTGATTGAGCAGTCCTGTAACTTTGTGCAATGGATTTTTTGATTGCGTGGTTGCAGTTCTTTGTAGAGTTATATCAATTCAATTAATGATCGCAACACATCCTTGGTTAAAAGGGAACAGGGAACGGGCAACAGGGAACAGGGAAATCCCCATAATTAAAATCAGGGGATTTGTACAAGGACACATTGAAACATCGTGGCTGACGCCATCTCGTTTCAAATATTTTTATC
>NZ_JBALDZ010000162.1:0-9201 GCF_036917155.1 Nostoc sp. | reverse complement strand
TTATGGTTTTTAAAGACGTGACGGCGAATAAATTCGCCTGCCCCTTGCCCCCACGGATGAATCCGGGGGCTTCCACGGGGCGAGGTGTTTGGTGACTGTAGTCTAAGGGTTTAGGAGTATAGTCTTGATGAGTAATTCTTTAAGCCGCTCCACAGCCACCAAAGCTACCAGGGAACACAACAGAAGCCACGCGATAGAATATACACAAGAATGGGGGACAGATATGGGGTGCAAATAAATTGATAGAATGTTAGGATGACTACTATTTTAGATTAATAAAACAGTTAGAAATAATGGGGTCTAAACATTTTCATAGAACTTTTTAGAAATATGCTTCTGAATAAATTGCTGAGAATCTCTGCCAGTCAAAACCTATCCTTAAAAAAGAAAAAAATTCTATTAAAAAGTAAGCAAAATAACATCTTGAGATTAGATGTTAAAGCTGTCAAAAAAAGTCGAGAATCTATCATCTCTAAAACCAAGAATAGTTTTAATTATACAAGGATATTAGGAGTTGTCTCCGCTGCTAATGAAGCTGATAGCTTTTTACCTTATACCATTCCTAAAATTATTCAGCAAATCGCTGGTATGGGAATGAAAGGGGATATCATTATTGGACTGAATCATGGTTTTGAATGTCCAAAATTAATTCAATGCTTGAAATTACTGTCAAATCTCCAAATTATTCATTTGTATACCGAAGCAAAAACTACGAATAATATTCCAGCTAGGATATTTGACAATATAAAATGCATGGGTGAGCCTTATTACTTAGATAATATTTATCCGGAATATTCTCAACATAGAATATTTATTGTTCACCAAAAAGTTAGTCTACACTCATCAGGTAAGATCAGAGTCTTAGGCGATATTTATGGCTCATTACTATTAAAAAGTATAGAGAAAGGATGGATACCTCCTGAGTTCGTAGTAACTTTTGATGCTGAAACTCAGTTTTTAATAGATTCCAAATATTCAGGAGTGGAATCTAAGTTAGATGCTAATGGCTTGATGTTAATAGTTAATGAGTTGAAAAAAAGTCCACAAATCGATATTCTGAGTACACGTAATAAATTTGTAGTTTATCGAAAATCTTTCCTGGATGATGTAGAAATTCTTCTACCTGACTTTAGTCAGGAAGTACCTCCTATCCATTTGTTTTTAAATGCTGTACATGGGAGATTTTCTGGTTACAAGTGGAGTACTGGAAGTGGTATTGTTGCTAAAACAGATGCAATGATCAGTTTATTAGTGATAATTAGTAAAAGATATCCAGGAATAAGAATTGAGGATGTACAGCTTACTATATTAGCCTATCACGCTGGTTTCGGTTTCAATATTTCTCTGGATGCTATATCTATAAATAGGTCTCCTAATATAGATGAGAGGACTATCAGTAATTCCCTGAAAGCTGCTTGGATGGAGCAAATTTATAGATGGAATTCAGGCTGTAAGAGCTTGGAATTATGTTATGGTAAGCACAATATTATCCCAATAGTAGACGATAGATTTCCTTTGTTTGGTATCGCCGGAACATTTGATTTATTCCGACTATTGATGGAAAGTAAGAAGATCAATTTATATACTATTATTGAAACCGTAAAGTCTCTCATGATCGCCTTCATTACTTCCCGCATGATCAGAAGAAAAAGCTCAGATAATCCTGATATTTTGCAAGGAGCCACAGCAAAAGCTTCTTGGTAAATATTAATTAACGACCGTAGCGATCGCTTTTGGCATAGGGCGTTTGACGAACTCAGTGCAAGCGAATAGCGCAGGCTACTGGAGTCCGAAACAGCATAACTGCCCGCTCTGTGGTCGCCGATGAAAGCAAACAGTAGTACATAACTAGTACAACTTCCGGGCATAATATTGCTAAACAGACAGGTAAAGAGCCGAACTATCGCTGGGTCTAGCGTGTAAATAGAGCAGTTTTTCCATGTAATACATGGTAGGAGCGAGATTCGAGTGTCCTTGCTCCATAGATTACACGGAAGGGCTGATGTTGAAATGGGACATTCAATCCGATGATGAAAGTCAAAGAGGTTTGATTTTAAATGGGGTAAGACTTAAAAGGGAACAGGGAACGGGCAACAGGCAACAGGGAAATCCCCATAATTAAAATCAGGGGATTTGTACAAGGACACATTGAAACATCGTGGCTGACGCCATCTCGTTTCAAATATTTTTATCTCTTTTCATAAATAAATTTAGGGGCTTTAAACCCTGTATTCGGGGCTAATTTTTTTTCTGTTCCCTGTTAAGAGTTCCCTGTTCCCGCCCCGAAGGGGCTTGGTAATTATTTCAAGCAGGGTTGCCATTGGCAACCCTTTATCTTCCCAATCACAGAATGATTATTATTCTGATTGAGAGATTGTTTCTTGTTTTTTTTGGATAATTTATTTTTTGGAAGTCCCTTAGCCTTAGAACATGCCGCCATCAACCGCGAGCGTGCTGCCTGTGATGTATGAGGCGTCATCGGAGACTAGAAATGCCACCGCAGCGGCGATCTCTTCCGGTTGAGCCAGACGCTGCAATATTATCTGACTCTTGAGCAAAGCATCGGGCGATACGTTTTGTAGAGCCGGGTGGGTGTAGCGCTCGGCATTCTCTTGCGCCATGTCCGTTGCTGTGCCGCCAGGGGCGATCGCGTTGATGGTGATTCCACGTTCTCCTAACTCAGGAGCCAAGTTGAGTACCATTGCTGAAACTGCTGCTTTGCTGGCAGCGTAGAGCGTGTGATAGAAGGCCGCAAACCGAGCACTGACTGAGGAAGTCAGCACGATCCGTCCACCGGACGAAAGGTGGGGCGCCGCAGCCTGCGTAACAAACAGTTGGCCGGCAACATTCACACTGAACACCCGCTCGAAATCTTGGGGGGTGATCTCCTCCAGCTTTCCGAAATGCTCAATCCCAGCATTACTGACTAGAATATCGAGTTGACCGTACTTCTCAACTGAAGAAGTAACCAACTGCTGAATTTGGTCAACCTGATTCATATCTGCTTGGATTGCCGTAGCTTCACCGTCCTGTTGCTTGATTTGGTTGACAACTTCTTCAGCTTTCTCAGGGCTACGACTGTAGTTGACGACCACTTTAGCGCCTTCTTGCGCCAATTTCATCGCGATCTCTTTGCCAATTCCACGACTCGAACCTGTAACAATAGCTACTTTTCCTTCTAGTTTTTTCACTTGTAACTCCTTTGTGATTGTGTTATTAAACAACTGTGCCAGCTGGTTTACGTGTTCGAGATGGTCAGAGCTTACCGCGCGACTCAGCAATGGCCGCCTGTACTTTTTGGCGGACTTCGTTCCACACCTCGTCAAACTGCTGGCGCTGGTTCCCGAACCAGGCTTGGGCCTGCTGTTGACGCTCCGCACGGTCGGCCACCCGCTTCACCTCCACCTGAGCATCAATAGCGGCTTTCAGCGTGTTGGCGGCAAAGTGTTTGACCACGCCACCCAACTGGCGCATCTCACCGTCAACCACATCGTTCGCGCCAAAGCCAATGCCCGCAATTAGCGCGGTTGTGCCCGGTTGGACTAGCTCCACTAATTGATCCTTCACCGTTTCGTCATACGCCACCTCTGCTTTGTCCCGGGCTGCCCCAATGAACGCACCGGTGGCACCGCCAATCAACGTCCCAAGTGGTCCGGCCAACGCGCCAAGGAGCGTCCCAACTAACCCACCAGCCTTGGTACCTGACCGTTCATCGATCGCGCTGTACTGATCGAGCAGCTGCCACTCGCCCTGTGCGCTCCGCTTCACAACGCCTGCCCGCGCCAGCACCACCTGGCCATTCGCCGCAGCCTGCTTGAGCACGGAGAGCGCTTGAGTCGCCCTGGGGTCGTGGTCAAACTCGGCCACAAGAACCGTATCGACATTCGTTATGCGGACGGGCTTCGTTATGCCGCCCTGAGTCGGCATACTGCGTGCCACAATATCGAAAGATTTCAATTCCTTGCTGCTGTTCATTCCTTCGATAACGCGCGCCAGAGCTGGCAACGAGATCAGGGAAAAGACCGTGGCGCGCAATACCCGCTGCACTTCACTCTCCGGGGTAAAGATGACCCGGTCGGTCAACGCATCACGTTGTACCGCTTCCACGAAGGGACGCAGCCGCTCCTCCCAATTGTTGAAGGCTTGCTCCAGGTCGTCCGGGTAGATTTCGAGCATATCTCCCAGCAGTTCGCTTCCTGACAGGGCGGTTGACGCCCCCATGCCTGAATATAACGTCAGACACCATGCGGCATCACCGACCAGCGCGACACGCCCGTTGTGCCATCTGTCCATCTTGACTTGATCAACCGAAGCAAACGAGGCATCATCTGCTGCCTCGTACTGGTCGAGGAGCTGCCCCAGCAGCGAGCCAGTCGGTTGCTCCCCGAAGGCACGCCGCAACGACTCGATCGGCTTGCGCGAGAACTCCTCACGCACGTCATTGGTTTTGTAGGAGAACAGAACTGTACCGTTGTCGTCGGTATAGGCGAAGACCCACACGGACCGACCCGCCTCGACGAGAATCAAGCCTTCGTCTTCCCTGTAGCCCTCCAGGGGCTTGCTTAGCCTAACGGTGGCGATCATATAGTTCAGCGGTTCCAGATAGTCTTCGTGGGGACCAAACGCCAACTTGCGTACGGTGGAGCGCACGCCGTCGGCACCCAGGACGAGGTCAAATCGCTCCGTCGTTTCAACGTTCGTCGGAAGATGCTTAAGGGTCACTGTCGCGCTGTTTGCATCCTGGGCAATCGACGTTGGCGTGGTGGCGAAGCGAATATCCACGTTCGGTGGAAGCTGCTCAAAGAGCGCCTGTTCGATATCACCGCGCAACAATTTCCGCCCCTGCTGAAAACCATTAAACCCTTTGCGCCGCTCATCCTCCCGGTTGATTTCATAGGTAGGAGAGTTGGGGTCTGTCCGATCGGTCAAATTGTCCAGAATCCCCAGCCGCTTAGCCGTCGCTTCCCCAGCCTCAAAGAGCCACAAGGAGTGGCCGCCAGTCCGCCGCGCTGATGCCCGTTCGATAATCACGGGCTGCCAGCCGAGTTTGTGGAGGTGAATGGCGCTTGCCATCCCGGCGATGCCCAGACCCACAATCAATACCTGGCGGTCATCGGTGGTCGTTTGGTTATTCATAGCGTGTATCAATCCTTTCCTATCTCAAAATAGATGATTGCTTTTAGTCTGCTTACAGTGCTTCGCACTTTTAGTGAGAGCGCCACTCTGCGCGGCTCTCACCAAAAAATCTGGTGCTTATGCACTTGAAAAGTGCTGTAAATTCCTTCTATTTGGCTCGATGCTAGTACACCCACCTCTTCTTTGCTGGAGATTGCATTTGTACTTTCCTTCATTTTTGTTTCAGCTGAGTTAGTTTGAGCAGACGAAACAGTTTCGTATTGATAAAATCAGGATAAACGAAACAGTTTTGTTTTGTCAAGGGGGGTATTCCAATTCGCTAAAAGTCGGCTACAGATAAAGCCTCTAATACGAATGGCACTAAGAAAAGCTCTAAGTTATGCAGAATAAGCACTACAGCTTCTATTCTCTTGAACAGTGGAGCAGTGAAGAGATGGGTAGGTGCGATCGCTTCGCTGTGACTTGCTGGCGATAGCTGAATGGATGGAGCGATCGTGTACGGGTTGTTCCAAAATTTTTCTGAAAGAGAAAAAGTAAGTCTAATTATTCATCTTGTTCGCGTATATTTTACGCGAACAAGATTTTCTTTGTTTTACCCTCTATTTCTCCTTAACCGAGCAGTATTGAGAACTAATCTCATTATGAGATAGCTGTTTCGGCATCAGCTATGAAAGTTTTCAGTATAGATGATTCCTCAAAAGCAGAAAATTATCCTCCGTATTAGAAAAAAATCCTGAAGCTACAATAATTCATTTAGTTCATCAGGATTTATGCCTAACTGACGCAAACGTTCTGCTAATTGTTCTGCTTTTCGTTTGGCTTGAGCAGCTTCTTGTTTAGCTTCTATAGCTTCTTGTTCTGCAATGATAGCTCGTTCATTTGCAGCAGCAGCTTCCTCTGTGGGTGCGGGAATTAATTCTCCCGCCAAGGTGAACCACCTTAACCACAACCTTTCAATATCTTGAAATGAACCTTGCCATAAGCCTAAACTTAAATCTATCTCTGGCATTAGTAAGCGCCCTTCAGTCAAGTTCATCGGTTCATAGTGACCGCCGACTAACTGAAAAGCCTGAAGTTCATTAGTGTAGCAACTAAAAACAACATAGTAAGGAATCCGCAAAATTCGCTCATAAACTTCCCATTTGCTAGGAGGTTTATCTGCTGCACTTTCTCTTCTTGTCCCTAAATCTTCGTCTTCCGTACCTGGGGATAATAACTCAACAACCACAAAGGGGTTTGCTGGCTCTTGCCAAGTTACATAACTTAACCGTAAGTCTTGCCCTTTGTATAATTTTTGTACGCCTACTACACCAAACCAATCTGGGCGTTTATACCACAAAGGATGCTGTAAATCATAGTAGAGATTAAGGTCAGCCGCACTATAAACTAATTCTGGATTCCAGTTAATTGGCTGAAAAGTTAAGTATAAAAGTAGGGGCTGTAAAAAGTGAAAATCGTCTGGCAAACCTGGTTCCTCTGGGTTGTCACTTGGTAAATCATACATCGTTGGTAGGGTTTCCCAAGGAGGAAGCGGCGGATCAGATTGAGGGATATAGTGGGGAGAAGAATTCATAATCAAAATAGGGTTATAGTAACAACTTAATTTCCGCAGATTCTCCTAATGCTTCATTGACTACGATTAACTTACCCTGTTCATCAGCACCTAATTGCTAGCTTTTCCACTTGTTTATTTTCTTTACCAGTTTGCATTTCCAAAAGTTTGATAGTTTTGTCATGACTACCACTAGCTAAAATCTGCCCATTCGGACTGAATGCAACGGAATTAACTTCTTTGGAATGACTTTTAATGGTGTTTACACATTCCCAGGTCTCAGGAACCGCTACTACCAGTGTTGGGGATTTTGGAATTTGGATTTTAGATTGGAAAGTAGGTATTACTGGTTGTGTCGGAGTTATTGTCCCAACTTCTAACAAATCCAACCACTGCTGCACGGACTGGGGACGGAACTTGTAATTTAACGCCATCCCCTTCATAATTGCCTCATTCACCCGATCGCTAACACTAGAATTAAAATCTTTTGGTGGTTGCAGGGTAAAATTTTGCAGTCTAACTGGTGCTGACATAAATCTCAGTTTTTGGCAAAGCATATTTGAGGCAATTTTGATGCAGCCTACAATAAGCAGTGTATTCAATCGTAATCAACCTATGGCGATCGCATTTTTAGACTAAATGGGGCGACGCCGAATAGCCCGTCGTAGACATCGCTTTTGCTCGACAATATGATAGGGGAGCGTGATTAGCAAAAGCGAGAATAATTCATCAGTTGAGGCTAATAGCTATGCCTCTTTTGATGTAGCTACAGACTGTACACCCGCTTGGGATGATGTTTGTTGAATCAATCTTATCAATAGGCGCAGCCCTTCATTAACTGCCCCAGAATCTGGAAAAATTGCTGCTACATCGGGATCTAACTGGACAGTTAGGGTGGATCGTTTGCGTCCTTGACCCCGCGCTATAACTGGGAGTTGATTAAAGTCGTATTCAGGACGTAAGTCATCATCCATTTCAAAGGTCTGACTCATAAGCTTTGCGTTCCTTACGGGTAGCTGGACGGGCACTAATTAATCGCGTGATGCCTGCACGGTCAGTATAAGCGACAACTAGTAATCGCCCTTTGGCTGATTCTCCCATAATGAAACGTTGCTCTTGAAGGGAGTGTTCTGGATCGGCAAAGGTTAAAAACAGCGGATCGTCAAACACAGAAGTAGCTTCATCAAAAGAAACATTATGCTTGACAAGGTTGCTTCTGGCTTTTTCTTCATCCCAATCAAATACCATGTTCCTAATTTGCAACGACTTCTTTTCCCAAGCTTAAACTTTAAGCAATCTTCAGATCCCCGACTTTTCAAAAAAGTCGGGAATCTAAGTTAGATAGGGGTTATTGCGTTAAAATTTGACGGCTTAAAATACTCATGACTTCACCAGGGTTGGCGGTTGGTAGCAGTGGACTCCAATCTCCTACACTAGCATAGCCAATTACCTGCAAGTAGTGAATTGTACTGCTAACGGCTTTGGGAGAACCAATCAGTAGATGCTTAATCGGTTCTCTGTTGGGAAATGGCTGTGCAGTTGATTCCTTGCGGGTGGGTGTATCTAAATTTTCACCCAGGTATTGCTTTAACTGTGATTGGGCAGACTTTTGTAATTGTGCCATCATTGTATTTGTCTCCTGATAAAGGGGCTAGATAAGGGCGATCGCATTCTTCTTTCCGGGATTAGGCGATCGCCTTTATCATGTCTTCATATTAAGGTATAAAATTATACTTGTCAACTACAAATTTGAAAATTATTAATAATAACTTTCAAGTTTTAACGGGAATAAATTAGCCTTAGTTTTGGTAATATTAGTAACCCCTAATTAACAAAAACACTCTCAACTTTTGGCTGTAATTGGTATTATTTAAAATTTCATCTTTCTAAAAAAATGCTAGATTAGCAAAAAATTTGCTAATCTAGCAAACCTGAATTATTTACGGAAGTCTAATCTTCTGGCTCAATTCCTGCCGCCCGCAATTGTGCTGCTAGTCGTTCAGCACGTTGTCGTTCTTGTTCGGCACGTTGGCCTTCCTGTTCGGCTAACTCGGAACCCCAAGGCAAAAGGTTTCCTTGTTCATCCCACCACCGTAACCACTTTCCTACACGATTTTCACGAGTACCTTGCCATACCCCAAGGTAAAGATTCATTTGGGCTATCCAATAGCGTTGATTTTCATCAGGTTCTTGCAAGATGTACTGTTCTGTGTGTAAGCGATACATCTCTAAACTGCCGCTATCTGGTTCAAAGATGATGTAGTTTGGTACTTTTAAAATGCGCTCGTAGAAAAACCATTTTCCTGGGGGATATGTCGCTTTGATAGAATACTCTGTCTCCTGTGTATCGGAAACAAATTCCATCACAATTACGGGAATGTCACCCTGTAGTTGAGGTGTGTAACTGCGTATTACTTCCAGGACTTACGCAACTGGCACAGGCGATCGCTAACTACTAGTACCTTAGTACTGTATAACTGACGCAACTGGCACAGGCGATCGCTGACTACTGG
>NZ_JBALDZ010000161.1:0-62187 GCF_036917155.1 Nostoc sp. | reverse complement strand
CTCAGTTTGAAAAATAACTGGTGTAATTTATGATGCGTAGTTTTTATTTCGCGAGTCACACTCGCGAACTTCTTCTTTTTGTCCAAAGTCCAACAGTCAAGCAGGTGAGAACCTCCGGTAGTTGTGGAGTTTGTTTGAGTAAGTTCTTTGTAATTATTTTCTAGTTTTTGTGGATTTGCATTTCGGGTAATTAATTGGGGGTATTTTGACTCTAAATATTTGACTTTAGCTAAAGCTCCCCAATGACTATAAGCATAGTAAGCATTAGTCATATAGGTTTGAGCAATGGTTTCTTTACCCCATGACAAATAGAATTTACCAGCGAGTTCGTAAGCTAGGGCTTCTTCGTTGATGTACTCGTTTTCTTTAGCAAGAGCGATCGCTTTGTCATACATTTCCATCGCTGCGATTTTTTCGCCTAAAACCCGATGTCGTTCTGCCTCCACTAAATAGAATCTGTGCAGATGATTCGCTGGGGCATGATGCGCCCATTTTTGCATTTTTTCTTGATTAGCTTGGACGCGGCTGGCAATGCCCTGCGGCTCTAGCTGTGGACTATTGGCATACACTGCCAGCCGCACCAGAGAATCGTAGAAATAGAAGATCGCAGAAATTACCTGCCCAGCAGCTGCACCAAAAGATTTTTCTACTTGAACAATATTTTCCAGCGCTTGGGAGTAATTCTCAAACCAATAACAAAGCAGAAGTTTGTGGAAGGATAAAAATTGAATTGCTAATTGGTCGTTGGCTTGCTGATGAATCGGGAGCATTTTCTGCTCGTCGTAAACTTCCCCCCGGAAAATGCAGGGATTTTGGCTTTTGCCCATCATATTTAAGACAGCTTGCCAATGGATTTCCTGATATTGAAGCGATGTTTCTTGTTTGATTTTCTTAATAGCATCCCAGTAGGTTGCCATTTCTCGTTCAACAATAGTTAGTTGCTTGCCTACCAAATATGATTGCAAGCAATACTGAAATCCACCATAGGCAGCATATTCTAAATCTCCAGTTTCCAGTCCGCTAGAGTAAATTGCCTGAAAAGTTTCTAAGGTCTTCCTGACGGGTTCTTTCCAATGTTGAATCAGCGCATTTACTATTTGGAACGTCTTGGTGCTGACTTCTTTGGCATTTAACTTTGAAAGCAAACTTAAAGCTAATTGACCAAACTGATAACCCCGTTCGATATCTCCGACAACCCCACAGAGAAGAAAACCATAAAGTGAGTATACAAAGGGAGAAACAGAAGCATTACCATATTGAACGGATAGATTGACTTGTTTACATATCACTAGGGGTACAAGTTCTGGAGCGCCAAAGTAAGCGGCAATAAATAAACTTGACAGTAGCTTCAAGATTGCCAGTTTATGCGGGTCGGTCATTTGAGGTAAGTAGAGCAAGTCCGGAGGTTCCTTCCCACTCAAAATCGATTTCGTTTCCTCTAATGCTTGCCCAATATCTGAAGGAGTCACTGTTTCGGGAAACTCTACCCCCAAAAGCTTTAAGACTTCTAGTCCTGTATTAACCGCATCAATTAGCTTATTCTGCGGCATATAGGCTTGGATCTGGACTTCGTATACTTTCATTTTGTCCAGTAGCGTTTTGCCGTGGTTTTGCACTACCACAATGAATCTCTGCATTTCGTCAAAGTCACCGCTTAAAAAAGCTGCCTCTGCTGCTTCTTCATGCAGTACCAATGTCAGCTGATACTGACTTTGCCAACTATCTGGCGCTAACAGTTCCAAACCTACATTCAAGTATTTGACAGCAGACTCATAAGCAGTTGCTGATTTGGCTCTCTGTCCAGCGATTAAATTCAGTTGAGCAAGTTCATATTTTTCTGCTTCTGAGATTAGTAATTCAGTACCATAATTGAGTTGATTAACTAAAGCAAAAACATTTTCTTTGCGTTCTTCTGGTGTGGTATTTTGCAGTAGTAATTGACCAATTTTCAGATGTGTTGCTTTTTTCTGCTCATCAGGAATCAGAGAATAAGCTGCTTGCTGTACTCGGTCATGTAAAAACTTGTAGTCAACTTTGAGATCGGTTAAGGTAATACCGCTTGATTCTTCCTGAGCAAATACTAAAGGAATTTTGTAGTCCTGATTTAACGGCAGAATTAACCCAGCTTGCAGCACAGACCATAATTGCACCGCTGTTTTGAGAGAAGATGCTTCATTAACGATCGCCAATACATCCAAATTAAAGCTATTCCCTATACAAGCAGCTAGTTTCAGGACTTTTTGCGTCTCTAGTGAGAGTTTGCGAATGTTTCTCGCTGTCAGTTCAACTACATTGAGGTCAGTGATGCCAATGGCTTGAATATCTTTAAGATCCCACTGCCAGACTCCAGATTGGAAGTTGTATGTTAAAAAGTCTTCCTGATGTAGAGTTTTCAGCAGTTGCGTTAAGAAAAATGGGTTGCCTGCGGTTTTGTGGAATAGTAATTCGGCAAGTTGCTCGATGCCTTCTGTGTTACTCAATGTATCGCTAATTAAGGCTTCCACATCCGTTAACTGCAACGGTGAGAGAACGATGTTATTGACCACTGCATCTGCTTTTTGAATTTTCTCCAAACTCATCATCAAGGGATGGGTAGGAGAAACTTCATTATCGCGGTATGCTCCGATTAATAATAAATATTGGCGGTCGCTATTCTTCATCAATAACTCAATTAAGTTCAGGGATGCCGAATCTGCCCACTGTAAATCATCAAGAAACAGAACCAGAGGATGGTCTTTAGTGGTGAATACGCCAATGAATTGCCCAAAAATGCGGTTGAAACGATTTTGAGATTCAGTCGCCCCCAGTTGGGTCACAGGTGGCTGTTGACCAATAATTAATTCAACTTCTGGAATCACATCAATAATGACTTGTCCGTTCTCCCCCAATGCGGTTAATAGTTTGTCTTTCCATTTTTGGATTTGGGCTTCGCTTTCGGTGAGTAATTGCTGAATTAAAGATTGAAAGGCCTGAATCAACGACGCATAAGGAATATCACGTTTGAACTGGTCAAACTTACCAGCAATAAAATAACCTCTTGCCCCCACAATTGGTTTATGAACTTCATGGACGACACAGGTTTTACCAATCCCCGAATAACCAGAAACGAGCATGATTTCGCTGCTACCACCTGCCACTCGCTCAAACGCCGCCATCAAAGTTGCTACTTCTGCTTTGCGTCCATATAGCTTTTGCGGAATCAAAAAATGCCCCGATTTGTCACGTCTTCCCGGTACAAAGTTGACAATCTTGCCAGTGGCTTGTATTTCCAGCAAACATTCCTCTAAATCAGCTTTTAGTCCCCAAGCGCTTTGATATCGCTCCTCTGCTGTTTTGGCTAAAAGCTTTAAAATAATCGCACTAATTGCCTCTGGTACTTCTTCCAAAACCCGGCACACAGTTTCTTGACAAGGTGCGACTGGCGTTTTGGCAATATGACAGTGTACTAACTCCATCGGGTCAGTTGTATGAAACGGCAAAGTACCTGTGAGCATTTCATACAAAGTGACACCCAACGAGTAAAAGTCGGTGCGAAAGTCAATTGCTCGGTTCATTCTGCCTGTTTGCTCAGGCGACATATACGCAAGTGTACCTTCAAGCAAATTAGGATTGCTCAAGATGGGATTTTCTTTATCGAGGCGGGAAGAGATACTAAAGTCAATCAGTTTAACTTCCCCAGAATGCGGGTCAATGAGAATATTGTGTGGTTTAATATCTTTATGAATAATGTGTTTGGCGTGCAGTTGGCCTAATATATGTGCCAAATTAATCGCCACCTTGAGAAAAATAATCAAGGTGGTTGTTTGAGTCGCAATCAGTTCTTTAAGCGAGCAACCTGGAATGTCTTCCAAAACCAAAGCCAAACCGTGCTGATAATTTTTTAACTCGTAGGGTTTAACAATGCCAGAAATTTGCAGAGGCTCAATAATTTGATATTCGTGGCGCAGTCGAGCAATGTCTTCCAGTAGTGGGTGTTCGTCAAGGAGAGTTTTGATAATAACACTGAGGTTATCGGTTTTTCGTCGTCCGCGATAAATGACGGTTTTACTACCGGAGTGAAGGGTTTCAAGGAGTTGATAACCAGATAGAGTAGCTGTCATTGTTTTTTCTTGCAATAGAAGCATTCTTAATATGCCCATGCAAGTTCACCATGTAACATTTGAGACAAAATGATACATGGTTTTAATACTTGAGAGTATTGTCCCAATATGGTTCGGTTAAGACAAGAGACGCGATAAATCTTTTGTCTTGAGAAAAGATTGATTATTGTAGAGACGGCGATTTATCGCGTCTTTGCTTCAAGCGGGATAATTTATCGAAAGTCGGCGGGAAACTCCATCCCCAGGTGTCTTTAGAGGGATAGCCGCCCGGCGACTTGGGGTATAGGGCATAGAGCATTGGTGACTCTTCCCCATGCCCTATGCCCGATTCCCCATGCCCTAAAACTCCATCCCCTTGTGGGATGGAGTTTTTTATTTCTTGGAGTTCCCTAACAAGTCACATAACTACATAAGTTCGGTACTAATGTTTACAGTTGCCTTGCTTTTGGTGTTGTTGAGAACCTTGACCATGATTATGATCTTTACCGTGGGAACAGTTTTGCAAATCTTGCTTCAAAAGCTTGTCGCTGATTTCTTGCAAGGATTCATCCACAGCTTGTAAGCCAATCCAAGCATCAATCTTTTGTACATCAAATCCTACCTCACGCTGTTCGCCTACTTCTAACAAAGGACGGCGAATTAACAGTGGTTCTTTCAGCATCAGCGCCAAAGCGGTTTGGGCATCGATTTTTTCCGGGACTACCTCACCAGATTTTACCTTGGGGGCGGAAAGATTAAACCATTCGGCTACGGGGCGATCGCCAAAAAATGAGCGCAACCGTTCAACTGTCCAAGGTTCTTTTAGCAGGTTGTATGGTATCACCTCATGACCGGCAGCAGTGAGCAAAACTTTTTGCTTAGTACCACCTTTACAGCCTGGTTTGCTATAGAAACTTACTCTTGCCATGCAACTATCTCCTAATTACTTTTTAGCGCTAAAGCGCCAACTACGAACCGATGAAATTAAAAATTCCTAGCTTGATGGCTAACTAAGTCAAACTCAAACCTCTCATTCGGATCGGTTTCGCCATAAATATTAAAAGTCACAGTTGGTTCCTCACCCACTGCTTCTACACTGTGAATTGCATCGGGAGTCAAGCTAATAATGTCTCCGGGGAAGAGAGTTACTTCTCCCGTTGCTTCAATTTTGTCCTGAAATTCTGGGCTATTGGTGCGTCGCCAAAAAGTATTTTTTTCCTGGCCTTTTAGAATCGCCACGATTCCCCACGTCCCATGATTATGAATGTTTGAACGGGTTCCTGGTGCAAATGTTACTGTTTGCACCGTCAACGGAAAACCCAATTCATCATATAGGAGTAAAACAGAGGTTCCCGTTTTAGGCGAAGGCTCTAAATGTTGACTTCGCACCCAGTAGGAATTTACTATCAAGCGCCTTACAAGCATCCGAATTTCTGGCAGACAATTGGTTTCATTATCACTGCCATTGAGAACATCTTCCACCTCAGTTAAAAACCGATAAAGGCGGTAATTTTCTCTCAATAAATCCCATGCTCTTACAGATTTACAGGCTTGATACTGACCGTCTCCTGTTAGCAGCCAATCCCTACCTTTCATAACTTTTAAATTGATAACGGAGAAGATTGGATCACAATGATCGGTGAGATATTAGGGATATTACCTACAGGAAATTTTGTAGGTATGTTGATAGGAGGAAAGATAGAGTTACTATCAGTAGCCGCTCCTAATAGAGAATAGGATTTGGTAGATAACCAATTGTTCATGATTTTCACCTTGACTTTTCATTGCTGACTAATTAATCGTCTTCTTCTGCTGGGCGTGTCAAAATATCCAGCAGAATTCCAGAACCAAAATCATTCTTGTCGTCTATCTGTTTGACTTTGGTGCTGATTTCTTTTGCTTCTTCGATTGCTCCCAACTTTGCTAGTACTAATCCAGAAGCAGCATAAGCATTTAAGTACAATCGAATTTGTGGGTCTTCTTTGCGATTGACTAATATAGGCTTAAGTTGCTCCCATTCATCAGGGAATTTTTCTAGTTCTTTAATTTTATCTAATAATTTGATTGTTGTTTGTAGTGCAAGAGAATAATTATTTTTATAATAGAAAAATCTATATGCTGCTACCAACACATCTGTATTTTCACCAGTTTTTGCTAAAGCTTGCTGAATATATTTTTCCGATTCTGATGTATTTTCCCAGTTTTGTGCAGCTAAAATTAATAGGTTTTTGATATCTTCTGGAACCTGAAACCATGAGAATTTGTTTGTATTAGCTTGCATAATGAACTCTCGGATAGTTAGGAGTTAGGAGTTAGGAGTTGTAAATTCTGAGTTATAAATTCTTAACTCTTCACTTCTCACTCCTCACTCCTAACTTTTGTTAAAACAAAGTAAGAACGTACACCAAAGTGAATAAAACAATCCAAATAATGTCTACGAAGTGCCAGTAAATTTCTGCCATTTCGATGAAAGTATGATTGGTTGCAGAATATTCACCGGGAAGACGCGATCGCCACAATACACGTAATATCAATAACAGTCCCACAAAAACGTGCAAACCGTGGAACCCGGTCATGATATAAAAGCAGTTGGCGAAGACGTTGGTAGTCAGTCCGTATCCTAAAGTTGAGTACTCATAAACCTGACCACCCAAGAAAATTGCCCCCATGAGTGCAGTAATTGCATACCACAGTTGCATTCCCTTGACGTTATTCTTTTTAATCGCCGTATCACCGAAGTGAATCACGAAGCTACTAGACACCAAAATAATGGTGTTAATTGTCGGTACAAGTAGTTCTACTTCACTTCCTTCTGGAGGCCAAACCGCTGTCGTACCTCGGAAAAACAAATAGGTGGCAAAAAATCCTCCAAACATCAGGGATTCAGAGGCGAGGAACGTTAATAGTCCCCAAACTCTTAAATCTGGATGTTCTTCGTGTCCTGCACTGTGATCTTCGCTCGTGGTTGTAGCTATAGTCATAGATTTTTTGACAATACTGTTGTGGAGAATGAAGTCTTTTTTAAACGCATAGGAACGCAAAGTAAACGCAAAGGAACGCAGAGTTTTACCTCATCTCGTAGCAAATGGACTCAAACAAACTTTGCGCTCCTCTGCGTTTACCTCTGCGCCTCTTTGCGTTTAAACTTAAACCCTCAATTCGCCACGAATTTACGAAACTGTCTACTAAGCACTAGCTTCTGATGTTGCAGATGGCTGTATTTCAGTACTATGCCCGTAGTCATAAGGGCCATGAGTCACAACCGGCAACACTTCCCAGTTTTCAATTGCTGGTGGTGAGCTAGTTGTCCATTCTAAGGTCAAAGCTTGCCAAGGATTATCACCAGCCAAAGGCCCTTTCAGCCAACTGTAGATGATGTTGATGGCGAAAGGAATTACTGATATCGCCAAAACAAATGAACCAAAGGTACAAATCTGATTGAGGTCGATAAATTGGGGGTCATACATTGCCACTCGTCGGGGCATTCCTTTCAAACCCAATTCGTGCATGGGTAAAAAGGTCAGATTAGTACCGATGAAGGTGAGGGCGAAATGAACGCGTCCCCAAGTTTCATTCAGCATTCGTCCGGTCATTTTGGGGAACCAGTGATAAATGCCGGCGTAGATGCCAAACACGGAACCGCCAAACAGAACGTAGTGGAAATGTCCGACAACATAATATGTGTCGTGGACGTGAACATCAAAGGGGGCTGTTCCCATCGTCACACCGCTTAAGCCGCCCATAACAAACATAGACAACAAGCCAATGGCGAAAAGCATCGCCGTGGTGAAGCGGATTTTACCACCCCAGAGGGTAGCAACCCAGGCAAAAATCTTTACGCCGGTGGGAACTGCAACTATCAGGGTGGAGATGGTGAAGAACATCCGCATCCAACCAGGTGTGCCGCTGGTAAACATGTGGTGTACCCAGACAAACAAACCGACAACGCAGATGGCTACACTAGAATAAGCGATCGCTTTATAACCAAAGATTGGCTTACGGGCGTGGACTGGAATTACCTCCGACATGATGCCGAAGATGGGCAGAATCATTAAATATACTGCCGGGTGAGAATAAAACCAGAATAAGTGTTGATAAATTACAACGTTACCACCTGCATCTGGTTTAAAGAAAGAGGTGCCGAAGTTGAGGTCAAATAACAGCAGAATTAAACCAGCTGCTAATACAGGTGTGGAGAGAAGCGCCAGCAAGGAAGTTGCCAAGATTGCCCAGCAAAATAAGGGTACTTGATCCCATTTCATGCTAGGAACCTTCATCATCAAAATGGTGATCACAAAGTTCAGTGAACCCAAAATTGAAGAAGTTCCCACCAAGACGATCGCTAATATCCACATAGTTTGAGCGATTGGGGCTGTCACCAAACTCAAAGGTGGGTAAGCTGTCCAACCAGATTGGGAACCACCAAAAAAGAAACTACCTAAAATGAGTAATCCGGCTGGTGGGTTTAACCAAAAGGCGATCGCATTCAGCTTCGGGAAAGCCATATCCCTAGCACCAACCATCAAGGGCACCAAAAAGTTACCAAATCCCCCAATGGCACTAGGGACAATCCACAGGAAGATCATGATCGTCCCGTGATTGGTCATGAAAGCGTTATAGAGATTGGGGTCGAGCAAGTCTGCCTCTGGTGTTGCTAATTCCACACGGAGAGCAACAGCCATCAGTCCACCGATGAGATAGAACACAAACGCTGTCACCAGGTATTGAATACCAATAACCTTGTGGTCAACATTAAATGTAAAATAGTCTTGCCATTTCCACGCCTTCGGATGTGAGGTGTGGCCAGCCACCAGAGTTTCCGGTTTATTTTCTTCTGGTGGAGTATTCCGTGGAAATTCTACCTGCGTCATATTTTTGTCCTTTGTCCTTTGTCATTTGTCCTTTGCCTTTTGTCCGTTTTCATTTGTCCGTTGTCATTTGTCCGTTGTCATTCGTCAGTTACCAATGACTAATGACCAATGACCAATGACTAATGACCAATGACCAATGACTAATGACCAATGACCAATGACTCTAAAGTTGCTGCACTAATTCCCATATCATGGGTGTGAGGCGCGAGAAACTCTGAGGTTGATAAGTCGGCTGGATTAATTGCAACAACTTGATTTAGGTTTTGTTGTTGAGCAATCTGGTTTTCTGTCCGCCAGCTATCATATTCTTCTGGTGTGTGGACAATTACCTGTGTCCGCATGGAACCGTGATAACCACCGCACAACTCAGCACAAACTACGGGATATGTACCTGGTTTGGTGGCAACAAATCGTAGTTCGGTAGGGATACCGGGAAGTGCATCTTGCTTTAGGCGGAAGTTTGGCACCCAGAATGAGTGAATTACATCGTCTGCTGAAAGATTGAGTTGCACATCAGCACCAACGGGTATGTGCAATTCCCCAGAGGTAATGCCACTATCGGGGTAATTAAATATCCAGGCGTACTGTATGCCTTTGACATCAACAACTAAGTCGGCTGGTTTGTTTAGGGTTTGAGGTGACGCGCCGATACCGATTGTCGGGGCAATTGTCGGGGCTGTTGTTGCTTCAGAAGCATCGCTGAGTGTCGCTGCAAGAGCAGTTCCCGGCTGATGAGCAACATGAGCAGCTGAATGAGGATGACCGGCAGGCTCAAAACCGCCCATTTGGTTAAAAACATCTACGCTGTAGATACCCAAACCAAGGACAATCACTGTTGGAATTGCTGTCCAAAAGATTTCTAAGGGAACGTTACCTTCTATTGGTAAACCATCGGTATCATCACCGCGACGGCGACGAAACTTAACCAAAAAAATCAGAATAGTTCCTTCTACCACCAAGAAGAGTGCGATCGCAATGGTAAACATGACGTTGAAAAAACCGTCTACCAAAGGCGCTTGTAACGATGCCTGCACCGGCATGAGAGTGTGGTTTTGACCAATCCAAATACTGATTGCTGTAACTACTATCCCAGCAACCAGAGTCCATAGTGAAACAGGAACTTGTTGCATACCTGCTACCTGCTTTGTAAACCGTCTTTAGAGGTGTTATTTTCTGAGTTTAGGTTTTAGGGGAGAGGTTACAGGTTACAGATAATAGGAATTCATCTATTCCCTGTAACCTGTACCCTATTCCCTTGTTCTTTCCCTATTCCCCATTTCCCATTTCCTTTTCACTTATTAACTTTCTAACGTGCAGCCATTAAAAAAGGGGGAAACTTCCAGATTTTTTCCATATCCTTCCCCCAAAAAATTACAAATTATATTTCAACTCATACCACAAAATTAGCCCCTTGCTTTCAGAAAAGCTAGTTGTTCCAAGGGGCACTGTTAATCCTAATGTTGATTAGGCTATATTAGCAGCAAGTTTAAATTTGTTAATAGCGAACAATTTACGATTTACGGATTTGTTTACTGTGAACTTTTGATTGTTTCCAGTAAATATTTAATATTCCCCTCAAGTTACCTTGCCTAGCGCCTTGGCGCTGATTAAAAACAGTGCCTCCTTGAATTAACAACAATTTTGACTAACTCTAAAAACCTTAATTATTTAATGCAACATGAGTGTAGCAGTTCTTCGGACAAATCCGTGAACAAGCTTCACAACCAATACAATTCTCTGGAGAAGTAACTGCCATTACTTTCCGTTCAATTTCTTCATCATCTTCATCTTCCACAAATTCGCCTTCTTCATTGAGTGCTTTCAATCCAAGCACATTGTACCCGCAGACTTTAACGCATCTGCCACAGCCGATACATTTATCTTTGTCAATTTCCTGAGCAAATTTTGGTGTCCAAGCCTTACCGCCAAATGTCAAACCTGTTAGTTGTGCCATGAATAAATCCTCGGCAATTTTGCCTGTCAATCTGTTTGTGCATTAATCATCATACTATCCTAATCTTTTATTCTTTTGTATTCAAAACTTACTTTTATCTCATCAAATTTCGATGACTTTGAACACAATCCCAAATTGTTTTTTATTTCAGTTTATAGATAATAATTATTGCTAATAATTATTATAAATCTTTCTTATTTTTCGTTCCCATGCTCCGCTTGGTAATGCATTAATCGAGTCTCTGACTCAATATCTGACTGGAGGCAGCAGACCACAATCAGCCATTTCCATACAGAGCATAAATAAAAAGTAGAACTGCCGATTTAACTATTATTTCTAGCAAATGCAACTATATCTATAAGAGTAATGATATTCTTTTGCAAATATTTTTACATTTAGGCAAATAAATTTATATAAACAGTATACATGTATACCAGACTATATGTTCAGCAGTTACATTTTGATATCTGCAATATGTAGTTTAGAAAGCAACAATTTTCAAGTTATTTTGATTTAAATATTTAGATAAATGGTGACAAAAGGAATATTATTACTTGACCGAAATAAACAGAATTAATTTATGAAGGAACTGTAAACTTTATGGCAGAATATTATCATGGCTTAAATATTAAAATTGTTAACAAATCAGATGAAGTCCAATTCTAAGAGGCTTATTCTTTTCCTAAAAAGACTTTGGGTAAGGTTTTATGGTCAAAGCTAAATTGTTCATTAAATACGTAATTAAATAAATGTTAAGATTTTTTTCTAAGCTCGATACGAACAAATTAATCATTTTTTTCATGAAATGTATAGTTAATAAGAAGTTTTATTAGGTTTGGTTTTAAAGCCTTAAATAGCTTCCAATTGGATACAAAGCCAAATATGGATGTGGGAAGTGAATGTGGCGAGAAAAGATTATTCTCGCCAGAAAGATAATGTGGTAGCGAGTCATGAATAAACAGGACTCATCCAGGGGAGACCTGATACAGACATCTCAACGATTAGAGTGGGAAAAGAGCCTTATGCCTTATACAATTCCTAACAACAGTTGCGTTGGATGTGACAACTGCCGCCCCCAATGTCCTACGGGTGCAATCAAAATAGAGGACAATGAATACTGGGTTGATCCTGGTCTTTGTAATAATTGTGAGGGCTATTATTCTAAACCGCAATGTGTAATAGCTTGTCCAACTAATTCTCCCATTCCTTGGCAGGCAAAAAAAGGGAGATGCAAAGTTGAACCGAGAGATGCTAGCAGCTTAGACTTGTTTTCTAATGGTAAGAATAACCCATTTGCGTCAGCGATCGCAATTTGGGAAGCTTGTAATGTCCTAGCGCAACGCACATCCCTACATTGGGAAACCGATGAAGAAGGCTATATAAGTTACAGCCGACAAGTCAATCAAGGACGAGGTGCGATCGCATTTCACATCCAAGATCCATTAAAAGTTAACGACAAGGCCACAGATATAGCAGCAATTGAGGGGCTTGACATCAGAGCCGCCTGCATACATCTAATTTTTGCAGCTTATGCTACAGCCTTAGAGCAACCTTGGGAGCAAGAATTTGCGATCGATGAGCGACAAATCGAGAAATATTTGGGGATGGAGAAACGCAAGGATTTGAGCAAAGCTGCCAAGCTAGCTTTAATGAAAAATATCGTTCAGCAAGCTTGCTCTCTGATTATCTCCATTGACTGGCCCCAACAAGGTCGAATTAACGGATTCTCTGTTACAAACAGCCGCTTATGGCACTTAGTAGATATTCAGCACCACTTCCAAGAAGACAATCTCGGATGCAAATATCTAATTGGGCTAACTTTTAAAGTAAAAGCAGGTATTTGGGCACAATATTTCTTAAACAAACAAGCGTGTAAAGAGCGAACCGCATTCTATCAATACGGCAGTCTCCCCAAAACGCTGCTAACCACAGTTATGAGCATTTGGCAGCAACATGAAGGCGCAGTCCGACTAATGTTGTGGTTGCTGTTTAAAACCAAAATGGGCAAAGAACAACGCATCACCATTCCTACCTTGCTGCGTATTGCTTACGGTGAAGAAAAAGTCGCCCTTGCATCCAGACAACGGGAAGAACGCAAACGTTTGCTGCGAACCTTTGAAAGCGATTTAGAAATTCTCAATCACTATGGAATGAAACCACTTTTCGATCCAGTTACCTACCCACCAGAAATTCAACCTTTGTGGGCAAAATTAGTTGATCTTCCCGAAGATCCAGATGAAGCATTAGAATTTTGGACTAATGACGGTGGTGCTGAAACACGCCTCACAGACACAGGCCCCCGTGGTAAATGGAATCTGCTAATGAATGCGCGGATTTTGGCTTTTGAACTCCCACCAGAATGGGAACAGCAAATTTCAGAATCAGAAAAAAAGAAAACAAGAACTGCCAAAGCCAAAAGGAAGCCCAAAGCTACAAACGATTTGCTAGGCGAACAGATTTTGCAGGCGCGAAAAAATTTGAATCTTTCTCAGAGAGAGTTAGCAAAACTTACAGGTAAAAGCCAAAGCTGGATTCGAGATATTGAAAATGGTCGTTTAAAAGCCAAATTAGAAGACCAAGTACTGTTACGAAAAGTCTTAAATATGGCTTCATCTTGATTTAAACGCAGAGGGGCACAGAGGAAATCGCAAAGGAACGCAAAGATGTTATACTAAATACAGTGAACTAAACTTAGCAATCCTCTGCGATCCTCTGCGCTTCCCTTTGCGTCCCTCTGCGTTTAAAAACTCTTCCTCTTTTACGTACTATAACTCATCACCTTACTAGAGCTAATCCAAAGACTACCGACAGCATATTTAGTAACTACCAACTCTCTTGTGGCATTACATGAACTCTTGAGTTGTTGAGTCTTGGTTTCATCTTTCACAAGTTTAGCCTGGTAAGTGTAGAGAGAACCAGAAGGTTGTTCAAAACTTAGTTCAGCTAGGATAGTATTATTGTCTAAACTTTGCTCTAAAATTTTGCCTGCAACTTTGTAGTTAAACCAATCCCATCCTTTAGAGAGAATTAGTTCTCTTTCCAAAACCTGAAGTGCAGCAGGCAGAATTCCCCAGCCTCGATAGACTTGATGCAAGCATTGAATATCACCAGTCCGAGTCAAAATCGATCTAAATGAATCTTGATCTAGACGACCATAGTATCTTCCTTCTGGTAAGTCTATGACTGTTGGTGCAAACCGATGTCCACCAAAGTGCGATGATTTCCAGATTCGCACATTATCTAAACACAAATCAGCATTACTCGCTGTTATATGGAAGTAAAAAGGAGCGCCATATCTCGCACAACATTTATCATGGCTACCGTGGGTACAAATTAAAATATCTCTAGTTGTACTAGTTTCTACTTCCAAATTAGAATCGATACCCCATATCCATTTTTGGACAACTCCTGCTACTTGCTCAATATTTGCCAGCTTAAACTCTTGCTTATGGTATCCATTACTTAGCCCCTCTTCTTTTTGATAAATCAAAAGCGTAGTATGGTTTACTTTGTGTGATACATCATTAGCAATTAAGAGGAATCTAATCGGTAGTTTAGCACGCTTCACTTCCTCTACCAAAATCCTCAAATTCTGAGGCACCCATTTGGAATTAAAGGCTTCTGATGTCCAAGGTAAATGACACTCAACTAAAATATAAGTTTGATAATTGGTGGCACTACCAATAACATCTTCTCCTACTTGACGTGAATCATCAGAACAAAAAAAAGTATTCATCTCGCTGTACTCATTAGCGTATTTTATGGACAAAAGGTATTACAAAATACAATTGTGTTCTTAGCTACAAATCCTTGGCCAAAGGAGATAAAAAGAACAATATTCATTTCCCAGTTAAAACTAGGTAGCCACTTTATAACATCATTATTGATCGAGGTCTTTCCGGTTAATAAATTCTCCACAATAGAGATAAACAGTGTCAAGAGATATTTTTCCGTATGAGTGGCGTTAATTTTGTATCTAGTTTTATTGTTATCTGGTATTCCATAAATTTTCACTTGCGGAAACTCGGCTTTTCTGGACGTTACCAAGCCCCTTCGGGGCGGGAACAGGGAACTCTTAACAGGGAACAGAAAAAAAATTAGCCCCGAATACAGGGTTTAAAGCCCCTAAATTTATTTATGAAAAGAGATAAAAATATTTGAAACGAGATGGCGTCAGCCACGATGTTTCAATGTGTCCTTGTACAAATCCCCTGATTTTAATTATGGGGATTTCCCTGTTGCCTGTTGCCCGTTCCCTGTTCCCTTTTAACGACGATTAACTTGCTTGCAATATCGATGTAGCTGATACTACAATCAAAAATATTTTTAGCAACAATCTAATTGTTTAAAGTTTTACTGAAATTATCTACATAGCTACTTATAGCTCCTGTTTTTACACATAAAGATATAATTCTGTGCCGCTCTCGTGGGAGACATATTCCTAAAGGTAGATGCGAAAACACTTAATAAACAGCGATCGCTCTGGTAAGCCATACTGTTTTAAGATTTCTTCCCCACTATCTATCTATCTATCGATCCATATTGCAAATAATTCTTAATTAGATGAGAAAAATAAAGACAATAAAATTGGGGGCAAATGCTTTACAGCCCCGTACTTGATGTGCGATAAGTTAATAATGAAAACTAGTGACTAATTGTTATCAGCGTCACTGAAATCAACATTAACAAATTTGGTATTTAGCGTTTTACCTAATCTAACTTCCTGAAGCTCATGTCAGGGTTTGATGATAGGCATCTGCTTTGACTCTAACTGAAGTCAATAAGAAATGCAAGTATTTAAGAATCTTTATGACTTCTTTACAGTTTGTTGTCTCTAGGATGTTGCTTAAATCACAGTGAACAGGGATTTCATCGTGGAGATAGCTTACTAGAACAAGCATTGATAGTTTCAATTTAATAGATAAAGCTTGGCAATTGTGACAAATTGTTGCTAGTAAAGGCACACTTACTAATCCAAATATCTAGCTGTGGCGATCGCATATTTCTACTTCCATGCAAAACTTAATTATTCCAACGGAAATTGTGAATATTTTGATAAAGTAAAACAGATGTGGAGGTAAGATTATGACCCAAGCCTTGCCCAAGTTACTCACCTTCAATGAATTTAGCGAATGGTATCCCAACGATGGTAAACGCTATGAATTGCACAAGGGAGTAATTGTTGAAATGCCACCCCCAACCGGATCGCATGAAAAAGTTGTAGGATTTATAGCTCGTAAGCTAACTGTCGAGTTTGATCGCTTGAACCTTCCCTACACTATACCCAAAACCGCATTAGTCAAAACTCCTACTGCCGAATCCGCTTATTCGCCTGATGTTTTACTGCTAAATCTTAATAATCTCGACAATGAACCGCTTTTTCAAAAACAGTCAACAGTAAGCCAAGCAGCATCGGTTCCAATAGTTATTGAAGTTGTTTCAACTAACTGGCGAGATGATTATTACAATAAATTTAGGGATTATGAGGAAATGGGCATTCCTGAATATTGGATTGCTGATTATGCTGCATTGGGCGCAAGAAAGTTTATTGGCAATCCTAAGCAACCCACTATTTTTGTCTGCGAATTAGTTGATGGTGAATATCAAATGACACCATTTCAAGGCAACACTGCGATTTCATCACTTACCTTTCCTCAATTAAATTTAACCGCACAACAGATTTTTGATGCAGCTAACTAACGCATATCCTGCCATAATTTATTATTAATCTGTACTAAATCTCTTCTCAGCGCCCATTAAGAGCTTTATTTAATATTTCCATACCTACAAATGAACAGCTAAAAGCCTTTTTCATCAAATGCGTTACAGTTAGCAACTTGCTTCAAAGCATAGAGCTTGTCCGCTACGATGAACGCACCAACAGAATAGTGATGCTGGTTGGAGAAACAATTCAAGTAGAAATACTTAGTAATGGGGAGACAATAACAGGATGACCGAGTACATGAGTTTGAATGAATCTGAACTGAGGAAATATGTAATCGCACATCCACAGGATGAAGAGGCATTTCAGCATTTCCTTAACATCATGCGAGCAAAGCCAGGACGAGTAATTACAGCAACAAATGAACAATTTGAGGCTGAGATCAGGAAAAGGCTGGCTTCTTGAAAAAATTTACCATTGAAGTGATTCTTAAGGGCGATCGCGGCTTGGTAGTGACAAGTGCGATCGCTTGGCATTGGACGCAGCGATCCAACTGAAAGCTAACCTTTAACAAATTCGGCGGAATTCCCCGTCCCTCTACAGGGCGGGGATGGATAGTCGGGTGACGACGAAAACGCCTCCGACTAATATCAACCGCAGGTGGATTTTGGAGTGAGGTGTTTGAGAAGTCACCAATTATTTTATTTGATTGCTTTATCATAAAATATATTTATGTTAAAGTAATCCTATTAAGGAGGTGATGTCAAGTGTTGCACAAGGTTGTACAAGTCCGTTTATATCCGTCACAAGAACAGCAAACTCAACTAGCTCAAACATTTGGTTGCGCTCGTTGGTGGTGGAATTATGCTCTAAATAAGTCGATTGAAACTTATAAGGAAACGGGCAAGGGACTTAGCCGTGTTGCACTCAACGCATTTCTTCCTACACTCAAAAAGGCAGAAGAGACTGTGTGGTTAGCTGATTGTTACAGCCAAGTTTTACAGGCTACGACACTGAATCTAACTACAGCCTACAAAAACTTTTTTGAAAACCGTGCGGGGTTTCCTAAATTCAAATCTAAGCATGGTAAACAGTCTATCCAGTATCCTCAAAACGTTAAGATTGTAGATGGCAATGTCAAACTCCCTGGCAATATCGGGATAGTCAAAGCCAAAATACACAGAGCGATTGAGGGGAAAGTCAAAACTGTTACTGTAAGCAAAACGCCTTCTGGCAAATACCTTGCATCTATCTTGACTGAGATTGAAGGCGAAAATCCGGTTATTTCAGAAGGTAAGATATATGGGATTGATCTAGGTTTGAAACACTTTGCTGTCGTCACTGACGGCGAAAAGGTTTCCAAATACGATAATCCCAAGCACCTTGCCAAACATGAGTTTAACCTCAAACGTAAGCAGAAAAAATTAGCACGTAAACAGAAAGGAAGTAAGTCAAGAAATAGATATAGAAAAGTTGTTGCCAAGGTGTACGAGCGAGTTAGTAATTCGCGGCAGGATTTTCTACATAAACTTAGTTATAAGTTGGTCAGCGTAAGCCAAGCTGTCATAGTAGAAAATCTTCATGTCAAAGGCATGGTTCGTAATCACAAATTGGCGAAATCAATATCTGATTGTGGCTGGGGAACATTTACTAACTTTCTAGCTTATAAGCTAGAACGCAAAGGTGCAAAGTTAGTTGAGATTGATAGATGGTTCCCCAGTTCTAAGCTCTGTTCTAATTGTTTCTATCAAATAGGTGAGATGCCATTGGATGTCCGTGAATGGACTTGTCCTCATTGCAGTACTCATCATGATCGTGATGAAAATGCGGCGAAGAACATAAGAGCAGAAGGTATCAGAATGATAAAGGCGGAAGGTGACGCTCGAAGACTCGCTAACGCTTCGCTATCAGCCGTCTCTGCTGTAGGAGGGGAGGTAAGCCCTAATCTCGGACGAAAGTCTATAGTAATGGCACTCCCCTGTGATTACAGAAGCCACAACTTCAACCGTACTCGGTAAGTTGGGGTAGTTCACTCTGACAAAAGCACTTTCGTATAGCAATCCATTATTGATCGAGTGCCAGAAAATGTGCGATCGCATTTATTGGAAAGGTTCAAAACCATGACATTAATTTTAGCTCTCGATTTTGGCGGAACTAAGCTAGCAGCAGCATTGGTAAATCTTGGTTCGAGAAAGTGGTTGCGTTATGAACGTCGTCTCTCGCCAGTGAATGCAGATGCTAGCACTGACTTGGAAATAATGCGATCGCTCATTTACTCTTTGCTGGAAGACACAAAACCTGCTGCGATCGGTGTCAGCTTTGGTGGCCCTGTTGATGCTTCCACGGGGACGGTGCGACTATCTCATCATGTGGCTGGATGGGAAAATATTCCTCTCAAAGCCTTGTTGGAGGAGGAGTTTGGCGTTCCTGTCGATGTAGATAATGATGCTAATATTGCGGCTTTGGGTGAACACCGTTTTGGTGCGGGACAAGGATACGATAGCCTGTTTTATATTACTGTCAGCACTGGCGTGGGTGGTGGTTGGATACTCAATGGCCAACCTTGGCGAGGTGCTGGTGGGATGGCTGGTGAGATTGGACATATTGTTGTAGATCCTGCTGGGCCAGTTTGTTTGTGTGGGAAGCGGGGATGTGTGGAACGTTTGGCGTCGGGGCCTTATATGGCGCAAAATGTTAGGGAAATTTTGGAACTCGAACCACAGAGGCGCGGAGGACTCAGAGATGGAGAGATTTTGAGGGGTTTGGTGGGGGATGATTTAACGTTGCTGACGGGACAGTTGGTAAGTGAGGCGGCGGCGGCTGGAGATGATTTGGCGAAGGAAGTTTTGGATAAGGCTGCTTGGGCGCTGGGTGTGGGTATTGGCAATGTGGCGAATTTGATGAATCCGCAGCGCTTTGTGTTGGGAGGCGGTGTGACAAAGGCGGGGGAGAATTTTTGGCGGGTGGTGCGTCAGGTGGCGCGGGAGACAGCTTTACCGGAGGTTGATTTTGAAATTGTGCCGGCGGTGCTGGGGGATGATGCGCCGTTGTGGGGCGGTGTGGCGATCGCTTCTATGGCAATAAATGAGTGAGGTGTGGAGTTCTCTAAGTGCAAACAGAATTAGTTATTTTTGATTGTGATGGAGTATTGGTAGACAGCGAAGGATTAGGCAATCGTGTTCTTGTGGAATTTGTCGCTGAGTTTGGGCTGGCAATGAAACTTGAAGAAGCTATTTTGTTATTTAAGGGTTGCAAAATGGCTGATTGTGTTGCTGTCATTGAGCAAAGACTTGGGAAAAAGATGCCGCCAGATTTTGTAACTCAACTTCGTACCCGCACTGCTGAAGCATTCGAGCGTGAACTACGTCCTGTAGAGGGAATAGAAGCAGCTTTAGACAAGATTAATCTACCCATTTGCGTTGCTTCCAGTGGCCCACCCGAAAAAATTAAGTTAGCTTTGCGTGTAACTAACCTACTGCCTCGATTTGAAGGACGTATCTTTAGCTCATATCAAGTTGGAAGTTGGAAGCCAGCACCCGACTTATTCTTACATACGGCTAAAAGTATGGGGTTTCAAGCTGCATCCTGTACGGTTGTAGAAGATAGCGTTTTGGGTGTACGTGCAGGTGTTGCCGCTGGGATGAGAGTTTTAGGTTACACCGAGCAAAGTGAGGCTCATCTACTTGAGGCATCTGGAGCGTATGTCTTTTACTCAATGTATCAACTACCTTCTTTGTTGTTACATCATTAGACATCTGGTGAAAATGAATGTAGAGACGTAGCAGTGCTACGTCTCTACAAGGGTTCTGGATAACGCATATTTAATTTCTGGAGATGTCTATTAGCCAATAAGGTGGAATATCACTTAAGCTATTTTTTACAGTTCATCATTTGGTGAATTATGACATTTAACACATTTACGCTTCTGACATTGAGAGTAGTTACACTCAGCCTGCTCATTTTAGATACATCTGGCGTATTTAGCCGAGCGGCTCAACAGCCATTAGAAAGTTTTGTTGAAGGCAATATCAAATTTACTAGTAGTGATGCCATATCATCTTCAGTAGAAAAACGCCCTAACCATAGCGAGAAGATTGATGTTAATCCATTAGCGATCGCAGCAAAACACATCTTGAACACGATGCGGGAGACGCACTACACCCACAAAACCTTCGTTGATAAAATCAATGGAGTTTACGATATGGATTGTTCTGGATTTGTAGGTTATGTGTTGAATCAGATTGCACCTGAATATCTGGCGCTGATTCCCAAGGAACCGAAACAGCCCAGACCCCGTGCCTTTAAATACTACGAATACTTTCATCAATTGCAACAACACTCTACTTCGGTACGGGAATGGAAGGCAATCAACCAACTCATGGATGCAATGCCTGGTGACATTATCGCCTGGGCAATGGAACCGATTACTGAACACGCGGATACAGGACACGTCATGTTTGTGGCAGCAAAACCTGTGATGAACTCCGATGGTACAGTCAGTGTAAAGGTTTATGATTCAACTGCTATTCGCCATAATGATGACACGCGCTCACCAAATAGTACTGGAATAGGTTGCGGTACTATTGTGTTTCGAGTCGATGCTAACGGCGCTCCTGTGGCGTTTCAGTTCAACACTAGGGCAAAATTTCATGAATTGCCGATTGCTATTGGCAGGAGCAAAATATATGAACGTTAACAAATTTTTTCCCATTTTTTGCTGTAGAAATCACAACACTAATATCCCATCTTATTGCGTTTAAACCTACTATTGCTGTTGAATATCTTGGCGAAACTCCCTAATTGCTTCCAAGGGAGACGATAACAAAACACAACGATTGAGCAGGGATAAATCTAATTCTGTTAATAGCTCACTTTTAACAACTTTCTCATATTCTTGTTCTCGTAAGCAGTAGACTTCAATTGTGCCATCTTCCCAAAACCAAACTTCTGGGACTCCCATTAATTTGTACTTCTGTAATTTTATGGGACTACCGCTAGTAATCACTACTTCAATACAGAGGTCTGGTATAGGTTTGTCACTTCCAAAGCAATAAGATAAGTCAGCTTGATATTCTACTATCTTGGGAACAATCTGGCTAAAACTCCTACTGGGGAAAAATTCAATACCCTTGACTTCAAAATAAGTAATCAGTAGTGCAGCAATTAAACACTTAATCGCCTCATGAGGCTTACCAATAGTCACTATTTCTAAGACTCCATCACAATAAAATAACCGCACTCCTGGTACATTTTCAAAGCTAGCTTGAATCGCTTTAAACTGTTCCCAACTTAATCCATGTCGAAAGAAGCGTTGTTCTTCTGGTAAGTTAACAGCATTTTCTAACGTTTGAGTCATAATATTTTTTACTCTCTCAGTTAGTATTTACGAAATTTATCTTATCGATTTGTGCTTGAGAACTCGTAATTGCACTTTCACGATGATACTTTTTATTTCTCGCTTGTGTCCTGTGTTTTCTCCTATGACATTTAAGGGTAAAAAAACCCCTACTTCTGGCATAACATATTCCTGCATTTGAGCGCGTACTACTTCTTCAATCAACCCTGACGCTTGTTAGTTCCTCAACTGGAGCATTTTTGTAGAGTATTTTAGCGTAGGCGTAGCCCGCCGCAGGCATCGCACGACCGTACTGGATCAAAAGTTGGTTTTCTTCTTCTGTCATAACTTTTCCTGCTTCAGCGAGCGCGTGGACTACATCTTTACCATCTCACACCTCATTTATTTTTATCAGAAGAATAAAAACTGGGATGCTCCCATTTGACTTGTATGTACACCGTAGCTTACCAAAGGGAGACTACAGGGGGGTATTATTATGTGCATCTTCATGCAGAATTGGCATAACTTCCAGCTGCTTCGTCGATTTCCCTATTTATACCTCTCACCCAAACAGACAGTTAATTTTGATATTTTGTTTCTATGAGTAATGTATCTCGGTCATCTCTAGCTTCTAACTCCCCTCCTTTGCGATTACTTGTATTAAGTAATGGTCATGGGGAAGATGTAATTGCAGTTCGGATTTTGCAAGAACTCCAACGACAACCAAACCCACCAGAGATATTTGCTTTACCTCTGGTGGGTGAAGGACATGCTTACCAACAGTTAGATATCCCGCTCATCGGTTCAGTCCGCACTATGCCTTCTGGCGGCTTTATCTATATGGATGGTCGTCAATTAGCGCGGGATGTACGCGGTGGTTTATTGCAACTTACCCTCAGCCAGATTAAATCTGTCCGCCGTTGGGTAAGTTCTCAAAAAAAATTAGGTAATAAAAGAGCAATTTTAGCAGTGGGAGATATTGTCCCCTTGTTATTTGCAACTTTCAGTGGCGCTAATTATGCTTTTGTCGGTACGGCGAAATCTGAATATTACGTGCGGGATGAAGCTGGATTATTGCCACGGAAATCTAAAAATGCGCGTTGGGAAAACTTTTCCGGTTCAGTTTACCATCCTTGGGAACGTTGGTTAATGAGTCGTCGCCGTTGTAAGGCGGTTTTTCCTAGAGATGGGTTGACGACGGAAACATTAAAACAATGGCCAATTCCAGCTTTAAGTTTGGGTAATCCCATGATGGATGGTCTAGAACCAACGTTTTCACGCCAACAATTTTATAGTCAGGATGTCCAACAGCGAGAGATAGTTAGACCTTTTGTAGTAACTCTTCTTCCTGGTTCTCGCCCGCCAGAGGCATATACCAACTGGGAAACAATTATGATTGCCGTATCTGCATTGATGGCAAGTTTCCAGGAGAGAGATTCGATCTTCTATACTTCTAAAACAGTGGTATTTTTAGGTGCGATCGCTCCTGGTTTAGACTCTAATATTTTATCCCAAAGTGTGCAATCTCAAGGCTGGCGTACTGAATCAGTATCTCCTATCCAAATCTCCGATCCAAATGCCTTGACATTTAAACAAAGAAATGCTTATTTAGTTTTGACACAACAAGCCTATAATGATTGCTTGCATTTGGGAGATATAGCGATCGCAATGGCAGGTACAGCCACAGAACAGTTTATCGGTTTAGGGAAACCTGCGATCGCAATTCCCGGTAATGGGCCGCAATATAACCCTGCCTTTGCTGAAGCTCAAAGTCGTCTTCTCGGATCGTCTTTGATTTTAATCGATCAGCCAGCAGAAATTGCCAAGGTCGTACAGTCCCTCTTCAAAGATCCTGATATTTTGCAAATTATTGCCGAAAATGGTGGGCGACGCATGGGTAAACCAGGAGCCGCACTACGCATTGCGGAATGTTTACAGGAACGATTTTGAATGGGCATTGGGCATTGGGCATTGGGCAGAGGGGAAATAAAATTCCTAACTCTTAACTCAGCACTCTTAACTCAGCACTCTTAACTCAGCACTCTTAACTCAGCACTCTTAACTCAGCACTCTTAACTCAGCACTCTTAACTCAGCACTCTTAACTCAGCACTCCTCATGCTACCAACCCAGAACGTAAGGCCCTGACAGCAGCTTGTGTACGATCATCAGCACAGAGTTTATTTAGAATATTGCGAACATGGGTTTTTACAGTACCAACTGTAATGTAGAGTTTCTCGGCAATTTGCCCATTGCTACACCCACCTACAATCAACTCTAGTATTTCCAATTCCCGTTGAGTTAGGGGGTATGTTTCTAAAACTTGCTCATATTCTGATGCCAGTGCCTCAATTTTTACAGTTTTCGGCTTGTCAGAACCTTGAATTTCTCCAGGAATACCTTGGCGCATCTTCCGCAATACCACATTGGCAATTGCCGGATCAATCCAAGAGTTACCGCCGTGAGTTGCTTGGATCGCCTCAGTTAATTTACTGATGCTGGTTTCTTTCATATAATAAGAATCGGCACCAGCTGCAAAGGCTGCCAGTACAGCATCTTCTGTATGATCCATTGTCAAGATGAGAATCTTCGTATTTGATTGCCCAGTTTCCGCCTGATAGCGTCTGAATTTACGAGTAAGTTCGATGCCATCCATATCAGGCAAGCCGATATCTACAACCGCTACGTCTGGCTTTGCCGTTTCTAAAAGTTTTAATCCTTGGGTTGCATTTGCCGCTTCGCCAATTACTTTCAATGCACTATGAGACTGTAATGCTGCTCGTAGTCCCATTCGTGTTAAGTCATGATCTTCAATTAAAATAATACTAATTTCATTCATCGCTACACTCACTCTTGCGCTGTTTGCATCTTTCAAAGTATTACCTTTTGTAACTACTATCTCTTATTTTCCCAAACTAAAGATAGATGATATTTCAAGCAGTCTGCATCCACCGATAGAAATAATAAATACCCGAAATTTTTATATTTAGATAGAGGACAAATCTAGCTGAAGATATATGGATACTTACACAAAAAGTATGAAATATTGAAACGAATGCCAAATTGCTACTCCCTGCTTATAATTCAGCTTTGAGTTGCCATGTTCCATTTAGTATTATTTTGTATACAACTTTAAAAAAAGCTTACGAAAATGAAAAAATTACAACGTGTCGAAGTTGCTTTACGAGAAAGTAAACGATGGTTTCAAGCGGTTTTTAAGCAAACCTTTGGATTCATTCGATTGATGGAGCCTTTGTCAGGAAGCTTTCTTAGGGGTTAAATATTAGTAATTTTAAGAACATTGTAATTACAATATATCTGTAAAATTACTAGTACTTGGTCTAGAGATCGCTAAGAAAATTGTCGAAATTCCAGCAGGTAGAATGACTTCAGATTCACAAATAGGTATAGACAGTATTTTCTTATTTACCTAGTCTAATCAATCTAAAGGGTAAAACTGTTCAAGCTTATGGTACAGGATAATAGTATGCAACTCTCACCAATGACTGACGACGGTCACTTGCTCACTCAATTACAATTGTCTTAAGCTTGGTAAAGTATTCTATTTTACTTTATATCAGTTCTATTTGCTGTCTTCAGATCAATAGTTTTCAGTTTGTTAATTGCTAATTTTTTGAGAGCTATCGATTGTTTGCTAAGAGTTTTATTCCCAAACTCTGGTAAGTTAACCAGATTGAAGATACAACAGACTGAATTGAACCCAAGGCAAAGTCCGAAACGTTGCAAAGTCCGAAACGTTGAGATCAGGGCAATGATCAACAACTATCGGACATTATACAAAATGTCTTAGTCAATCAAGTTACAGATTTTAGATGTCCGAAAATATTATATTCTTTAGTTGGATAATCTGAAAATAGAAATGTTATATATCAACCTATCTTTGGCGGCAAAAATAAAAAACGATGGAAGAGACGCTGAAAATTTTGGTTGTAGACGATGACGAAGTAGACCGGATAGCAATTCGTTCTGCGCTGACTCAAGCCGGTGTTCAGATGGAACTGTCTGAAGTAGGCGATGGTAATGATGCATTTTCTGCCTTAAGCACTACTGCATATCATTGTGTTTTCCTCGACTATCGCTTACCAGACCAGGATGGACTAACCTTGATTCAACAGCTACGTTCTTCAGAAATTAAAGTTCCTTTAGTAGTCCTAACAGGTCAGGGAGATGAACAAATTACTCTCCAGTTATTGAAAGCTGGTGCTACAGACTATCTCTCTAAGTCTAGAATATCCCCAGAAACTTTGTCGCAGGTTTTGCGGAGTGCGATTCGCATTTATCAGGCTGAAATGCAGGCAGATTTGGCAAGTCAGCAGCTTAGAGAAAGTCATGAAGAACTAATTTCTAAGAACCAAGAACTGGAGAGACAACAGCAACAGATTCAAATGCAAAACTTCAAGTTATTGGAGGCATCACGTCTAAAATCACTCTTTTTAGCAACTATGTCTCACGAACTTAGAACGCCGATGAATGCGATTATTGGTTTTTCGCAAGTCCTATTGCGTCCTAAGTTCGGTCAACTAACGCACCAGCAAAGAGATATGCTTGAGCGGATCTTGAATAATGGAAAGCATTTGCTAATGTTACTCAATGAAGTTCTCGACTTTTCCAAGCTGGAGGGAGGAGGATTAGACTTAAAGGCAGAAATATTTGATATATCAAAGGTAATAAATCTCGCAGTTGGTGAAATACGCTCCCTAGCTGAGGCAAAAAATCTTTCGTTATTAGTAAAAACCAATTTACAAAATCCTTTGGTATTTAACGATCCAGTTCGGATCAAACAGATTTTAATTAACCTACTCTCCAACGCCATTAAATTCACCGAATCTGGTGAAATTTGGGTTGCAGTTAAAGAACTACCTGCAAATCGAGTGGTAATTATTGTTCAGGATACAGGTGTTGGCATAGCACCGAAAGATTTTAAACATATTTTTGAAGCATTTCGGCAAGTCGATCAAACTATCACTCGCAAATATCCAGGTACAGGTCTGGGTTTGGCAATTATCGATTCACTGGTGCGAATGATGGGTGGCAAAATATTTCTGGAGAGCAAAGTAGGGGTTGGTTCAATGTTTAAAATTGAATTGCCACGTCAAATTACATTACCGACTGTAGAAGCTGATGCTCCAACTTCACAGTTAGATGATGACGATTTTTTTTGCCCTGCTAAAAATCCTCCTCAGTCATCTTCGCGAGGTAGAAAAGCATCAAATAGGATATCCTAAATTTAAACTATAAATTACTTCAAAAAAAACTGATAAATCATGTCTGTAGTTGAAAATAATAAAATTTATCGTATCCTCGTAGTTGACGACACTCGAGATAATCTCATTTTAGTTCAAGCAATTTTAGAAAGTGAGGGCTATGAAATTGATTTGGCTTCAGATGGAATAAAGGCTTTGCACAAAATTGACCAATCTCCACCCGATCTGATTCTGTTAGATGTGATGATGCCGGGGATAGATGGTTATGAAGTCACACGTCGGATTCGGAAGAACCCTGCAATTTCTTATATTCCAATTTTGTTGATTACTGCCTTTCACCAATCCAGCGTTGTCGAAGGTTTAGATGCTGGTGCTGACGATTTTATTCGTAAACCATTTGATACTGATGAACTACTGGCAAGAGTGCGATCGCTATTGCGTCTCAAGCATAGTCTAGACGAACAGCAAAAAATGGCCCGCCAACGGGAAGACTTTGTTTCCCGCCTGACTCATGATTTGCGAACTCCCCTAGTAGCCGCCGATCGGATGTTGAATTTGTTTGAAATGGAAACATTCTGCAAAATTTCGCCGGAAATGAAACAGGCGATCGCAGTGATGATTCGCAGTAACCAAAATTTGATGGAAATGGTGAACACCCTGTTAGAAGTCTATCGCTTCGAGGCAGGTAAAAAAACGTTGAATTGGGAAGAGTGCGATTTACGTGAAATATCTCAAGAAGTAGTCAGTGAACTTAGTCCCTTAACAAATGAAAAAGGCTTGAATCTAGAAATAGATACCAGTGAATTAGAACCACTGAGTCCAAACGCTGGTATTATTATGGGCGATCGCTTAGAACTACGGCGAGTGCTAAACAATCTGGTTGCAAATGCCATCAAATTTACAGATGCAGGAGGCATAACCATCCGCATTTTTGAAACACCACCTCAGCCAGGAAATCCAGATTTGGTAACAATTGAGATAGAAGATACAGGATATGGGATTGCGCCAGAAGATCAGGCAACCATTTTTGAGCGATTTCGCCAAGGTAAAAATAAACGCTCAGGTAGTGGCTTAGGACTACATCTATCTCACCGGATTGTCAAAGGACACGCAGGAAGTATCCAGGTCGTTTCGGAAGTAGGTAAAGGTAGCTTATTTACTGTAAAACTACCTAAAAACACTTAAGTCTACTTATTAGCGATCGCGAGATTACCTTGAGGGTATTCTCTCACAAATTACATTCAATTTGAGTTTATTTTTGACTCTAAATAAAATATTAATATCAGATTATGGAATATTTTACCTAACACTAAAGTAATAGAAAATATCATAAAAATCTGCAAATCTAGTTTTATGGAACACCATAAAAAAATCATTAATACCATATATAGAGCAATATTTAGATCATTCTATGGATAGTAGAAATAACTATTTTACAAAGTTATTATTCAGCTTAATTAATGCCTGAAAAATGTCTATGCACCCTGGAATAATACCCAGGGTGTTTTTTTATCAAAACTAAATTAATCTGGGATATCTGCTTAAGCACTAAGCTCGACTTTATCCATTGTTTTCGCAATGCGATCGCTATCGCTGAAAGCTTTGTGGGGCGGTAGTTTTACTTTTTTTACTTCATCGAGAATCAGTGACGTGGAAAAAGTATTTGCCAAAAAGCCAGGGTTTTTACCAGATAAAGAAAACCGAGTTCTTAATTTTGGATAAAGTCGAGCTTAGAAGTTGTTTGAAAAGTCTAATTTCTTACTTGCCTCAGCGATTAGAAATCGCGGCTACACAGGCAAAACCTGCCTCCGCAGGTTAAAAACCCTTGATTTTGTATTAGTAAAAAAATTGTAGGTTGGGTGGAGGCTTTGCGTAACCCAACATCCTGATATAGCGGTTCCCATTCAGATGAGGTACAACATTATATCGCAAGGTGTAGGGGCACTGCCGTGCCCCTACGGGTGTACCTTACTAGATCTGGGCTATACCCGGATTTCTCACCACATCTCTCAAAACCTTGTGCTCTTGAGCAGGGGAGCAGAGGAGCAGGGGAGAGATTTGTACAACAAGTTCTTTCCCCTCTGCCCCTCTGCCCCTCTGCATTTCAAGCTTGTGAGAAATGCGGGTATATCTGTTGGGTTGCGCTCCGCTCCACCCAACCTACGTCTAATGCACAATTTTTTTGCTTGCCATGCCAGTAGACATCGCTCTTATGCATGAAGCTGGGGAAATTCCCACGCAACCAGTTAATTGCAAAATAATCATCGAGTTTATGTGTTTATTGCATTAATACGGATTTACTATAGCTTCACAAATGCGATTCTAAATGAGGGAATAAAGATGGATGCCCCTGGATGTCAACCAGGGGCTTTTTATTTAGCAGCTACGCCTTAAACGTCAGCACGGGACTTAATCGTGCTACAACATCCACCATTTCTGCCTCAACCTGCACATCAATCACAGACTGAATCGGTTTGTAGGCAGCAGGTGCTTCCTCAATTCGGCGTTCTTCACGCAGGGTAATGCAGTCTACGCCAGTTAATCCCAGTTCCGACTCGCTTTGAGATGCACCTTTGCGACTGAGATCGAAGCGAGAACGAATTCTTCCCGCCCCATGTGACGCCGAATTACAAAATGCTGGATTGCCTCTACCCACCATCAGATAAGAATAAGCACCCATTGAACCAGGGATAATCACTGGTTGCTCTACATGAGCAGGACAAGCGCCCTTGCGTGTCACCCATCCTTCACCTTCTGCTAAGGTGATGTTATGGGGCAAATCATAAACTAGAGGTGCTTCCACATCTTTGTATACTTCTCGTAAACGCAGACGTAGCAATTCTGCTAACAGCAGGCGATTGACAAAAGCATAGTTAGCAGCAGTGGCCTCAGCTTGCAGATAACTGGCAACTAATTCGGGGTGGGAATAAGTAGAGAGAGGAAAAATCTGAGAATCAGGGTACTTTAGACCTTTTTGCCAAGTCGCCTTAGCTTTATCTCGCCACATTCCCCCGATATACTTACCCACATTTCGAGAACCAGAGTGAATCATAAAAGCTAGCTGTCCCTCGCGCACTCCCCAGGCGTGGGCAAGCGAGCGATTTTCGACCTTATCAACCCGTTGCACTTCGACAAAATGATTACCACCACCAATGGTTGCCAGTCCGCCATCGCGTACTAGTCCAGCATCAGGAACCAATTCTTCCGGCGCTAATTTCCAGTCACCATCCATTGAACCACCTAAAAAAATGCGTTCGCTCTCTTGGGCAAGTTGCTGCAAATCAGACTTGACTACACTCCCCGTAGGCTCATCTAGCATGGCATCCAGCCAACCGGGAACACCGTACTGAAATAGCGATCGCATTGCTTGAGCAGTCATCGTTACATCACGCGTACCGAAAAAGTAATCCCCCTTCATCCGTTCTACTAATTGGTCGCGCTTTGCGAGGAATTCGTCGATTGTCAAATCAACAACATGCAGGCGCATCCCACAATTGATGTCAGAACCGACAGCACCAGGAATCACCTGACCCACAGTTTCTATGACTGAACCAATGGCAACACCAGCATCACCTGGGTGAAAGTCAGGCGTAGCACAAGCACGACAAACACATCCACCTGACGGGTGGCGGACGCTTGCTAAATTCGCTAACTGCTTTAATGCCTTAGCTTCTACGGGTAAGTCTTCTGGTAGTAGCACTTCTGCTACAGGCGCATCAGGAGAATTAACTAAACGAACTGAATAAGTGCGATTGTTATAAGTTACATCTAAACCTTGCCGCTCTAAGGCACGCAGGAGACGTTTAAGATTTTTTGGCTGCATGAAAACTCCAAATAGAGTCTTAAAAAAGACCCTTGGTTGTGAAGAGATAGGGAGACTTGGGTTCAGCAGCCGCGTCTCAAGTGGTGCAGAGGGTCGTTTTCCCAGAACTGTGGGGAAAACAACAGGTTAATTCTGACTAATGTAGTTATATAGCCTTAATAACACACACTTTCATCGGATGACAAGTGTTTTGTAGTACGTTGTATTTTTTATGGGCAATGGTTACTCAGTTCAAACAAACTTGTAAATAAAACAGGAGTCAGAATACAGAATTCAGAATTCAGAATACTCTACCCAATAAAGGGATAGAGTTTTAAGGCGAGAATATTTTAATTTTTTCGCCCACCAGGGGCGAAAGCGCGTAGCGGGACGTTCGCGGTAGCGTCTCTAAGAGTTGTACGGTTTTAACCAATATTCAGACGCGACTCGAAAATACTCGCTTGCCGCCGGCGCTATCACCCGCTCGTACAGAATTCATACTGAATTCTGACTCCTGAGTTCTGAATTCTTCTTATCAATTTGAAGTTTGGCGAAAAACTTTTAAAAATCTCTAGACTCTCTAGCCGGCTAGAGAGTCTAGGATGAATTCAAGGCGACCCTCAACCAGAAATTTCTGATGTGTGAGGGATACGTCTCAGTCATCCAGCTTGGTCTGGCAAGGTTGTTTATTTTATCCCGTAAATCTATGACTCTCCAACTCACAGTTCCCAGCATGTCTTGTTCTGTTTGTGCAAGCAAGATCACCAAAGCACTTCAGGCAGTCGATGCCAATGCTAGCGTTCAGGCTGATCCAACAACCAAGCTGGTCAATGTAGAAACTCAAGCATCAGAAACAGCAATTAAGGAAGCATTGGCTGCTGCTGGTTATCCAGTTGCTTAAGGGGACTGGGGACTGGGGACTGGGTACTGGGTACTGGGTACTGGGTACTGGGTACTGGGGACTGGGGACTGGGTACTGGGGACTGGGTACTGGGTACTGGGGACTGGGTACTGGGGACTGGGTACTGGGGACTGGGTACTGGGTACTGGGGACTGGGTACTGGGGACTGGGTACTGGGTACTGGGTACTGGGAGAATGACCAATTGCCAATCCCTAATCCCCAATCCCTAATCCCCAATCCCTAATCCCCAATCCCTAATCCCCAATCCCTAATCCCCAATCCCTAATCCCCAATCCCTAATCCCCAATCCCTAATCCCTAATCCCTAATCCCTAATCCCTAATCCCCAATCCCTAATCCCCAATCCCCAACATGGATACTCTCACACTCAAACTTCGAGGCATGAGTTGTGCCGCTTGCGCCAATAACATCGAAAAGGCGATTCGCTCTGTTTCTGGGGTAATTGACTGCAACGTTAATTTTGGAGCAGAACAAGCCACTATTAAGTACGATCGCTCTCTAGCAAATTTAGAGAAAATCCAAGGTGCGATCGCATCTGCGGGATACTCTTCTGACTCACTCCAAGAAGAATTGCTCTCCGAAGAGGATGATGCTGAGAAAGCGAGTAGGCAAGCATTACAACGCCAACTCTTCCTCAAAGTAGCGGTGGGAGGTGTAATCAGCATTTTCCTACTTTTGGGGTCGTTGCCCATGATGACTGGGCTAAATTTACCTTTAATTCCAAGTTTCCTGCAAAATCCTTGGGTGCAGTTAGTGCTGACAACACCCGTCGTGTTGTGGTGTGGTGGATCTTTTTACCGCAATGGCTGGAAATCCCTCAAGCGCCATACGGCGACGATGGACACCCTGATTGCTTTGGGTACAAGTGCAGCATATCTATATTCTTTATTTGTCACTGTTTTTCCAGAATTTTTTATTGCTCAAGGCTTGATACCTCATATTTATTACGAAGTTGCCGCCTTTGTCATTACCTTAATTTTGCTGGGGCGGTTGCTGGAAAATCGCGCTAGGGGACAAACTTCTGAAGCTATCCGCAAACTCATCGGATTACAAGCTAGAGATGCCAGAGTTATCCGTGATGGTAGAGAAATTGATGTTCCCATCACCGAAGTCAAAATCAACGATGTGATTTTGGTGCGTCCTGGTGAAAAGATTCCGGTAGATGGCGAGGTGATTGCAGGCGCTTCGACAGTAGATGAAGCGATGGTAACGGGTGAAAGTTTGCCAGTCAAAAAGCAGCCAGGAGATGAGGTAATTGGGGCGACGATTAACGGTGCGGGTGCATTTCAGTTTCGGGTGACACGAGTCGGAAATGATACATTTTTGGCTCAAATTGTCAAACTAGTGCAACAAGCGCAAGGTTCTAAAGCACCAATTCAGCGCTTGGCAGATCAAGTAACAGGATGGTTTGTACCTGCTGTGATTGCCGTTGCGATCGCCACTTTTGTCATTTGGTTTAATTTCACTGGCAACCTTACCCTAGCCACAATGACAATGGTAGGTGTATTGATTATCGCTTGTCCTTGTGCTTTGGGTTTAGCTACCCCCACATCTGTAATGGTGGGGACGGGCAAAGGTGCAGAAAATGGCATTTTGATTAAGGGTGCGGACAGCTTAGAACTAGCACACAAAATTAAAACCATCGTTCTAGATAAAACTGGCACTTTGACTCAGGGGAAACCGACAGTTACAGACTTTGTGACTGTCAACGGCACAGCTAATGGTAATGAAATCAACCTTTTACAGTTAGCAGCAACGGTAGAACGCAATTCTGAGCATCCTTTAGCTGAGGCGGTTGTAAAATATGCCCAGTCACAAGAGGTGAGTTTAATAGATGCAAAGAACTTCGCAGCTAATGCAGGTAGTGGTGTGCAAGCAGTTGTTGCAAATCAGCTTGTACAAATTGGTACACAACGCTGGTTAACAGAACTTGGAATTAATACCATAAGTCTCCAGCAGTATAAAGATGCCTGGGAAGCCGCTGGAAAAACAGTTATTTTGATTGCTGTAGAAGGCGAACTACAAGGAATAATGGGTATTGCCGATGCCCTTAAACCTTCATCAGCAGCAGTGGTGAAAGCCTTACAGAAGTTAGGTTTAGAAGTAGTAATGCTTACCGGAGACAATCGTAAAACGGCTGATGCGATCGCTCTACAAGTTGGCATCCAGCGAATCTTTGCCGAAGTGCGTCCAGATCAGAAAGTGGCAATTATCCAATCCTTGCAAGGGGAAATAGGGTACAGAAGGGCACAGAGAAAGAATTCTCATAAATTCTCACTCCTAACTCCTAACTCCTCACTCCCCACTCCTCACTCCCCACTCCCCAATCCCCAATCCCTTGTTGCAATGGTAGGTGATGGCATAAATGATGCGCCAGCTCTAGCACAGGCTGACGTGGGAATTGCCATTGGGACGGGAACAGATGTAGCGATCGCAGCTAGCGATATCACTCTAATTTCTGGAGATTTGCAAGGAATTGTCACAGCAATTCAACTCAGCCGTGCCACCATCAACAATATTAAACAAAATCTCTTCTTTGCTTTTATTTACAACGTCATTGGTATTCCCATTGCGGCGGGAATTCTGTTCCCCATTTTTGGTTGGTTGCTCAATCCAATTATTGCTGGCGCTGCGATGGCTCTTTCTTCGCTCTCTGTTGTTAGCAACGCCCTCAGATTGCGTAACTTTCAACCAAAAATTAGCTCATAAATTCAGGGTAATTTAGCAAATGTTCAGTCAAAAAACGCTTTGGGGAAGCCTGATAGCTTTAGTGCTTCTCGCTGGAGCATCAAGTGTAGCATTCGCAGAAATGCCAGCCCATTCATCAGAGCAAACTAGCCAATTTCAACGCATTGAGCAACCTTTGGGCTTGAAAGTTGGTGTTGCGATCGCAGGTTTCGCCTTAATTGGAATAGAGTTGTGGTGGTTTCTTCTTTATAAAAGTTCTGAGTCCTAATCCTGAGGGATCGCAGTATTTCTACAAAGCTAGGCTCCGGTTCTTCAGGCTTTCTTATGTGAAAATTAATATAAGTATTTTGGGGCTACAAATGTGGCTTGGATAGCAGGCGATCGGTTGCAAGGTGGCAAATACACGATTGAAAGGGAATTGGGAAGGGGACGATTTGGTATTACTTATTTGGTAAAAAATAGGAATAGCGATCGCTTAGTCATTAAAACCTTAAATGATAACCTACTCCAATCCCTTAGCAAGTCGGAACGCGCTCGATTAGAGACGATGTTTTGGCAGGAGGCGGTAAATCTCACCCGATGTCAGCATCAGCATATTGTACAGTTTAGAACACCTTTTAAGGAAGGAGATTATCCGTGTCTGGTAATGGAGTATGTGGATGGAGTGAGTTTGGCTGACCTCCGTCCACCAAAACTTTCGGAACCTGACGCACTACGTTACATTCAGCAAATTGGGGAAGCACTAATAGTTGTACATAAAAATGGACTGATTCATCGGGATGTACATCCAGGAAATATCTTGTTGCGGAACCGAGAGGGGCAGTTAGAAGCGGTGTTAATCGATTTTGGTCTAGCTCTAGATTTTGACCATATCTTAACCACAAGCCGAACCAAGGAAGTGTCTGATGGATTTACACCTCCTGAACTTTATGCTAAAGGTAGTATAACTCATGCGTATAGCGATATTTATTCACTGGCAGCTACGCTCTATAAACTTCTGACGGGAAAAACACCTGTCGATGCAGTAAACCGCAAACTGAACGGTGAGCATTTAGTGTCTCCAAAAGACCTTAATCCTCAGATTAGCGATCGCACAAACCGCGCAATTTTAACAGGTATGAAGCTAGATCATAAAGAGCGATCGCAGTCAGTACGAGAATGGCTCGATTCTTTGGGTTTGACTGGGGAAAACTCGCAGTCTTCAGTAATTATACCACCTAACACCAAATCCAATTGGGAGCGAAATATCCAGTTTTGGGGAGTGGTGATAGCTGCGATCGCTGCCATTGGAACCTTACTTTCAGGCATAGTTGGCTGGATTCCTATTTTCCACCCATCTCCATCTTCCAATCAACCGTCACAGTCACCTAGTCCTTCATCTACCAAAACCCCGTAAACTTAGCTCAACTTTCATTGTGTGTTGTACAAAATTCTGCAAAACTGTATTATTGGTGAAACACAGTTCAGTCAGATAAAATACCCGTGTTTAGCTTTTTTAAAGTGTTTTAATTACGAATTACGAATTATTAGAGGTTTTCATGCCTTGGACAGCTGGAGAAAGATTACAGGCTGGCAAATATGTAATTGAGCAAGTCCTCGGACAGGGGGGATTCGGGATTACTTATAAGGCATTGCATGTTGAGCTAAACCAGAAAGTTGTCATCAAGACACCCAATGAATATCTCAGCCTTGACCCAGAGTATGACAAGTATGTAGAGCGATTTATCCAAGAAGGGCGGACACTAGCACGCTTATCTCAAGACCCTCATCCTCACATTGTGGGAGTGATTGACTTGTTTAAGGAAGGCGCTATCCACTGCTTGGTGATGGATTTTGTACCGGGAGAAAATTTGTTTGAGACAGTGAGACGCAGGGGGGGGTTAACAGAAGCAGAGATTGTGCCCTGTATCCGCCAAATTGGGGAAGCTTTAGCGGTGGTGCATCAGGCAGGTCTAGTACATCGGGATGCCCACCCAGGAAACATTATGTTGCGGAGCATTAACAAAGCAGTTCTGATTGACTTTGGCATCGCTAAAGAACTCGTGCCTAAAACTCTGAGTTCAAAAGACATTGCAGGTAATAAAGGGTTTGCGCCTTACGAGCAGATGAGCAGCGGCAGTCGAGAGCCAACGGTAGATATTTACTGTCTAGCTGCCACGCTTTATTATGCTGTGACAGGTCAACGCCCCACAACTTCTCTAGCTCGCAAGCTAGAGAATACCTCCCTGACTCCACCTAAACAAATTAATCCAAGCATCAGTGACAGATTAAATCAAGCAATTATCGAGGGGATGGCACTGGAGGCAAAAGACCGCCCTCAGTCGATGCAGGTATGGTTAGCAATCTTAGAAGAACCAAAAGCAACGCCTCCACCACCTGTTGATCGAGTTTATAGAAAAGAAGTTGTTCGTCCCAAAGCCAAGCTAAACTCAGAGGCAATTCCAGAAAAACCAGCTACTAAATCACCTAAAATTATTCCTTGGGGCTGGTTAGCTGTTGTATTATTAAGTTACCTATTAATAGGGTATTTATTAGCCGCATCTAACGCTTCGTACATAGCTGTGGCTGTGGCTGTGGCTTGGGCTGTGGCTGTGGCTGTGGCTTGGGCTGTGGCTGTGGCTGTGGCTTGGGCTGTGGCTGTGGCTGTGGCTTGGGCTTGGGCTGTGCCTTGGGCTGTGGCTGGGGCTGGAGATAAATTACAAGAATCTTTTAGCAAGGTTCATACTTTTCTAATTTTAGCTAGCACTTCTAGTCTAGGCTTGGGTTTGGGATGGTTAGGACATAGGATTTTTAATACAGGTTCATAGCTATATCATCTGAAGCTAAGGAACGTGGATTAAATAAGATGCAAAACTTCGTCCTGTCTCTAGCTTCCCTCTCCAATATATCGGAGAGGGATTGAGGGTGAGGTAAACCAGGGACATAAATTGTATGTTATTTAATTCTTATTCCTAACTGGCAAAATATCTTGTAGCTATTGTATCGAGTGGAGAAGCGATGTCTGACGACAAGCCGCTTTGCGTCTACGCACCTTTAACCAAAACACCTAAACTTCTGGTTCAACATAGAGCAATTGTTTATTCTTTCGCCTATTAAACTCATTAAAAAATGGATGGCGCAATTGTTGAGAGTTCCTTCTTTAATTCTTGCGACAAAGATTCCAAAAACATCATGTCATTGGTGATGTCTGAAACCTCATCATCATTCAAATTTTCTGTTTCTAATCGCTTTTGATAAGCTTCAATCTTATATTCCAGCGCCTCAACAATAAATCGAATTGCTTTAGGAGAAAAATTCACGTTCAACAACTCCCTTAATTGATTTTATAAAATGCCTCACCAACTAAGGGACTTCCAAATAAAAAAATACTCAACTACTTATTGTGGGGTGGGCGTCTCGCCCGCCCTTGTATATGGGCGGGCAAGATGCCCACCCCACAAGATTGGGTAATTTATTTGTTGGAAGTCCCTAACCGTAATCCAGTCTTGTAGTCTTCCGTTCGCATAGTGTAGCTTGGTTCCCACAACCAGTGATTACCGTAATCATTGACCAAGCGGAGTTCGTTGGGAATATCAGTTCCCCTATCCAACTTCCACCAATTGCTTCCAACCCCCTGAATAGCAAACGTTGAAATTCCGCCTGAACCTGCTATAACCCAAATATCACCATCTTCTTCGTAAGTTTCAATATCTTTTGAACGAATGTTATCTACTCTCGAAGAAGTCGTATTTCCCATACGGTACAAATCAACCGGGGTTTTTCTCATACAAATCAGCCAAAGACTTAGGCTTCCGGTTCAACACCGAGCGATCGCAATTGAGCAGTTAGGCGATCGGCTCTTTGTCTTTCCTGTTCAGCCCGTTGGGATTCCTGTTTTGCCCGTTGGGATTCCTGTTTTGCCCGTTGAGATTCCTGTTTTGCCCGTTGAGATTCTCGTTCAGCCCGTTGGGATTCCTGTTCGGCTCTTTCTTCGCCAGTCAACAACAAATTACCTTGCAAATCCCACCAACGCAGCCAAGGTAATTCTGCATTTTGATATTCTCCCTGCCATAAGCCTAACTCAACTCCCAAGGGCGTAATCGGATAATGTCCGCGTTCATTTGCTGTTAATAACTGATATTTTCCACCAATTAATTCATAAACTTCTACACTGGCTTTATTCACTTCATAAATGCCATAAAAGGCCGGATGAATTACTTGCTCATAAATCCAAAATTTCCCCTTCCAAGGGGTTTTATCTCGTTCTTCGCTACCATCGCCAGAGACAAATTCCAAGGCAATCAAGGGGGCAATATACTCTCGCCACAATACATAAGACCTCCGTGTTTGTCCATCAAGTAAGGGCGGTACATTTCCTACATAAAACCAATCTGGTGCTTCTGCACCTTTCTCTAGGGGGTCTGTCAAGCGCCAGTAAATACCTAAGTCCTGACCGATACAATATTCACCTTCAGGGTGTAATTGTTTGAGGACGGGTGTAATCGAGTCAGTGAGTAAAATGCTTTGGGGATGCTCTTGCCAATTTTTCACGAAAGTACCATCAGACTCTGGTAGCTGCGTATGGTCGGGGAAAGGTGTGAGGGCGGTGGATGGGTCGGTTGCAGAGGTCATAAGACTACCTTTGCAGGAGTAAGGGTTGTTCTTAGTTTAGCTTGCCATTCGGCTTAAACCTCTGGTTCAATACCGAGCGATCGCAATTGAGCAATTAGGCGATCGGCTCTTTGTCTTTCCTGTTCAGCCCGTTGGGATTCCTGTTCGGCCCGTTGAGATTCTCGTTCAGCCCGTTGGGATTCCTGTTCGGCTCTTTCCTCGCCAGTCAACAACAAATTACCCTGCAAATCCCACCAACGCAACCAAGGTAATTTGGCATTTTGATATTCTCCCTGCCATAAGCCTAACTCAACTCCCAAGGGCGTAATCGGATAATGTCCGCGTTCATTTGCTGTTAATAACTGATATTTTCCACCAATTAATTCATAAACTTCTACACTGGCTTTATTCACTTCATAAATGCCATAAAAGGCCGGATGAATTACTTGCTCATAAATCCAAAATTTCCCCTTCCAAGGGGTTTTATCTCGTTCTTCGCTACCATCGCCAGAGACAAATTCCAAGGCAATCAAGGGGGCAATATACTCTCGCCACAATACATAAGACCTCCGTGTTTGTCCATCAAGTAAGGGCGGTACATTTCCTACATAAAACCAATCTGGTGCTTCTGCACCTTTCTCTAGGGGGTCTGTCAAGCGCCAGTAAATACCTAAGTCCTGACCGATACAATATTCACCTTCAGGGTGTAATTGTTTGAGGACGGGTGTAATCGAGTCAGTGAGTAAAATGCTTTGGGGATGCTCTTGCCAATTTTTCACGAAAGTACCATCAGACTCTGGTAGCTGCGTATGGTCGGGGAAAGGTGTGAGGGCGGTGGATGGATCGGTTGCAGAGGTCATAGGTCTAGCCTCGCGCTGGGGTGAAGTTTATTTTTTAGTTTAGCTTGCTTAGTTAACCAAGTTTTACTCGCAGCTTGGTTTGTATAAAATGGAGATTGTAATCCTTCGGGGTAATTAAAAATTGGAGCAAAGCAAGCTGACGAGCTTCACTCCCGACTAATCTCAAAGTACACGTAGTAAGCTGGGAATGCTTTCAATTGCTGACAAATCCCGGATTTCTGCCAAAGCTTGCCGAAAATTGCCTTCCCGCACATCATGGGTAACAACCACAATCTCTGCTAGTTCCTCTTGAAAGCCAGTTTGGACAATTGACTCTAAGCTAACGCCATAGTTGCCAAAGCAAGTCCCTAATTTACCGATAACTCCAGGCTGGTCATTGGTGAGGAAACGGGCGTAAAATCGAGTTATCAATTCTGCCATCGGTGCAATTTGGCAGTATTCTTGATGTCCACAAGCTAATAGGGGATTTGCAACTGCTGTATTGGTTTTGAGGACAGCAACTAAATTCAAAATATCTGATGTGACAGCACTGGCGGTTGCACCAGCACCAGCACCGGGGCCGAAAAACATTACCTGGCCGATTGGTTCTCCTTCCACAAGAATGGCGTTGTAAACGCCGTTGATGCTAGCCAAAGGGTGGGCTTTGGGCACTAAAGTAGGATGAACTCTGACGGAGAGGGGAGATGAGGGAGTATCACGTTTAGCGATCGCTAACAATTTAATCACAAATCCCAATTTTTCGGCGTAGGCAATATCTGTCTTACTTACTTGCCGAATCCCTTCAGTATAAACATCTTGTAAGTTGATGCGTCCACCAAAGCCTAATGATGCCAGGATAGCAATTTTATCGCCCGCATCTAAACCATCGACATCAGCGGTGGGGTCAGCCTCAGCATAACCCAAACGCTGGGCATCAGCTAAGACATCGCTGAAGTTGCTGCCTTCTGTTTGCATCCGCGTCAGGATGTAGTTCGTTGTACCGTTAACGATACCTGTTATTGTGTGAATGCGGTTAACGCTTAAAGACTGCTTTAAGGGTTGAATCACCGGAATCCCACCACCCACAGCCGCTTCTAGCATGACGTATACGCCGGCTTGATTGGCAGTTGTGAAAATTTCTGCCCCAAAGCGGGCGATCGCAGCTTTATTGGCGGTGACTACATGCTTACCATTACTTAAAGCTTTGAGAATGAGCGATCGCGCCGGCTCTAGTCCACCCATCACCTCAACAACTATATCTACCGCTGGATCGTTGACAATAGAATCTAAATCTGTAGTTAATACTTCCGTAGACAATTCTACTGCACGGGGTTTATCTAGCGATCGCACTCCCACCCGATAAATTTCTATCTCTTGCAACAATGGGTGACGCCCAGCGCTATCTTGCAACAACTGCACTGTTCCCGTTCCCACGGTGCCTAATCCCAGTATTCCTAGTTTCACACCCATTTTGCACCCAATTTATTTTTTAGTGCTGAGTGTTGAGTGCTGAGTGCTGAGTAGTAACAAGTATTATTTAGTACTCTACTCTTCAGAACTTAGAACTCTTGCCTCAGCTATTTACAATATTCATAACAAAACAATTGTAGGTAGAGCGTTTGCCCTACCTACTGATTATCCTGCTTCCTTTGTCATTTGTCCTTTGTCCTTCGTCCTTTGTCTAAAACTAATGACCAATGACTAATGACCAATGACTAAATTAGTAAGTTTCTACGTGCCAGCGATGAGCTTTCTTGAGTTCTTTCTGGTAAACACTCCAGGTTACGCCTTCTTTAGCAGCAGCAGTTGTTAAGGCTGCATCAATACCTTCTTCCATACCGCGCAAACCACAGATGTAGGTGTGAGTTTTTTCATTTTTAATCAATTGCCACAATTCATCTGCATGTTCCGCTACGCGGTCTTGGATGTACATTCTACCGCCTTGGGGATTTTTTTGTTCGCGGCTGATGGCAGCAGTGAGGCGGAAGTTATCAGGATATTTTTGTTGAATTTCTTCCAGTTCTTCCTTATATAAGAGGTTTGGAGTTGTGGGAACGCCAAATATTAGCCAAGAGAATCCTTTAAATTGGTATTCTGGGTTAGCTGCTCTTTCTGGATCTTTAAACTGACGCCACAGATAAGCCCGCATCGGGGCAATACCCGTTCCAGTTGCCAACATGATGACATTAGCTTCGGGATCTTCGGGTAACAACATTTCCTTACCCACAGGCCCAGTAATTTTTATGTCTGCCCCTGGTTCTAGGAAACACAGGTGTGTAGAGCAAACACCGTAGACTGTTTCGCCCGTTTCTGGGTGCTTGTATTCCAATTGGCGGACGCACAGTGATACTGTCTTATCATCCACATCATCCCCATGACGAGTTGAGGCGATGGAATAGAGTCTAAGTTTTTCTGGCTTGCCGTTCTTGTCTAATCCTGGTGGGATAATCCCAATACTTTGACCTTCTATATACTTCAAATCACTGCCAGATAGGTCAAATTTAAGGTGTTGAACAATGCCAATACCACCTTCTTTGACTAGTGGTTCATTAGATATTACCTTGCCAATAAACGGAGCATTGGGACGGTAAGTGTTAACAGGAACGTCACCGTGGTCTTTTTTGGCTTTCGCTTGAGTCATGGTGTTGCCTTTCTTGTCCTTGTTCTTGAGCTGTTCTTCAGCTGGTGGTTTAGCGAAACCTTTGGCTTCACTATGAGTATTTACAGGTGTGGCTTTACCATTCCCTTCACTGTTAGCAGTTTCCCCAGATGTAGCTAACTCGCTGACTTCGCTTGTAGCATTCCCAAATGAGGCTTTACCATTAACTGGCTCTAGAGCAGTTACAGGCTGGATGCTAACAATTGTGCCGCCTAGACGAGTGATACGTCGCATTTCTTGATTCATGCGGTTGTAAGGCACTCTGATGAACACACTGCCACTTTTCCGAATTGGGTAGTTAGTTTGATCGGTTTCTTCACTCTGACGCAAACCCACTACTTCATAAAGGAAGATGCGGCTACCTAATTCTGTGTTGGCAGCACCCTCAACAGCACCTTGATTGTACATTCGTTCTACCACTCCGATAATTTACTTAACCGTTTGTTTTTCAAAAAAACTATTCCCATCTTATGCCAGCTTTAGTTTACCGGATTTTCGTTTCACAAAACTGGAGAAAGAAGGAAAAACGGCATCATTAAATTAATGCCTTGCTAAGTACACTCACCAAAGACATGCAGGCATGGCAAAAAACACACCTGTTCACCTTCTAAGGTAAAGGATAAGTCTTGGGGAGAATGTTAATAATGAGTCAATTTAATCTTTTTTTCGTTAACTACCACCCCCCTTAGGGAGATAGCTTTTTATCTTACTACTCAACGAGTAACTTACAATAGTGGATATTGCTGGAGAGATGCTTTAATTAGTAAAAGCTACCGCTCTGTTTACTTACCTCCAAAAGTTGCCGTTGTACTTGCCTATTTCAAGAGTTTAAATCGAAAAATCCAAATCTCGGAAGGTTTTCTCCCGATTGATTTTACTTCTCTAAATTTACTACTCTACCAAAATATTATTTAGCGATAATTCATAACCCTTCTATGGATAACTACATGGATAGGACAAATCTTACTACAGACATAACCAGAATTTAAGCAACTGTAATTAGTTTCACTTGATGTGAAAAATCTGTCAACCTCTATCAGTACTTTGCCATAACACCGACACTTCCTATTTGAGCATATCCATAAATTTACAGGCAATAATTTGACTAATGCAAGTTGTTGACTCATTCGTTGGATAGATTTTGGCTTTGAATAGCTCAAGCATTGTCGAACAGGAATTACAATTTAGGAAAATTAAAAAACTCGCTGTCAGAGTAAATTATACCTTATATACTTGATTATATAGAGTCACAAGTAGCAGAATGACAGCGCTGCAACACTTATGGCGATAGCGATCCCCATTTTTAAATTAACAACTAAATCAACAAAATCATTGATGAACTACGCTAATTCTTCTTGAGGGCAAATCTTGTATGGGATACCCCCTTCTGTTAAAATCAAATATACCACTAGGATTAAATACTTACCGGCACCAACATTCAGGCTAGTCCGGCGAGTAGCAACTTATTACTTTGTTGTCTACGCGTTTGGTGTCTTATAGATGTGCTAGGTAGCAAGAACGCAGGATAAACCAAAAGAGGTAAACTCCTGGCTTCGGAATCTGCTGTGTGAAAAATTATTGACACAACTTTAGTATTTTAGAGGAGATTTATGACAAGTAAGCCGGAACGCGTGGTACTAATTGGAGTAGCCGGAGACTCTGGATGCGGTAAATCTACGTTTTTGCGTCGTTTGATAGATTTGTTTGGTGAAGATTTAATGACAGTCATCTGTTTGGATGATTATCACTCCCTGGATCGTAAACAGCGCAAAGAAACAGGGATAACGGCACTAGACCCCAGGGCGAACAATTTTGACTTGATGTATGAGCAAATTAAAGCGCTCAAAAGTGGCCAAGGTATTGATAAGCCGATTTACAACCACGAAACCGGCTTGATTGACCCGCCAGAGCGGGTAGAGCCGAATCACATTATAGTTGTTGAAGGACTGCATCCTTTATATGATGAGCGGGTGCGATCGCTAATCGACTTCAGTGTTTATTTTGACATTAGTGATGAAGTCAAAATTGCCTGGAAAATCCAGCGAGATATGGCTGAACGCGGTCATCGCTACGAAGATGTTTTAGCGCAAATCAATTCCCGCAAACCTGACTTTGAAAAGTTTATCGAGCCACAAAGAGAATTTGCCGATGTAGTTCTCCAAGTATTACCCACAAACTTGATCAAAAACGACACCGAGCGTAGAGTCTTAAGGGTACGCATGCTCCAGCGTGAAGGTAAGGAAGGCTTTGATCCAACCTATCTATTTGATGAAGGGTCAACAATTAATTGGACTCCTTGTGGACGCAAACTGACCTGTTCTTACCCTGGTATGCAGTTGTACTACGGTTCAGATGTTTACTACGGCCGCTATGTCTCAGTACTAGAGGTGGATGGTCAATTTGACAACTTGGAAGAAGTAATTTACATCGAAACCCATCTCAGCAATACATCCACCAAATATCAGGGTGAATTGACTCACTTGTTACTCCAGCACCGCGAGTATCCAGGTTCCAATAATGGTACTGGTTTCTTCCAAGTGCTTACAGGTTTGAAGATGCGTGCTGCCTATGAGCGTTTGACAGCTACGGAAGCAAAGTTAGCGGTTCAGGTTTAAAGCAGCAGTGTTTGTGTCAAAGCTTGTGGGGACGCTTCCGGGTTATTGGTGTCAACTTAACGCGAAACGGGCGGTTAGAAACCGCGTCTACACAAACAAAACCCACCTCCGTGGGTTTCAAACCCTTAATTTGACTTTAGTCCGCGGAGGCGGACAATGCCAGTGTAGCCGCGAATTCCATTCGCCGGGGCTGAAGTTGACACCAATGCTTCCGGGTGTCCCCTTTTTTTGTGTTATTAAATACATTTTTATTGAAAAAGAATCACCATATATTTATATTATTTACGGATATTTACCTTATGGTTAGTGGTTTTTATCAATATCGAAAAGATACTAACGACTGAAGTATAAATATTGTTATGATTTCATAAATTAGTAGTTGAACTAAATACTCACATTTAGTCAACGAAAAACTCTCGATGGAGGAATTTCCTTTGTCTCGTCGATATTTATTTACCTCCGAGTCAGTCACCGAAGGTCATCCAGATAAAATTTGCGATCAGATTTCTGATACCATCCTGGATGCTCTATTGACACAAGACCCCAGTAGCCGTGTTGCTGCTGAAGTAGTAGTTAACACTGGTTTGGTGCTAATCACTGGTGAAATAACCACCAAAGCCAATGTGAATTTCGTCAATCTCGCCCGCAAAAAAATTGCCGAAATTGGCTATACCAATGCCGATAATGGCTTTTCTGCCAACAGCACCAGTGTTCTGGTAGCTTTAGACGAACAATCACCTGATATTGCTCAAGGCGTTAACACCGCCCAAGAAACCCGCGAGCAAGATAGTGATGAACAATTCGACAAAATTGGTGCGGGCGATCAAGGTATAATGTTCGGTTTTGCTAGCAACGAAACACCCGAACTGACACCATTGCCCATCAGTCTCGCGCACCGCATTGCCCGCCGATTGGCAGCAGTCCGCAAAACGGGGGAATTGCCATACCTGCGTCCTGACGGCAAAACCCAAGTAACTGTAGCTTACGAAGATGGACGCCCAGTAGGTATTGATACTATTCTGATTTCTACCCAACATGCAGCCACTATTGGGGAAATCACAGATGAGGCAGCGGTACAAGCCAAAATTAAACAAGACCTCTGGTCAGCAGTGGTCGAACCTGTTTTTGGCGATATTGACATTAAGCCTAACGATCAGACACGTTTTTTAGTCAACCCCACTGGCAAATTTGTCGTTGGTGGCCCTCAGGGAGATTCTGGTCTGACAGGACGGAAAATAATCGTTGATACCTACGGTGGTTATTCACGGCATGGTGGCGGTGCTTTTTCTGGCAAAGACCCCACGAAGGTAGACCGTTCTGCTGCTTATGCGGCTCGCTATGTGGCAAAAAATATTGTCGCTGCCGGATTGGCAGACAAAGTTGAAATCCAGCTATCCTATGCGATTGGCGTAGCACGACCAACAAGTATCCTAGTGGATACCTTTGGTACTGGCAAAGTGGATGAAGAAACCTTACTGGAATTAATCAATAAGCACTTTGAACTCCGTCCAGCGGGGATTATCCATACTTTCAACTTACGCAACTTACCAAGTGAACGAGGCGGACGTTTTTATCAGGACGTCGCGGCTTACGGTCATTTTGGGCGGGCTGATTTAGACTTGCCTTGGGAACAGACCGATAAAGCCGAGTTGTTGAAGCAAGCAGTAAAGGAGTCACTTTCGGCAGTAGTTGCTCAGGCAGTAACTTAGACTTATACGCTACTGCAAAAACTTAGTTTATCTACGTGAGGGTATTGGTAACTTAACAAGTTACCGATGCCCTCATTTTTTGTTCGCCGAGTGAATATCGAAAATTGACACTCTCAGGTCTGTTCGCCCTTGGCGTCTCCCCTTCTCCCAAAGGGAGAGGCTAACGCCAAGGGAGAAGACACGCTCGTTTCTTAGTTCATCGACGTACCTTAAAATCATCCATCCTTTCGGCAATACTTAAACCGGAAACCCGTTTAGTAAAACTACTATTTTGTCAAGCTAGACACCCAATACGGTTCGGTTAAGGCAAGAGACGCGATAAATCGCCGTCTCTACAATAATCAGTTCTTCGTCTTGACGGCGATTTATCGCGTCTTTGTGATCTAGAATTTTCATCAAAAAACCCTAACCGAACCGTATTGGCTAGGCACCCCGACAGCAGATTCATCTGTTGCAAAGATTTTTGTCAATGGTATTACGGGCCGGTGATGGCTTTTGGTTGCAAAGATACAGATTGCCCATTAACTGACAACACCGTGGCTTCTAAAATCTGGCCGTAACGATTGCGAGTACCAAATCCTTTGGCTTGAATTGTGTTTCCGATGTTTGCCATACTGGCTAGCTGTTCGCCTACATGGGGCGGGAATTTGACAATTGTGCCATTAGAGATAATGACTCCGTTAATTTCTCCTCGATGTCCCACCAACCAATTCTGAGCAGTTCCCTCCGTAGATAAGGTACTGTAGTTGTTCAAGGTGGGGGGTTGAGGCGCGGTTGTGGGAGGTTGTTCGACTAAAGTCTGTCTAGTTTGAGAATTGGTGATGCTTTTGGCTCTCACTTCCTGTCCGAAGCGAGTTGAAAAGCCAGCATCGCCAAAAATGCTCACTTTCGTGTTTGGGATAATCATCCCCACTAAACTGTCTGCCATCTGGGGAGGAAATTTCACCTGTAGCCCGTTATTGAGTAATAGCCCATCCACCTTACCTTCAGGGTTGAGAAGATACTGTTTTACCTCTCCGGTGAAAGTGGTTCCGACTGCGGGGGGTAATCCTGGTGGGGGTGCTGGAGGAATATCTAGAGGATTAGCATTGGCTAAATTGGCACTTGGGAGATTAGCTTCTAGCGATCGCCCGCTTGGTGTAGCATTACTAGCGAAAGTATTGTATGTCCAAAAACCGAAAAGTGCGATCGCGGCTCCGATGCCGCCACTAGTTAAAATTAACTTTAACCTGCCTTGGCGATCGCGCTCTCGAATTTGCTTGGCTTGAATCTGCTGTATAGCTTGTTGAATCACCTCTGGAGGAATTTGTACTTCTGCACCAGCTTGCATGATTTCTTCTAAAGAATAATCCTGATTTTCTTGGGCATACAACTGAGCCGCCAAGGCAAAAACATCGGGAGCAATTTCTTTCGGAATGCGAACTTTGGAGTTATTCATCTGCTTTAATTCAATTACCCTGAACTGTAAGAGTGCAAAACTCGTGCCATAGATACAAGACACTCGCTAGTTAGTAAGGCAGGATGAAAAATAAGCGACTGGAATTTGGCATAGTTTTTGCACTTCTAGAAGTTCTAACCCTTATTCCATGCAACCTATTGTGTTACCTCAACGTTGGACACTGCGGCGACAGCTAACAATCCTCAGCATCCTTTTTTTAGGTTTAAGTGGAGCTGCTTTGTGGTTAGTAGTACAACTATTTCAAAGTCTGGAAGGTGCTGTTGTTGCCAGAAATCAGAGAGAACTAGCCTTTGCCAACACCAGACTAATTAAGTTGTTTTGGGAATCAAATCTTGGGCAAATACCAAAGCCAAGTGAGCAGTCAAGCAAACCGTTGGCGGAACTCTCAAACGATGCCCTAACTGCTTTCCCAAGGGTGGAAGGGGGATTTTACCTGCTGCAACAAGACCAGCTTTTAGGCTATGCCTATCCTACCCACGGTGGTCCTATCCCCAAAAAAGATATTCCTCCCGTTGAACGAGACACAATTTTGCAATTGACTCGGAGAGCCACAAGCCAAGGTTTACCCCAGGAATTAGTACTGCACCCTGGTCTTGATATCTTGGTACTGCGGGCTGATCCTCTACCTCTGTGGGGTGCAGTGTGGACGATGAAACGTATGCCTCATCTAGAAGATAGCAATCAAAAAGTTTTAAGTGTTTTCGTGGTTTTAGGAATTTTAGTCGTAGGAGTTTGGACTTTTTATATTGCCTTACAACTTCAGTGGGGAGTGCAGCGACTCCAGCAAAGTATTAAAGCAATGGAAGAGGATAAAGCTTCACTCATTCCTCCCCTACCCGCAGAAATGGGACTGTTGGGAACTGCAATAAATAGTATGCAATACCACCGCCAAGAGTTAGAGCAGCGCTTGCACCGAGTTGAGCGCTTGGCTTCTCTGGGACAACTGGTGGCGGGGGTAGCTCACGAAGTCCGCAATCCCTTAGCTAGTATGCGTCTCAACTTGCAATATACAGAACGACAATTAAAAAAACAGGGAATTACAACTTTACCGATCGCTAGTTTACTAGAGCAAGTAGACCGTTTAGAGATGCTGGTGCGACGGCTATTGTATTTTGACCAAAATCAGCAAGAAGAAATGGTAATTTCTTCCTTAGAAGCGATCGCTTTTGAGTCAGTTTCTCTGTTGCGTCTCAAAGCCGAAGAACAGGGAGTAACACTTTTTTATCGCTCTGCTGCTGAACCTTTGCCCCAAGTACCACTACGCCGTCGCGAGTTAGGACAGGTAATGGTTAACTTAATCTTAAATGCCATCCAAGCAAGTCCATCAGAAAGCGAAGTTGAGATTGGTGTAAGCCAAGAGCAAGACTACTTAGTGACTTGGGTAAAAGACACTGGCGCAGGTTTAGCACTAGAAGAATGCGATCGCATTTTCGATCCTTTTTATTCCACAAAACCCCAAGGAACAGGTTTAGGTTTAGCGATTAGCCACGAGATTGTCACGCGACACGGAGGGCATATTGATTTGAAATCTCAACCAGGTTGCACCGTTTTTAGCGTTTATTTACCGAAGAATCACAACGATGGCTAAAATTTTGATTATTGATGATGAAAAAGCTTTGCGTCAAGCGATGGCGCAAATTTTAAAAGATGAAGGTCACGACGTTGTAGAGGCAGGAGACGGAGAGCAAGGACTGAAGATAATTCAACAAGATATCACATCTCGTCCTGACTTGGTGTTTCTGGATTTGAAAATGCCTAAAACTCAGGGTAATGCTGTTTTAAAAGCTTTAGGTAGTAAGATTCTATTTGAACTGCCAGTCATTGTGATGACAGCTTATGGAACAAGTCGTACAGCCATTGAAGCTATGCAGTTGGGAGCCTATGATTACTTGACTAAACCCTTCGATTTAGAAGATTTAGTCAACTTGGCGCAAAAAGCTTTAGCTCATTCCCAAGCATCAGCCGAGCAAATTGGTGAAGCAAATACCCAAAATCTCGGACAGCCAGAAGAACTGTTGGGGCGATCGCCTAAAATGGCAGAAGTTTTTAAACTTATTGGTAGACTTGCCCAAGGAAACACCACAGTTTTGATTGTTGGCGAATCAGGTACAGGCAAAGAGTTAGTCGCTTCCACACTACATAATGCTAGTCCTCGCAGTCGCGGCCCTTTGGTAAAAGTTAACTGTGCAGCCCTTCCAGAACATTTGTTAGAAGCAGAATTATTTGGTCACGAAAAAGGAGCCTTCACTGGAGCTAATCACTTGCGAATTGGTCGCTTTGAACAAGCCAATGGCGGCACAATTTTTCTGGATGAAGTCGGAGAATTGAGCCAGATTATTCAAGGAAAATTGTTGCGAGTATTACAGGATAAATCCTTCGAGCGCTTGGGTAGTAATCAAACCAAAACTGTAGATGTCCGCATTTTAGCTGCCACCAATCGGAATTTAGAACAATTGGTACGCCTCAATCAGTTTCGAGAAGACCTTTACTATCGCTTTAATGTAGTACGAATTGAACTACCACCTTTGTGCGATCGCCCCGAAGATTTAGAACAACTTACCCAACATTTTCTAAGTTCTATTGCCCTAAGAAATGGGATTAAAAATTTAGCAATCACCTCAACCGCCCTAGAAAAACTCAGAGATTACGCTTGGCCAGGAAATGTGCGAGAACTACAAAATACTTTAGAGAGAGCAGCAGTTTTTTCTGGAGGAAGAACCATTCTTTCAGAGCATCTCATTTTTAATCAAGAATATCAGATGAATTTGAACTTAGAACAAGCGATCGCTCAGTTAGAAATAAACTTTATCCGCCATGCTTTAGCACTTTATCCCCAAGAACCCCACAAAGCATTAGGAATTTCCGCCGAAAGCTTTGAGCAAAAAAAGCAACAATGGAATTTATAGCACAATACCCTTGAGTTAAGCATTTTTCCTACTCTCTGTGTCCTCTGCGCCTCTGCGGTTCGTATCATGAATTCCTTAAACTCCGCATCTACACTAGAAACACACCTAGAAACTCAAACTGTTATTTACCCAACCCTACAGTATTTAGTTCGCTTTTTGCCGTGGGATGGTAAACGAGTATTCGACCATCTTCGAGAAGAATCTAAACACAATCCATTTATAATAGAAAATTCTGATTTCCAGAACAGCGAAGCACTTTTAGACGATATTCTACCTAATTGGTATAGTCCCATCGCCCAGGAATTAAGTTTAAGCGAGCATCTTCTTGGACAAATATCAGCTTTATCAATCCCATCAAGACAACGTGAAGCATTCACCTATCTAACTCAGTGGTTATCAAACTCCGGTTACTTAGAAGAAACGCCAGAAGTTTGGGCAGATGGTAGTATCTGGAGTGCAAAAGAATTAGAGGCTATTGTGCCTCTCCTCCAAAGTTTAGATCCACCTGGAATTGGTACGCGCTCCCTACAAGAATGTCTGTTAGTACAACTCAAAGACCAGCCTGAAAGTCTAGCTTTTCTACTAGTTAAAAATTATTTAGAAGACATAGCAAATTGTATTGGTAATACTTCAGAGTCAAAGCACAATTGTCAAGTACTATTGCAAAAACTGAATCAAAATCACCAAAATATTGATATTGACATCGATAAAATCACCGATGCTATTCATGAGATTCAAGAATTAGAACCCCGTCCCGCCAGAAACTTCGGTGGTAGGGATGCTCCCATCGTCACCCCTGATTTAAAAGTTGAGTTAATAGCTGGAAGTTGGCAAATTTCTTTAGCCTATGAAGTCAAACAACGTTTTTGTCTGAATTCCGAAGCCATTAAGCTTTTGCAGGAATCACCGAAAGCAAGGCGAGATACCCAACAACTAGAAGCATTATTACAAAAAGCTAGAAATTTACTCACAGCTTTGCAACAGTGGCAAGAAAATCTGCTCAAAGTTGGTAAATTTTTAGTTGAGCGCCAGCAAGCTTTTTTGCATAGTCGGGATAAATTAGACTTAGTGTCTACCCCTCAGCAACTAGTAGCTCAATCGGTGGGACTTAGTAACTCTACAGTCAGCCGGATTGTGCGGGGACGGTATATATTAGTTTGTAACCAAAACAGTCGGATAATTCCGTTGCATTCACTATGTGTTCCTGTAGGAATAGGCGGACGTACTCCTCAACAAATCCAACAGATGCTATTACAGTTAATTGTAGAAGAATCACCCGCCAATCCTTATACTGATGAGCAATTAGCCCAGCTTTTGAAAATCCGATTTTGTCTCCCAATCACTCGCAGAACAGTCACAAAATACCGTAAAATTGCTGAGATAAAGTCATCACATCAGCGCAAGTTGACTGATAAAAAGATGGGAAGCAAGAGCAGGAAGCAAGGAAGTTTCTTGAAATATCAAAATTGAGCCTTTAAGCCTGAACGTTGAGCCTTTGAACCTAAACGTTGAGCCTTTGAGCCTGAAATTTTAAGTTTGATTGTTGACTAATGACTAAATCCAAAAATAAGCCAGAATGAGAGTTAGTACAGTTAACGGTAGACCAAAACGCAGATGTTCCCAGAATGACAATTGATAACCAAGTTTTGCAACAGCCTCAGCAACAATTAAATTAGCAACTGAACCTAACAAAGTTAGATTACCTGCTAAGGTAGATCCTGCTGCTAATAGTAACCAGGTTTTTGTATCTGGATGGGGAATTAAATGTTGTAGTAACAATACTGCTGGAACATTAGAAACTAAATTTGAAAGGAGAGCAGTGATTCCTAATATGTTCAGAGGAGTATAAACTAAACCGCTAAATAAATTCAATATTCCTAATTTTTCTACTCCAGCGGTAACAATAAACAGTCCAGAAAACATCACCAGTAAATCCCAATCTACTTTATTTAAAACTCGTTGCGGTTTGATTCGCCTAGTAATAAACAGTAAAGCAGCAGCTACAAGTGTTGCTTGGGCTGGAGGTATCCCAATTAAAAATGCAATTAATAGTCCTCCGGTGATCAATAGGCTTTTAGTAAGCAACGGTTTAAATATCCGGTAACGCACGAGGGTTACACTCGGACAAGACTTAGTAGAACGAACATCAGGATAAAGCCACCACAATAACCCAATTTGGATCAATAAACTTACTAATGCGATGGGAGTCAATGCTTTCGCAAAATCGAGATAGCTGATACCAGAGAAGGAACCAATCAAAATATTTTGCGGATTACCACTTAAGGTAGCCACTGAACCCAGATTAGTTGCTCCCGCCAAGGCCAGTAAGTAAGGAATAGGATTGAGGCTCAAAGTTTGGGTTAAACCGAGAACCAAAGGAGTCAAAATTAAAGCGATAGTATCATTCAGAAAAAAAGCGGAGAGAATTCCACTGCCAAAAGTTAAAACAATTAGCAAACCCAAAGGGCTGCGAGTAAAATGTGTAACTGTATCAAGGGTTAGTTGAAAAAAACCAGCGTAAGCTAAGTTTGTGCTGATGACCATCATGCCAAACAGGAAAATCAGCGTTTTATAGTCTATGGCTTGCCATGCTTCTTTGAGGTCTAATACCCCGAATGCCATCAGCAAAGATGCACCAACTAAAGCAATACTGGCTCGGTTCATCCGCAAACCAGGGATATATCCTAAACCCAAACCGATATAAGTCAGCCCAATGATGATGTATCTGAAAAAAATCATGATTTCGCTAGATGCTTTTGATTAAGTAGTCATTGGTCATTGGTCATTGGTCATTGGTCATAGGTCATTGGTCAGTTTCTGACGTAGCCTGTCAACCAATGCACCCGCTGGTGTTTGAGCAATAACTGTGGCAATTGCCGAAGCTGACATCGCCAATCCAATCTGGGCTGGGTTCCAATTTGCTGAAGCTTTCAGGTAAATACTCAAATATGGCCCAACACCATCGCGCACATCTGCGAGAAACACATTCAAGTAATCAAGCGATCGCAAACTCTCCTTACTCAGTCTTCGCTGTTTTTGCATAAGTCTTTAGTGATATTTTGTGAGCTATGGAGAGGTCACAATACTCTTATGCAAAAATCGTGCCAAATCATATCAAGTCCAGGTAAAGATTTTTAGATTTTGATTGCACTTTTTTGTGTGGATATCAGTGCGATCGCAAAAAGAAACCCCCTCTGCTTTTGTCATAGTAAAGTGATTACAAGGCAGAGGGGTTTCATTTATCTTAATATTTTTGTAGAGGCAGGTTTTAAGGATAATTCTGGCAAAAAACTAGTTTATTTAATTTAAAACCCGCCAAAACCGATGTTGTGTTGATTTTAACCTGCCAACTTATTGAGGCTATTTCCAATCAGGAATGATGGGGCCGCTGGAATCTTCTCCACCAATACCGATTCCAGTGTTAAATACTTCTGCATCGGTAAGGTTGAGATCGTTCATTGATGCTTGATACACGTTAGAATCGTGAATCGTAGCGCGAGTAAAATTTACTCCGTTGAGATTGACTTGCTTCAAATTCACATTGGTTACATAAGCAGATGTTAGGTTAGCACCTGCCAAGTTTGCACCAGTTAAGTCAGCACCTTCGAGGTTAGCTCCTACAAGGTTGGCTCCTTGGAGCTTCGAGCCTCTCAAGTCAGCACCAATTAAATGAGCGCCATTGAGGTTAGCTCCTGATAGATCGCACTTAACACATTCCCCGGTTGAAAGCAGCTTTTGTAAATCCTGTGGATTCTCGGCTCTAACCGAGCTAGCGAAAAATAGGGGAGTTGCTAAGACCATGGCCGCTAATAGCTGGAGTTTCATAATTTTCCCCCTTAATAATCAAGTTGCGTCCGTTCTGTCCCTCACAACTCTATTATCTCACTAAACTTCGTAAGGTCAATCTATCTTGTGACAATCTATCTCCTGACAGGTTAGTTGTGATCTGAAAGAGGAATATAAAGTAATGTAACAAATTCTATTAATTCTGATTTATGGCGATTTTTACCAGATAATTCCTCAAAAAAAGCCAGTATTAAATCTTTTGAAAAACTGGATTTACTCGCCATAGCTGGTTTGATAAGTATTTATACTTTATCAATTTATGGTTGAGCTTAATTCCTCAGAAATTCTCGCATATACTGATTAACCAATTCAGGCTGTTCTTGCTGCACCCAATGGCCACAATTAGGAATGTACTTGATTTGAAAATCCCTGACATAAGCGGCGGTGTTGTAGGTTAGTTCTTTACCGAGTGCAGTGTCATTTTCTCCCCAAATCATCAGTGTTGGCACTTCTAGAACGTCCCAATTTGGATTTAGCATTCTCTGCTGAAAAATATTGCGGTAATAGTTCAACATTGCTGTGAGGGCACCGCGTTTGGCAGCAGCATCTTTATAGGCGTCAATATCCGATTTGGTGAAAGCACTCTTGTTAACTGCTGTACCTTTAAAAATTGTTTCAATTGCTTGATAGTCTGAAGATTGTAAGAATATTTCTGGTATCCAGGGTAGTTGAAAGAGGAAGATGTAGTAACTACGCTGCAACTGTTGGAGAGTGCGGAAGCCTTGGGCAAATTTGGCAGGATGAGGCAGGTTAAGGATAATTAATCGCTCTACCATTTCGGGATGAGCATAAGCAAAAGCCCAAGCGATCGCACCGCCCCAATCATGTCCAGCTAAAACACATTTTTGGTATCCTAATGCTTTAATTACTCCCTCAACATCTTTGATAAATTCATCCATTACATAAGCTGATTGCTCATTTGGCTTATCACTATTGTTGTAGCCACGCAAGTCAATGGCGACGACTTTAAAATCTTGAGCAAATTCGGGTATTTGATGCCGCCAAGAGTACCAAAATTCAGGAAAACCATGCAACATCAACATTAAGGGGCCTTCACCTTGGGTAACGTAGTGTAGGTTCACCCCATTTGTAGTTATATAATCGTGTTTCCAAGTTCGTTCTATTACAGACATGTGTTGTGTTTTTGTTGATGATAGTTATTATGTGTAATATTTTTCTTCAAAACATCTGTTAAAAGATAGGTTGAAAATTGCAATTCACCTTTAGATAGATATTGATAATAAATCAACAGAGTTTCATACAAATACTAGAATATATCAACCTGGATTAACAAAATGCCCTTGATGAAAGTTATTTAGTAGTTTCTTCATTCATTTGAGATACAAATAAAATGAGCATAATAGAAACGCGTGGTATTTGGCTGGCTACTACCGATAGTAAAGTTCTCAGGTCAAAGCAAGGAATTGCTGAGGCGATGGATTTTCTGGCCGAGACGGGATTTAATGTGGTGTTTCCCGTTGTTTGGAACAAGGCAGTAACTTTGTATCCTAGTCAAACAATGCGGCAGACTTTTGGAGTTGAAATTGACCCTCTATCTGTAGGTCGCGACCCCTTAGAAGAAGTGGTAGTTGAAGCGCAGCGAGTTGGGTTGAAAGTCATTCCTTGGTTTGAATACGGCTTTGCCAGTTCCTACAATTTGAATGGCGGTGTACTTTTACAGAAAAAACCGGAATGGGCGGCGCGTGATTATAACGGCAATTTACTGAAGAAAAACGGCTTTGAGTGGTTGAATGCACTCAATCCAGAGGTGCAGGAATTCTTTTTGAACTTGGTACTGGAAGTTGTAAATAATTATGATGTGGATGGTGTTCAAGGTGACGATCGCTTCCCGGCATTACCCTCTGAAGGTGGGTATGATGAGGGAACTGTCAGCCGTTATCGCCAGGAATTCGATCGCAATCCGCCACAGAACCCCAAGGATAGGCAATGGTTACGGTGGCGTGTAGATATTCTGACTGACTTCTTGGCGCGTCTCTACAGGGAAGTGAAAGCGGTGAATCCTAATTTGCTAGTAGCGATCGCACCTAATATTTATGATTGGGCATTCCAGGAATATCTGCAAGACTCGCCTACATGGCTGAAGCGGGGAATAGTTGATCTGATTCAGCCGCAGATTTATCGCCGTGACTTTAGGAGTTATCAGGCGATCGCTGATAAACTGGTAAACCAGCAGTTCACAGATGTAACTCTGCCCAAGTTAGCACCAGGAATACTGATGAAGCTTGGCTCTTACTGTATTAGTCCAGAATATCTGGTGCAGGCAATTGAGTACAATCGTCAACTTGGTATTCAAGGAGAGGTATTCTTTTTTTACGAGGGTTTGAGCGAAAATAATAATAGTCTAGCTAAAGTTCTGCGAAATGGGCCTTATGCTAAGTCTGCATCATTTCCAACTCTCTCAGATTTAAGTGTGGGTAGCGTAAGTGATAAAAGTACATCTTCAATTTGGCAAAGGTTGTTAAAAAAGATTTTTTAAGGAAAATACGCGTGGGATCTCAATTATCGGTGGAACGGGTCATTAAAACTCTAAGAAAAGATTTACCAACACTCTTTGAAAAAGATATCTCATATTACATTTATACACAGGATATCTATTTTAAAGACCCGGTGAATACATTCAAATATAAATTTAACTATCGCATTATATTTTGGACTTTGCGATTTCACGCTCGGCTATTTTTTACCCAAATTTACTTTGATGTACATGAGGTTTATCAGTCAGGCGAAGATACGATTTTAGCAAAGTGGACAGTGCGCGGAGTGTTACGCGTTCCCTGGAAAGCAGGTTTGCTTTTTAATGGCTATTCAACATATAAACTCAATCAAGATAATTTTATATACGAGCATATCGACACCTGGGATCGCAAACCTGGTGAGATTTTACGGCAGTTTTGGCAAAGTAGCTAATTAGATACCAAATTTTTACCAATCTCTAGCCCTCATTACCCAATCCCCTGTAGTGGCGAATTACTTCGGCAACCGACCAAGCTTGAGCGATCGCTCCTCTGGGTGTGTGAGGTGAATCACCATCAAAAATCTCAGAAATAGAACCAATACAAGCGTCAAATCGGAAGTGATCTAGCAGGGGTTGCCAATCAAAAGGCAGCGATTGTTGCGGATAAAAACGTTGCCAAGCCCGAATATATGGCCCAATTAGCCAAGTCCAAACAGTACCTTGATGATAAGCGCGATCGCGTTGCTCTTGGTTGCCCTCATATTTCCCTTTATATTCAGGATCTCCTGGATCGAGACTACGAAGACCATAGGGAGTGAGCAAGCTGGTAGTTGCCAAATCTAATATCTGACACCCTTGCTGTTCAGCAAACCCGCAATGGTGCAGCGACAGCGCCAAAACGGCATTGGGACGAATTTGAAAATTCCGGCGATCGTCCGGCTCAATAGTATCGTATAGATAACCTAGCTGAGGATTCCAAAACTTTTGCAGCGAGGTTTTTACAAGTTGTGCTTGTTGAGCATAACGCTGTGATTGCTTAGTGAGACGCACTGGCGAGCCATACTCAAGTTGGCTCAAGCGCTCTGCCCACTGACTCAGCCAACATAAAGCAGAATACCACAAGGCATTGATTTCCACTGGCTTTCCGTGACGGGGAGTGACGGGATATGACGTAATTACCACATCCATCCAAGTGAGGGCTACACCACGAGTATCCCAACTAACTAGCCCATCAGTAGCATCGACCTGGATATTGAAATGTGTACCACCGACAAATGCTTTGTAGATTTGCTGTACTACGGGGAATTGCTCTGCCAAAAAATCCCAGTCTTGAGTTGCTTCTAAATAAAGTCCTAAAGTTTCAATCCACCACAAGGCTGCATCAATACTGTTATAAATGGGTTCACCATTGACATCAGGAAATGCATTAGGAATCAAACCGTGGCGACAATAATGCCCAAAAGTTCGCAATACTCCTTTTGCCAGATCAAAGCGTTGTGGAACTAGTGCCAACCCCGGTAAGGCGATTAATGTGTCGCGTCCCCAGTCATTAAACCAGTGATAACCAGCAATCACCGTAGGGCCTGCAATTGAGGCTCGATAGACGATAAATTGATCGCTTGCTTTGAGTAATTGTTGCCAGATTGGGGATTGGGCATGGGGCATTGGGCATGGGGCATTGGGTATTGGACATTCGTAATTATTCCCCTGCTCCCCTGCCCCTCTGCTCCCCTGCTCCCCTGCTCCCCTGCCCCTCTGCTCCCCTGCTCCCCTGCTCCCCTGCTCCCCTGCTCCCCTGCTCCCCTGCTCCCCTGCCCCTCTGCTCCCCTGCTCCTCTGCTCCCCTGCTCCCCTGCTCCCCTGCCCCTCTACCTCCCCCACTCCATCCAAAAATCTTTGAGAGCCTTTCTTGCTCTGCCTCCACGGCTTCTACAAAGGTTTCGGGGGTGAGAATACCTGACACCGAGTCGGGAAAACCTACTCGTGCTTCTAGAGTTACTGTATCTCCTGGTTGCAGTGTGACTATCAAGTAACCAGGACTGTAGAGGTCTTCCTTATCGCCTAATCCCCGTTTCGTCTCCTCAGACAATCCATAATCCCAATACCAAACGGCATCTGGTTGATAATTTCCCTGTGTCCAGCGCAAGTGCCAAGGTATACCGAAATGTCCAGAATTGATTGCTTGTAGACAGACTTGCTGTTGCCCTAGTAATTGTGAGAACTTTAATTCTTGACTATATGTCTGCTGGTGGTGAAAGTCACGTTCTGCTATCAACAGTCGCAACCGTAAAATCGCTGTATGACTTCCCTCGTAGCGATACTGAATTAAAATTCGATGGCAAAATTGGGCAGGGGAATTGGGAATTGGGCATTGGGGAGCCAGTGCGTTGGGCAGCTTTGCCGACTTGAAGCAACTGGCGTCATTGGGCATGGGGCATGGGGCATTGCTTGTCCCCTTGTTCCCTTGTCCCCTTGCCCCCAGTCCCCAGTCCCCAGTCCCCAATCCCCAGCCCCCAATCCCCAGTCCCCAGTCCCCAGCCCCCACCAACCCATAAGGCATCACCAATTCTCTGGTTAACTGCCAGTTATCTTGACCCCAAGTCCATTTTGGAACTGGGTTAATATCAAAATTGCGTAGCAGTTCGTAGCCTGTCCGCTCAATCTGATTTTTACCCCAGAAATTTGTCCCTAGTGACACAACGCTCCCTAATACTTCCAAACTAGCTTCTAGGTGCGAAAACAGCAGAGTCCTCCCAGAAGGCGGGTTTGTCGCGGCAAACAGCCAACCATGATAAGTACGCGTGCGGACGCCAGAAACAGTACCACTGGCAAAACTTCCTAAGCCATTGGTAAGCAACCATTCTCTTGTATCTAAATCAGGCATTTGCTACTCAAAATCGTTATGAGTATGATATAGTCGTAACAGATCGTAATTAAACTGTGAGAGCGTAGATGGGTGAGTTTTACTTGACCCGAATTCCAACGCTACTAAACCGATAAAGGAGAATTAGGTTAATGTCCCTTACTTACGGAACCGAAGGAAGCCTCCGCGTTGGTCAACAAGCTCCCGATTTCACAGCAACCGCTGTGGTAGATCAGGAATTTAAGACAATCAAACTTTCCGATTATCGCGGTAAGTATGTCGTCCTGTTTTTCTACCCACTAGACTTTACCTTTGTTTGTCCTACTGAAATCACAGCATTTAGCGATCGCTACGAAGAATTCAAGAAAATCAATACTGAAGTCCTTGGGGCTTCCGTTGATAGTGAATTCTCCCACCTCGCTTGGATTCAAACAGATCGTAAGTCTGGTGGTGTTGGCGACTTGAATTATCCTCTAGTCTCCGACATCAAGAAAGAAATTAGCGCCGCTTACAACGTTCTTGACCCAGCAGCAGGCATTGCATTGCGTGGTCTGTTCATCATCGATAAAGATGGTATCATACAGCACGCTACCATTAACAATCTAGCTTTTGGTCGTAGCGTTGATGAAACCTTGCGGACATTACAAGCAATTCAGCATGTTCAGTCTCACCCCGACGAAGTTTGCCCAGCTGGTTGGCAACCTGGTGACAAGACAATGAATCCTGACCCAGTGAAGTCTAAAGTCTACTTCTCTGCTGTCTAAATTTCGCTAGCAAACTCTAATCCATACTGTTGGAGTTGAGAGCAAAATCAATGAAAACCATAGATAAACAGAGATATACATTCAACAATGTCAACCTCCGTATATATCTATGGTTTTTTCATTAAATGGTATTTAAACAATATCAATGTGAAAAAATAATACATTTTTGACATTGATTCTTACCGATGAAGCGCTCAAAAGCGTATCAAATCCCTCTTTAACAATCCAAAATCCAAAATCTAAAATTTTATTATGCTTACTTCAACTGATTTTCGTGGCTTATTAAATGAGCGTTTCTTCCGTAATTTTTTACCAGTTCCAGCTAGCAATAAACTCAGATTGGGAGTGGGAACACCAGAATTTCAATTACCAGATATTACCAACGGAAGATTAGTAAAATTGTCTGATTATAAAGGCAAACAACCTGTGTTAATTGCCTTTACTCGCATCTTTACTGAAAAGCAATATTGTCCTTTTTGTTTTCCTCACATCAAAGAGTTAAATGAAAACTATGAACAATTTAAAAAACTTGGTATAGAAGTTTTAATGATTACTAGTACCGATGAACGGCAGAGTCAAATAGTTGTGAGAGATTTAGGCTTACAAATGCCATTATTGAGTGATCCTAGTTGTAGAGTATTTCGTACCTATCAAGTAGGACAGGCACTGGGAGCGCCTTTGCCAGCACAGTTTGTATTAGATAAAGAAGGAAAACTCCGCTACTGGCATTTATTTTCTTTTCTGGATCATAATGCTAGCGTTGAGATATTGTTAGAACAATTCAATTGAGTATAAGGTATAAAATTGGCATTGTCCGCCTTACTTATGAAACTGTCAGGGTTCTCTAGTTGAGTACCAACCCCATAGCTGAAGCTAGGGGCTTGTAGGAGACTTCACCTGACCAGACTAACCGTTTAGAGCAAGA